>NZ_DAMAUN010000029.1:38907-62222 GCF_032078915.1 Lacrimispora sp. | reverse complement strand
AATAACAATATTTTTTTATAGGTTAAACAGGCATCCGGCAATACCTGAGAAAAGTGAAAGTGAAATAGAAGAAGAACTAAACCAAATGGTGATAATGCATTTGGAAAATAAGTATGGAGAGCAATTTATAATAGAAAAACCTCGTTATGGTTCTTCGTGGCATACTACCACACAGGGTTCCCCTATTCCTGGAGGTAGTGTTAGCGGAAAAAGTGGTTTTCCAAGGTATTGTTATGCCTTTGCGGATAGTGATATGGATTTTAGATTTCGTGTTTATGTATATCGGGAATCATTGGAGAAAAGTCTGGATATCAATAACGTAAAAGAGATTCAGGATGGTTATTGTTGGAAATTCATAAAAGAAAAAATGAAAGATGAAATACAGGAAAAATTATGGGATATATTAGACAACAATTACAAGTTATTTATTAGAACGGATGGAGACGATTTTAATAGTCAACTAACAGCAAATTCAACTGCAGAGGATTATCTTAAACTTGCTAAATCTTGTCCATATATTCAGATTTTTATATTTGTGAAAGCAAGCGATGATAAATCAGAAAAAAATGTCAAAAAATATGCTTCTCAATTAATTACTGATTTTAAAAAGATAAAAAATGAATTTGAAATAAGCTTTGACTATTACATTGTAAATAGTAATGATGATTTTGATTCAATTGATATAGTTAAAGAAGAGAATGGACATTTTGCCGGACATGATAAAAATGGGAAAACCTGGCAAAACCCGATATGGGATTTAAAGATGGAAAAAAGATTTGGGATTGAGATTAATACGAGAACTGGTAAAGAAACAATATATAATTTTTCTGATGATGATTTAGAAAATTATAAGAGTAATCTCGGAAACTAAGTATTAAAAAGCTGATATTTAATGCAATACCTTTACATGCCTTATTTTTGGTTAATTATTCTAAATGCAGGCATGACAAATGAATCTCCCACATATAGGTTTCTAAGAACTATTAGTTTTAATAATCAAACAGTATCCAGCTTTGCTTTCTTAATGCGTGCGTCAAGGTGTATATTGATACCTGCCATTATTGAGAAAAAGGAGTATCGTTTTTTACCCCGGATTTTCATGTCATGTAAGTGATAATCATTGAGGATCCGGTTATTGATACGCTCTGAACAGTATCTGGATTTGTATGTATCTTTCCATTACCGGCTCATCCTTGGAACCATTGAAAACAAGCGTATATCCCAGTTCGGTTTAGTATAGACCACCCGTCAATAATCGGAGGGTGAGCAGGGCGTACCGAGAGGACAAGCTACCCTTACACATTTGGCGGTGCAACGCCATTTATGGCAGGAACGTCCCTTACAGTAGCCGTTGTAAGTCATTTCCAAACCTGCTTTACAAATGGGAACACCGACTTTTGAAAATGCCATTGTCTCAGGGAGTGTTTTGGGAAGTCCCCTGTTGTCATTAAGTCATTGACCCACTTATCAAGGCTGGTATAGGAACGATCCAGCATGAGAATAAAAAACCGGAATATTTCCGGCTGGTGAAGGGCAGGTCTTCCGGTGTGGCTGTAAAAAGGAGCCAGATGTGTAGCAAGAGAATCAAGGTTGAGAGAAGTCAGTTTGTCAATGGAGTCAGAATAAGAACTAAGTTTTTTGCGCTGTGAAGATTGAAAGAAGAGACAGTGTCAGAAAAAAAGTGCTGATAATCAGCATGAGAAGTCCAGCTTTTGAGCATAAATGAAGCACCTCCCAAAATGTATTTTTAATAAGGGTTTCGCCGCAAATTTTTATGCACTTGTCAAGTCTTTTTTGAAAAAACAAGCAAAAAGTTGGAGGAAAAAGAGAAACAAGGAGTAATAAAAAATGAGCAAACTCAGTACTTTCAGAGTTTTCGAGACTGCTCTTATAATTGTTTGGAGGTAGTAAACCAATGAATATAATTGATAATAAAGATGCTGCAAAACTAACGAGTTTGATTTATGGAACTTCTATGGGAGCAGATTGGAATAGTATGCAGGGTGAAAAAACTATAGCAAATTTAATAAATCAAATGGAAGACAGTGTGAAAAATTATTCACCTGATCTAACAAGAGATAAAGAAGGAAACATAAAATACGGCGGAGAAATGTCTAGAGAAGAATTCTTAGATGTCATAGATCAGATAAGAGCTTCTGATACCTTAATGAGGATGGAAATCAAAGATATTACAGACAACGAAGATACGAATTTTCGAGCCATGACACTTGAAGATCCTGAAAAAGATCCTGAAAATAAAGTAAAACCAATCATTGTATTTCGAGGAACAGCTGGGGATTACCAATGGGGAGACAACTCAGCCGCCATGTTTTCAACCCAAACACCATCGCAAAGAGAAGCGGCAAAATATGTTGCAAACTCCGGTCTGGATCATGTGACACTGGCAGGACATTCAAAAGGAGGCAACATGGCTGCTTCCTGTGCCTACTTACTTCCGGAGGGAATGGTTGACAAGGTTTATTCTTATGATGGACAGGGGGCTTCCAAAACATTCCTGAATCAGATCAGTGAAAGAAAACAGAAGTTTTGTAAAAGTATTATTTACAACATCAATGAATTTCGTGATGCGGTCAGCCAGATTTTTACGAAAACCGGGAGCGATAAAAACACGATTTACTTTGATTCGGGAGTGGATTATTATAATGCCGATCTTTCGGAAGAAGGATTTGATTTTAAGATGTATTTTTTTCATACTCATAAACCGAATTACTTTCTTAAAACGGGCCTGACATTGATGAACCGTACCTTTGTTCCGGCCAGGATAGCAAATCAAATATCCATGTGGAATGGGCTGGACGCATTGCCTGAATCCTTGAAATTAAAAATAGCAAAAAAAGTTGCTGGGTTGATGTATACGAATGAAAGCGATATAGGGCAGAAAGAAACAGAGTGGTCGAATGAGAGATGGGAAGCAGTTCTGAGAGCGGAGGAAGTTTATGCAAAAGTAAAAAAAAGCAGGGAAGATGAAATGTGCAGGCGTTTTGCAGAATTGTACCATGTGGATTTCTCGAAATTCAAGCTGGATCAGGCCCCCACCAGCTTTGTGGTAGAAGGAGCCATACTAACGTGTGACGGCTGCAACAATATAGGGGAATTAAAAAACATTGAAGACCATGGAAATATCATTCAGGGCAAAGCTGTTGCTTCAAAAAAAGACAATAAGGCAGGGACGAACATTCTCATAGAAAACGCAGAGTGTATGTTATATGCGGTAGATGAGATTGAATCGGTATTGAAAAATCCGGAGACAGATAAAAAAACTCTGGAATCAACCGGAACAGTGCCATGCAAGCCGGAGATATGCCGGGAATGGGTGCTTACTGATCCCAGTATCACAGTGGAAGTGGAAGGGCAGGAGGTGCCTGCCGTACTAAAGCGGTCCGCATTACCCTGTTTAAACGGAGGAATGATTACCGTAGAGCACAATGGACAGATCAAGGCCGGCGATATAGAACAGCTTCCGCCAAAAGAAAACCGAAAGAAGTTAACGGGAGAAGAGATACTTTCAGGTATTAAGATAGAATTGGAGAGTAGTATAAAAGATCAGATTGATTTAAGAGTTGATCTGGCAGAAACGTTACTTCATGGCTGTCAGGGAATTGTGGATAAAATCCAGAACGGAATTGCAGAAACCGGAGAGGCATTGGACCATGCATTTCAGGAATTGGAAAAGGCAAAAGATCTGTATATTCAGAATTATATATGGCAGCAGGTACGGTTTAAGTGAGGAGGGAGAAAAACGTGGAAAAAATTGGATTGATCAGCAATGGGGAAATCAGGATAGAACCGGTTCATTTTATAGAAATAAACAAGTTGCAGATACATAGAAACATAAACGAACACATATTTTTTGAGGCAGTTGGAAGAATCAGTGAAGAAGAAAAGAAACAGTATGATCATGGTCTGGAGTTTGGAACCGAATTGATTGTAAAGCATGAAAAAGGACAAGTTCTTTTTCGGGGATTGCTTACACTGGCGGAAATAAATCATCAGGGAGAATGCTATAACCTTCGGGTACAGGCGTATTCCCATACAATCCTTCTGGACATGGCTCCTAAAACAAGACCGTTTCATAACGTGGAAGCCTCTTATGAGGGTATTTTCCGGACTGTCACATCAGAATATAAAGATGCGGATTCGATCATCCGTAAAGAATATCAGGCAAAGACCGGCCATTTTTTTATGCAGTACCAGGAAACGGACTGGGAATTTTTAAAACGTCTTGCTTCACGCCAAAATCAGCGGATTCTGGCAGACAGCATTTCAGGGCACCCGGCTTATTACATAGGGATTCCTGAGCGATATGTGGCTGTGGAAAAGTATCTGGGAGATTATCAGATAACAAAGGACCTAAAAGCTTATAAAAAAGCGTTGGAAGTTTTAACACCCGCTGTTTCTGATACAAGCTATATTACCTATGCAATCCGGATGGATGAATGGGTAGAACTGGGAGAGGAAATAAACTGCCAGGGGCAGAGCCTGTATGTAAAATCAGTACATACCGTTCTGGAGCAGGCAGTTCTGGTTCATGATTGTGAACTATGCGTAAAAGAAGGATTGGTCCAGGAAAAAAAGTATAATGAAAAGTTATCGGGAAAAGCGGTAAAGGGGACAGCGGAAGAAGTAAAACGGGATCTGGTAAAAATTAATATTCAGGGAGAAGCTGGGGGACAGAATGCCCAGGGAAGCTGCTGGTTTCCTTATTCTACAGTATATGCATCGAAAGATGGAAGCGGCTGGTACTGTATGCCGGAAATAGGAGATAAGGTAAGGATAATATTCCCGGATTCTGATGAAAAGAATGCTTATGCTTCCAGTTCTGTAAGTGAATACCAGCCACAGCCTGGGGAAGCAGATCAGATGGAAGATTACCAAAGGCGGTATATCCGAAATCCGCAGGGGATGGAACTGTGCTGGACACCGGAACAGGTGAGTATTTCAGCAAATGGAGCCAGCATTGCGACATTGGACCGGGATGGGACATTAACTCTTTCTGCCAGTTCTAAAATCATTCTGCGTTCCGAAGGAGATATTGTTATGGAAGCGGGAAATCAGGTAAAGGTTCATGCATCAGACAGCATTCATATGATCTGCGGAGGAAAAGGGGAAATCAATATCAGTAAGAAGGGTGTTATAGAATTGAAGGGTAACAAGGTGTATACCAATTAAATACAGGGGATATGAATGGAACGGGAAAAATTATTAGAAACGTTTAAATATGGCTATGTCCTGCCGGAAGGTGCTGAAAGAATGATGGAGTTGGACCTCTATTGTAATGAAAACATGGAACTATTGTGTGAAGAACTTCAGGCGGCATTCAGGCAGTTATGGAAGCGTATGGAAGAAGAGAAGCGTCTGGAACAGAGAATATTCAGCATTAGCTTGTGTGTGTTAAGAAGCAGATTCCTTCAAAGGGATGGGCGAGTAAGAATTTATGCATTTAATGAATCATTTTATCTGGATTCCAATGCGTTATGGGTGGAATGGGATGCCAGCGTTCTTTTTGATTTTTTGTGGGAGATGGAAAAACATCTATGCTCCTCGTTAAGAGATTTTAAAAATATAATTAAAGAAGGCGATATACAGGAAATTCTTCAAACAGAATATATACCATGGATAACCCAATACATAACAGAACTTACCAGGTTCGCCATCAGAAAAAAGAAGATTGACCTTTCACCGTTATTATCCCAGGCAGGGCGGTTTTGTGTGACGGTTGGCGAATACAGGGGAATTTTTGACGAAGTATATGTAGAAGAGAATGGACTGGAGAATGACCTGGATTTGAGAAAACTCATGGAGACTGAGGAAATGACAGAGATAGGAATTTATGGCAGAAACTATAAAAATCTTCAATGGCAGGGCCTTAAACTAAAAGGAATGAACGGAACGAAAAGTGATTTTTATCATATGGATTTTTCCGGTTCTGATTTAAGTGAGTCTTATTTCATAAAAGCAGGATTTTACCACTGCAACTTAAAAAACACGTTGTGGAAAGATGCACTGCTGTTTGAAGCAGATTTTTCAGACAGTGATTTGTCTGGAGCAAATTTCAGAAGAGCCATGGCGCCGGTCACGAAACCAGGTTTGTTTAACCGCAATTTGTTAAGCCTGGTGGGGGTGGATTTTACCAATGCAAACCTGGAATATGTAAATTTTTCGGAAGCAGATTTCAGTGGAGCAGATTTCAGGACATCAGTGCTTCAATCTACAGTATTTCAAAATACCAGATTAAACGGAGCAAAATTCAGAAGAAAATCATTGAATCAAATAGAACTTACAGAGGAACAAAGAAATAGTATTCAGATTTACGATTAGGAGTGATCCCATGGAATATTTCATATTGTCACAGGAAGAGTCATATCACAATACAGTTTCTTTTGAGAAAGCCCACTTTCCTCCAGAACTACGGTCTATTTGCACGATAAACAGGAAACTACGGCTGGATTTTCAGAACGTGCCTTTTCAGGAAAAAAGCTTTAATCTTAGGGTAAAAAGCGGGGAGGAAATCTATTATCCTGATTTGATAGAAACACCTCTATTATTCATTTCGGACAGGATGAAAACAGTTTTTTTCAGCTATGAATCTAGAATACACTACAACTGCACAATATTGAGTGATCTGGTTCACAAGAGACAGGAGGTTTACTGGCTTTGTGCGTTGGAAGAAGCAGACTGCCTTGGTAAGTCAGCAAAATTCTATCCGGATCATTCTCTGAGAAAACTGGTTTTGGATAAAAAGAAAATTGGAAACAGAAAGATTTTTTATATATCAGGAATAAGAGAAAATTGGATTATCGTTCATCTTGATGTGGCGGAGAGTATATTGCGCAGGCCGTTTACCGGGATATGCATGAAAAAAGTCTGTTTGGAGGGATAGGATGGATTATGAATATAAAGGATTGGAAGTAACGATAGAATTGGAATTGCTTCATATTTACGATTTATGTATTTTAAAAGAAATAAATCAACATGCCAGCTTGACTTTACGTGGGATATGTGAAGAAAGTAATCATCAAAAAACAATTTTGCAGACAGATGAAAATAAAAAAATAGTAGTGAAAGATCAAAACAAATGCCTGATTTTTTGTGGACTTATAACTAAATTACATATGGAAGAAAAAGGAGAAGTCGGAACGTTTCTTTTGAACGCAGCCTCTTTTTCTTATCAGATGGATTTAACAAAGCGAAGAAGGATTTTTCAGAATTTAGAGATGACTTATCAAGAAGTTTTGGAAACGGTATTAAAAGCATATCCCAATGCTTCAGTCACTGACAGGTTGTCAGGAAATTTGAAAATTCCTCATTTTCTCATACAGTATGAAGAGACAGACTGGGAATTCATGAAACGCCTTGCATCTCATTTTAAGGAAGGAATTTATCCGAATCTTTCTTCTGAAGAAATTCAAATTTCGTTTGGTAGTCCGTTCGGAGAATCTATTCGTAATATGGACGGTAAACAGGAGAAAAGAGCATTGGATCTCATAAAGAAACAGGAAACGATTTGGACTAATTCTTACAAAAAGTATGAAGTAGGAGAAACGATAATGAACCAGAATAAAAAATATTATGTCAAATCGGTTCATTTTGTTACGGAGAAAGAAGAAATTCTGTATGAGCTGGAACTAGTTTGTAACAGAAAATCAGAGTTTCCGTATATTCCAAACCACCAGATCGCTCATACAAGAATGTGGGCAGAGGTTCTGGAAGTACAGAGAAATCAGCTTAAGCTGCATTTTCCAATGGAAGAAATATCAGGTGCTCTTATGCCATACTTTACGTTTGAAGCAGGAGAAAATAATAAACTTGGGTATTACATGTCAGATCCAGGAGCAAAGGCAGAAGTTTATTTTCCGGACGAGGAAGAGCAAAATGGGTTTGTAATGTCTGTGATCAGGCGGGACCAGAAAGAGACATCAGGTCTGCCGATTCGTGTTCAGTCCATTGGCAATGAAATGGGGAATGGATTCCAAATGAATGAAAAAAACGTTTTGTTTTCAACAACAGGAGAGAAGACCACAATACGGCTGACTTCAGATGGAGTCCTGCAAATAGTATCTTCCGGTTCTATGAAATTATCGGCTTCTAAAGACATTATACTGGAAAAAGGATTTGACCATTTGCAGATAAAAGCTGGAAAAGGAATTCAGATGAAAGCAGGAACAACCGGTAATAATGCGATTGAAATGGATGAATCCGGAAATATTGAGTGCAGGTGTATGGGGAATGTAATATACAGAAAAACAGGGGAAAGCAGTGAGGATAAGTTTGAAGAAGAAAAAGGAAAGGGAAATGTGGCTGGAGTAAGAGATGTTGTTATAGCGCTTGCGGGAACAGCATTTATTTCTCAGGCCGTTACCGGAAAGCAAGACTATGCCGGTGCAGGAAAAATAATGGATCATTTTACCGGAACAAATGTTACTGTAGAAGGACCTGTGGATTCTGAAGAGCAAAATCCTATAAAAGCAGGCCTGTTTCACAATGATGATCGGCTGTTTAACTCCTTTTCCTATGGAGAGAACCGCAATGGGACAAAGGGGAGGTGAAGATGAGACAGAAAAAAACACAGGAGATCATCAAGAGCCAGGTATGAGAAAATGAGGAGGACACCAGATAAAGCATGGAGAGCAGAAGAAAGATGAAAATAGGATTGGATATCACAATCCTGATTTGCGCAATATTTTTAATTATTGGCCTTATTTCTAGGGGAAACGACTGGTTGTGGATCGGGGTGATGTTTTTTGCCGGGCTTGCGGCCATCGTTGATCTGTTTGGCCGGATAAGGGAAAAAGAGGTCAGGGAAATAAAACAACCGGAAGCATTCCCGGAGGCGGTCAGGGCTACTCAGCTCATGCTTTTGGACGAGCATGATAAACCCTTGAAGTCTTGGGATTTAGCAGGAAAAACAGCCCTTATTGTAGGAAAGAAAAATGAAGAAGAGGATGTGGATGTAGATTTGGAGGACTGCGAGTACAGTGCCTTCATTGACAACCAGCATGCAGTATTGAATTACTGCCTGGATTCCTGGTATTTAGAGGATCTGGGCTCTCAAAACGGTGTAAGAATCAGAAAGGCAGAGGATGGCATCTGTTATCAGGTGACCGGAAGGCCATGCAGGATTTTGGCGGGAGATGTGATTTACATTGCCAGTACTTGCCTTTTATTGACATAAATACATAGATAGGAGATTGGAATATGAGCTTAGTAAGATGCCCCAATGGACATGTTTATAATGCAAGACGTTATGGTAAGATATGTCCCTATTGTCAGATGAAGCTGAAAGAGGACACAGAAGAGAAGAAACCTGTGGGCTTTGAGCCTTCCATGGAAGTTTTGCAGGAAGAGGTTCGGCCTGTCTGCGGATGGATCGTATGTATCTCTGGTGCAAGGGTTGGAATGGATTATAAGATCCACAGCGGAAAAAACTTTATAGGCCGTGGAGATGACATGGATATACAGATTTTAGGTGACAATGAAATCAACCGTAAAAACCATACCATCATTGTCTATGACGAGAAAAAGAGGAATACGGTCATCCTACCGGGAGATGCGGCAGGGCTTGCCTATTTGAATGATGAGGCAGTCTATGTACCTACGGAATTAAAACCTTATGATGTGATTGAGCTGGGGAAAAGCCGGTTTTTATTTGCCCCTTTATGCGGAGAAAATTTTGAATGGAATGATAAAAAATGACTGTAATGATCATGGGAGGTCTTGGGATCATACTGTCGGCCTCTGTGTTAGGCCGGTTGGTTCTGGCGGCCGCAGATATAAGGATAGCAGAAAATAAAAAAAGAGAACCTGCAGATGAAGCTGCCGTCAGCCAGACCACCGGCGGCAAAGAGATCCAGGCGGATATAGCGGGAATACAAACAAGCAGCGCAGGAACCCTGGCAATTTTGGCTGATGGGATTGGAAAAGCAAATACAGGAAAAGTGTGTGCCAGGATTGCAGTAGATACTTTGCTGGATCGATATCAGCCCTGCCATGTGCTCAATAACCCTGAATATTTCTTTAAGACTACTTTTCGTGAAGCAAGTCAGAAAATTCAGAGGACCATAGGGGAACGGCAGGGAGGTACATGTCTGGCAGCGGTATTTGTCAATGGGGGGTCTATGCATTACGGCCTGGCCGGAGATATCCGGATTGCTTTGTTTCGGAATCAGGAATTGATCCCAATCAGCAAAGGACAGACTCTTAATGTGCTTGCATTAAACGCTTATCAGGAAGGAATCTTATCAAGGCCTGAAACCATCTGGACCATGGAAGAAAAACGGGTATGGAACTATCTGGGAATAGATGGTTTTCATGAAATTGAGATTGGGGAAAGACCTATCTGGTTAAAGCCTGGTGATGTGGTGCTGCTTGCTACAAAAGGGATTTTTGAAGCGGTATCCTGGGCGGAGATGGAAGATATCCTGTTAAAGGATCTTACTTTGAAGGAAAAAGCAGACGGCATTGTCATGGAGTCGGAAAAGAAAAATGGGATGGAGAAAGAAAACGGGAGCGTTCTGCTTCTGAGAGCGGAGGTGACTTATGAGAAGAATGAATTCTGATTTTCGTACGCAGTATATCTCAGAAGAAGGGCAGAAGCTCACGAACCGGGATTATTTTGGATTTGCAGAAATGGATGACTATGCCTGCTATGTGCTGGCAGACAGCCTGGATGGAGAACTGGAGACCAACAGTGCAAAGTTTGTTGTGGAAAGCCTGATCCGAAGCTTTGTAGAGGGACCTACCATGAATGCAGGGAAACTGAAGCACAATATGAATCAGGCTCACCGTGAGCTCTTTAAAAAACGGGGAGGAATGCACTTAAAGGCATCTGTCACCATGGTGGTCACGGATTACAGAAAATTACTCTGCTGCCATGTGGGAAACAGCCGGTTTTATCTGCTTCGGAACGGCAGGATCCTGGTCAGGACAAGGGATCAGTCCCTGACTGAGAATCTGCTGAAAGAAGAAAGGATCACCCTGGATCAGGCGGCTGCCCATGAGGAAAGAAATAATCTTTATTCCTTTTTGGGAGAGCGGGGACAGCCGGAAATCCTTGTATCAAAAAAGATCGGGCTGGAAGCCGGTGATATCTTTGCTCTTTTTACAAGAGGGGCTTGGGAGAGCTTTGGCGAGGAAGAGTTTCTGGAGGCTGCAAAGGAAGCCAAGGAGCCTAAGGAGATTCTGGATCAGGCAGAGGATGTGATCTTAGGACAGCAGGAGACAGAGGAGGTGGATAATTACAGTCTTGCAGTGACCTTTATTGAAAAGGTTTACCAGCCTCCGAAGAAGTTGTCCCTTAAAAAGATTTTAATGGCTGCCATACCCATTGTTTTGGTGGTGGGAGGGATCAGCCTTGGGCTTTATCTGCATCATAGAAGCATAAAAAACAAGGAATACAATCTTGAAAAATACTTAAGCAGCGGTCAGGAATATTTGAAATATGATAATTACTTAAAAGCTTCCGAGGATTATGGAGAGGCAAAGAAGCTGGCGGATGGCTTGAAGAAAAAGAAGGAATCAAAGGAGGCAGACCAGTATAAAAAGCTGGCAGAGCAGATACTTTTAGCGGATGAGTCTATGATGGGAGGAGAATATCAGAAGGCCCAAAACCTTTACTTAAAAGCCAGGGAGCTGTCCGTAAAGGCAGGAAATACAGGAAAAACATACATAGACGCCGGGTTAAAGCAAACAAGAGATTATATCGATGTATTTGACTTAATTGAAATGGGACAGCAAAAAGAGGGATACGGTGACATGGACGGAGCCGTGAAATCTTATGGTCAGGCGAGAGATAAAGCGGCAGCCCTTTATTTTTCATCTGGAAAAGAGGAGGCTTTGGCAAAGCAGGCGGCGGCAGAGGAAAAAATGGAGAAAGACAGTCAGAAGCAGGAAGTCGCAGAGGCGGCGGCCAAAGAAAAATCCCAGGCGGCAAAAAAGTCGGAAGAAGAGTCAAAGCAGGCAGAAGAAGAAAAGATGAAGAAAGAGGAAGAGGAGAAGCGGGAGCTGGAAAACCAGCAGAAGCTGAATGATCAGAAAAATGCCATTGACCTGGAGAATAAGGGAAATGAACTTCTGGCGGAGGAAAAGTATGAAAGCGCCATTACCTATTATCAGACGGCCAAAACGATCTATATCCGCTTGGAGCTGTACGAGCTGGCGGATGGGATCAACGATAAGATTACGGCAGCAAAGGCCGGAATAAAGACAAAGGATCAGAAAACGTCCGAATCAGGCAGCGGGACAGGAACCGGGAATGGAGATGCCGGAAAAAACGGTCCGGGTGTGGGCCGTTAAGCTGCCGGAAACCATTTACGGGAAATACATGACAAAGTGAGGAATACAAATGAGCCGATATACCTATACCTTACACCCGGGAAAAACAGAACCGGAAAAAAATACTTATAAAAGAAGTAAATTGGAAACGATGACCACCTTTCAGCTTAAGGAAATCTGCCGAAAGGAGAAACTGGTCATGCCTTCCGGAGGCTGCATGGATCGGGAAGTACTTCTTCGGCTGATCCTGCGGTTCAGGGGGCAGAAGGATTATCGGCATATTGATACAGAATGCAAAGGCGGGTTGGAACGACTTCAGGAGTTTTTTGACAGGAATCTCATAGATATCCGTTCCAATCAGAAGGTAAGAATTCCGGGAACCATAGTAATTTACCGTGGAACCGGATTAAATGAACTGGATCATTACAAGGTAGAATCGGACATGACCTTATATGAAGGAAACCTGTTGCTCATAGACGAAAATTTCCAGATTTATACCTGTTTTTACATAAAAGAGGTGGAAAATACCTTTTATTTGTTCCAGGGGAAAGATATGCGGGTCCTGCCTCTTGGGAAACACCAGTATTTTATTTTATATTTCCCCAATGAACGAGATTCGGAATTTCTTTATGACTGCTATCAGGGAGATCATTTATCCATTCCGGGCCATATGGATGGAATCCGGATTCCTCTTCTTGATATTGAGGTACGGGAAGTAGCGGAGACAGATCTTCCTTTGGTTATTGACTTTGGAAGCTCCAATACGACAATGGGGATCTGCCTCCCTGATGGAAGTGTGAAAATTGCAAGGGATGGGAAACATTCTGTCATTCCCAGTGTAATAGGGGTGGAGGAATGCCGGGAAAGCGGGCACGGATTTAAATTTGGAAATGAGGCGCTTGCCTTGGGAGACCAGGGGTACTTAGATGAAGATGTGCCCGTGTTTTTTGATATTAAGAGATGGGTCAGTGATGCAGAACGGATGGAAAGTGTCATTTTAAAAAGCGGGTTTAAATATCAGATTCCTCGCCGGGACATGCTGAAAGCATACTTGGAGTACCTAATCGACCTGGCGAAACAGCAGTTTAAATGCCAGTTTAAGAACATTCAGTTTCTGGCCCCCATCCGCCAAAAGGAGAAGTTCCGGGAATTGTTTGAGGAGCTGCTTCCGGAATTTCATGTAAACTGTGAGCTGGATGAAGGGATGGCTGTACTTTTTAACAGCATTTATGGGATGGTAGGTGAGAATCGCTATGAGAAAGGGCGATGGTATCATGCATTGATCATTGACTGCGGAGGTGGAACTACAGATTTGACCTCCGGGCGGTTCCGCATTGATAACAGCCGGGTGTCTTATACCATTGATTTAGAAACCCGTTATGAAAACGGAGATACGAATTTTGGTGGAAATAATTTAACATTTCGCATTCTGCAGATGCTGAAAATTAAGATCTCACAGGCATTGGGATATTTGGAACAGGGGGATTCCTCTGACTCGTCTGACGGAAATTACGGGCAGAAACTGGAGGAGGATTATCACAGAGCAGAGGGATTCCTTCCGACCCGGTTTAAGGATTATGAGGAAAAAAGCAGGGAGCAGTATTTTCATGTAAAGAACAACTATTATTATCTGTTTCAGCTTGCAGAAGAGGTGAAAAAATCCTTTTTTGGGTCCAGGTTCCAGTATGAGCTTTGGATTGAAACCAGCAGGGAAAAGGAAAGCAGGGGAATGTTTTTGGATAAATGGAAGCTGTCAGTACATGATGAGGGCTGCTTTACCCACATTGACCGGGAAATACGCTTTCCCCTGTATTTAAATGAGATTGAGACGATTTTAAGACCGGATATTTATCATCTGATGGAGCGGTTTCTGGATCAGAAATTTGAACAGGGAGAATTGCAGGAATATGAAATGATCAAGCTGACCGGACAGTCCTGCAGGTCCAGTTTGTTTATGGAGGCTTTGAAGCAGTATGTTCCTGGTAAGCTGATCCAAAGTGCAAAAAAGGGAGAGGATGAGTCGGAGCTTAAGATGTGCTGCTTAAAGGGGGCTCTTGCTTACTTTATAAACTGCAAAAGAGGCTATATGAAGGTAAATCAGGATTACCAGGTGCGGACCCTTCCTTATGAAATCGTGGTACATACTCATGAGAATCAGGAAAAGATATTGATCCGCAGTCTGGATCAGGAGGAACATATCGGCTGCATTTCCCGTTTCATGATTGGAAAACAGCTGGACCTTTATTTAAATGATGACAAAGGAAAACGCTTAAAACCCTATTACTTTGAGTATGACACCGAAACTTTTGAGCGGACGACACAGGAGGAGATTGATAAACAGTATGGAGGAAGCGTGATTCAGGAGGAAACGGATACCATACTGGAAGGGGAAATGAAGTTCTTTGTATGGGTATCAAGAAAGCGCTGGGGCTTTGTAGTGCTTCCGGTGTTGCGTGAAAATGAAGTTCTTTATAAGGGGAAGGAAACCTTCTTTGATTTTGAGGATGATACATGGGAAGAGAACTTTTTTGACGGTAAAAAGTAAGGAATTACTTCATATGACAGGAGGGTTATCAATGGAAGAACACCAGATATTAGATGATTGGAGTGCTGAAATATTCGTGGGAAATAATTACGAATATTACAAAGATAAATGGCGTGACAAACCGGAACGCCAGAACTTTGCAAGCTGGAATTGGCCTGCTTTCCTTTTTCCGGTTTACTGGCTGGCATACAGAAAAATGTATTTAGAGGCTTTATTATATGGAGTAATCTCTCTTTTATCTGTGATCATTCCGGGGAGCGGACTGATTCTTCGTATTGTTGTGGGAATATGTGCAAATTCTTATTACCGCAAAAAAGGAATGAAAATCATAATACAAACCTCCGGAATGACAGATGGGGAGGCTGGGTTGTACATAAGCAAGCATGGCGGTACAAGCGTTTTAAGCATTTTCATTACCATACTAATTACTGTCTTTCTTGCTATTGCGGTGATAGCGGGAATTGTACTTTTTCCGGCAGGAGAGAAGGGAATTTATTCACAGAATGCGCAGTCTGAATCTTTTACATCAAACGATTTAGTATTTAGTTTTCCTAATGATTGGAAATTATATGAAGAGGAAAATCCTTTTGATTTGCAGTGCGTTTCACGTTTTGAAGACTATTCAACAGGAGTTTACGTTTATGAAAAAGCAGATCTTGCGGAAAACGCAAGTCCTGAAGATATTTTAGCTGCGCAAATTGATAATATGCAGTCACTAAGCAAGAATTTTAAATTTATTGAGGAAACAAAAGATGCGGAAATTGGAGATAAGAGGATAAAAACGGTTGTGTACTCCGGTGAACTGGACTCTGTGAAATATTATTATGTTTTCTCTTTAGTAGAATTTAAGGAGTTTGAGAAATTTGCAGTGATAATACAAAATTGCCTTCCAAGTAGTTTTGAGAAAATTAAATCAACGTTAGATGAAATAGTAAGTTCGTGCACACCGAATCAATAAATAAGCAATTCTCAAAATAAGGAGGTGAAGGAAAGATGGATCAGATAGAAGAAATGAAATCAATGATCAGGGATGAGATCCAGTCAATCAGCAATCTGGAGGAGCGGATCGTATTTAAAAACTTAATGGAAGGCGTGTTTTTAGAGCTGTATGAAACAAACGTAAAGATGTACCGGATGTTAGAGGAGCGGGTGATGAATGACCTTGCGTATGATATCAACCGTTATTTAATCCGTACGGGACTGATGGAACGTACCTATTTGGATAAGTCCCATCATCTAATGTCCCCCATATGTGAAGAAGATTTAGAAACGGCCTCCTATAAGATTTCCGATGTGAAGGAGAAACTTAAGGCAGAGGGGAAGTTTTGTCTGTCTACCGTGTTTTTGGAATGTGATGCTTTGAAGGTTGGAGAGATATTAAAGAACCAGGAGGACTTTACAGGAATTTTACGGGCTGGCAAAGAGTATCCGGTTCATATCCGCTTAGAACGGAGTGAGCGCTATGGGAAAGAAATAGAGCATCTCTATCACCTGTTCATGAAAAATGGAATTCCATGGAAAACCATCAATGCTCCCTATCTTTTTAAAATGGCGGACATTTGCATTACCGGTCTCCCGGAAGAGGCGGGGGATGAGGAGTCAGTGACAAATTTCGGAGCCGATTTCGGGAAGTATAACCGGTTTGTTCATTACGACATGATCCCCATATGGAATGTACGTCATTTGAAGCTGGAAAGCGTAGGCTTTCCCATTGCCTGCAGTGATCATGAAAATTTTGAGCATGTTATATCCATCCGGGATTATGGAACAGAACACGCTTATCTTGTAGAAGAAAAAGCCGGTATTAGAAGCGTCAGACAGAGCGGAGATAAGCTTTTGGTTACCGGACAGGTTGAAAATGCAAAAAAGTGGGACATTTATATGATACGAAGCGGCGGGGATCATAAAATAGACCGCTATACTTATCCGCTTATGGAGAACTTGAGAAAAGACGGGTTTGCAGAGCGCTTTCAGAGGAAAATGGGACAGGCGGTAAAAACAAAAGGAGAACTGGAACGGTTTATCCGCGGATTTGGCCTGGAGGATTTTATTGAATACCAGGATTGTGCCTTGAAGGAAAATGGACTGGAATTCTTAGAAACCTACTCCATGAACTTTTTTATAGAAGATGAGATCCGGGACAGGGAAGGTAAAAAGCAGCTGATCCTCTATTTTAAGCCAAAAGGAAAGGAAACATGGCTTTTGCGGGATTTAGCAAGCTTTATCTCCTCTGAGGTTCAGGAATATTTTCCTGAGTATGAATGCGGAGGAAAGTTTGTATGAATTATTTGTGGGAAGTCATGTTGGCCTTAAAAAAGAGGGGAGTGCCGAAAAAGAGCATTCGGTTTGAAATGCCCCGTGAATTCAGTGCCTATATGGAACTGTCTGGTTCTTATCTGAATCAAAAGGAGATAGAGGAGGGAGAGATTATTGAAATTAATCCCTACTATCGGTTCTACAACATATTTAAGGATTTCTTCCCGCCGGATCAAAAGGAATTTCCCAAGCTTAAAGAAAATCTGTTTCATTTGATCTTTCATCAGTTGATGCAAAATGATGCAGTTTCCGGAATGTCAAGGGAAGAGTATTATAAGAAGCTGCTTTACCAGGATCTGGCTGACCATGCTTTTGGAACTCAGGCCAGAGAGACCATGGCTCTCTTTTGGCGGGAAGAGCAGGAAATTCTTTTAAGCGGCCTGATAAAACAGTATAAAACCGGAAGCTCCCTGGATATGTTTAAGGATATGATGGAGGCGCTGATTCCAGGCAACATTGTATATCACAGCAACCAAAACTCCTATGAGATCCTGATTTATATCGGACAGAAAAAGGAGAATGAGATTGTAAAGAAAATGGATTTTTTAATCAATATGTTTTTGGAGCTGCCTTATCATGTGGATATTTATTATGAGTACCATTTTGGAATCATTGAAATGGCAGAAACCATGGAAATAGATGAAATTATCTTGTGCTGATGGAGGAAATGAAATGTTTCAGTATGATTATCCCCAATTTGAAAAAAAGCGCCTTTTAAGGGCCGAGATGCTGGATAAGCTTAGGGACTATCCTAAGGTTTTTCTGGATCTGCAGTTTCAGGGATTTGGTGACGGAATTATAAATGGCTGTGACATTGTCTGGGATGACGGCCAACTGACTATTTCCCCTGGCATGATTTATTGGAAGAGAAAGCTTTATTTTA
This sequence comes from Lacrimispora sp., assembly GCF_032078915.1. Classification (GTDB taxonomy): domain Bacteria; phylum Bacillota; class Clostridia; order Lachnospirales; family Lachnospiraceae; genus Lacrimispora. The sequence goes on along the minus strand of NZ_DAMAUN010000029.1, from coordinate 44,187 downwards.
TGGAACAGCCCTATAGGATGGAGTGCAATGCCCAGGATAAGATCCGGTATTTAAAGGTGCAGTTTCTGACCGAAATCAGGGTGGCAGGAAAGATCATGGGAAATACCAGGATCTTTCTGGAGGATAAGAAGCCGGACCCAGCCTGTGAAATGGAGCTGTGCAGGTTCCGGCTTCAGGAAGGAGCAAGGCTTCGCAGCCGTTATGAGAATTTTCAGGATTATTCCACGGAGTATGACACAGTGAACATCATTCATCAGCCTTACGCGGCGGAAGGAGGGAGTACGTTAAATCCCAGGATCATCAGGCAGTTTTCAAAGGAGATCATGAGAAGCAGACCTTTAGATCCCCTTGATGCCAGCTTTTCCATGACAGCCCTGGCCGTTCATGGAGCTGTGACAGTTGACTGCATCCGGGAATATCTGTTTGCTGGATTGGGAGAGGATTATGGAGACAGAGGAAATGGAGGGCTCTATAGAGGACTTATGGTGATTTTGAAAAATCAGAGGAATGGGGAAGTGAGAAAAGGTGAAGTCAGCCGGGGGAAGAGAAGTGTTATGTTGTTGTAGACGGGAGGGAAACGAATGAATCTGGATGAAAAGATTGCACTGTTGGAGCGTGCCAGAAGACAAAAGGTAAGAGAAGAAAAGGAACAGGCAGTAGGAATGGTGCTTAAATTAAAAATAAATTGAAGGAGGGATTGTATGATTGATGAGATGATTTTGGGACTTGTAAATAAAGATGCTTTAGAAGAGGATAATACGCAGCTAATAAATAGGTGTTTATTTAATGGGACAATTTTCATGGATATGCCGGTGGCGTTTACAGAACTGTCTGATAAAAAAATAAAAGAACGTTACACAGTGGATCCAAGACCCAGGATTGTTTATTCAGACGAGAGCGGCAAAATTAATTTTACTTTTAATATGTTGAATGAAAAGATACCTGATTTGCAGTTATACGTATTTAAAATCAGAGAATCGATAAAAATGGTATATCCAAATACTCTATTTTACGAAGAAGACTTTTTTGCAGATCCATACAATGTTTCAATTCAATACTTTGATTTTAGAAGTTCATCTTTAGAAGGACCAATCTATAACGTTATGTACTTAGTACAATTGACTGACAAAACTTTGCTAGGGGCTTTTAACTGCCCTTTTGAAGTGTATATAAACTGGAAACCAGTAGTAAAAAGAGTAATTAAATCAATAAGAATTTAACTGGATTTTTATGAAAGAGGAGGAGTTTTATGAAAGCATTGCAAATTAGAACCGAACCATTTGATTTTTTAGAAATTCATGAGCTTACTACTAAACGTTATGTAAACTGCCATTCGATTTTGAAAATTCAGGGAATTATTGATGGAAGGTCAGAACAGGAATACGTAAATCATTGCATTAGAAACAAATACCCTCAGTTTCAAATGATTATTACAGACGAAGAAACAGAGCAGGTGTTTTTTAATGGATTTATTACTCAGTTTAGTATTAAAAATGAAGGAAAATTATGTGTACTGACTATTGAGGTCACAAGTGACACCTATAGAATGGACTTAAATGAACATTTACGCTTTTATCAAGACAGGAACCAGTCCTATAAAGAGATCATTGACGGTATATGCAATACCTATTCAAATTGTAATTTTATGATTAAGAACAAAGACGTACAGTCATTGAACGATTTTACAATTCAGTACCTTGAAACAGACTGGCAGTTTTTAAAACGGTTAGCAAGCCGGTATCATTCGGTACTCATACCGGAAGATCGTGCACCAGGTATTCATTTTTATCTGGGTATTCCAAAACTAAATGCTTATGAGGTAAAAGAGGATAATTACACACTGACAAATGAAATTCAGGATTACCACAAAAAGAATAGTGAATTGAAAATGAATCAATATGATCTGATTTCTTATAATCTTACTGATAGAAAGGTCTATTACCTGGGAGACAAAATTTTATTTAATGGATTTGAACTGTATGTGTATGGGGTAAATAGTAAGCTTTCGTATGGTGAATTGATTCATCATTATACATTAAAAACAAAAAATGCTTTTCAAACATCATATATAACAAATTTTTCTTTGATAGGAGCTTCTTTTGATGCGGTTATTACTGACATAGTGAAAGATAAGGTTTTGATAGAACTCATACAGGGAGAAAACAGCTCCCAGTCACCGGCCATGGAATTCCCGTTTTCCACCGTATATTCATCAGCGGATGGTACGGGATGGTATTGTATGCCTGAGAAAGGCGATTCAGCCCGGCTGTATCTGCCTTCCCCAAATGAATCTGATGCATATGTAACCAGTGCTATACATCAAAAGTCAACCAATCCAAATGCCAGAACGAATCCTGATGTCAAATCATTAAAAACCCGATATGGAAAGGAGATTTATTTTACTCCGGACCGTATTGTTATGACTAACCACAAAGGAGATAATATTACGATACATGATAATAGTGGAATTTCAATTGAGAGCAGTAAAAACATTACCATGAGGGCCAAAGGAGATATATCTTTAACAAGTGTGGAACAGACGTTGACCATGAATGCGGCTGATCAGGTCGACATTGGTCAGGGAGGAAGCCGGCTTGTCATAGACGATGATATTGCTTTTAAAGGCGGTAAACTGCGGATGGAGTAAAATATGGACCGATTGCAAAAAATACAATCAGAAGGCAGTAAATTAATGGAGCCGGTATTACATAATCGTTTGAAAGAAATACAGACTTATTTTTCGGATAACAGAGATATGATCATAACGGATTTCAAAAAATCCGTAGAAATGTTATATTCAGAAGCCCACAGCTTGCAGCAAATGAATAAAAAAGATCCCGTTCAGTTTTTTAGCATCAGCTATCTGCAAAGATGTATTTTTACAAAGAAATATGAGGTACGGCTGGATCTGTATAATAAAGATTTTTATTTAGAAAGGTGCAGGACTGTTCAATATTGGAATATGAATTTTATATTTCAGTTTTTTGAAAAAGATATGGAATATTTTAAAAAACATATTGGTGCAGTAATATTTCATTTAAAAGAATACGAAGAGAAGGAATTTGCTTTGTGGTATATCACTCATTATTACAAAATAGCAGAATTGTTTTTTAGGGATCATATTACCGATATTATACACAATAAATTTTCAGAAGCTTTAGAAAAGAATGAAGATTTTAAAGTTGTTTTCGGCGGATATATGGATGAGCAAGTTGTATTATTTGAAGAAAGGAATGACAGGATATGAAATATTTTATCCTTTCAGAGCAGGAGGAGAATAATCCTAATCCAGATATTAAGAATTGGTTTGGAAAAATAACCTCAAAGGATAACTCAGAGCAATTTGATGCGGAAAAAAGCTGGATTCTACTTGACTCGAAGTTGAAAGCCGATTCCATTTATATGGATATATTGACATTTCCATGTATATTTGTGTCAGAAAAGGTGATGAAAGTAATCTGGATGTACAGGAGGGGAATAAAAGCGATAAAAATTATTTTAATAGATCCTGACAGTCAAAATTCTTTGTTTTATTATTTGCCGGAATTACCGGAGCATAGGCTGTTAAGTATGGAAAGTACCTTTGATAAAACTAAGAGCAGATTATTAAAAGGATCATTAGATAAGAATAAAATTCAGGATATTCCATTTTTTATCCTGGGAGAAGTCAGTAAAGCAACATTAGTAATACGTGAAGACGTTGCAGAAAGTCTGATCCGCAGAAATGTGAGGGGGATAAAGTTACAGGAATTATTAATTGTGTGAGGGAAAGCTTATGATTACAAAAAAAAATCTTATTATAACTGGCCTTGATTCAGTTGTGGGTGTAAATGATTTGCACTTTAGTATGAACCCAAATCAGCATGTGAAATTAACGGTTGATTTGCAACTAAAAACTGAACTATTATGTGATTCGTTATATAGCCAGTCTATTTCTATTGGTTACAAGAAAAATGGGCAGGAATATTTCATTTTTTACGGGTTTGTGGACCATTATAACCAAAAAAGAGAAGGGAATTTATATACCGCTAGATTATCTCTTATATCTGCAAGTATTAAACTGGATGAAAAAAAATACATACGGACATTTCAAAATACAGAGCAGACCTATAAAAGTGTAATACGGAGTATTCTATACCAGGTTCCAAAAGCAGATGTACTTTTTTCGGTGAAAGGCAAGGAAGAATCTCCGATTCAGGACCTGCTGGTTCAATATCAGGAAAGTGACTGGGAATTTTATAAAAGAATAGCCAGTCATTTTGGCAGTGTGCTGATTCCGGATATTAAAACCGGAGAACCTAAATTCTATTTAGGTTTTCCAGAGGAAAGCAAGCTCATAGATGAAAAATTCACATCATATACCGTATCATTAGACGAGCGGTATTTTGAAAACAGAGCAGAAAATATGCAAAAAGATTGGTTTGTATTTTATAGAGCAGAGTCAGACCGGTTTTATCAGATTGGAGACGAGGTTGAAATTGATGGGAGAAGACTTCGGGTGCTGAGCATTTTGGCAAACATGATCAGAGGAGAAATTATTTTTTCCTATGAATTTGGAAGGACAGATCTTTATTATAAGAAAAAAGAATATAATAAGCTATTAATCGGAGCATCTTTGACAGGGACAGTGATTACTTCGGTGGGAGGAGAGGTTAAACTAGTATTTGATATAAATCCGGAAGAACAGAATATAATAAAAACCTATCCTTGGGTGCCGGTAACGGGAAATATATTTACCTGTATGCCAGAAAAGGGAGAGAGGGCTGCTATTATATTTACTAATCACAATGAGGCAGATAGCATAGCGATAGAGTATTTAAGAAGCAATGATATTTCAAAATGTCCCAACGTATCCTCTCCTTTCGACCGATATTTTACAACCAGCCAGAGGAAAGAAATGAAATTAGTTCCGGGAACTATGGGCTTTGATAATCATATGGGCAATTCCCTGACATTGGAGGATGAGCAGGGCATCGTTCTGGAAGGTGATGAAATTTTATTAGAAGCAAAAGGAAAAATCTTATTAACTGCTGATGGGATAAAGACATTTGCGCCATTACAGTCCACACTTATTAAAGGTAGTTCCGGAGGAGGAAGCATTAATATCTGTCAGGATTTTAATCTATCCGGTCCGGTTAAAATCCTTGCACAGGCAAATCCATTAACTGAGGAGGAACCGGTTAGAGTTTACAGTAATAAGGATACTGAAAAAATAGGAAAGCAGGCATTAGGAATGATTCCTGCCGGAAAAACAGAGGATAAAATAATCAGTCAGGCATT
>NZ_DAMAUN010000029.1:0-38897 GCF_032078915.1 Lacrimispora sp. | reverse complement strand
AATGATTGTACAGAGATAAGGAGGAAACTAAGATTGGGAAAGAATGCAGATACAATTAAAATGGGAGGAAACCGGCAAGACTGCGGACCGTCCGTATTAAAAAAGGTCAGCAAAAACGAACCGGAATTTGATCCGGGCGTATTTATAAAAACGAAACCAGATAATTCTACATTCATCAATGGATTTGAAGCATCCTTAAAAAGTATGAATTTTAAGTAAAGGGGTGAGTAAAATGAGTAGTTCCTATTTAGTTAAAGGTGCAAAAATTAAATGTACATGTGGTTCTCAAGTGGGTGAACTGAATGTAGAAAATAAGAATGTCTGCCTGCTTAAAGTACCGATCGCAACTGTGGATGATTGTAAAACGGGTGAAAATATCCCAAGCTTTGGAATTTGTTCTCACACGGGGAAACCCTGTGTTCCAATGATTCTTGGAAAATGGCTTTGTCCCCATGAACAGACTAAGATCAATGGGACCAGTGCAATAACAACGGATTCGGCACTTGTTTGTGGTAAGGGCGGAATCATTCTTTCAGAGACAAGTGGTCAGGAAACGATCATGAAGCTTTTAAATGAAGCGGGAAAGATTTTTAAAAATCTTTTTGGTTTGAGTTGTGCTCCTTTTAGCGGGGATCCAGTCAACCTTATTACAGGAAATTACGTGCTGCAGTCTGAAGATCTTCATATTATGGGAAGTTATCCTCTCTCCTTTACACGAACTTATAATTCTCTTTCAGATGAAAATACCGTGTGCGGGAACGGCTGGAATCATAATCATCAGGTTTACCTGATCGATCATCGTGAAACCATAGAGATACATACTGGGGTTGGAGGCCAGGTCCGAACGTTTGAAAGGGCGGAAGCAGGGGATTATAAAACAAATGAATTAGCGAAGGAATCCTTACGTCTTTCAATGGATGGGTATTTCTATAAGGATATTTTAAACCAGACTTTTGTTTTTGATAAAGATGGCTTATGCAAAGAGATAAAAGATAAAAATGGGAATTCAACTATTTATACATATACAAACCGCGTTCTTTCGAAGGTTCAGAACTTATCAGGTTATTTTACATTCTCTTATAATAACGAGGGAAAACTGGCCGGTGTGAGTGATTATTCCGGACGGTCTGTTACGTTTGCATATGACAATGGCAATTTAATCAAAGCAGATAATCTTTCGGGCGGTTTTAAAGAGTATACTTATGATAAAAAAAACCGGTTAATCGAGGAAATAACACCATATGGTGTGAAAAAGGTAGTCAATGAGTTTGATAAAAATGGACGGGCAGTCAAACAGTTATTTCCCGATGGCGGAGTCATGGAGTATGAATATGATGATGACAGGACTGTATTTATTGACCAGAATAAAAACAAAATCAGATTTTATAGAGATAAATGGCAACGGGATTGCAGGATTACTTCTCATGAAGGACAGATAGAAAAGAAATATAATGAAAAACATCAATTAGCCGAAATTACGGATTACAATGGAAATAAAACCTGTTACGAATATGATCATGATGGAAATATGACTTTAATCAGGGACCCTACCGGCCATGAGACAAGAATTGAGTATGACAGAATGAAGCATCCTGTCAGATTAATTTATCCGGATGGCTCTGTTACAAGGACTGATTATAATCAAAATGGACAGATACTCCGGAATACCGATCAATTAGGACGGACGTTTCAGTATCAGTATCATTCCAAAGGCATGATAGAAACGGTCACTCATCCGGATGGCTCCGAAATGCATGTCCAATTTGATGGCAGAGGGAATATTATTGAAGTAGCAAACCCTTTTCATTCAAAGGTGAAATATGAATATGACCAGTTAAACCGCGTTGTTGCAACAATAGATGGAAATGGAAATAAAACACAGTATGTATATAATCAAAACAACGATATTGTTGAGATGACAGACGCGTTGGGATTCAGTAAAAAATATTTCTATAATAATAATGGAAAAATTACTGAGATCATAGATCAGAACGGTAATTCAACAACCTGGGAATACAATGATATGAATTGCCCTGTCAAAAAGACAGATCCACAGGGACGTGAAACCTTCCGGGAATATGATCTTATGTGGAATGTCAGCCAGCAGACAGAGGCGAATGGCGCAGTCACGAAGTATTTGTATAATAAATCCAACCGCCTGGAGAAGGTGATAGCTCCGGAAGGAGGAGAGACATCTTATCAGTATGATGGAAACGGAAACCGGATAAAAACAACCTTACCGGATGGCTCAAGTGTACTGTATAATTACGATGCCCTCAACCGAATAATTCAAATTAATTATCCAAATGAAACATCTTCTCGTTTTGAATATAATTTTTCGGGTAAAATAACCAGAGCGGTTGATCCGATGGGCGGGGAATACCACATGGAATACGATGCTGCCGGGCAAAAAATAAAGCAGACAGATCCATCTGGGAAAATCAGTAGTTTTGAATATAATGAATTAGGATTGATCACAAAGGTAACAGAACCTTTGAATCGAATTACTGAGTATCAATACTTTCCGGGTGGCAGACTGAAAAATAAAAAATTTCCTGATGGCAGTGAATTGCATTATTCTTATGATTCCAATGGCAATCTTATAGCAAAGCAGGATCACACCGGTTACCGGGTAGAATTTACCTATGATGCCCTAAACCGGATTACTTCCATTGCGAATAGCAGGGGACAAAGCAAAGCTTTTACCTATGATGGGGTCGGAAATCTCCTGTCTGTCAAAAATAATAAAGGAGTTGTAACTGACTACGAATATACGAAAAGTGGGGTGCTGCAGGCAGTCGTTGACCCTGTCGGACTGAAAACTCTTTACAGCTATGACGAAGTGGACCGCATTGTTTCTGTAAAACAAATCGCACCGCTGACCTTTGAGGAAGAACTGGAAGAGGCAAGGAATATAAATAAGCAAAAAGAGCTTTTGCTGGTACGTTATAAACGTAATTCGGAAGGTAACGTGATATGTTCTGAAAATACTGCTGGTCATGAGGAAAGATACCAAAGAGATTATTTGGGGAGAATTCTTACCCATACGGATCAAGAAGGAATGGAAACACATTATACCTATGATTCATCAGGCAATATATGCAAAATTGTATATCCGGATGGAAAAAAAGTTATGATGGAATACAATGCATTAAACCAGCTGACCCAACTGAAAGACTGGCTTGGCAGTACGACCATCCAGCGTAACAGTTCCGGAATGCCGGGTCAAATAACTGATCATCAGGGAAACACGGTTCAGTATGAATGGAATATTTATGGGAAAAGAACAAGAACGGTTTATCCGGATGGAGAAGATATTAAGTACGAATATGATGATGCCAGCCAAAAAATCAAAGAAATCCATTGGGCTGATCAGTTTGTTGAATATCATTATAATGAAGCAGGCTTTTTATCTTCCAGGAAATACAGCAATCATCAGGAGTCCCGTTATGGATATGACTCATTTGGCCAGCTAAAGAATTTGAGTCATTCTTATCAAGGCGGATTTTTAAACTATCAATATGAATATGATTCCGATGGATTGCCTGTTAATATAAACAGGATTTCAGAGGAGGGTAAGGAGAGCTTCCGATATTTTTATGATGATTTAAACCGTTTGACCGAAGTTCGGGATGGATTGCATACAATAAGAAAGTATGAATATGATCCATACGGAAGCCGTATTTTTAGGAAAAAAAATGGAATTGATACACAGTATCATTATAACGAATTGAATCAGTTGGTCAGGGAAGAAACAGTAGACTTTATCAGGCGCTATGAATATGATAAAAGAGGGAACATTCGCTGTTGCTATGAAAATGAGGAAATGCAGGATGCCTACTTTTATAATGGGAGAAATCTATTAGAAAAAATCAGGAAAAAAAATGGCACAGAAATATCCTACCTTTATGACGGTTTCGGCCAGCGTACCATGAAACAGCAAAAAGAGCATGCGGAATCAGATTTTTATGGTTATCAAAAGCCAGATGAATCCAGTGTAGAATTTATTATTGATTATGCCAGGAGCAATCATAACCTGATTGGAGAGAAATGTGATGGCATCCCCAAAAGCTATATCTGGGAACCGCAAAGTCATCATTTGACGGGATTGATTGAAGATGATAAAAGCTTCTTTTATCAAAATGATTCTTTAGGAACTCCAATGCGGTTATTAAGCCAAGCAGGTGCTGTGAGGACAAGTTATGATTATGATGAGTTTGGTAAACCGAATCGAAAAGTCTCTGGCGAATCATATTTTGGATTTACCGGTCACTATTATGAAGCTGAAACGGAACTTTACTATGCGGGTAGAAGATACTATAATTCTAATATAGGACTCTTTTATGGGCTTGACTCCGTGAAGGGGAATACCTGTGAGCCTATGACCCTGCATCCTTACCTATATTGTCTGAATAATCCATTATCGTTCATTGATCCGGATGGTGCAAGACCTGGTGCAATAGATCATGAAGATGGGACAGAGGCGCATCAATTATTGGAGGCATATTTTAAGGTCTATTATGCTGGATTGCCATATGTAGCTCGTACTGAAGAAACAATACCTGGTGGAAATCCTGAAGCAAAAACAACCAATGGCAGATACGATATGATTTTAATGTATCAAAACCAAGTAGAATTGTATGAAATTAAACCTGGAAGTCATGCAAATCCGACAGCGCATATGAATGATTTGCCACGATTTAATAGTTATTTGGCTGGTTTAGAAGATATGTATCAAGGTTACACAGTGTCTCCTGGCACAACATTTAACCCGGACCAATTGTATATACCCAGTGCACGCTATCCAGATTATTATATAAAATATTCTACTTATTATAACAGTGGTTATTCAAAGTCTTTAGATGGAACAGAGGTTAATTCTTATGCAGGATTCATTTATTGGAATTACGTAAAAAAAGATGAAGAGAAAGATAGGCACAGATATATCTGGATTCCAAACCAAAACAATAATTCTAACTCTGGCAGTAATGATAAGAAAGATGATAATGTGATACAATTTCCTGATGTCAAAGGTGAAGACGTAGCTGCAGCTGCAATTGTTGGAGCTGTATTATATGGGGCATGGTGGTTGATAAAGGCCGGAGTTACATTTAGTACCGGTTTTCCTGCGTTGGCGTGCCCATTTTAAAGGAGACTATTTATGAAAAAAAGAGAAATTATAAATAAGATTATTGGAGAAGTATTGGAACCGGAGGGATTTATTTTTAGTGAAAAAATAGATAGTTGTTGGTTTATTAAGGAATTTAAAAATAGTAAGGGAGAAATAGCAAGGCAGGTTATAGAATTTTACAGTAGTAGGTGGGAAAAAAACTATTTATGGATATTAACTGTTTTTCAGGAAGATACAGTAGTTATCGAATAGACAATTTTGTGCCGGGTTGCAGGGACGATGGACTTAAATATTCCACAACAGGAGAATATAAGCAGGCAGTTGAAACTTATGCAGATATACTGAAAAAATATGGTTTAGATTTTTTAAAGAAAATTGCTGAGCCACCGAAAGAGAATGATTATTTTAGACAAGAAGATTATTATAAGCTATTTAATGAGCATGAGAGTATGGCTCAAAAATTTATAAAAGAGCAGCAGATAGACATGGAATGTGTCAAGATAGAAGATGCAGTAAGGCTGATGAAAGATATGGTATTAGAGAAACAGGAAGAACCATTTGAGGATTGTCGGGAGTTATTTTTAGAAATGGCAGCATTTTATGGACGTGTTGTAAGTAAATACAATTCCTGTAAGTGGTTGATGAGGGATATGAAAACTCACTCTATTTGCAAACTTGAAATTGAATCTAAACGGAAACTATCTTTATCTATGCTTAATGAAATCCATTTGGCATGGAAAAACGGAGTGGACAGACTGGATTCTTTAAGAATCTAATATTTATTGTGAATTAAAAACTCTTGTTAATTTAATTGATCTGAAAGAGTGAGGTGATGCATTATTCTAATATCAGATGAGAAGACGTAGCTGCAGCTGCAATTGTTGGAGCTGTATTATATGGGGCATGGTGGTTGATAAAGGCCGGAGTTACATTTAGTACCGGTTTTCCTGCGTTGGCGTGCCCATTTTAAAGGAGACTATTTATGAAAAAAAGAGAAATTATAAATAAGATTATTGGAGAAGTATTGGAACCGGAGGGATTTATTTTTAGTGAAAAAATAGATAGTTGTTGGTTTATTAAGGAATTTAAAAATAGTAAGGGAGAAATAGCAAGGCAGGTTATAGAATTTTACAGTAGTAGGTGGGAAAAAAACTATTTATGGATATTAACTGTTTTTCAGGAAGATACAGTAGTTATCGAATAGACAATTTTGTGCCGGGTTGCAGGGACGATGGACTTAAATATTCCACAACAGGAGAATATAAGCAGGCAGTTGAAACTTATGCAGATATACTGAAAAAATATGGTTTAGATTTTTTAAAGAAAATTGCTGAGCCACCGAAAGAGAATGATTATTTTAGGGAGGAAGATTATTACAAGCTGTTTGAGGAACATGAATCACTTGCTCAAAGGTTTATAACAGAACAGCATATAGAGATGGAACATATTACAATAGAAGACGTTGTAAAATTAATAAAAGATATGGTATTAAGGCAACAAGTGGAGACATTTGATGATTGCCGGGAACTGTTTTTAGAAATGGCAGCGTTTTATGGTTGTGTGGTAAGAAAAAACTATCCATATAAGTGGATAATGAATGATGTAAGAACCCACAAAGTTTGTACACTAGAAATTGATTCTAAACAAGCCCCATCATGGCTTGTTATTACTGGAAAAATATCATTATTTGTCACTAATGACATTCATTTGGCATGGAAAAATGGTGTAGACCAGCTTGATTCCTTGATAATTTGATAGCTGCGATAGTAGTTATTACTTAATGATTCTTGAGTTTGCATTGATGATAATATGTCTTCTGGTACACATTCGATTTGGATGAATTAGATGTTGTATCAGAAGATATAAAAAAGTGAAAGCAGCAATGCAGATAAACATAAAAGAAAGAACAATAACTAAACCGGAGACGGAGGTGCGGACGTAACCTTGGATTATCAGTGTAAGTCCAACTTTACGTCCGCACCTCCTTCCCTCAGTTAATGCTTTTGCAACAGCCCCTTGAAATTTGGGCTGTACCCATGTATATGAAAAAATTTAAAAGAAGAAATCCCAGGATGCTTCTTTCATCTGATCAGCGATTATTTACATAATAATGCCTGATTAAAATAACACCGATCACATCTGCCAGAGCCCACCCAATAGGAATTGCCCACCATATCCCAACAATTCCGATCCAGTTTACAGCGGATAGCATATAAGCCAGGATAACTCTGGTACCAAGTCTTACAATGGTAAGTATAATGGATACCCCCGGCTTTCCGATCCCGCGGAACTTGCAACAAATATTGTATTTTCTATCGATCCAGTCGATATGGCAACCGGTGCATTCTGTCTGGAAACAACTGATCTGACGTTAGCAAATATGACAAAAAGCCAGTTTCGGATCCAACGGTTTTATAATTCCCGTCTGTCATGTAAGGGAATTATGGGGAAAGGCTGGAGGTTAAATTTAGAATCACGGTTATTTCTCCATGACGAGGAACAGGCAATTGATGTACTATGCTTTGACGGACATATGGAGCGGTTTTTTCTTCAGGAGGAGAACTACCGAAACAAGCGGCAGGGAGATGAGCGGTATCAATTGAGAAAGCTGCCGGAAGAAGGCTTTGTGATGATCGATATCCCAGGTGACCAGAAGTATTATTATGACCAAATGGGCCGTTTGACTGCCATCAAAGGACTAGGACAGTGCAGTACGGAGATCCATTACCAGGAAGCTCATATGAGCCAGGTTGTGACAGCATCTGGATATGTGATTGATTTTATCTATGAGGAAGATCGTCTTGTTGAAGTCAGAGAAGAATCAGGACGTGCCATACAATACAAATACGAAAATGATTATTTAACTGCAGTATGTCATGTAGATGAGGGAATAACTACCTATCAGTATGAAGAAAATTACCATATTTCTCAAGTGATAGATCAGAACGGCCATGCCTATGTAAGAAATGAATACGATGAAAAAGGCCGTGTGGTTGCCCAGTATTATTTGGATGGCAGTAAAAGCACAATCCGGTATGATCCTAAAAAAAGGGAAAATGTTGTCTTTATTGAGGCGTTGGGAAGAACCGAACGATACCAGTACAATGAGCAGTGTTTAATCACTCATAGCTTTTTCGATGACGGGACAATAGAAGAGACAGGCTACGATGAATGGACGAATAAGATCTATGAAAAGGACCGGAATGGAAATATCATCAGGAGAGACTTTAGTGTTTATGGCAATATAGTAAGGGAGGAGCTGCCTTCCGGTCAGATCTGGGAGAATGAATATGATACAGAACAGCATTTGATTGCCAGGACAGCAAATACCGGTGAGGAGTTCAGATATCGCTATAATCCTGATGGCTTTTTAGTGGAAGAAAGGACGAAAGTAAGAGAAGGTATTTGGAAGCAATCCCAATATGAACGTGATAGCTATGGAAGGATTTTAAAGAAAACAGACAGCAGAGGCAATGAGATAAGCTATACCTATGATGAAAATGGCGGGCATCTTTTACCGGAGCCCTCTCAGGTTACGGATGCGGTTGGTCAAACAACGATCTTTGAATATGATCAGGCAGGACGAAAAGTTTCTACAACTACGGAGTTTGGGACAGTAGAGTTTTGTTATAATAAGCAAAACTATATGATCTATGTCCGTGATGGAAAGGAAAATGAAACCAGAAAAACCTATGATAAAATGGGAAATATGACGGCTCTTTTCCCGCCTAATCAGGGAATCGGCGGCCATGCATGGATGTATCAGTATGATTTCTTTGACAGGGTGACTGAAACCCGTGATCCATTGGGAAATGTCTGGAAACAGGAACGGGATCTGGCTGGAAACATCATCAGAAAAATTCATCCCTGCGGTTATGCAAAGGATGGAGTGGCTGGCTATGGTACCCGTTATGAATATGATTCAGATAGCAGAAGGATTCGCACGATCTATCCGGATGGATCCGTGGAGCGATGCTTTTATGATGGCAATGGAAATTTGATCAAAAAGGTAAGGCCGGAATCTTATGATGCACAGATTGATGATGGGAAAGGGATTTGTTACCAATATGATGGTATGAATCGTCTGATTCGGATCATCGATGAGGAGGATGCGGTTCAAAAAACTTTAACGTATGATTTGGCAGGAAATCTGACTAAAGAAACTGATGCCATGGGTTATACAACCTGCCATCACTATGATCTGTTAGGGAATCGGATTGCAACCTGGAAACCAATCGAATCAACTGAAGAAGAAGTATGGTATTCGGTAAACTTATTTGAGTATGATACAGAATCGAATCTGATTTGTGAAAAGCGGGGACGCGATAAAGTCCATTATGGGGATTATGCCCTCCGTTATCATGAATTATATTTTACCTATGACAAGTTAAACCGGTTAACCGGAGTGAAAGACCGGCATGGAGCCAAAACTGTTTATCAATACAACTGTTTAAACCAGAAGGTTTATGAAAGCTTCCAGATCAGTGAAGTAGTCAAACGAATGATTTCTTATGAATATGATTCTGCGGGCAATCTGGTGAAAAAGAAAGAAGGAATCGAAGAACGGTTCTTAAAAGCAAAAGGGAAAGAAAAAACCATCTTGGCAGTTACTCAATATGAATATGATCCCAATGGAAACTGTATCATGATGATAACTCCCAAGGGGTATCAGAAGAATTGGTACTATGATGCTCTGGATCGTGTGATCAGGGAAGAAGAACAAGATAAACAGGGAGGAATCCACAGAATTTATCGGTATAAGTATGATCCGGCAGGAAATCTGTTAGAACGAATGGATCAAAGCTTAAAGGACTGTGTTTGCAGCCGCCGATACCAGTATGATCAAAAGGACAGGCTCACGCATTTCGTGGATGAAAATGGAGGGGTAAGCCGTTTTATTTATGATAAGAATGATCGTATTTTGAAGGTAGTACGTCCGGAACAATATCAGGTCGATTGTGATAACGGAGCAGGAACAGAGTTTGCTTATAACGGTCAGGATCAGGTGGTATCGGTAACAACACCAGACAAACATATACTGCATCAATACCAGTATGACCTGAGTGGAAATCTGCATTCGGCATGGACGGGTGAGACTGAATATACCGAGTACACATATAATGCAGCAGGTAAAACAGTAGGGGTCTATACCGGTAAGGGGCAGGCCGAGAAAAGAGAGGCGGCGCAGTCCTTTCAGTATGATGCCCAGGGAAATATTACAGGAGTCAGGGATGGGAATGAGAACTTGACCCAGTTTGTCCTTGATGACTGGGGGAGGATTACAGAGGTATATACGCCCGATGGAGGAATCGAACGTTATGCCTATGATTATGCCGGTAATATCATCAGTACTACTGATGCCAACGGAGGAACGATTACTTATAAGTATAATAGCTTTGGCCAGGTGTATGAACGGGTTGATCAGGATGGAAACAGTGAATATTTTTATTATGATGAAGAAGGTAGCCCAGACCTCTATATAGACCGGAATGACAATCATATTTCTACCCACTACAATATGGACAATCATCTGGTATACCGCCGGGCGGAGGATGCGAAAGGGAGGTATGCCGTTACCAATCAGTATCACTATTATCCCAACGGTAGGTTAAAAGATGCGTCAGGAGATGGAATTACCTATCAATACGATTACACAGCCACGGGTCTGTTAAGCAGGAAGGCATCAGCCGGGAGAACGTTACTGTCGTATGATTATGACAAGAATGGAAATGTAACAGAGCTGACGGATGAAACAGGGATTGCGACCCGGTATACCTACGATGTTCTTAATCGGGTCAGGGAAGTGAGAGACAGTCAAAACCATACATTTCTGGCAGCGTATCAATATACGCCGGAAGGGAGGATCAGTTCCCTTGACTATGGGAATGGAGTCAAGACAGAGTATCAATACCAGGACGATGGGCTGATTGAGCATCTGGTGACAGTAGGCTCTGACGGGAAAATACTGCTTAATTATGCATATGCCTATGACGGAAATGGAAACTGTACGAAAAAGTCAGGGGATGTTTATCAGAATGCATATGGTTATGATGTGATGAACCGTTTGTCAGAAGCAACGTATCACGGTGACACAGAACAGTTTACTTATGATCTGGCAGGGAACCGGTTAACCAGGAAGACCCAAACCGGAGAAGAACGATATGAGTATAACCGTAAAAATCAACTGACAGGGCTGGAAACAGAATCAGACCACATGGTTTATCTCTATGACAAGCAGGGGAATCTGTTGTCAGAACAGGG
This sequence comes from Lacrimispora sp., assembly GCF_032078915.1. Classification (GTDB taxonomy): domain Bacteria; phylum Bacillota; class Clostridia; order Lachnospirales; family Lachnospiraceae; genus Lacrimispora. The sequence continues at coordinate 27,505 of NZ_DAMAUN010000029.1, read as the reverse complement.
CAAGGAGGTCAGCCGAACCTATGCTTATGATCCTTTGAACCGGCAGTACAGCGTGACCACGGAAAACGGTGCTGCCAGCTATCGGTACGATGGAGAAGGTCTGCGTTATGAAACGGAAGAAGCAGGAAAGGTGATCCGTTTTGTATTTGACCGGGGAGAATTAGCGGCAGAAGAGAGTGGTTTGGAACAGAAACGTTATTGCCGCGGACATCATGTGGTGTCATTGCAAAGTGCGGGAGAGGATTCCCCCAACTATTTTGTGTGTGATGAGATGGGAAGTACGATATTTCTGTTAGATCAGGAACAGGAGATCAGAAAAAGCTACCATTATGACCCGTTTGGAAGTATAATAGAAACGTCAGGAAGTATAGAAAACCGAATTACCTATACGGGTCAGATGTATGATGGAATCAGCGGTCAATACTACTTGAGGGCGAGGTTTTATAATCCGAAGATCGGCAGATTTATTCAGGAGGATGCGTACCGGGGAGATGGGTTGAACCTCTATGCGTATTGTCAGAATAATTCCATTACTTACTATGATCCCAGTGGTTATTTGGGTCTGTGTCCGGCGGGGAAGAATAATCCGCAGGCAGAGCAGACTAAGGGTTCGGGCGATCCTATTAAGGGTGGGAGCGATGTTAAAATTGACACCTATAAAAACATGGTTAAAGACCCGACAGTAACAGGACAAGCACACCATTTAAGTCAAGATGCTGCATTTAGGGATGTCATTCCAAAGCAAGAAGGTTTAAGTATTGAGCTTGAAGGGAATGCTTTTACTGATATCGGTAGTCAGCATTATAATGCTCATAACTCTTTAGAAGGTTTTTGGAATAATTACAGAAAAGGCGGAGATTTTTATGGTGAAATGCCAACTGTAGGAGAATATAACAGAGCATTATATAATTCTCTGGGAAATGCCGGTATATCAAAAATGGATTCAGCTTATTCAGTGCTAGAGGCTTTCAAACAACAACGAGGATTCGGGCTTAGTAACACAGATTTCGTGCCAAGAATACCTGGTAGAATCAATCAAATTAAATAGTGTGATGGAGTGATATTATGGAAATAAGAAGCACAATGGTAGAAGAATTAGTAAATTGTAAATGGTTACAGTACTGCGGCGAGCAACAAAATGTACAGTATGATTTTGATGTTCTTTTTCAAAAGGACCATACTAAAGCAATAAAGACTATTATCTCTACGGATTGGGAAAATATTTGTCTGGAAGAAAGGGGAAATATTACTGCATATCTAGCAATTAACAACAAAAAAGAATACAACAAAAATTGGAATCAGCTTGTCAAGAAAGTAAAATTAGAGGTATTGCCTCAAATTGTAGAAAAAATCAAAGAGGGCATTTGCATAAAAAGTCTGCCCGAAAGTATTATCGATGATTTAAAATTCAATTTGATAACCATATTAATTAGTGATATATTCTCAGATTACTACAGCTCAGAATTTTACCACCAATTGTACCAAATCTACATATCGGGGCATTTACCATGTGGCTGGGATGGAGAATTTCCAAGCGGAAGAATTATTGTTTTTTAGCTTGGTAATACAGTTGGTTAAATTATGTCATGTTGATGTATGGAAGTAATAAATTTCCTTGTTAAGAAATTAAATCAATAAAATCTAATATTAAAGCATTTAAATAATAACTTTTAGAGTAATTGAATACCCAGAATACAATAAGTTTATTAACTTATTGTATTCTGGGTATTTTTACTATGACATATTATATTTTGCCAATATATTTTAATGGTTACACACCATCCATAAAACCGTGCTGATACAAAAAAGCTTCTTCTAAAGAAAGTTGGTTTATAAGAGAGTAAAATGTAATTTCCAACCAGCTCTTTCTCATTGATTGGCAACTTTTCAAATGAAGATTTCGGCCAGTAAAATTTATTCATCTTCCATTTTAGATTTTTCAGGCTGGTTTTTATGGAATGTATCAATTACATGTTGATAGTGTAAATGGCTATTGATATTCGTTCATAATGTTTCCATCCTTTAGGAATATACAATACGGAATTGTATCATGAGGTCGATACTATAAATTACTAATAATAAATTTTAAAACAATGCAAATAAACAATTGACATGATATGTAGATGTTCAGGGTGTACCTGACAAAGTCTTGGTGTATGCCAACCTTGTCACATTCTGACCAGCTTTACTGTGTCAAGCTAAGTTTCCGACCACCTCATGTAAAAGCTCCTCAAACGCCCAGCACAGCCGGGTGAAGTAGCTGTCGGGTGGTCGTTTTTGACCACCCGGCTTTCTCCTGCTCTCTTTTCGACCCGGTAATAATAGATTAAATTATGACAAGAATGGAAGTGTAACAGAACTGACGGATGTAACAGGGATTGCGACTCGGTATACCTACGATGTTCTTAACCGGGTCAGGGAGGTGAGAGACAGTCAAAACCATACATTTCTGGCAGCGTATCAATATACGCCGGAAGGGAGGATCAGTTCCCTTGACTATGGGAATGGAGTCAAGACAGAGTATCAATACCAGGACGATGGGCTGATTGAGCATCTGGTGACAGTAGGCTCTGACGGGAAAATACTGCTTAATTATGCATATGCCTATGACGGAAATGGAAACTGTACGAAAAAGTCAGGGGATGTTTATCAGAATGCATATGGTTATGATGTGATGAACCGTTTGTCAGAAGCAACGTATCACGGTGACACAGAACAGTTTACTTATGATCTGGCAGGGAACCGGTTAACCAGGAAGACCCAAACCGGAGAAGAACGATATGAGTATAACCGTAAAAATCAACTGACAGGGCTGGAAACAGAATCAGACCACATGGTTTATCTCTATGACAAGCAGGGGAATCTGTTGTCAGAACAGGGCAAGGAGGTCAGCCGAACCTATGCTTATGATCCTTTGAACCGGCAGTACAGCGTGACCACGGAAAACGGTGCTGCCAGCTATCGGTACGATGGAGAAGGTCTGCGTTATGAAACGGAAGAAGCAGGAAAGGTGATCCGTTTTGTATTTGACCGGGGAGAATTAGCGGCAGAAGAGAGTGGTTTGGAACAGAAACGTTATTGCCGCGGACATCATGTGGTGTCATTGCAAAGTGCGGGAGAGGATTCCCCCAACTATTTTGTGTGTGATGAGATGGGAAGTACGATATTTCTGTTAGATCAGGAACAGGAGATCAGAAAAAGCTACCATTATGACCCGTTTGGAAGTATAATAGAAACGTCAGGAAGTATAGAAAACCGAATTACCTATACGGGTCAGATGTATGATGGAATCAGCGGTCAATACTACTTGAGGGCGAGGTTTTATAATCCGAAGATCGGCAGATTTATGCAGGAGGATGCGTACCGGGGAGATGGACTGAACCTATATGCGTATTGTCAGAATAATCCTATTACTTACTATGATCCCAGTGGTTATATGGGGCTGTGTCCGGCGGGGAAGAATAATCCGCAGGCGGAGCAGACTGAGGGTACGGGGGATGGTCTTACAGGTAGCAATTGGGAATTCAATCCTCAAAAAATGTCGATCTCAGAGGTACCGGAAAAACATATCAAGATGGACTTGATGAAGCATTCAGGCGAACGGGAGTTCCCAAAGAAGAGTTCGAAGTGACTAAGTGGGGCACTAATGAGTACGGGAAAAGTATACCTGTAGAATGGCAAGGGCCTAATGGGGCGAATGTAAATATGGACATTCCGCAGTGGAATAATGTTAAACCTAATGGACAACTTGGAGAAGGACCACATGCGCCTCATATCGGATATCAAACTGCTGGTAAGGGAAGCAATAGAATTAGGGGACATATATTTGTAGATAGGGTTCCAGCAACTAGAAAGTAGGTGTGAATATGTTGGATTATGTAAAAGAATTAATTGAAGCAAGTAATAAGCTAAATATAGAGATTTGTCTGCTGAATGAGAATGAGGCTCAAGGGTATATTAGGGCTGTTTTAGCATTTTATAATCCCTTTAAGACAGATGGACATTTGGGTATCGGTAAAAATACAGTTTCAATACCTACAGAAAAGTATGAATTTACTTATTCTCAGTACCTTAAAGAAGAACCAGCATATGTTTTTTGGGGCCAGGATAGTAATATTGTAAGAAAATCTGTAGTAAAAGTCAATAATGCTAAAAGATTAGGAGAATTGTTCGAAAATTCATATGGTATGGAGTACTTTGTATCTAATGAAACAATGGATTACTTAATTGCTGTTAATTGGTATACAATTGAGATTGCAGGTCTTGCTACCCAATATCTATTACCACTTAATATATAGAGAAAAAGACATAAATTAAGTTTAAAATCAGATAAATTTTTATAAGGCTATAAATTTTAAAGAAATATTAACTTATTTAATTTCAATCAAAAACACAGCCTTAATTTACTGGCTGTGTTTTTGATTGCTATAATGTTCTTAAAGAATTCAATACCCTGACCCCATCCATAGACCTTATTGGAATCCAGCGATATAAAGAGTTGTAATGAATGGAAAGTTCTTTTAGCTCCTTCTTGCCATAAAGCAGATCACCTTTCACAATATTCCCTTAATTATGTGTCTGTTTTATTATACCATATCCAATAAGATGGATTTTGTCTTTTTTATTGGGCACATGTCATCTAAAAATTACATGTAAACCGTTGGTGATTACATGGAAGGGAAAAAGTGCGAAAAATGTAGTATAGTGTAAATAGCAAAGGGGAGAGAGATTGATTGTTGATATAAAAATTTAAAAAGAAACATTCACGTGTTTAAAGAAGTTAATGATGGTTTTATCAAACGTTTTGAGAAAAGTAAGGAATTAATAAAGTAAGAATCTAAAAACCGGTTAAAGTAAGGTTAAGATTCCGAGTGATTATGTAGAATCAACAGGAGGTCATAATTATGCAAACATATTTTGTACAAATGAATGAGGATTATATTAGTAAGTATTACCCAAATCGTTCCGTATTTTCTTCGGTTAATAAATCCAATCAGAAAAATGGAATAGGTATTTATGCCTTCTTTGGTATTTTTATGGTGATGTCCGGATTGGGAACTGCTTGGGGGATAATAAGTACGATGGAAAGTATAAAAGAAGGGGAGAGCGATATGGTTGCTCCAGGTTTAGTTATAATCGGATTTTTCTTTGTCATTTTTGCTCTTTCGATTTTTACAATAATATTTACTAAAAAGCGGAATAGCTTAGGGGCTGAGGGTTTGATTAAAAAAAGCGCTAAAAATAGCCAATATAGTGAAAGTGAAATTCGTGAATTTGAACTTCAGGCAATGGCTTCCGATAGCTATGTTCTTGCTCTTACTGATAAAATGAAAGCAGTATTATCCGGTCAGAAAAATGGGGTGTTGACAAGAGATTTCATCTATTTAGCTGATTTCAAAAATATTGTTATGAAACGCTGCGATATTGTTGGGGCTTTTCTTGTGGAAAGAACATTTTATATTAATGGAGATAAATATAGCCGCAAGCCTGTTAAGTATTTAACGGTTACCATTGTTTCAAATAAGAATATTCAAATTTTAGCAGAAACTTCAATAGAAGCTGGCAAAGGGCTTTTAGAGATGCTACAAGAACAAAATCCAAAGATTGATACTAAAAATTGCAGCGTCATTCAGGAAAAAGAATATAACAAATACTGTAAAATGATGCTTCCCTCTCATTCATAGTGATAGCTAAATATACATAATCCTGATACGGAAGAATTAATAATAGCTTCGGTCCGTACAATGAAGACAATAAATAATAATGAGTAAAGAATGACTACATATATCTCATTTCAGATATATGTAGTCATTTACAATTTGGGATGAACCCATGTATCTGTAAAATTTAAAAGAAGAAGAAATCTTAGGATGCTTCTTTCATCTTATCAACGATTACTTACATAATAATGCCTGATTAAAATAACACCGATCACATCTGCGAGAGCCCACCCAATAGGAATCGCCCACCATATCCCAACCATTCCGATCCAATTCACAGCGGACAGTATATAAGCCAGGATAACTCTGGTACCAAGGCTTACAACGGTAAGTACAATGGATACCCCTGGCTTTCCGATCCCACGGAATAGGCCGTAAAACATAAACAGATACCCGATCAGGCAATAAAAGCCAGCTACAATGGTAAGGTACTGCACTCCAATCCTCAATATCTCTGTTTCACTTTTATTAATAAAGATATACATCAATGGTTTTGCAGATACTAATATTAAGACGGAAATAATAACGCAGTAAATGGTTATTATTTTAACTGCGGAGCGTATTCCGGTGTAAATACGTTTTTGCTTTCCTGCACCCATATTCTGGGCGATAAAGGTAGAAAAGGCGTTTCCAAAATCCTGCACCGGCATATAAGCAAAGCTTTCTATTTTAACAACTGCAGCAAAAGCTGCCATTGCAGAAACACCGAAGCTGTTTACCAAACCCTGTATCAACAAAATCCCAAAATTCATAACTGAATACTGGATGCTGGAGAGTATGGAAAAATTGGAGATTTTTTTAATAATGCTCTTATTAAAATACAAATGCTCCCTTTTAAGATGAATCAGAGGAACTCGCAGCATGCAGAAAAGAGCAATGCCAATGGCAGAAAATCCTTGTGCAATGATTGTAGCATAGGCGGCACCTGCAATCCCCATCTGAAGTGGAACAACAAATATGATATCCAACACAATATTAATAACAGCGGATAGAATAAGAAAGATAAGCGGTACTACCGAATTACCTATGCTCCGCATAGCAGCGCTGAAGTAATTATAAATATATGTAAAGCTAATCCCATAAAAAATAATCTGCAGGTAAGTTTTTGCGTCCCTAAAAATTTCCTCAGGAATATTGATAAAGGTTAAAATCTCATCAATAAAAATGATAGAGCACACATTGATAATAACTGTAACGATTCCAATGAAAATAAAAGCGGTAAAAAAACAGTTTTTTAGTTTGTCAATTTCCTTTGCACCATAAATTAGGGAAAACACCACGCTGCTGCCCATGCAGAATCCAATAATGATAGAGGTCAATAAAACCATAACGGAAAATGAACTGCCTACTGCAGCAAGGGCATTGGAACCAATAAACTTTCCAACAATCACCGTATCCGCAACATTATATAATTGTTGAAATATGTTTCCTATGATCATGGGGATAGCAAAATTTATCATGGCCTTTGTTTCATTGCCGTTGATCAGATCTCTTGTAGTGTTCATGTTTAACTATAGAATCCTTTCAAAGTATTAATTGCGGCAGGGAAGATCAGATTGCGAACAATTACTAAAACTTCATTGTGTCATGTAACCCCTTATTTATGCAATGCATAAAGGGTATCATTAGAACCTCCTTTTGTCAATAAGTAAGGAAATAGCGATATTAGTAAAAAGGAGTCGCCAAAGCAGGAACATTGAGACTTTCTAATGGCCTTAGAAAAGGCTTTTCTTTTACCTTAACCAGGCGTTCAGAAATGAGCGTCTTTTTTTGTGCCTAAACCATGATGAAAGTGAAGCATATACAGCATCATTTTTACCAATCTTCTTATCCCGGCAGCATCCCGTTCCAGCTCCACCCTGCATGAGATGGTATTCTTGACAATTGATGAGGCATACAAGCTAAAAACATGTATTTTCCATTTTTTATAGGTGTATAAATTGCTAAATAAAATTAATGAGATTAAAAAATAATTAAAAACATTGTTAATTAAATGTCTAGTAAAACGTAAATCATTGTGCGAATCATACAAAAATTAAAAAACGGATTATCTGGTTTGGATGATGTATTGTAAGAAAAATTTCTTTAAAATAAAACCATGGATTCGAATCGATAGAAAAAAGATTCAGGAGGTAGCACAAATGGATATTTCCGTCAATGAGATCATGGAAGCATTGGACTGGATGTCCTCTTATGGGAAAAACCAAACAGGAGGAATGACCAGGCTCCTTTATTCCAAGAGCTGGCTGGAGGTGCAGTTAGCTTTAAAGGAAAAATTTGAGCAGATAGGTATGGAAACCAGGTTTGACGAAGTGGGGAATTTATATGGAAGGATTATTGGAACGGAACCGGAATCCGGTACCATTGCCACTGGTTCTCATGTGGATACGGTAGTGAATGGAGGGAGCTTAGACGGTCAGCTTGGAATTTTCGGAGGATACTTAGCTGTTAAGAACCTTTTTGAAAACCATGGAAGGCCGAAAAAGAATCTGGAGGTCATTTCCATGGCAGAAGAGGAGGGAAGCAGATTCCCCTATGTTTTCTGGGGAAGCAAAAACTTATTTGGCCTGGCAAAAAAAGAAGAGGTCGAAAATCTCACAGATTCAGAAGGAATCAAATTCGTGGATGCCATGCATGAGTGCGGGTTTGATTTTAAAAAGGATCCCGGCGGTACCATGAACGATGTAAAAGCATTTATTGAGCTGCATATCGAGCAGGGAAATACCCTTGAGATGGAAGGGAAATCCGTAGGAGTGATCACTGGAATCGTAGGGCAGAGAAGATATAACATCACCTTAAAAGGTGAAGCAAACCATGCAGGCACAACTCTCATGAAATACAGAAAGGATGTAATCCAGGTATTTTCTGAAATCGTATATGATTCCTTACATAAAGCCAGAATCATAGGGGACCCGTTGGTTTTAACCTTTGGAAAAATAGAAGTAAAACCCAATACCGTAAACGTGGTCCCTGGAGAAGCTTTGTTCACCATGGATTGCCGCCATACGGATCAGGCTCTTTTAAAAAGCATGACTACCGAGCTGGAAGAAAACATGAAGCATATCGCAAAAAAACATGGGGTGGAAATAGATTTAGACTTATGGATGGATGAGAAGCCTGTTCCAATGAATGATGAAATGATCCGGCTCATAGAGAAGGTTTGCAGGGAAAAAGGCTTGAATTACCGGATGATGCACAGCGGCGCAGGCCATGATTCCCAGATCATAGCGCCCCGGATTCCTACCGGCATGCTTTTTGTCCCAAGCATTAAGGGAATCAGCCATAATCCGGCAGAACGGACAGAACTATCGGATTTGAAGCAGGGAATTGAGGCATTAACGTTATCTCTGTATGAATTATCATATCAATAGGAAAAGTGAGGGGCATTATGGGAGATCAAAGTTTAGCAAAACAACTGCCAAAGGATTATTGGAAGACAATCGTATTTACCTTCTGTTTAGGCTGGGTAGTCATCTGGATCTACCGGTCCATGCTGTCACCCATCTATTCGGAGATCCAGGGGACAGTCGGGCAGCATTCCAACACGGCAATGGGACTCATAGCAAGCTGTTATTTCTTTGGATATACATCGTTACAGATACCATCCGGGTTCTTAGTAGACAGATTCGGACAGAAAAAGGTTCTCATACCAGGCTTTCTCCTCTTTGCGATAGGAGCCTTCAGCATTGCCATGTCAAGATCCCTTAATACGATTTACATTGGCAGCGTTTGCGCAGGAATAGGCTGCGGAACGTATTACGGCGCTGCCTTTTCCTTAACAGCGGAACACGTGCCGCCTGAGAAAAAGGGAATTTCCACAGCGATTGTCAACAGCGGTTCCGCTCTGGGGCTGATCCTGGGAATGACAGGTTCCAGCTTTATCGTTAAGACCCTGCATCTGCCCTGGCAGACAATGGTGACGATTTCAGGCAGCCTCATCGTACTTTTAGTTATCTGGTTTGCCATTGCGATCAAGGACAGGGGAAGGCACCATGACATTCAGAAAGAAAATAAAGGAAAGACAGAAGATGCAGTTTCAGGAACAGAGAAAACGGTTTCTTTGCTTTCACTTAACATGATTTCCTGCTACATACTGTATTTTTCCACTTGTTATGCCTATTATCTGATTGTAACCTGGCTTCCCAAGTTCTTAGAGTCAGAGAGGGGGATCACCGGTGGAATGATTGGCCTTGTTGTTTCCATGATATCGGTTACGGCAGTACCGGGAGCGCTGTTCTTTGCAGGACTGTCCGATAAGTTCAGAGAAAAAAAGGCGCTGATCATCATTGGCTTAGAGCTTTCCGCATTTGTGCTGGTGGCATTATCCATGTCAATGCCCAATGCGTTATCCCTGACCATCATTTTACTGTTGTATGGGTTCCTTGGCAAGATGGCCGTTGATCCTGTCCTCATATCCTATGTGTCAGACAGAGCCAATAAAAAGAACATGGCAACCACTCTTGGACTGTTCAACTTTTTCGGAATGTCCTCATCCATTATCGCACCGGCGGTAACAGGATTTATTATAGATAAAACCGGATCAGGCACCGCAGGCTTTTATATCGGAGCATTGCTGCTGATCTTAGGAACCATACTATTCCTGATATTTAATGCAAGGACATTTTTCAGTAAAGCTAAATAATTACAAAATAAAGGAGAAATTATCATGAGCTATCTAAATCACATAACAGGGTACCGGGAAGACATTTTATCAAGCCGTTCCATCGTAAAAAGGGGGAACTTCGCATTAATAGAACCGGATGGCCTGGTGAAAAATGTGGTACCTGGATTTGAACAATGCGCAGTTACTATTTTAGCTTCCCCTAAACTGGGAGCTTCCTTCGTAGATTATCTGGTAACCATTGAACAGGGCGGAGGCCATCCAAAGGGATTTGGAGGAGAAGGGATCGAAGTATTCCTCTATATTCTGGAAGGGAGGGTAAAGGTGAAAAATGAAGATAAGGAAGAAGAGCTGACAGAAGGCGGTTACATTTATTCTCCTGAGGGAAATAAGGTGAGCTTTGAAAATGTAGGAGATGCCCAGGCAAGAGCATTTTTATATAAGAGGCGCTATCACAGGATCGAGGGACACCAGGCCTATACGGTCTGCGGAAATATAGGAGATGTGCCGTTTACTCCATATGAGGGAATGGAAGATGTGGGAGTTAAGGACTTTCTGCCGTCAGCAGCTGATATTGGATTTGATATGAACTTTCATATCTTAAGCTTTAAGCCCGGGGCATGCCATGGCTATATTGAAACCCATATCCAGGAGCATGGCGCTTATATCTATTCAGGGGAAGGAATGTACAACCTGGATAATCACTGGATTCCTGTTAAAAAGGGTGACTATCTGTTTATGGGTGCTTATAGCCTGCAGGCTGCATATGGAGTAGGACGAAAAGAAGAATTTGCCTATGTGTATTCAAAAGACTGCAACAGGGATGCAGAGCTATAAAAAAATATAACCGAAGAAAGGTTGCATATCTTATGAGATTAACAGAAGGACAATTACATGAATTGATCAGCAATAAGCTTCAAAAGGCAGGGCTTACCAAGGAACACGGGGATATTACCGCAGATATCCTTACATGGTCTGATGCAAGAGGGATCCATTCCCACGGAGCTGTCAGAGTAGAGTATTATTCGGAACGGATAGCAAAAGGCGGTATCACCATTCATCCGGAATTTAAATTCGAGAAAACAGGCCCGGCAAGCGGAATATTCCATGGAGACAATGGCTCAGGCTATGCAGCGGCAGTGCTTTCCATGAAAGAAGCCATTAAAATGGCGAAGGAAACAGGGGTTGCAGTGGTTGGAGCCAAGCATATTTCCCACAGCGGCAGCTTGGGATATTATGTGGAGATGGCTGCGGACGAAAATCTGGTTTCCATCTCCATGTGCCAGTCAGACCCAATGGCAGTTCCTTACGGAGGATCAGAACCTTACTATGGAACCAATCCCATTGCCTTTGGAGCTCCGGGAGCTGATGGCAGAAATATCATATTTGATATGGCGACTACGGTTCAGGCCTGGGGAAAGGTACTGTATGCCAGGTCTAAGAAGGAACCCATTCCAAGCACCTGGGCAGTGGATGTCAACGGCAACCCCACAACCGATTCCACCTTAGTGAATGCCCTTGTCCCTATTGCAGGCGCGAAAGGATATGGACTGATGATGATGGTGGATGTGCTGTCAGGCATCCTTTTGGGCCTGCCTTTTGGAAAACATGTAAGCAGCATGTATGAAGACTTATCAAAAGGCAGAGATCTGGGGCAGCTTCATATTGTACTGGATCCAAATAAATTTGTAGGTCTGGATCGATTTAAAGAAAACATAACCACTACCATGGAGGAACTGGCCGCTATTAAGCCGGCAGAAGGTTTTGAAAAGGTGTGCTATCCGGGAGAACGGGGCCTTTTAAGAAAGGCCGGTTATGACAAGGATGGGATAGAAATCGTAGATGATATCTATCAATATTTGATCAGTGAAGATATCCATTACAACCGCTACGACCACAAGAACAAATTTGCTGAGTAAGAACACCCAATGATTTTAGTTAAAAGGAGAATCGTAACATGATTAAAACGATAATTCGCAAAGGAAGTTATCAGGATTCCGTGGTTCTTATGCTGCTGACAAATAAAATTTCCTCCATGCCGGGAATACATAAAGTCTCCATTATGATGGCAACACCCGCCAACAAAGACTTATTTAAGGCAAGCGGTCTGGAGACTCCTGATTTAATGGAAGCCCAGTCCAATGATATGGCGATAGTGGTAGATGTGGAATCAGAGGAGATCATCGGGCAGGTTTTAAAAGAGGTGGAGGAATTTCTAAACAATCAGTCCAAAAGCTCCTCCGGAAATGAAGAAAAACACATCGTATCCTCCTGGGAACAGGCTCTTAAAAGAATGCCGGATGCCAATCTGGCGGTTCTGTCCATACCTGGCATGTATGCGGCGGCTGAGGCCGACAGGGTACTTGATGAGAATTTAAATGTATTTATTTTCAGCGATAATGTATCAAAAAAGGATGAAATATATCTGAAACAAAAGGCTCATGAAAAAGGTCTTCTGGTCATGGGACCGGATTGCGGGACTGGTATTATCAAGGGGGTTCCCATCGCCTTTACCAACCATGTCAGGATGGGAAAGATCGGAGTCATCGGGGCTTCCGGAACAGGAATCCAGGAGGTTACCACCATCATTGACCAATCAGGGGAAGGGGTGGCAAATGCCATCGGCACAGGCGGCCGGGATTTATCGGGGGAAGTAGGCGGAATTACCATGCTTGATGCCATTGACGCCATGGAAAAGGATCCCCAGGTAGAGGTGGTAGTCATCCTGTCAAAACCTCCGGCAAAGGAAGTAAGAGATGTGATTGTAAACAGGCTTTGGGATTATGAAAAGCCTGTGGTGACCCTTTTCCTTGGGGAGAAGCCGGAGATACATGAGGAGAATTTCTACCATGCCTACACCCTGGATGAAGCAGCCAGGATCGCGGTTTCTTTAGTAAGAAAGGAAGAGATCACAAAGGATACATGGAAGCCGGAGGTAAAGGAAGGATTTAAAAAGGAAGACCATAAAACCATAAAAGGCTATTATTCCGGAGGAACTCTGGCGGCGGAGGCTGTAATGCTCATAAAGGATACCATTGGCATTCCCGGAGCAGGAGGAAAACAGGAAGGCTGTCTGCTCAATACACAGGGCTATACCGTCATAGATCTGGGAGATGACATCTATACCGTGGGAAAACCGCATCCCATGATCGACCCTGCAAACAGGATCGCATGCATGAAGCAGGCCCTGGGGGAAGAGCAGACAGGAGTCATTCTGTTCGATCTGGTACTGGGATATGGTTCTCATGAGGATATGGCTGGAGCTCTTGTTCCGGGGATCCTGGATATGATGGAACAGGTGAAAAAGCAGGGGCGAAGGGTTTACTTTGTAGCGGCTATTTGCGGAACCAGAGGGGATATGCAGAATTATGATCTGCAGAAGAAAAAACTGGAAGATATCGGTGTCATACTTTGTACCAGCAATAAAAGAGCGGTGGAAACAGCTCTCGCCCTGATCGGCCATCCTTACGTGGAGAAGGAAAAAACGATTCTTCCCAGGGAAAAGATGAAGGCAGATAAGGATCATGCCGTATCCGAAAGGGTTATGGAATTGCTTGGGCAAAAACCCAGAGTCATCAATATCGGACTGAAAGGTTTTGCCGATGTACTGGAAGATTTCTCATGTAAGGTCGTGCAGTATCAATGGACGCCGCCTGCAGGAGGGGATTTAGAGATGATCAAAGCCCTGCAGTATTTAAGAGGTTACAAGTTTTCCGGGCAGTAGGAATCGGTAAAGAGACTTATGTGGATATTAGGAGGTTCTTATGTTGTACAATACAATCGACGATGCAAATCAGGCGGTCATACAGAAAATAATCCTTGCTTCACCGGTTTTATTGGATGTGGTACCGGCTAAAACCGTAATTAAAGAATTAAATCAGGGAAAGGTACTTCTCCATGCAGGACCGCCTATCCGGTGGGAAAATATGACCAGCCCTATGAAAGGCTCCTGTATTGGTGCCGTCCTGTTTGAAAAATGGGCAGATGCCAGGGAGGAAGCAGTGAAGCTTCTTAGTCAGGGGGAAGTAGATTTTATTCCATGTCACCATGTGGATGCCGTAGGACCCATGGGAGGCATCACCTCTGCCAACATGCCCGTATTCGTAGTAGAAAACACCACCGATGGAAATAAGGCCTTCTGCTCCATGAATGAGGGGATTGGCAAGGTCTTAAGGTTCGGTGCATACTCCCAAGAGGTGATCTTAAGATTAGGCTGGATGAGGGATGTACTGGGGCCGGTGCTTTCTCTGGCACTCAGGGAGTTTGAAAAGGGGCTTGCTATTAATCCCATGATCGCAAAGGCCATTGCCATGGGAGATGAATTTCATCAAAGGAATATCGCAGCTTCCCTTCTATTTTTAAAAGAAATGTCCCCAGCCATATCAGGTCTTTCCATAGAAGAGGAGAAGAAAAAAGAAGTCATTCAGTTTCTGGCTGACACGGATCAGTTCTTCTTAAATATTATGATGGCAGCTGCCAAGGCGGTAATGGATGGGGCGCGCAGGATCACAGAAGGAACCATAGTGACAGCAATGTGCAGAAATGGAGAAAACTTTGGGATCAGGATCAGCGGCATGAAGGATGAGTGGTTCACAGCTCCTGTAAACACTCCCCAGGGCCTTTACTTTACGGGATATTCCGGAGAGGATGCCAGTCCGGATATAGGAGACAGTGCCATCACGGAAACCTTTGGCGTAGGTGGCATGGCTATGATCGCAGCACCTGCTGTTACCAGGTTTGTAGGAACCGGCGGCTTTCAGGACGCCCTTCGAATCAGCAATGAAATGCTGGAGATTGTCATTGGCCAGAATCCTAATTTCTCCATTCCTACATGGAATTTCCAGGGAACCTGCCTGGGCATCGATGCGAGAAAGGTAGTAGAAACAGGGATCACTCCTGTGATCAATACGGGAATCGCCCATAAGGAAGCCGGTGTGGGGCAGATAGGAGCGGGAACCGTTCATCCGCCTTTGGAGTGTTTCCAAAAAGCAGTGAGGGCTTATGCAAAAAAACTGGGATATAAAGGGTAAAGATATGAGAAGCTTATCAGCAAAGCTGGCAGCGTCAGAGCTGTTTGAAGCATTAAAAGAAGATGAAGCTTATAGAATCCACAGCCAATTTGAGAGCGGATGCAATCTGGCGCTTCCTCCGTTCCTTTGCTTTATTGGAAATAAAAACGAAGCCCTGGTTCCATATGGTATTTTATTAGACAAGGAGGATCTGCCTGTATACCTGGAACAGGCAGCCTCCTCCGGCTGTTTCCGGTGGAATGAGGAGGAAAGGACCCTGTATTCGGATTCCATCCGGCTTTGCCTGAAAAATACACGGATATACAGCAGCGTTATCCAGAAAAAGGATTATTCCATAGACCGTGAAGGGCTTTCCATGTTTGAGGGGCACATTGATTGGGATCTTCCTACAGGATTTGGGGAATCCATAGGCTCTTTTTTGATGACAGAGAAAAAAGAAGTGGAGGAATTATATCAGGTATTTTTAAAACCCAAGGAAGAGGCTGAAAAAACGATAAAAAGATGGATCGGAAGAGGGAGGGGCCTGACGCCTTCGGGTGATGACTTTCTTATGGGGCTTCTATATATGGACAGAATTTGCCCTATATTGGAAATGCCTTTTCTTCAGGGCTTAAAGACACTCATTGACCATCAATACACCACGGATATCAGCGGACATTATTATCATTGTGCATTGGAAGGGTATTTTAATTATGTAATGGTGGAACTGTTGGACGCCTTGATTCAAAAGAATTCTCCGCAAATGAAGAGGTGTATAGACAGGATAAAGATGATAGGCTCTACCTCCGGCTGCGATATGTTGTTAGGAATGGCAGCAGGGGTCAATTTTATCAAAGGTGAAGCAAACATATAATGGGAGGTCCGTGAATGAAAAAAATGAAATTATCAATGACAGTGCAGATCATGATTGGAATGGCTGCAGGACTGCTGCTTGGAATCGGTCTGGGGGATAAGGTGAAGGATATCAAGCTGATCGGAGATATTTTCCTGCGTCTCATTCAAATGTCTGTTGTGGTAATGATCATGGGGGCGGTCACTGAATCAGTGGCTAATTTGGATCCTAAAGAATTGGGGAGATTTGGGATAAAGATGCTGTTCTGGTTTCTGCTGACCACGGTACTGGCGGCTGCAGCAGGAGCAGCTTTGGGCCAATTCTTTTTGCCTGGAAAAGGACTTTTTCTCCCTGCCTCCGACCAGATTGTTCCGACGTCAGATAAGGGGCTTTATAACATCATTCTTGATTTTTTACCCAGCAATATCGTTCAATCCATGGCAAACTCCAATATGATCCAGGTAATTATATTCTCCGTATTATTCGGTGCTTCTCTTGGATCCTGCCGAGAAAAAAAGGGGAGCAGCCAGCTTATGGGAGTCATAAAAGAATTTAATGAAGTAATATTGGGAATTGTACATAAGGTCATGAACCTGGCTCCTTTGGGGATCGGTGCCCTGTTAGCCTATACCGCGGGTACAACAGGTATTAAGGTCATTCTGCCATTGATCAGGTTTCTTCTAATATTCGGGTGTGGCTCTCTCTTGTATCTGGTCCTTATAATCATATTTGCCTCCTTTTACTGTAAAACCAATCCGTTTAATGTTGGAAAAAAGCTGTTCAATATGACAATCGTAGCATTTACGACAACCTCTTCCGCAGTTACCCTTCCCACGAAGATGGAGGACAGTGAGAAGAAACTGGGAGTCAGCAAGAAAATCTCAGGTATCGTAAACCCTCTGGGAATGACTTTGAACAGCAATGGCTTATCCATGTTTCTTGCCCTGGCATGTATTACGGTTTCGCAGATTTATGGGATTCCCCTTCCCATGTCCCAGTTAGTACGTGTGATAGTTTTGTCAACGTTAGCCTGCCTGGGAACGGTGGCAGTGCCTGGAGGAGGCCTGGTGGCACTGGCGGTTGTAATTCCCGCACTTGGGCTTCCACTGGAAAGCATTGCTTTCTTATCCAGCATTGACTGGTTTTCCGGGATGTTCCGCACCATATTGAATGTGGATATTGACGCCTTGGTTGCCATGATGATAGCAAAGGATGAAAAGGAACTGGATTACGGGATTTTAAACGGAAATCAATAATCAGAGGATTTAATCATAAATGCCGGATTGCCAGGCTGGCAGGGACATAGTATAATGAGCGCAGGTGAGAAGAATGTGCCTGCACATTCTGCGAACGGTGAAAGGCGATAAACGATTCCGAATGTAAAAGAGGGGCATAATATGACCGTTGGGAAATTACTGGAAGAACCAATATTTCAAAATCTAAAGGTGCTGAATAAAAAGGCTGATTTAAGCAAAGAGATTTTCACGGTTGAGTCTACGGAAACGCCGGATGTTGCGTCTTATTTACCTGAGAATACGTTACTTATTACTACTGGGATGGCGTTTAAGGAGAACCAGACCGGATTATGTGAGTTTATTCTCAGCCTGGATCGTCTGCCCTGTGCAGGGCTAGCCATTAAGCTGGGGCGTTTTATCGACCATCTGGAGCCGGAGGTTATCGACCTTGCGGACCAGCTGGGATTTCCGCTGATTCAGATTCCCTATCATATGACATTGGGTGAGGTCTTTCAGCAGTTATTGGCTTATATCTGGGATAACCAGAACGCAGAACTGACCTTTGCCTTAAACACGCAGAAGAAATTCTCTGCATTGCTTCTTCAGGGAGCTTCCATGAGTGTTATGATGAACAACTTAGGGCTTGTCATTAAGAAGCCGGCCGCATTATTAAATCCCTTTGGTGAAGTAGAGGCTGCGACCCATACGTGTCAAAAGGAATATTTAAAGGCGGCACAAAATCTGTTCTATGATCTGTCACTTTATGAGAGAAGAGCGGACAGTTTTGAGAATTTCATTTTTGTGTCAAAGATAAAGGAAAAGGTTTGTATCTATCCCATTCAGACGGTGGGAAAAAATCCTTATTATCTTTACATCTATGGCGGCGAGGGAAAAGAAGATACCTTGTCTGGCATGGTGATCGAACAGTTGGTGCTGGTGTTTGGCATCTTTCTATATAAGAACCTGTATGTAAGATGCAATCCATTAAAGCAAAAGGAAGGGATTTTGCATATCCTTGTCAATAAATATAAGAAAGAGCGATGGTCCTCTGCCCAGCTATACACAGTAGGGGAGAAATATGGGTTAAAGCCGGCTGCCGGTTATAAGATAATCCTGGCAACCCTGGAGCCGTTTGGAGGAAGAGAGTTTGATTTCCTGAATTTATCCCACAGGGAGGAACGGTACATCTTAATCTATGACTGGCTTAGCAGGAAGCTGCAGGAGAAATTCCATGGGGATATCATCATATTTCCGGAGACCCTGACGTACCAGTATATTTTGCTGATACAGGGAAATTACAGAGAGTTGGAGAAGGTTCTGGAGGAATACCACGAGGCTTTGATGCATTTTTTACAGGTCTCTGTCACGTTCTCCTTTGGAAATGGCGTGATGGAGCTGGAAAACATCGGAAATTCCTATATTACGGCATTGGAAAGCTATCAGTACGGGGAAGAGAAGGAGAATATTCCCTATATTAAATATTTCAAATCAACCGATGCCAATGAACTGTTTAAAATGGTGTCCAGTGAGCAGATCAAAGGATACTGCTTATACCATTTAAAAAGCCTGACGAATCCTGAAGATGAGATGACATTGGAGCTTAGGAGGACACTTAAGATGTATCTGGACTGCAGATGCAGTATCACTGAGACGGCCAATCATATGTTTCTTCACAGGAATACCATTAAATACCGGATCAAAAAATGCGAAGAAATTCTCGGCAGGGAAATTGTTGATGCCAATTACTGCTTTCAATTGCAGTTAAGTCTGGTGCTGTTAGAACAGAATGAATGAAAACGGCTCTTGATTGTACGATTTTAGCAGTCGCTGCCTGTTCCAGTCTGAATGAGAACAAAACGGATAAAAAGGGAAACGCCCTGCAGAAAGTTTTAAAGCCTGCAGGGCGTTTTTGTATCTTACCCATTTGAAACAAACAAAAATTTACCGTAACATTATGCCGCTTTTCATTTACCGTTGACTTCATTTAAGTGATAAAGTTAATATAACCTAAAGAAAGTGAGGAGGAAGTGTATGAAGATTTTAGCCATCACGGCATGTACGGCAGGAATCGCCCATACGTACATTGCCAAGGAAAAGCTGGAAAATGCAGCAAAGGAGCTGGGAGACTATATCAAGGTGGAGACCCAGGGCTCCATTGGGGTGGAAGATGAGCTTACCCCTGAGGATATCCGGGAAGCGGATGTGATTTTGATTTCCGCGGATATCCGGGTAAACAAAGACCGTTTTGCAGGAAAACCGGTCGTGGAGATTCCGATCAGCATGGTAATGAAATCTCCAAAAGGGGTAATTTCAAAGATCCACGAAAAATTGGGGAAGTAGCTGGAACGCAGCAAAGAAAAGAATATGGAGAAAGAGGGGAATACAATGGCAAGGCAAAAACTTGATATTAAAAAACATGTAATGACTGGAATTTCTTATATGATTCCTATTGTTGTATGCGGGGGAATTCTTTGTGCACTGGCAAAGGGGTTTGGCGGATATGATATCGGCAGTGCAGTAGAGGCAGGGGCAACACCATTTACAAACTTAAATCCCTTTTCCTGGATCGGCTTTTGGTGGGGAGTGAATAAGCTAGGTTCCGTAGCAATGGATTTTGCGGTAGCTGTGATGACGGCTGGTGTGGCCTATTCCATAGCGGGGAGGCCTGGAATCGTGCCTGGTATTGTGATCGGCTACTGTTCGTCGGGGTCTAAGGCAGGATTCCTGGGGGGATTACTCATGGCCTTTATCATCGGATATTTTGTAAACTGGATGAAGACCTGGAAGCTTCCCAAATGGTGTGTAGGACTGATGCCGGTTATGTTCATACCGGTGATATCGACCGTGGTATGCGGCATGATTTTCCTCTGTGTGTTCTCAATTCCACTTTCCTTTATTATGAATGTGTTCCAGCAGTGGATCATCTCCTTAAACGGAGGAGCAAAGGCTGTGATCGGTGGGGTTATCGGCGCTTGTATGGGATTTGATATGGGCGGCCCCATTAACAAGACTGCTTCCATGGCGGCTAACGCTTTGGGAACAGATGGGATTAACGGTCCTATGGCTGCCAAGATCATCGGAGGTATGACCCCTCCGATCGGAATATTTATCGCAACCTTATTAAGGAAGAACAGGTTCTCAAAAGTGGAACTGGAAACTGCTAAAACGGCGCTTCCCATGGGCCTTTGCTTTATTACGGAAGGTGTTCTTCCCTTTGCGGCAGCGGATCCTGCAAGAGTGATCCCAAGCAGCATGATCGGTTCTGCTGTGGCCGGTGCCATTGCAGTAGGCATGGGCTGCGAGTCAGTAGCAGGTCATGGAGGTATATTCGTAGTTCCCATGATGAAGAATCCCCTGTGGTTTTTGATTGCACTGGTTATTGGGTCTTTGGTGACGGGAGTGATCTATGCAGTTCTTAAGCGTCCTTTAGACGAACAGGTGGAAAAGGAAGAGGAAGAACTTGACTTTGATCTGGATATTAATATCCAGTAAGACTTAAGGATAATATGGAACGCCCTGCGGGCATACCTTTACACCCGATGCCCGGTGGTGCGGGGCACGCTGTAAAGCGGGGTGGGCTCTGCTCAGAAAACATGGGCATAATTATGGAAAGGAAGAGGAAAGCATGCTAGTATCAATGAAAGCCATCCTTGATGATGCAAATAAAAATTACTACGGAGTTATGGCGATGAACAGCATTAATATAGAGATGGCCAGGGCGGGAATTATGGCAGCGGAAGAGGAGCATTCTCCCATTATCATGCAGTTTGGACCTGGACAGATGAAAAATCATGCCCATGCGGAAGAAATGCTTCCGGTGATAAGGGAGCTGGCGGCAAGGGTCCATGTACCGGTTGCCTTAAATCTTGACCATGGTTCTGATTTTTACACCATTGCGGACTGCATCAACCGTGGATTTACCAATGTTATGTACGATGGTTCCTCCCTGCCTTATGAAGAGAATGTGAAGCGCACGGCAATCATCACTGCTCTTGCGCACGGCATGGGCTGTTCCGTAGAAGGGGAACTGGGACATGTGGGCCAGGCAGACCACGAAGACGATTCGGATACGGATTTGTATACCGATCCTGACCTGGCAATGGATTTTGTGGAAAAGACAGGTATCGATGCTTTGGCTGTGGCAATTGGCACGGCTCATGGGGCTTATCCCAAGGGAAAGATACCGAAGCTGGATTTTGAACGGCTTCATCTGTTAAAAGAAACGTTAAACATGCCATTGGTACTTCACGGCGGCTCCGGTTCCGGAGAAGAAAATTTAAGAAAGGCAGTAGCCGGAGGCATCAATAAGATCAATGTATGCACGGATGCCTTTGAAGCAGGAAAGAAGGCCATGCTTATGGAGATCGGGCAGAATCCTGAGTCCGACTATATGCATCTTTGTATGGCGGCCGAAGCAGGGATCAAACAGTTTGTAAAGGATTATATGAAGGTGATCGGCTCCAGCGGAAGATATATTTATGGAGCAGCAAAGCAGGCAGGAAATGAGTAATTCCTAAAGGATAGGGGTGTTTACTTGAAGGAAGATAAGATCGCATTATATAACAATAAAATATTGCAGTGCCTGATAAACGGAGAAACTTACACCATACTGCAGCTTGCCGATAATGTGGGATTATCTGAAAAAACGGTGAGGACCCGTATGAAACAGCTTGATGGATGGCTGGAGGCGGAAGGGCTTGGCAAAATAGAAAAAAGGCAGGGAACCGGGATATGGCTGGAGCTTGACGGCAGGCAGAGAAAGATCCTGGAAAGCCGTCTGGAGCAGGAGGAAGATCCTGCCGGGGATTTGGATAACCGGAATATACAGCTTATGGGCAAGCTTCTCAAAATGAAGCCCGGAGAAGTCGTGACCCTTCAGCAGCTGGCAGACAGCCTCTATTTAAGCCCTCCCACCGTCAGCAATCTGCTGAAAGATATAAGGTCATGGTTTGAGGAACGGAACATAAAAATAACAGCCGTACGGAACAAAGGCATATGCCTGATAGGGAAAGAGTACAGCTTCCGGATTGCAATCAAGGACTATATGCTGGATATGCTGCCGGAGATCATGGAGGCGCTCTTTGGAACTTATGCACCGGGGGTAGATGCGGCCCGCATCCGGCGCATGATCGTGGAAGCGGAAAACGCCTGGCGAATCGAGCTGGCCGACCATTCCTTTAAGATGGTATGGATCATGACCTGCCTGTCCATTTCCAGAAAAGGTCTTGACGATGGTCTTCTTTCCAGCAATATGCAGGAGGAAAACATCCAGCGCTACAATGAATATTCCTTTGCCGAATCCATTTACCAGAGGATCGGAAGGGAATATAAAGTTGACTTAACAGAGGATGATACCGTTCTTCTGGCGGTGCTGCTGCTTTCGGCTAAAAAACTGAAAACGTTTACCGATGTCAGTGACGAAGATTATGCCATGCAGTATGATAGAAATCTGGAGCACTTTGTAAAACTGGTGATCGAAACCATTGGTGACTTACTGGAAGCGGACCTTTCCGGGGACCAGATGCTGTATGAAGGCCTGTTGATCCATATGAGGTCGGCCATATTCCGGATGAAGTATTCCACGGTTGCGGGAGACAGCATAAGCAAGTATGTCAGGAACGAATACAAGCAGACCTTTTTAGCTGCCTGGTCAACCAGCAGTTTGTTTGAGGAGTATTACGATGTACAGGTGACAGAGGATGAACTGGCAGGAATCGCACTTTATATCCAGGCTGCCATAATCCGCAGAAAAAAGGGGAGACCCCTGACCGCTCTGCTGGTGAGCCAGAGGGGCATGGCTGCCTGCCAGCTTTCCATTGAGATGATTAAATACAGCATTCCTGAGATCACGGACGTACAGGCGGTCAGCCGCCATGATTTTAAATTGTCCCTTCATCCGGAAACGGATATCATTATCAATGGATCCGGCCTGGATTTAGAGGATTCCAGGGTGGTTACAGTGGAAGACCGCATAAGCGAAAAGGAAATTGAGATCATACGGCGGAAGGCCGCCCAGGTTTCCAGGCTGAGGAATAAACCGGATTTCCAGTTTAACAGTTTATGCCACCAGTTGTTTGAGGTCGATTTAATCCTGGTAAGGCCTCAGGTCAGGGATAAGGACCAGCTGATCACCATGATGGTGAAGCGGCTGGAAGAAAAGGGAGATGTGACTCAGAATTATCTGGAAAGTGTATTTGACAGGGAAAGGGCTACAACCACTAGTATCGGCAGAGGCATCGCCATTCCTCATGGAAACATGGCAGAGGTGAATGAAGCCCGCATTGTGGTGGCTATTTTAGATAAACCGGTCAAATGGCATGAGGATATGGTTGATACCATATTCCTTCTTGCAACAAAAATGACGTCAAAATTTGAGATAAAAAGGACAAAGCAGTTTTATAAAGATTTTCTGCTGCTTACTGAGAATGACGACAACATGGAGGCAATGAAACGGCTGGAGTCATCTTTAGAAGTCTATCAGTATTTTATCAAGTAAGGGGAGAAACAAGATGGCAGTAAAAGAGATTCTGGATAAGAGAGTCATTGATTTAAAGATGAAAGCAGGTAATAAGGATGAGGTGATCCGCCATCTGGCAGGCCTCTTAAAGAAGGCGGGATACGTAGAGGATCTGGAAGGCTACATTAAGGATGTATATTTAAGGGAAGAGGAAGGAATCACAGGGATCGGAGGACATGTGGCCATTCCCCACGGTAAATCCGATTTTGTGGATAAGGTTGGGATTGCAGTGGGCAGAACGGAGCGGATGGTGGAATGGGAGTCCTACGACGAGGAGCCTGCGGACCTTTTCTTCCTTTTTGCAGTGCCCTCCGATAGCGAAGGAGCCAAAGACCATCTTCGCCTGATTGCGGAACTGGCGGGTAAGCTTGGAAATGAGGCCATCATGGGAAAACTGCAGGCTGCGTCTACTTATGAAGATTTACTGGACGCATTTTCATGAAGGAAGAACATGGAGGTTTGATTATGGAAATGAGAGAGATAGGAAAATCAGGAATCAGGACCAATGCTCTTGCCCTGGGCTGCTGGGCGATCGGAGGCGGAGAATGGTGGGGGACCAATGACGATGAAATGTCGGTGAAAACCATCTTAAGAGGACTGGAACTGGGGATCAACTGGATTGATACTGCCAGGGTTTACGGCTTTGGACACAGTGAGGAAGTCATCGGGCAGGCGTTAAAGCAGACGGACCGCAGCCGTGTCATCCTTTCCACCAAATGCGGGCTCCAGTGGTATGACCATGGTGGGGAGGTGCATTTTACAAAAGAAGGCAATACCGTGAGCAGGGATCTGTCCCCCAAGGCCATACGGAGGGATTTGGAACTGAGCTTAAAAGCCCTGGGAACGGATTATATTGATGTATATTACACGCACTGGCAATGCAAAACCTATGGGAAGGTACCTGTGGCTGATACCATGGGAGAACTTTTGAGGATGAAGGAAGAGGGAAAGATCCGGGCCATCGGTGCTTCCAACGTGGATTTAACGGTCCTTAAGGATTATGCAGCCGCAGGGGAGCTGGATGTGATCCAGGAAAAATTAAGCATCCTGGACAGGAAAACGGAAGCAGACCTCCTTCCTTTCTGCGAAGCAAATGGGATCACCCTTCAGACCTATTCTCCCATAGAACAGGGACTTCTCGCCGGGAAAGCCCCGGATGATTATATACCAAAAAAGGGAGAAGTCCGGGACGGAAAAACCTGGTGGAAGCAGGAAAATATCAGGACAGCAAATGAGATGCTGGCGGGCTGGAAGGACTTAACGGATAAGTATCAGTGCAGCCTTGCAAACCTGTGCATCAAGTGGAATTCCATGGTTTCTCCTAATATCAACGTGCTTTGCGGAGCCAGGAAGCTGTCCCAGATCGAGGATACCGCAATGTCCAT
This sequence comes from Lacrimispora sp., assembly GCF_032078915.1. Taxonomy (GTDB): domain Bacteria; phylum Bacillota; class Clostridia; order Lachnospirales; family Lachnospiraceae; genus Lacrimispora. The sequence continues at coordinate 2,165 of NZ_DAMAUN010000029.1, read as the reverse complement.
GGACATTCCTATGTCTCAGGAGGATTTTTTGAGGATGAGAAGGGATGCGGACAAGGCCATAGGAAAACAGGTGTAGAAAAATAAACAGACGGAGAGGAATGGAAATAAATGAAACTTGCATTATTAAATGAATTCAGTCAGTCGCCTAAGAACGGGATTATATTAAAGGAGTTAAAATCAGCAGCAGAGCCAATGGGTTATCAGGTATATAATGCAGCTATGGAAAAACCACTGTCAGACCAGGATGTGCCTGAGGCATATACCAGGGAAAATCCCAGGCTTACTTATTTGCATTTAGGCATCCAGGCAGCCCTTCTTTTAAACTCAGGGGCGGTTGATTTTGTAGTCACCGGTTGCGGCACCGGACAGGGGGCATTGATGTCCTTGAATATGTATCCGGGAGTTGTGTGCGGCTATTGCATAGAACCTACGGATGCCTATCTGTTTTTGCAGATCAATAACGGAAATGCTCTGTCCCTTCCTTTTGCCAAGGGCTTTGGCTGGGGAGCGGAGCTTAACTTAAATAATATTTTTACCAGGGCATTTGGTTCCCCAAAGGGAATGGGATACCCGGAAGGCAGGAAAGAGGCGCAGAACAGGAATGCCAACCTTCTTTTCGAGGTAAAAAAACAGGTAGCAAAACCACTTCTGGAGGCTCTTAAATCCCTGGATCCCCAGATGGTAAAGGAATGCATGATCCCAAGATTCCTGGATTGCTTTTATGAGGGATGTAAGGATGAAGAAATCAAGGCTTTTGTGGACAAGATGGTTGCGGAAGCAAATGGAAATTAACCTCATGAGTTCACTCCATATGAAGTGATTCCTGGAGAAAAAATACAAGGTGTCTTTTACAAGAAACATGTACCTAAACGGTTTGTTATGTTACTGGATGGGCCGCCTCTGTTTTCTTGCTCCCTTTTTTGTATTATAATTTTTATATAAGAAGGAGGGCTTTATATGAACAAAAAAATTAAGATTGTAACCATTGGAGGCGGTTCCAGTTACACTCCTGAATTAATGGAAGGGTTTATTAAGAGAAAAGACGACCTTCCCATAAAAGAAATCTGGCTGGTTGATATTGAAGCAGGAAAAGAAAAGCTTGAGATTGTAGGGAATCTGGCAAAGCGTATGGTGAAGGCCGCAGGACTTGACTGGGAGATCCACCTGACATTAGACCGTCGGGAAGCCCTTAAAGGTGCAGATTTTGTCACGACTCAGTTTCGTGTCGGCTTGCTGGATGCACGTATCAAGGATGAAAGGATCCCATTATCCCACGGAATCCTGGGCCAGGAAACCAATGGCGCCGGAGGCATGTTCAAAGCGTTCCGTACCATTCCAGTCATTTTAGATATTGTAGAGGACATGAAAGAGTTGTGTCCCGATGCATGGCTTGTTAATTTTACAAATCCATCCGGCATGGTTACAGAGGCTGTTATGCGCTATGGCAGCTGGAATAAGGTGGTAGGTCTATGTAATGTTCCCATTCTATGCAGAAAGATTGCAGCAGGAGCTTTAAAGGAGAACGAGGAGAATCTGTTCTTCCGTTTTGGAGGCCTGAATCATTTTCACTGGCACAGGGTATGGGACAAAGCCGGTGGGGAAAGGACCAATGAGGTACTTGAAACGGCTTATACCAGTGTTGAAAATATGAAAAATGCGCTGAAAAGCTTTACAAGCGCTAATTCAGGAGTGCAGAACATTCCAAACATTTCGTTTTTACCGGAACAGATTTTAAATCTTGGAATTATCCCCTGTATGTACCACAGATATTATTATATTACAGATGACATGCTGAAGGAAGAATTGGAAGCCTTTGCAAAGGGTGAGACCCGCGCCGAGCTTGTAAAACGTACCGAGGCTGAATTGTTTGAACTGTATAAGGATCCGAATCTGAGCATAAAACCGCCGCAGTTAGAAAAGCGGGGCGGAGCTTTTTATTCTGATGCTGCCTGCGAATTAATTAATTCCATCTATAATGATAAGCGTACCCATATGGTAGTCAGCACGAGAAATAATGGAGCCATTTCAGATCTGCCCGATGACGTGGTAGTGGAAGTAAGCAGCATCATAACATCAGGCGGTCCGGTTCCGATCTCCTGGGGTTCCTTTGAACCCTCCTGCAGAGGACTGCTGCAGTTAATGAAAGACATGGAATTAACGACCAT
>NZ_DAMAUN010000028.1:0-62746 GCF_032078915.1 Lacrimispora sp. | reverse complement strand
GTAGAGCAAACGGCTGTTAACCGTTGGGTCGTAGGTTCAAGTCCTACTCGGGGAGCTTTGGCCCCATGGTCAAGCGGTTAAGACATCGCCCTTTCACGGCGGTAACACGAGTTCGAATCTCGTTGGGGTCATTTAATGCCGATGTGGCTCAATTGGCAGAGCAGCTGATTTGTAATCAGCAGGTTATCGGTTCGAGTCCGATCATCGGCTTTTAGAAATTTAATACATTTGCAGATTATAATGTTTAGGACCTTTAGCTCAGTTGGTTAGAGCAACCGGCTCATAACCGGTCGGTCCCGGGTTCGAGTCCCCGAAGGTCCACTGACACTGAACTAAATATTTGATAATCTGGCCTGGTGGCTCAGCTGGTTAGAGCGCCGCCCTGTCACGGCGGAGGTCGTGGGTTCGAATCCCATCCGGGTCGTTCTGTGCTGAAAAGTACAGGCTTTACAAACCAGCAGGTAAGTAGTATAATACTTATTGCATCGTATATGGGATCTTAGCTCAGCTGGGAGAGCATCTGCCTTACAAGCAGAGGGTCATAGGTTCGAGCCCTATAGGTCCCATTTCCATGAGAGCGATACGAAATACGCTTTGCGAATTTCGTTCGTTGTCGCGGCAGTCGCCAACTGAACATGTAAGCATGTTCGCTTGGTTCATTGCCCGCGCAAATCATGAGAATGCCGGCGTGGCGGAACTGGCAGACGCACAGGACTTAAAATCCTGCGGGACTTACCTCCCGTACCGGTTCGATTCCGGTCGCCGGCATTTGCCTGATAAGGCAATTAAGTGAATATGTGTGTGTAGCTCAGCTGGATAGAGCACTTGGCTACGGACCAAGGTGTCGGGAGTTCGAATCTTCTCACGCACGTACAGAAAACCTTTGTTTACAAGGGTTATAAAAAAGGCATCCTGAAAAGGGTGTCTTTTTTGTGTATAAAAGGCAATTCATCGCTTTACAAATTTAGCAAATTGGTGTATATTAACCATGTACCATGAAATGCGCTGGTAGCTCAGCTGGATAGAGCGTCTGGCTACGGACCAGAAGGCCGCGAGTTCGAATCTTGTCCGGCGCATGAGAAGAACAGTTTTATTATATTGCGAAAACTGTTCTTTTTTCATATTTGTTTTGGCGGATAGTGCGGAAGTCTGTTTTTATACAAATTATCGCTTGATTTTTTTTCGGAATTTATTATACTAAACTTAAGGCTTTGAGGCAGATAGAATCAGGTGCGATGAGGTAGCTGTAGACAATAGGTGCAGTGCCTCTTTTTTTATATCAGGCCGTCAAATCAGGCCGGCAGGGAGTTTATTTATTGGTATGAAAGATGAAATAATAAAGAAGCTGGAACAGATCCCTGGAAAAATCAGTTTTTTATATGAGGATTTGAAGACAGGAAAAGGATTTGCATATCACGAACAAGAGCCCATGATGGCGGCAAGCGTCATCAAGCTGTTTGTTATGGCGGCTGCCTTTGAAAAGAGTAAAAAGGGATCCTTCCAGATGGATGAACTGTTTGCTGTGAAAAGGGAAGACTGCGTTCCTTCCTGCGGCGCTCTTACTTACCTTCATGATGGGATTTTAGTAACAGGATTGGATCTGGTCACATTAATGATCATTTTCAGTGATAATACGGCCACCAATATACTGATCGATATTCTTGGAATAGACGAAATCAACGAGACCATCCGGGGACTTGGATTCAGGCAGACACTTCTTCAGAGAAAAATGTATGATATAGAAAGGTCAAGCCGCGGGATCCAGAATTACATAACTGCCTATGAAACAGGCAGGCTTCTAAAAATGATATATAACGGGACTCTTATAGACAGGCAATCCAGCGAAGCAATGATCTCCATTCTTAAAAATCAGCAGCTTTGCAGTAAGATCCCATTTTATCTGCAGGCCCTTGGGGAGAGTCCGGAAATTGCCCACAAGACAGGGGAAGATACGGGGATCACTCATGATGTGGGGATTGTTTATGGAAAAGAACCGTTTTTGGTCTGCTTTTGCGGAAATGAGACGGATACCCCTGCTTTTGAAAGGGTCATGGCTGAGGTTTCCCTGGAATTATATAAGCAAGTCAATCATGAGAATCAGGAAATTGGGGGAAAGCAATGAAGATTGTAAAAATAGAAACGGCAAAGGTCAATATTCCTCTTGTGACACCATTTAAAACAGCGTTAAGAACGGTTGACAGCGTCAATGATATTGTGGTGAGGATCACAACGGATGACGGTCAGACGGGGTTCGGTGAGGCGCCTCCTACGGCAGTGATTACCGGGGATACCCATGGCTCCATCCTTTCCGCTATTGAGGAATTCATTGCTCCGGCCATTATTGGAATGGAGATTGAGAACCTGGATGGGATCATGAAAAAGCTTCATGGCTGCATACGGAAGAACAGTTCTGCAAAGGCTGCGGTGGACATGGCTGTTTATGACCTTTTTGCAAAGTCATGCAGGAAACCTTTATATAAGATTCTGGGAGGCGGGCGCAAGGAGATCGAAACGGATCTGACCATCAGCGTCAATGGCGTGGAGGAGATGGTGGTTGACAGCCTAAAGGCGGTTTCGCAGGGCTTTCGTATCCTGAAAATCAAAGTGGGAAAAGAGAGCAAAATGGATGTGGAGCGGATTCAGGCCATTCGTCAGGCAGTAGGGCCGGATATCAAGCTTCGCATTGATGCAAATCAGGGGTGGTCTGCCAAGGAGGCAGTAAAGATCATCCGGACGTTGGAAGATAAGGGAATTGTCATGGATCTGGTGGAGCAGCCGGTTAATGCCCATGACTTTGAGGGGATGAAGTTTGTGACCAGCCGGGTGTATACACCTATTCTGGCAGATGAGAGCGTTTTTTCATCTGAGGATGCCATACATATTATCAGGGAACGGGCAGCGGATCTGATTAATATAAAGCTTATGAAGACAGGGGGCATTTATGAAGCCTTAAAGATCTGTGCCATTGCAGAGAGCTTTGGGATGGAGTGTATGATCGGATGTATGCTGGAAAGCAAGATCGCGGTCAGCGCGGCGGCTCATCTGGCGGCGGGAAAGGGGATCATTACCCGGGCCGACTTAGATGGACCATCTCTTTGCAGGGAGGATCCTTATACTGGAGGGCCTGTTTTTAAAGGGCCTAAGATTTTTATGAATGAAGATCCTGGAATGGGAATTATTAAGGTTCCTGCATTTGGTGAGTGATAGGATGATAGGATACTAATCCCCGATGGGTTAGAAATATTAGAAAAATGGAGGAGAATTTATGAAGAAAAGAAGATTAATGGCTGCGATCCTATGCGCAGTTCTTGCTGCTTCCACGGCACTAAGCGGCTGTGGCGGGAAAAAAAACACAGTAGATGGTTCCCAGGCAGCAGGGAATGAAAGTGGGGCGGCTGAGAGCGGAAAGGCGGCTGTGTATACCAGATTATATGGCTCAGAGGTTACAACTTTAAATTATCTTGTTTCCGCATCAACGGAAGACCAAAGACCTGCGGCAAACTGCGTTGACACCTTAATTGAATATGACAATAAGGGGCAGATTAAACCCGGACTTTCTACGGAATGGAGTTATGATGAAGCTTCTTTGACATGGACCTTTAAGCTACGTGAAGCCAAGTGGGTGGACAATACCGGCGCCGAGGTTGCAGACGTGACGGCCCAGGATTTTGTTGATGCCATGAAATATGAGCTGACCCCTGAGTATGAAAGTGCAAACGTACAGAACCTCTTTGGAGTCATTGCGAATGCGGAGAAATATTATAATGGATTGGCATATAAAGGCGGGGCAGATAAGGACGGGAAGGTCTGGGATCCTATTGATTTTTCAGAGGTAGGAGTAAAGGCAGTTGATGACCAGACCCTTACTTATACTTTAGAAAAAGAGGTTCCATATTTTCTTTCTTCCACGGCCTATGTAGTATATATGCCGGCTTACGGCCCGCAGCTTACGGAATTGGGAAAAGATTTTGGTACAGGCGCAGATAAGATGTATTACAACGGTGCTTTCTATCTGGAAGAATTTTCTCCCCAGGAAAAACAGGTTTATAAGAAGAACCCTTTAAATTATGATGCAAATATCGTTTATCTCGATGAAATTCAGAGAATTTATAATGCAGAATACAATACCATTGGGCCTGAGATGGTAAAACGCGGAGAGGTTGATTATGCAGAAATCTCCTCTGATATCCTGGATGATTGGCTAAAAGGAGAGGATACTAAGAATTTGATCAGCCGTGAGCGGCCAAAGACCAGCTATTCTTATTTCTACTGCTTTAATTTTAACCCGCAGTTTGATGCTCAGTATGAGCCGGATAACTGGAAAAAAGCTGTAAATAATGAAAATTTCCGCAAGGCACTGTTTGCAGGTTTAAATAAGACAAAAGAGGTATCTGTTCTGGAACCGGGTACTCCTGACGATTTTGTAATCAATTCCATTACACCGCCCAATTTTACATTCAATGCGGATGGGGCGGATTATACAACGGTCGGCGATATGGAGTCCCTAAATCAGACCTTTGATGAGACAAAAGCAAAAGAATACCGTGATCTGGCGAAGGAAGAGCTGACTGCTGAAGGCGTTACGTTCCCTATAAAGGTTCTGATGCCTTATAATCCTTCTGAAATCAACTGGGATAAAGAATGCCAGGTAGTGGAGCAGCAGATGGAAAGTCTGCTTGGCACGGATTTCATTGATATCATTGTGGAGGCCGGCCCTGCGGATGGATTCTTAACGGAAGTGCGCCGAAACGGCAAGTTTGCATTGATGAAATGTAACTGGGGCGCTGATTATGCGGACCCGGAAACCTGGACCGACCCGTTCTACCAGTCAAAGGGTGAGGATGGATATGACCTTGGATATAAATACGGAAATATTGCAAAAGCCATTGAAGAAGGAACTTCTTCCGCAGATGCGGCAGTGGAGTACTTTTCTCTGGTGGAGGCAGCCAAGGATTTAAAGGTGGATATCAATGACCGTTATGAGGCATTTGCCAAAGCGGAAGCCAGCCTGATCAACCATGCATTTGTTCTGCCCCTTAGTATTTCGGTGAGCAGATATGTAGCTGACAAACTGGATGTATTTGAAGGCCAGTATGCACCCTTTGGTGTATCAAACTTAAGATATAAGGGTCAGCATCTTCTGGACCATTACGTTTCCATGGATGAGTTTAAGGCCAACAGGGAAGCGAACGAGAAATAAACGGCAGGTATATGCGCCGGGCCATTGGCGGTAAAGCTTATGGTCCGGCGGAAAAATACCGTCTGAAACGGATGTGCCGTAGGGCCCGTCTTGTTCAGAGAGTATTTTTAAAAGAAAACACAAAGGAGCCGAGAAACTGATGTTAAAGTATTTAGGTAAAAGAATCGCACGTTCATTTCTTACGCTGATCATCATTCTGACCGTGGTGTTCTGTTTGCTTCGCCTTATGCCCATTGAGGGATATTTCCAGAACTTTGACAAGATGACGCCTCAGCAGATCCAGGTGGGCTTAAAGGAAATGGGACTTACGGATCCTCTTCCGGTCCAGGTGATCCATTTTTTTAAAGACCTTCTTCACGGGGATTTAGGCGTGTCCAGGATTTATCGTTCCAATGTTCCCGTATCTGATATTCTGGCGGACAAGGTGCCTGTTTCCGTGAAGCTGGGTGCCTGGTCCATGGCCGTATCTCTTCTTGTGGGACTTCCTATGGGAGCCTTGATGGCGCGGTATAAATACAGGTGGTTCGACAGGATCGGAACCTTGTTCATTGTTTGTATCCAGGCAGTTCCTGCAGCGGTTTATTTTCTCTATATTCAGCTTTATGGAACCAGGTTGGTGGGAGTCGGGTTGCTTTTCCAGATCGATGATCCCAAATACTGGATTCTTCCGGTCGTGTCCATGTCCCTTGGAAATATGGCCTTTTACGGCATGTGGCTGAGACGGTATATGGTGGATGAAAGCAATAAGGATTATGTGAAGTTAGCCAAAGCAAAGGGGATGTCAGAGGGAGGAGTTATGTTCAAACATATCTTCCGCAATGCATTTGTTCCATTGGCTCAGTATATCCCCACCGCATTTTTAAACACAGTGATCGGCTCCATTTATATTGAATCCCTGTACAGCATCCCGGGAATGGGAGGGCTTCTGGTTACGGTGATCAAAAAGCATGATAATACCATGGTTCAGGGCATTGTTCTGCTCTATGCCTGTGTAGGCGTTCTGGGACTTTTGCTGGGTGACTTGCTGATGGTAATGCTGGATCCAAGGATCAGTCTGGGAAAGAAGGAAGGTGACAGATGATGAAACAGTTTTCTTACCGCCATACAAAGGAATCGGAATTCATGGAAAATATGGAGGAAGCAGAGCTGTTTTCCTTTGCAGGCTTTAACCAGGAGGAAGCGGAGAAAACCGGGTACAGCAATTATTCCTACTGGTACAGCACCTTCCGCGCCTTTTTAAAGAACAGGGGGGCCTTTGTCCTTCTGGTGCTTTTGATCCTTCTACTGGCATTCACCTTTTTACAGCCCTATCTGCCGGGGCAGTATGATCCAAACATGATCATCAACGATGCAAACGGGATGCAGTTTCGCAACATTCCTCCTGGAAAAGAATTTATTCTGGGGACCAATTCTATTGGACAGGATTTATGGGCGAGGATCTGGGCAGGGACAAGGACTTCTCTGATCATCGGATTGTCTGTGGCTCTTGCGGAAGCGGTCATAGGCATATCTGTTGGGGTGATCTGGGGATATGTGAGAAAAGCAGATTTCATCCTTACAGAAATTTACAATATCATTGACAACATTCCCAATACCATTGTTCTGATCCTTATTTCTTATATATTAAAGCCCAGTGTGAAAACTCTGGTATTTGCCATGTGCCTGACCGGATGGATCCAGATGGCCAGGTTTATCAGGAACCAGATTCTCATTATCAGGGACAGGGATTATAATGTTGCCAGCCGCTGTCTTGGTACACCTGTCAGCAGGATCATTGTAAAGAATCTTCTTCCTTATCTGGTGTCAGTGATCATGCTTCGCATGGCACTTACCATTCCGGCTGCCATCGGCAACGAGGTATTCATTACTTACATTGGTTTGGGGCTTCCGGTAAATATTCCAAGCTTAGGCAATTTAATCAACGAAGGGCGGGCGTTGATTACCAGCCCGGCTTTGCGCTATCAGCTGGTTTACCCCACAATCATCCTTTCCTTTGTTACCATATCGTTTTATATCATCGGCAATGCCTTTTCGGATGCCGCTGATCCCAAGAATCACATGTAAGGAGAGACAGCATGAACCAGGAAAAGATTTTAGAGGTAAACGATCTGGACATCAAATTTGAACTGAGGGGAAAAGTCCTTCATGCCATACGCGGGATTTCCCTTGATTTATATAAGGGAGAGATTCTGGCTATTGTAGGGGAATCGGGAAGCGGAAAGTCTGTTTTTACCAAATCCTTTATGGGACTTTTGGAGAAAAATGGGTATGTAGATGGCGGAAGTGTTGTTTATTCCGGGGCAGATGACCGGGAGAACGTTGAATTAACAGCCGTTAAGAGAGAGAAGGACTGGCTTAAGATACGGGGGCATGAGATTGCGATGATCATGCAGGATCCCATGACCAGCTTAAGCCCCTTAAAAACCATTGGAGTTCAGATCATGGAAGCAGTGCTGCTTCATCAGAAGGTGGGGCATTCAGAAGCAAAGAAGCGGACGCTAAAATATTTAATGGATGTGGGAATTCAGGATCCGGAAAAAAGGTTTGACCAGTATCCTCATGAGTTTTCCGGGGGGATGCGCCAACGGGTGGTGATCGCCATTGCCATAGCCTGTAATCCCCAGATCCTTATTTGTGATGAGCCGACTACGGCTCTTGATGTGACCATACAGGCCCAGATCCTGGACTTAATTAAGGAACTGCGGCATAAATACAGGCTTTCAGTAATTTTGATCACCCATGACTTAGGAGTGGTGGCTAACATCGCAGACAGGGTGGCGGTTATGTATGCAGGGGATATTGTGGAGATCGGCACCTGTGAAGATATTTTTTATGATGCAAGGCATCCTTATACCTGGGCTTTGCTTTCTTCCCTGCCTCAGGTGGGGGTAAAGGGGACGGATCTGTTTTCCATTCCAGGCACGCCTCCCAATCTTTATGCGGAGATAAAGGGGGATGCCTTTGCTCCCCGCAATCCTCAGGCTCTTAAAATCGATTTTGTGAAAAGACCTCCTTATTTTGAGGTATCGCCTACCCATAAAGCGAAGACCTGGCTGTTAGATCCCAGGGCACCTAAGGTGGACCCGCCGCCTGTGGTCAGCAAAATCAGGAATGGAGGGCTGCTTTGATGGAACGTGAAGTACTGTTAGATGTAAGAGATCTGGATGTGACCTTTGGAGAGCGCAGAAAGAAATATGAGGCGGTAAAGAAGGTAAGCTTTAAAATATACAAAGGAGAAACCTTTGGGCTGGTGGGGGAGTCCGGGTCAGGGAAAACCACCATTGGCCGTGCGATCATGAGGATCGTTCCTAGCTGCGGAGGAGATATTCTTTATAAAGGTGATAAGATCAATGGGAGAATCCCTGTGGAGCTGGACCGGAAGGTCATTAAGGAAATACAGATGATCTTTCAGGATCCCCAGGCTTCCTTAAATGAAAGGGCCAAGGTGGATTATATCATCAGCGAAGGACTGATGAACATGGAAAAGGGACTGGGGGAAAGGGAACGGAAAAAACGGGTAGACCAGGCCCTTCTTGATGTGGGACTTCTTCCGGAATTTGCAAGCCGTTTCCCTCATGAGTTTTCCGGGGGTCAGAGGCAGAGAATCGGAATTGCCAGATCCCTTATTATGAATCCGGATTTTATCATTGCCGATGAACCGATATCTGCTCTTGATGTGTCCGTCCGGGCCCAGGTACTAAATCTCCTTGGAGATATGAAGAAGAAACGACAGATCACTTATCTTTTTATTGCCCACGACTTATCGGTCATGAGATTTATCACGGACCGGATCGCTGTGATCCGTAAAGGTGAGATTGTGGAAATGGCGGAAACAGAGGAACTGATCACCCATGCCCTTCATCCCTATACAAGGGCGCTGCTCTCCGCAATACCCATGCCGGATCCAAAGCATGAAAAGGAGAAAAAGCTTTTGGTTTATGATCCTTCGGCCCACGATTATTCATGGGAAAAGCCTTCCTGGAGGGAAATAAGGCCAGAACATTTTGTATTGGCAAACCGGAAGGAAGCGGAAGAATATAAAAGATTGTATAAAGAGTGAGTGATAAAAGCTGCCTGTTAGCGGGCGGCGGCATAAGAAAAAACATCGGAAACTTCATTTTATTGAGGTGACGGTGTTTTTTTAATCAAAAGTGTAATAGCGAGCATAGGAAGTGTTTCTACATTTCCATAGAATTGTCAATTAGGAACCTCTGACTCTAGTTTCCTTTCTAAGATGCAGCTGCAAAAAGCCCGATTTTTCACTTCAATGGCTGGAAGAATGCTGCATGGACTTTGAGACCTTTATATCGGAACGCGTGGAGGGTGGACAAAAGCAGCTTGATCTTTTAGCGCCGATAAAGCACAAATGACACAGTATACAATATAAGTATAATATGCAGGAGCGGTGGAGCGAGTCTTCACCGCTCTATTTGCCTTCTTATGTCAGCAATCTTTACGGGTAGGAGTTTTAATTTTTTGGTATCATTGACATTCCGGATATCTGACCATATAATAATGAAAAATACAGTGTCCGGCGGTTTGATGAAAACAGGAAAACCGTTTGAATTGTCATGAAGCGGTATAAAAAGTGCCGGAAGGAATATAGCAGGAAGAACAGGAGGAGATGGCAATGGAATCTTATGGGATTATAAAGATACCGGTGGCTACTATTTGGGAAGGCAGGTCGGAGATAAAAGAGAACAGCCTTGGAGAGACAGTGTCGGCCATTTCGGATGAAGGGCTGTATGGAATGGGGCTTACGATAACCGGGGCGGAGGAGCGGGGATTTTACCCGGTGAGGACATTTTACGGCTATTTCGGCTTTATCAGGAAAGAGGAAATGGAGCTGGTGAGTCTGGATGAGCTGAAATGCTGGGAAGAGTGCGGACTTATGGTTACAGATGGAATTTACGTGGACATTCTTTCTCTCCCAATGGTTCAGGGAGTGCGCCTTTTAAGCCTGTTCCGTGGTTCTCTTATCAGGGTACTTTCCTTTGACTCAGAAACTGAAGGCTGGGCCAAGGTTGAGCTTCTCGATGGGCGAGTGGGCTATATGAGAAACCAGTTTTTAAGGAAAAAGGAATTTTCCCAGTCAGGTCTGTGGACGGGGAAGCTTCCACAAAAGGAAATTGTGGATGAAGCATCATTCCGTAAGTCGGTGGTAGAAACGGCAAAGCAGTATCTGGAGACCCAGTATCGCTGGGGAGGAAGATCTAGCGCAGGCATCGACTGTTCCGGGCTTACTTCGGAAAGCTATCTTTTAAACGGAATTTTTATCTACCGGGATGCCAGGATAGAACCGGGATTTCCGGTACATGAGATTCCAAAGGATGAGATGCTTCCCGGGGACCTTATGTATTTTCCGGGACATATCGGCATGTATATGGGAAATGGTGCTTATATCCATTCTACGGGAAAAATCGGCAGCGGCGGTGTGGTGATCAACAGCCTAAATCCTCAGGCAGAGGACTATCGGGCAGATCTTGCAGAAAGCTGGTATGCGTCAGGGAGTATTTTTGGCACAGCCACATTGATGTAAACTCATTATTTTATAAGTTAAGAGAAAGGCCGGATAAAATGGATTCCAGATTGACATTAGAGAAAAGAATTGAAGCGGAGATCATGAGCTATGACGGGAAAATGGGGATTTATCTGGATGATTTCCATGGTAATGTAATTGCCATTCACGCAGATGAGGCATTTGAGACAGCAAGCACCATAAAGACCTATATACTGGCATGTCTGTTTGATGAGGTGGAAAAGGGAAACAAAAGCCTTGAGGACATGATCGAGTACAAGGAAGAACATGTGGTGGACGGAAGCGGTGTGCTTCCGGCTCTGGAGCCGGGTGCAATGCTCAGGGTAAAGGATGCGGCAACCCTTATGATCATTGTAAGTGATAATATTGCGACCAATATGATGATAGACTACCTGGGGCTGGATAGGATTAACCAATGCATCAAAGCCCTTGGCTGCAAGGATACGGTGCTGTACAATCCCATTCACTTTGAGCAGTACGACAGGCTTGGGTCCAGTACGCCGGGAGATTATGCCAGCATTTTTATCCGGCTGGCAAAGGGAGAGCTTATCAGTCCTTGGGCGGATGAAAAGATGCTGGATATCTTAAAAAAGCAGCATTACAACAGCATGATCACTAAGGATTTCCCCCCGTTCTATATGGACAGCGATAATACGGATGACATCCTGATTTCCGTTGCCTCTAAAAGCGGAAGCATGGATGCCTGCAGAAATGACGGCGGCCTGGTGTTTACTCCCTATGGGCCTTATGCCATCGTCATGTTCCACAAGGAATTTTCTGATGCCATGTATTATCCGGCCCACCCGGCCACTGTGTTCGGGGCCAGGGTCAGCCGGATGATCCTGGATCAGTTTTTAGCGTTGGAAGGAAGATTTTTAAAATAAAGAATCAGTGTGTATTTTTACTAAAAAAGGTTTGGATAAGTTCAAAAATCACGACATTATTACTGATTTTTCGGTATCTGCTTTTGGATTTTTTTGTTAATATAAGGTAACAGAAAAAAACGGAGGGATATCTATTATGAAAAAAAGAACGGCATTTTTGCTGGCGCTTACAGCGGCTCTCAGTCTGACCGCATGCGGTTCCAAACAGGAGGCGGCAGCTACAAAAGCAGAGACAGCAGCGGAGACACAGACAACGGCTGAAGGAGCAACGGCTGCTGCAGGAGAAGAGAAAAAGGATTCAGGGGAAGATGGAGATTTATCGGAACTGATCAAGGCAGCTCAGGCGGAAGGGGAATTAACTGTCTATGGCTCCTGCGAAGAGGAGCATTTGGCTGCGGTATGCCAGTATTTTGAAAAGACCTATGGCATTAAGACAAAGTTCCAGAGACTTTCAACCTCAGAGGTTTATACCAAGGTTTCTGAGGAGGGAGGAAAGCCTTCTGCTGATGTATGGTTCGGCGGAACGACTGACCCCTATAATGAAGCGGTTGCAGCTGGGATTTTAATGCCTTATGATGCGATGAATGCCAAGAATCTTATAGGTGACCAGTATAAGGATCCTACGAATAGCTGGTATGGTATTTATAAGGGTATTCTGGGCTTCATGGTGAACACGGAAGAATTAAACAGACTTGGATTAGAGGCTCCCAAAACCTGGGATGATCTGACAAAAGAAGAGTATAAGGGACTTATCATGCTTTCCAATCCTAATACAGCAGGTACGGCTAAGCTGGTGATCAATACCATGGTACAGATGAAGGGCCATGATGCTGCTATGGAGTATTTTAAAAAGCTGGACAAGAACATTGCACAGTATACAAAATCAGGTTCCGGCCCATCTAAGATGGTTGGACCTGGGGAATGTGTCATTGGTGTCGGTTTCCTTCATGACGGGATTTATCAGATTCTTCAGGGATATGATAACATTCAGCTGATTGTTCCTGAGGACGGAACATCCTTTGAGGTAGGAGCAACTGCGATCTTTAAGGGTGCTTCCCATCCAAATGCAGCGAAGCTGTGGATCGAATATGCCCTGTCACCAGAGTGTGTGGATCTTGCAAAGGAAAACGGTGCTTACCAGTTCCTGGTATTAAAGAACGCAACACAGCCGGAAGAGGCTGTACGCTTTGGCCTGGATATGAACAATACCATTGATTATGATTTTGAAGATGCAAAAGAAAACAGTGCGAAATATGTGGAAGATTTCTTTGAAGCCTTGGGAAGCTCTGCGGACAAGGCAGATGCCGACCGTTTCCTGACACAGTAAGGAGACTGAGGCAGGAAATAAACGTCCGGCTGTAGGAAGGAAGATGCTGCGTAATGCGTAAAAGGCCATTACGCAGCATTTTTACA
The DNA here is from genome assembly GCF_032078915.1 of Lacrimispora sp. GTDB lineage: Bacteria > Bacillota > Clostridia > Lachnospirales > Lachnospiraceae > Lacrimispora. The sequence goes on along the minus strand of NZ_DAMAUN010000028.1, from coordinate 49,710 downwards.
TCATTGGAGTCAGGACTCCTGCCTGGAATGACGAAAGGAGGACTATTATGGCCAGCTTGCAGAGTAACCAGCTGGAGCGCAAAAAATTCTTTTCTGACCCGATTTTGGTCAGCATGATTGCAGTTTTGCTTATTTTTCTTGCGCTGTTTATTCTTTATCCTCTGTTTATGCTGTTGATAGACAGCTTTTATGCGGAGGGTTCTGTCACACTTCAAGTGTTTCGGAGGGTTTTAAATCTGGAACGTTTCCAGAATGCTTTTAAGAATACCCTGGTTCTTGGATTTATCACAGGGACCGCTTCTACGGCCATCGGATTGCTGTTTGCTTATGTCGAGGTCTATGTGAAGCTGAAAACTAAGGTCTTGGAAAAGCTCTTTGGGCTTGTTTCCATGCTTCCGGTGGTATCACCGCCATTTGTTCTGTCTTTGTCCATGATCATGCTTTTTGGAAGGAGCGGCCTGATCAGCAGGTCCCTGCTTCACATATATGATTCTAATGTCTATGGGCTTAAGGGAATTGCCATTGTCCAGACTCTGACCTTTTTTCCGGTATGCTACTTAATGCTAAAAGGGCTTTTGAAAAATATAGATCCTTCTCTGGAGGAGGCAACCAGGGATATGGGGGCCTCCAGGTGGAAGGTGTTTTCCAGTGTTACTTTTCCACTTTTGCTTCCGGGACTTGGCAATGCGTTTCTGGTGACCTTTATCGAGTCTGTAGCGGATTTTGCAAATCCCATGCTGATCGGCGGGTCTTATGATACTTTGGCTACCACCATTTACTTACAGGTGACAGGAGCTTATGACTCCACAGGCGCGGCAGCCATGTCAGTTGTTCTGTTGTCCCTGACGGTTGTGCTGTTCCTGATACAGAAGTATTATCTGGAAAAGAAAACAGCAGCTACTTTGACGGGAAAGGCTTCCCGCATGAGAATGCTCATTGAGGATAAGAGTGTGACCGTCCCTCTGACTTGTTTCTGCGGAATTGTTGCGGCTTTTGTCCTGCTGATGTACATCATGGTTCCCTTTGGAGCCCTGTTTACCCTCTGGGGAAGGGACTACAGTTTAAGCCTTAAGTGGTTTCAATATATGTTTAAAACCAGCGGAATCAAGGCATTTAAGGACTCCTTTGTGCTGTCTTTAATCGCTGCGCCTCTCACGGCATTTCTTTCCATGGTCATTTCTTATCTTGTGGTCAAGAAGCGGTTTAAGGCAAAGGGATTTATTGAGTTTGTTTCCATGCTTGCCATGGCTGTACCGGGAACGGTTCTTGGTATTGGATATATCAGGGGCTATGCAAACGGATTGTTCCGTTCCGGATTTATGAGCGGCCTTTATGGGACTGGGCTTATTCTGATCATTGTATTTATCGTCCGCAGCCTTCCCACCGGAACCAGAAGCGGGATATCTGCCCTGCGCCAGATTGATAAATCCATAGAGGAATCTGCTTATGACATGGGAGCCAATTCTGCCAGGGTGTTTATGTCCGTGACCCTTCCTCTTATCAAGGATTCTTTTTTCAGCGGTCTGGTAACGGCCTTTGTCCGCAGCATTACCGCCATTTCCGCCATTATCCTGCTGGTGACGCCAGATTTTCTGCTAATCACCTGCCAGATCAATGAGCAGGCGGAAAAGGGAAATTACGGTGTGGCCTGTGCTTATGCAACCGTATTGATTCTCATTACTTATGGTGCGGTTCTCATTATGAATGCTATGATGAAGTTCTTCGGTGTCAGCAGAGCCGTGAAAGAAGTACAGGATTAAGTTTTAATACCCTGCGGGTATACCTTTATGTCAAAAAGCGTGGGCAGGAAAGAAGAAACAGGAGGAATATAACATGGAAAAACAGAAAAAAGGCGTACGGTTGGAACGCATTTCAAAAATATACATGGATCCAAAGACAGGCAAGGAGTTTTATGCAGTAAAGGATACCTCTCTGGATATTGAGCCGGGAACCTTTGTTACCCTGTTGGGACCGTCGGGCTGCGGCAAGACGACGACCCTTCGTATGATCGCGGGCTTTGAAAGTCCGGATGAAGGGGAAATCTATCTGGGAGGAGAGGCAATCAACCATTTGACTCCCAATAAAAGGGATACGGCTATGGTGTTCCAGAGCTATGCCCTTCTGCCTCATTATAACGTGTTTGACAACGTGGCCTACGGTCTTAAGATCAGGAAGGTTCCAAAGGAGGAGATCAGGGAACGGGTCATGAATATATTAAAGTTGGTGGAAATGGAAGGGATGGAGACCCGCATGACAAACCAGCTCTCCGGCGGGCAGCAGCAGCGGGTGGCATTAGCCAGAGCCCTGGTCATTGAACCGGGAGTCCTTCTTTTTGACGAACCTTTAAGCAACTTAGATGCAAAGCTGAGGGTGACCATGAGGACTGAGATCCGAAAGATACAGCAGAAGGTGGGAATTACGGCAATCTATGTGACCCACGACCAGTCCGAGGCCATGAGCATTTCCGATAAGATCATCATCATGAGCAAAGGCAAGGTGGAGCAGATTGGAAGCCCAAGGGAGATCTATTATCATCCCGCCTCCAGGTTTGTGGCTGATTTTATCGGAGAAGCCAACTTCTTAAAGGCAAAGGTTTTGTCGGAAGAAGGAGAAAAAGCCATGATTTCGGTGGCAGGCAAAGAGTTTGAAGTAAACAATTTTGCAGGGGCCCATTCCGGAGATGAAGCGACTTTGGTGATCCGGCCGGAGGGAGCGATCCTGGCGGAGCAGGGGATTTTAGAGGGACTGGTCACCTTATCCACCTTCATGGGGTCTTATCAGTACTATCAGATCATGGTGGGAGACATGGAAATCCAGATTACGGATTATAATCCGGTCAACCGGAGAATCTATGAAGTGGGTGAAAAAGCTTATCTGGATTTTGATCCAAAGGGTGTTTACATCCTGTAGCACTGTGTTAGAATAATAATAATAAGTTTGAAGGGCAGGAAACAGGGACGATGAAAGGCTGGATGGTATGTGCTGCGGCCCTTCTGTGCATTGGCTGTCTGGCAGGCTGCGACCGCAGTTCCCGGATGGTGCCCGCAGAGTTTCATAAGGATGAGGAACTGGTGGTGTACTGTCCTCATCCGCTGGAATTTATCAATCCCATTGTATCGGAATTTGAGGAACAGACAGGGATTAAGGTGGAGGTATGTACGGGAGGGACAGGAGAACTGTTAAACATGGTGGAGAACAGGAAGGAACCCAGATGTGATATCTTCTGGGGGGGCTCCCTGTCTACCACCATGGCTAAAAGTGAGCTGTTTGAGCCTTATATCAGCAAAAATGAATCCATGATCCAGGAAGATTTCAGGAATAGGGAAGGAAACATGACCCGGTTTACTGATGTTCCAAGCCTTCTTATGGTGAATGCCAATCTGGCCGGAGATATTGCCATTGAAGGGTATGGGGACCTTCTTAAGCCTGAGCTTTTCGGAAAGATTGCCATGTGCGATCCTTCTACCTCTTCCTCAGCATTTGAGCATCTGATCAATATGCTTTATGCGATGGGAGGAGGAGAACCGGAGGCCGGCTGGGATTATGTGGAAGCCTTTTGTAAAAACCTGGATGGAAAGCTTCTGCAAAGCTCCTCTGAAGTATATCAGGGAGTGGCTGAGGGGCGCTATACAGTGGGACTTACCTTTGAAGAGGGGGCAGCCCACTACATTGCCTCCGGATATCCGGTCAGTGTGGTGTATATGAAGGAGGGTGTTATATCCAAGCCGGATGTGGTATGCATCATCAAGGGGTCCGGCCACATGGAGTCAGCAAAACAATTTGTGGATTTTGTAACGGGTAAGGATGCCCAGACGGTTATTTCTGAAAGTCTTGGAAGGCGTTCCGTGAGGACGGATGTAAATGAACCGGAGTATCTGCTGGATAAACAGGCGATCCACATCATTTATGACGAGGAAGGCGTGGTAAAGGAGAACAAAATAGAATGGCTGAGACGCTTTTCAGAGGTTTTTCAAAGCACCCTGAATTAGAATAGGGAGGGAGCATGAAAAAGGGACGATATTTCAAAGATGAGCTGCGCCGCCTGATCATGGGATATGCCATCATTCCGGCAGTAGGTTTTACCCTGATCTGTACCCTGGTTTTTCTTGCGGTCCTGCTCTATGGGAAAAAAAGCGGGAATGAGTCCCACAATGCTTTCGTGGCGGAGGAACTGGAAAAAGTTCTTACAGGGTATGAGGAGAAGCTTGATGTGCTTTCGGTTTCTGACCTGCTTTTTGACAGGGATTCCGGTGCAGCCGGACGGATGGCCGTGTTTGAGCAATTTTACGGGATGTCCGACCAGTTGGGATATAAGGCGGATCTGTATGTTTTTGACGGTGAGAAGCGGGTGCTGTTATCCACAAGAAAGGATATCCCGGATTACTTATCAGGCAGGGAGGATATCCGCTGGGGCTTGTTTGGAGCCATGGATGAGAATCCGGGGGAGACCAGAGTTCGCTTAATGGAAGCCTGGAAAGGCCCGGACCGGGATATTGCCATGGGCATGGCAGTGATGCGGGGAGATAAAAAGGCGGGATACTTAATCTTCACCATTAACAGCAGCCAGTTTAAGCCGGCGCTTGACCGGTCAGAAAGCCAAACCATCATTGCAGACCGGTTTGGCTGGGTTTATTTAAGCAGCAATTATTATTTGGTGAGCAGCAGCAGCCAGGTGTTAAAGGTGCTTGAGACGGCAGGTGAGTATCTGCCTTATGAAAAGAAGATGTTTCTCATATCCGTTCATCCGGCATACCGTAACATGTTTTTAATTTATTCTGTGACGGATATCCAGAATATCGTGTTTTCCCTGGGGCTTAGCAGTGCGCTCATCATTACGGCTCTTGTGCTGATGACCATATGGGTGCTGATCAGTACGAAGAAGGTGACGGAACGGAAGACCAGGGATTTTTACCGTCTTCTTCATGTCATGGAAAAAGCCAGAGATGGGAATTTAGACGCTTCCATAGAGATAGAAAGTGAAAATGAATTCCGGATCATAGCTGATGCCTACCGGGAAACCATTGCCAGTTTAAAGCTGCAGATGGAGAATAACAGAAAGATGACGGAGCTGGTGGCAGCTTCCCAGAATAAGCAGCTGGAAACCCAGTTTAATCCCCATTTTTTATTTAATACTCTGGAAAATATCCGGTATATGTGCATTATCCAGCCGGAGACAGCCGGGAAGATGGTGTTCAGCCTGTCTAACCTGCTTCGTTACAGCCTGGATGGCAGCAGGACGGAAGTTACCCTGGAAGAGGATTTAGAGCACCTGGAGAATTATTTAACAATCTTAAAATACCGGTTCAACCGCCGGTTTACCTATGTGATTGACGTGGAGGAAGAGGTTCTATCCTGCCGGATCCCCAGGCTGGTGCTGCAGCCCATGATCGAAAATTCCGTTAAATACGGGTTTGGCAACCAGGAAAATTTAAGGGTGGAGCTTAAGGCCTATATTCACGAAGACCGGCTGATCATGATCTGCAGGGATGACGGGATCGGGATGACTCCAGGGGTTTTAAGTGACATTCAGGCCTTATTGGAGCAGGAAGAAAACAACAAACGGCATTCCGGGCTTTATAATATCCACAGACGGTGCAGGATCCTTTACGGAAGGCCTTATGGAGTGGAGATACGCAGTGCAGAAGGGCTTGGCACAACGCTGGTGGTGACCCTTCCGGCACAAAGGGAGGAAGTATATAATGTTACGGGTGATGATAGCGGAAGATGAGGATATTATCCGCAAGGGACTGATCTATACCATGGATTGGATGGGTATGGACTGTGTGGTGGTGGCTGAGGCGGCAAATGGACAGGAGGGGCTTTTAAAGATCCTTGAGCACAAGCCGGATGTGGTCGTTGCAGATATCTGCATGCCGTTTATGGACGGGATTGAAATGATAAAGGAAGCCTCTAAGAGCGTGAAGTTTAAAAGCATCCTTCTGACAAGCTATGCGGAATTTGAATATGCAAGAAGGGCCATATCCGCCGGGGTCAGTGAATACCTGCTAAAGCCGGTGGATGAAGAAAAGCTTGCGGTCCTTATGAAAAGGCTGGGAGAGGAAATCGCAAACAGCCGCCAGGTGGAGTATGTGATGGAGCAGGCGGAATCAGACGCAGGGATCATGAACCTGGAATATTATATGCAGCTGGATCTTTCAGAAAACAAGTATGTATCAAAGGCGATCCAGGAGATCAAGTCAGGGTATGGGGATAAGCTGAGCGTGGAATCCATATCAGATAAGCTGGGAGTAAGCGCCAGCTATTTAAGCAGGAAGTTCAAAGAGGTGACCGGACAGACCTTCCTGGATTTTTTAAACAAGTACCGGATTTCCCAGGCCATTGTTCTGTTAAATACCGAGCAATACCGGATCGGCGAGGTTTCCGATGCAACGGGATTTACGGATTATAAACATTTTTGTGCGGTATTTAAGAAGTACACCTTGAAATCGCCGTCAAAGTTCATGAAAGGGATTTAGAATATCCGATTGACCAGAAAGCCCGGCAGCGGAAGCTGCCGGGCAATGATGGAATAGAAAAAGTTAAAAGTTTAACAATTCGGTAATATCATGAATGGTATGGGTTGCTGCTGTTGGCAGGGGCTCTGGGGAGGGGCTGAAAAGACAGGAATCAATGCTTGCACCTACTGCACCCTGAATGTCAGAGGATAAGCTGTCTCCTACCATGATGGTCTTATCCTTTTCAAAGTTTGGGATATTTTTAAAACAGTGCTGGAAAAAATGAAGGGATGGCTTTTCATAACCCACTTTTTCCGATATGAACATTCCTTCGAAAAGATGAAAGATGCCGGCGTTTTTAAGACGCTGGATCTGGGTGGAATAAACACCGTTTGATGCGGTGTATAAATGTTTCCCCCGCTCATTTAACTTGATCAGGGTTTCCTTGGCGCCAGGGATTAAATCGGAGTTGCTGCCAAGATGCCCACGGTAACGCCCTTCCGCCTCTTCTCCGTTAATTTCCATGTCATAAAGGCGGAAGAATTCATGAAAGCGGGTATTAAGAAGCTCTTCTCTTCCTATCTTTCCCTGCTCTAATAAATCCCATAAATGCCGGTTCATTTTCTTATAATGGGACAGCATTTCATCATGGTATTCCAAATCATAGGATTGGATCATCTTTATAAAGCCCTGCTTTTCGGCAGCATCAAAATCCAGCAGGGTATTGTCTATATCCAGTAAATAAATCTGGTACATGTATTTATTCCTCCTTAGTTAAATGTTTTTTGAAAAAATCATAACAGATCCCCAGCAGCGGTGCCAGGAGAAGAATGCTGATAACGGTTCCTTCCCTTATTTGCAGAGGGGTATGTGAAAATAAGGTCAGGCATAAAGTGATGATTAAGAATATCACATCAAAGCTCATACGGACAGCGGTGAACTTTTTTTTATATGCTTCACTAATGATAAGGCACATACTTTCCAGAGGGAATTTTACGATTCCGATTGCAAGAACGGCCCCCAGGCTGATGGAAGCAATTATAATACCGATTAAATAAAGCAGGACTCTGTAAAAATAGCTTTCCACGGTAAAAATAGAAAGTAAGTGATACAGAAACAGGTTGATGATGTATCCGTTTGCAATGGTTGCTATAATCTGTATCCCATCCTTGTAGTCTAAACGGGTACGTCTTAAAAGTAAATAGGAAATGAAGAACAGCGTATTGATCCCATTGAGTATGGTACCAACCTTCATTTGAATGGTGTAAGATAATGTTACTGCCAATGCATTTAAGACGCTTTGCCCGATAGCTGCCTTTAGCTGCAGCGATATCCCGAAGCCAAAAAACAAAAAGGATATCACGGTTATGGCCAGGTCGTTTATTTTTTTTCTGCTCATTGTTTTCACCTCGGGAATATGATACCATAAATATAGATTGATGACTATGAGAATTATCATTTAGGGAATAAAGGTTGATGGAAAAAATATGGAAAAAGACAATATGTATGAAATACCAGACAGCCTTGCTGCGGCCGGGAAGGAAAGGCTTTTTCCTGCGGGGAAGAATATCTTTCATGTGGATGAGAGGATCACCCATTGCTATCTGATTCTTTCGGGAATGGTGAAAATCTATATTGACCATGAAAACGGACGCCGGTCCATTCTCGATTTCGCGGGAAAGGGCGACTGGCTGGGGGAACTTTCCTTATTCCGCCAGGAAGATTATATCAAAGAAAATAAAGTAATAGAGGAGGTGATCTGTCTGGAATTTGAACTGGATCGGTTAAGGCAGATCTGCAAAGAGAAGGCAGAAGTATCCTTTTATTTTGCGTCCTCTATTTCCAATAAGCTGATGGTTAGGAGCTACCGGCTGAGTGAATACTTAAATTATTCATTGGAAAAGAGACTCGCTTCCTTTATTCTTAAATATCAGCAGAATGGAAAATACACCATATCTCATACGGATGTTTCGGAGTATATGAATATCAGTTACCGTCACGTACTCTTTGTCATGAAGAAATTTTGTGATGACGGAATTCTAAAAAAGGATAAGGGGTACCGGATTGCAGATCAAAAAAGACTGGAAGAAATCTCTGATGGTTTCATATCATAAGGAAAATGATATGTAGGAAGACAGTTATAAGGGAACCTGCCTGCCGGGTTCTCTTATTTTGCATTTCAGACCTTTAAGTTATGTATTGTTTCTTTTCCATTTATTCGATATAATTGGGAATACGAGTTTAAGCAGAGAAAAGAGAAAAGAGGAAGAAAAAGGGTTGGGAATCAGATATTTGGAAGCAAAAGGTCATGACAGCAGAGAAGAAACAGGTGTGATTTCCTTTGTTGATGGAAGCGCATGTTCTTACAGGATCATAAAATCGGACAGGCGTACCATGGCCCTGCAGGTCACGAAAGCGGGAGAGGTTTTCGTTAGGCTTCCCAGGCGCCTTCCCTTTAAGGCAGGGCATGAGCTGGTGCTAAAGAACAGAGACTGGGTCTTTGCGCAGGTGGAAAAGATCCGGATAGCGTCAGAGAAAAAGTCGGCTTTTCACTGGACGGAAGGGGCATCTGTGCTTCTTTACGGAGACTGCCGGCTCCTTCATATAAAGTCCGATCCTAAGAAGAAAGCTTTTTGTGTACAGGATACAAAGGAGGGGCTGGTGGTTTCCGGTCCGGTTTCGTCCTATGAGGAGAACGAACTGGAAGCAGCCGTTAAAGAGGCGGTGAAGCTTTGGTACAGGCGGGAAGCCAGAGGATATTTAGAGTCAAAAGCAGCCAGCTGGTCTGCATTCATGAAAGTGGACTATGGGAAAATTGCAATACGGGATCAGGCGACCCGGTGGGGAAGCTGCAGTGCCAGGGGGAATTTAAACTTCAACTGGAGGCTTGTGCTTCTTCCGGAAGAACTGGCTGATTATGTGGTGGTGCATGAACTGGCACACCGCCTTCAAATGAACCATTCCCCTGCATTTTGGGAGATTGTGGAAAGAGAATTACCGGATTACCGGTTAAGGAGGAGAGAACTAAGGCGTTATGAAGGTGAAGTTTATCAGAAATATTAAAATTAAAACCAAGCTCCTGTTTTTAGGTGGAATCAGCATAATGGGACTTATTTTTATGGGATCGGATTCTATAATAACAGCCAGGCGGATCAACGAAGCAAGTACTGAAATTTCCCAGTCCTGGGTACCTGCCATCATCATTGCCGAGGAACTGAATACCAGGACATCAGACTATCGCATTAAGGAATATAACCACGTTATCACAAGCGACAGCAGGGATATGGACCGGCTGGAGGAAGACATGGCTCAGATCCGGGAAGACATCGCCCGTGGTTTTACGGATTATGGTTTTTATATCGCCAATGAAACGGACCGGAAGCTCATAGAGGAGGCGGAAAGGGAATGGAATAAGTACCTGGAGTACAGCGGCCGCCTGCTTGTCATAAGCCGCCAAAACCATACACAGGAAGCGTTTGATATGATCATAGGGGATTCCGGACAGTTATTTGATAATGCCAGCAACGGACTATTAAAGGTGGCGGATTTTAACCGCAAAGGGTCCGAGGCGGCCAGCATTCAAGGTGATAATCTTTATGATCAGCTTACGAAAATAAAAATCATAACCATCTGCCTGATCAGCGGGATCGTTTCTCTCCTGATCATTTATATCATAATTGCCATTGATAAACCAGTGAAAGCCCTTGTAGAAGGGACCGGAAGAGTTGCCAACGGAGATCTGGAGGTATATCTTCCCTACCGTTCCAAAGACGAGATCGGAGTTCTGACCAATTCCGTCAACCAGCTGATCAAGCGGCTTAAACACATTATCGATGATGAGAAATATCTGTTCCAGGAGATTGGAAGTGAGAATTTTGAAGTGAAGTCTACCTGTGAGCATGCTTACCGCGGCGATTTTGCGCCCATCCTCTATTCCATTACCAGCTTAATGAGCCGGCTTGATGCGGCGAAAAAGCGAAAGGAAAGGGGAACAGAAGACTTACCAGCAGAAAACGAAAAGGAAGAACTGGCCAAAAGAGCCGTTTGCAGGGAGATAACGAAACATGGCAGAAGAGAAATGGATGCTTCAGACAAAAAGGGCTGATTTTGAAGAAATGGCAAGATGCTACCGCATCACCCCGGTGACTGCGAGAATCATAAGAAACCGGAATGTGATGGGGCATGAAGCGGTGGAGAAATACTTGTACGGCGGGTTAAAGGACCTCTATAGCCCTCACCTTCTTAAGGATATGGACCGGACCGTGGCGATCCTTAAGGAAAAGACAGAACAGTTAAAGCCTATAAGGATCGTAGGGGATTATGATATAGACGGAGTTTGCTCCACTTATCTTTTGTACCAGGCGCTGTCCCAGGTGGGAGCTGTGGTGGACTATGAGATCCCGGACCGGTTAAAGGATGGCTATGGAATCAATGAATCCATTATCCGGGCAGCAGCAGCAGATGGCATTGATACCATACTCACCTGTGACAACGGAATCGCCGCAGTGGGGCAGATCAGGCTTGCAAAGGAGCTGGGACTTACGGTTCTTATCACGGATCACCATGATATTATGAAGGAGGACGGCAAGGAGATTCTGCCTCCCGCAGACGCGGTGGTAAACCCAAAACAGGAGGAGTGCCAATATCCTTTTCCAGATATTTGCGGAGGATTGGTGGCCTATAAGCTGGTTCAGGCTCTTTATGAGGAATTTCATGTGCCTTTGGAGAAGTGGCTTGAGATGGTGGAGTTCGCTGCCATCGCAACTGTGGGCGATGTGATGAAGCTTCAGGATGAGAACCGGATCATTGTTAAGGAAGGGCTTAAAAGGATCGGGCAGACAAAGAGCCTGGGGCTCTTAAAGCTTATTGAGAGGAACGATCTGGACAAGGATCAGATCACTGCCTATCAGATCGGATTTGTAATCGGACCCTGCTTAAATGCGGGAGGCCGCCTTCAGACGGCCAAGCTGGCCTTATCCCTGCTTCTTTGCCGGGAGGAGGAGGAAGCGGATCAGATGGCTCTGGAATTAAAAGCGTTAAATGACCAGCGAAAGACCATGACAAAACAGGGGACCATCGAGGCCGTGGAACAGGTGGAAGCCCTCTATAGTGAGGATAAAGTTCTGGTGGTATATTTACCGGAGTGTCATGAATCCCTGGCAGGGATCATTGCGGGACGGCTGCGGGAGCAATTCCAGAAACCTGCTTTTGTCCTGACGGATGGGGAAGAGTGTGTCAAAGGCTCCGGCCGTTCCATTGAAACTTACCATATGTTTGACGCCCTGGTTGAGGTGAAAGATCTGCTGTTAAAATTCGGCGGTCATCCCATGGCAGCCGGCTTATCCCTTCTGAAAGAGCATGTGGATGAATTCAGGAAATGCCTAAATGAACAGGCAGGGCTGACGGAAGAGGATTTCATACGAAAGGTATGGATCGATGTTCCCATGCCCCTGGAGTACATAGATGAGCCTTTGATCGAAGAGCTGGAGCTTTTAGAGCCATTTGGCCAGGGCAATGAAAAGCCTTTGTTCGCCCAAAAGGGCCTTAATATCCGAAGTGTCCGCGTTTTGGGGAAAAACAGAAATGCCGTGAAGTTTTCTCTTGCCACGGACCAGGGGACGCCAATGGATGCCATGCTGTTTGCTGACGGAGACTCCTTTTTGGAAGAGCTGGGAGACAGCCGGGTCCTTGATGTAATCTATTATCCTGCTGTGAATGAGTATAATGGGAATAAGAATCTGCAGATTGTAATAAGGAATTATAAAATTCCAAAGAGTCTGTAACGAAGAAAGTATAGATGAAATACCTTGCAAAAAGATTCACTATGAATTAAACTTGTGACAGGAAGCGTAACATACAGCCGCAGTTTTCTAATATGAAACTGTGGTGATTAAATAAACATAAGGAAAGGCTAGGGAATGGACATGGTAAATGAGGTTATGAAATTTATCACCGGCTATGATAAGGAAGTGGGAGAAGCCATTGAAAAGGAGTGTGCAAGACAGAGAAGAAATCTGGAATTGATTGCATCGGAAAATATTGTTTCAGAACCGGTTATGATGGCAATGGGAACAGTGCTTACCAATAAGTATGCAGAAGGTTATCCGGGAAAGCGTTATTATGGCGGCTGCGAGGATGTGGATATTGTTGAGACCATTGCCATAGAGCGTGCAAAAAAGATATTCGGCTGTGATTATGCCAACGTCCAGCCTCATTCCGGGGCTCAGGCCAACATGGCGGTTTTTCTTGCCATGCTGCAGCCAGGAGATACGGTCATGGGCATGAATTTAAACCATGGCGGCCACTTAACTCATGGAAGCCCTGTTAATTTTTCCGGTTTGTATTTTAATATAATCCCTTACGGCGTAGATGATGATGGCTTTCTTGATTATGATGAGATGGAAAGGCTTGCCATTTTGCACAAACCGAAATTAATTGTTGCAGGTGCCAGTGCCTACGGAAGAGCCATTGACTTTAAGAGATTCCGGGAGGCTGCTGACAAAGCCGGCGCTTATCTTATGGTAGATATGGCACATATTGCAGGTCTTGTTGCGGCAGGAATTCATGAGAGTCCTATTCCTTATGCAGATGTAGTGACAACGACCACTCATAAGACTCTCCGTGGACCGAGAGGCGGAATGATTTTAGCAAACCAGGAAGCCGCGGATAAATTCAATTTCAATAAGGCTATTTTCCCCGGAACCCAGGGTGGTCCTTTGGAGCATGTAATCGCCGGTAAGGCCGTCTGCTTTGGTGAAGCCTTAAAGCCTGAGTTTAAGACCTATCAGGAGCAGGTGGTAAAAAACGCAAAGGCCCTGGCTGCCGCCCTGATCAAGCAGGGATTCAACATCCTGACAGGCGGTACAGATAATCATCTGATGCTGATCGACTTAAGAGGGATGGAGGTAACCGGAAAGGAACTGCAGAACCGCTGTGATGAGGTTTATATTACTCTGAACAAAAATGCAGTGCCAAACGATCCAAGAAGCCCATTTGTGACTTCCGGTGTCCGCGTGGGAACTCCGGCTGTTACCTCAAGAGGTTTAAAGGAAGAGGATATGGAAACGATCGCAGAGTGCATCTGGCTGGCTGCTACGGATTTTGAAAGTAAAGCTGATTACATTAGATCTGAGGTAACAAAGATCTGTGATAAATATCCGCTGTATGAATAAAGGAATATAAAAAAGAGGCTGCCATGAAAGAATTTACATCGGATTTTGTGCAAGAAGTGGATTATTATGCTCAGTATCTGATAAGAAATCTTTCATGGCAGCCTTTTTGTATTTTTAACGATTATTTAATACTCCATCAGCGACAAATATATTATACTATAACGGGCTGTGCGCGTTGGTCTTGCTCAGCCTGATAAATAGAAGCACTACTAATTCGGATTACACAAAGGAGAAACTATGGAAATAACCACCATCCTGGGAGTTATAATAGGCGTTGTCGCCGTTGTCGGCGCTATGATTTTTAAGCACATTGAATTTTCAGTCCTTATTAACCCCGCAGCTTTTTTTGTTATTATTGTCGGAACTGTAGCCACAATTTTGAATTCATTTCCAATGCAGAATATTAAATCCATCGGATCGCTGTTCAGAGTTCTTTTTACAAAACAAAAAGGATCCTCTGAGGCCGAAATGATTGAATTAATGTATAATCTATCAAAACAAGCCCGCTCAGAGGGGCTTTTGTCCCTGGAAGCCAAGGCAGAAGAACTTCAAGACCCTTTTTTAAAAAAGGGCATTCGTTTGCTTGTTGACGGAGCCGGGGAAGAATTGATCGAAGAGATATTAGAAACTGAAATTTCTGCAATGGAAAAGAGACATGAAATCAATGCCAGCATTTTTTCATCGGCAGGTACATATGCTCCTACTCTGGGTGTTTTGGGTGCAGTGTTTGGTTTGATCGCTGCGATGTCATCAATTAACGATACAGAACGAATGGCCGAAGCAATCGCTGCGGCGTTTATTGCAACGATTCTTGGTATTTTCACCGGCTACGTGCTATGGAACCCATTTGCAAAAAAGCTTAAAGTAAAAAGCCAGCAGGAAGTAATGGCGAAAGAAATTATTATAAAGGGTGTACTATCCATGCAGCATGGTGATTCCCCCTTTATACTCAGGGAAAAGTTACTTGCTGCTCTCCCGAAATCCAAGCAGAAAAAAATATCTGAGCAGGACCCAACATCTGATCAGGGCAAAAAGGGATAAGGTGATCACGTATGTCAAAAGAGAGAGAGCATGTACACCAGGAAGAAGAAGCAGGCGAAGCATGGCTTCTGCCATATTCGGATTTAATGACCCTGCTGCTGGCAGTTTTTATTGTACTTTTTGCTGTCAGTAAGATCGACTCCGAAAAAGCACAGAAGATTTCCGAACAGTTTGCAGGAACTATGATGGATAAAAACTATGCTGCCGGAGTGGCATCGGGAACTGGTTCCGGTGGAACCGGAGCATCGTCAGGCGGTCCGTTAAATATTGAAACACAAAGCGAGCTGGAGAGCTTTTTGGGAGAGTACGAGCTAAAAAAGCTGGAAGTTATAAAGACCGAGCTTGATACAAAGCTGCATAATCAAGGCATGGATCAATCGGTATCAACCATGATTGATATGCGCGGTCTTGTAATCAGACTAAATAATGCCATATTCTTTGACTCTGGAAGTGCGGAAGTTAAGAAACAAAGTGAGGAAACTTTGGTTGAAGTTGCAGGCATTCTGAATACGATTGATAATTATATACGTGTTGAGGGCCATACCGACAACGTTCCCATCAGACGCAGCAATTATCCTTCCAACTGGGAATTATCTACTGCAAGAGCTGTCAATGTTGTAAAGATTTTTATTAATAAATGTAATTTTTCGCCTGATAAGCTAATTGCTGTCGGTTATGGAGAGTTTAAACCTGTGGCAGACAATGATACACCGGAAGGAAGGGCGAAAAACAGGCGTATTGATGTCATTGTCCTAAGTTCAAAATACGACAATCTGGAAGAACAGCTGGTGAAATAAGGATGGAATTTATGATCCATAATATGAAAAACTGCGCGGCATTTATGCCGCGCAGTTTTTTTAGGAGGAAATTAAATTTTGCTGTTATGCCTGGTTCTTGAAAGATTCGCAGTCAGTGCATTCCTTCTTTGTAGGATTCTGTTCATGAGTTCCCACTTTAATTCTCTCCAGTGTGCAATAATCTTCGCTTTTTGCATGATAAGCGCAATTATCGATGGAGCATTCGATACATTCATTCTTTCCGTTTACTAACATGGGTAAACCCTCCTTGATTGATTATTACGTCTATATTGTGTTCAGAATCAGCTGAATTATTATGGCAATTTTTTCTTAAGAAGGCCTGTGTTATAGTTCTGTTAAACTAAAAGTTTTTTTGTTGACCAAAAAAATTTTTTGTGTTATTCTTTTTTTCGTCAAAACAGCACAAAATTCGCTGACAACTAACTATGGAGGTGTAGTAATGGGCAATTCAAAACAATATGATCTTATTTACCAACTGGACGGCAGACCACCGTTAAAAATTGCGGTTCCTCTTGGTCTTCAGCATGTTATGGCAATGTTTGTTGGTAATCTGGCTCCAATTTTTATCCTGACCGGCGCTATGAGCACACAGGATGCACCATTTCCTCCGGAATTACGGATTATGATGATTCAGTGCGCCATGTTTGTATCCGGACTTGCCACCCTTCTTCAGCTCTACCCGCTGAAATTGGGAATCATTCAGGTAGGTGCACGCCTTCCCATCGTTATGGGAACAGCATTTGCATTCGTACCAACCATGCAGGGGCTTGGGGCAAAGCTGTTGGCTGAACAGGTCGCTCCGGTTGAAGCCATGGGTTACGTATTGGGTGGTGTGATCGCAGGAAGCGTGATCGAGCTGCTTATGGGTATTTTCTTAAAGCCTCTGAAAAAATTCTTTCCGCCGCTTGTAATCGGTGCAGTTCTCATTACCATTGGTATCAAACTGCTTACGACTGGTGCTACCTATTTTGTAGGCGGTGCAGGTGCAAAGGATATCGGCGCAGGAAAGTACTGGCTGGTTGGCGGCATCGTGCTGCTGGTCATTGTTCTCCTTAACCATTTTGCAACCGGTATGTTAAAAGCTACTGCTATTTTAATTGGTATCGTCGTTGGCTATATTGTGGCGGCCCTTACAGGAATGGTGGATTTTGGAACTGTTTCCAGTGCAGCATGGTTCAGCGTTCCCATGCCATTGGTGATTAAGCCTCTGTTCCGTTCAGACATCATTTTCCCGTTCTTTGCGGTATACGTGGTTGCAGGTCTTGAGACCATGGGGAATGCAAACGGCATCACCATTTCTGCTTTTGGACGTGAAGCCACTGCAGAGGAGATTTCCGGCGGAATTATATCTGATGCTGTCAGCTGTGCATTTGCAGGTATCTTCAACGTTCTTCCAAACACGGCGTTCGGCCAGAACGTGGGTATCATTGCAATGACTAAGGTTATCAACCGGTTCTGTATCGCCATCGGCGCCATCGTTTTAATCATTGCAGGTCTGTTCCCTAAAATCGGTGCCATTTTCAATGCAATGCCTAACTGTGTTATGGGTGGTGCGGTAATTACTGTTTTTGCCATGATTTTCTTAAATGGTGTGAAGATGCTGTTAAAGGAAGGTCTGGATGACACAAACAGCCTGATCCTTGCCATCACGCTTGGTCTTGGATTTGGTGTGGGAAACTTAGCCGATTCGGTTAAGGAAAACTTTCCTGCTGCTCTCCGTTTTATCTTTGCGGAGCCAGTGGCTGCAGTCTGTATTGTAAGTGTTCTGGCTTGTATCTTTTTAAGGCCGCAACAAAAAAACACAGAGAAATAAGCTGCATTACAGCAATTATTATATATAGAAAGAACCCTGTCCGGCTGATAAGCCGGCCGGGGTTTTTCGGTTTATAGATCATATAGACTGTTGGAGCCGGGAGGGGGATGTGATATACTGTTAAAAAAGGGAGGGATAAGGATGAAGAAAAAAATCATGATCACAGGATCCGGGGGCTTCCTTGGAGGAAGAATTTCCGCATATTATGAAAGAGATTATGATGTGATCCGTGTGGGTCACAGGAACTTAGATATTACGGATGAAGAGGCAGCAGGGAAATATATAAAGGATCATAATCCTGATGTGGTGATCCATTGCGCTGCAATATCAAACACCAGGGTATGCGAAGAGAACCGGTTGCTTTCTGAGGCGGTGAACGTAAGGGGATCCGTCAACATGGCCAAAGCATGCAGGGAAAATGGCAGCAGGCTGCTTTTTATGAGCTCGGATCAGATTTATGGGGGCAGCAGACAAAAAGGAGCGAATAAGGAAACGGATGAAGTTCCTCTTATTAATGTTTATGGAGCCCACAAAAAGCAGGCAGAGGATGAGATTCTGGAGATTTTGCCTGAGGGAATCTGTCTTCGCCTTTCATGGATGTATGATTTCCCGGTCAGGGGCCTTAAAAGCAATTCAAACCTCTTAACCAATCTGTTGAGATCCATGGTACAGAACCGCCCCATAAAGCTTTCAGATTCCGATTACCGCGGCATCACCTGGGCACAGGAGGTTGTGAAAAATATAGAGCCGGCCATGGACCTGCCTGGCGGAATTTATAATTTTGGCAGTGAAAGCACCCTTTCCGCTTATGAAATAGGAAGCAGAGTCTTCCGGATGGTTGATAAAAACGGGAACAGAGGAAACTTTGTGATCCCGGATGAAACAGGGGCCGGGGACAATCCCAGAAACTTAACCATGGATATAGGAAAGCTTAAGGCCCATGGGATCAGTTTTTTTGAAACAGTGGAAGGATTTTCCAGGTGCCTTGAAGCCAGTCCTGAATATGTTCATGCCTTGATCGGAGAGTCTATTGTCGAATTTTGACGAATTTAATAAATAACCTATAAAGCCATTGTCAAAACCGGAAGGAGTATGATATACTCTTTTCGGTTTTTCTAATATGTAACATACATTTTATAAGTTATAATAATAAATGAAATAATGCTTTACTGATAGGTAAGGGAATAACGGCTAGCGGACAACGATGAGAGCTTGGGAGCCAGGAGGACAGTTCTAATGATTCGATTTAAAAATTATGTAAAAGCAGATAACCTGGAGGAAGCCTTTGCGCTGAATCAGAAAAAGAGCAGTGTCATAGGCGGAGGCATGATGTGGCTGAAGGTACAGAGCCGGGTGAGGATGACTCTGGTGGACTTATCCGGGCTGGGGCTTGATAGGATTGAGGAAAGGGAAGACGGGTTTTCGATAGGTGCCATGTGTACCCTGCGCCAGCTGGAAACCCATGAAGGACTGAACGCAGGCTTTAACGGCATTTTTAAAGAGTGCACCCGCTCGATTGTAGGAGTCCAGTTCCGCAATGGTGCGACCATAGGTGGAAGCGTGTTCGGCCGGTTTGGATTCTCCGATATCATTACCTGCCTTCTGGCCCTTGATACCTATGTGGAGCTTTACAAGGGAGGCCTGGTTCCCTTGGAAGAGTTTTGCCGGATGAAGAGTGACAGGGATATCCTGGTCCGTATCCATATAAAAAAGGATGGAAGAAGAGCTGCCTATGCTTCCCAGCGCATATCAAAGACGGATTTTCCTGTGATCGCCTGCTGTGCGGCCAGAAAGGCTGGAAAGCTCTATGTCTCGGTAGGAGCAAGACCGGCAAAGGCGGAGCTGGTTGTGCTTGATGAAGCTCAGGATTGTCTCAGAGAAGAACTTGCCAGAAAGGCATCAGAAGGCTTTACCTACGGGACCAATATGAGGGGAAGCGGAGCTTATCGGAAGCACTTGGCTGAAATATATATAAAAAGACTTTTAGAAGCGCTGGATCAGGAGGAACGGTAAATGGAGATCGAATTTACACTGAATGGAAAAATGACGTATGAGGAAACCGCAGATGATACCACCTTATTCCAGCTTCTTAGAAGGAAGGGCTGCCACAGCGTGAAATGTGGATGTGAAACGGAAAACTGCGGGCTTTGTACGGTATTAGTCAATGGAAAATCAAGACTATCCTGCTCCTTATTAGCTGCCAGGGCAAATGGCTGTGAGGTGGTGACCTTAGAAGGCGTTGAAGAGGAAGCGAAAGCGTTTGGATCCTTTCTGGCGGCAGAAGGAGCGGAACAGTGCGGTTTCTGCAGCCCAGGACTTATTATGAATGTGCTGGCAATGGAAAGGGAAGAAGTCCTTGATGATCAGGGGATAAAAGAGTACCTGGCCGGGAACTTATGCCGGTGCAGCGGATATATGGGACAGCTTCGGGCAATAAAGAATTATTTGAGCAGAGGAGAAAAAAGGGATGAATTATAAAATGCGTACGGTAAATACTTCTGTGAAAAAGAAGGATGCCATGGCCCTTGTGACCGGAAAGCCTGTATATACTGATGACCTGGCTCCCGGAGACTGCCTCATCGTTAAGGTCTTAAGAAGTCCTCATGCCCATGCGCTGATCAAGGAGATCCACAAGGAAAAGGCAGAAAAGGCAGCTGGAATCGCCTGTATCCTGACCTATAAGGATGTTCCACAGAAGAGATTTACCATGGCGGGGCAGTCCTATCCGGAGCCAAGTCCCTATGACAGGCTGATCCTGGATAAGAGGATGCGCTTTGTAGGGGATGCGGCAGCCATAGTAGCCGGTGAGACGGAAGATGCAGTGGACCATGCCCTGCGGCTTTTAAAGGTGGAATATGAGGTCTTGGAACCGGTACTGGATTTTAAGCAGGCAAAGGATCATCCGGTGTTAATCCATCCGGAGGAGGACTGGCTGAGCCTCTGCCCGGTAGGTGCGGATAATAAAAGAAATTTATGTGCTGCCGGTGGGGAAGAGCATGGAGACGTTGATGAGGTATTAAAGCAGTGTGATTATGTGGTGGAACAGGTTTACCATACAAAGGCGAACCAGCAGGCAATGATGGAGACCTTCCGGGCCTATTCTTATCTGGACACTTATGGGCGTCTTAATATGGTGGCCTCCACTCAGGTCACCTTTCACGTAAGGAGGATCCTGGCTCATGCCCTGGATATTCCCAAATCCCGGATCCGCGTGATCAAGCCCCGGATCGGCGGCGGTTTCGGCGCAAAGCAGACGGTGGTGGCTGAGGTATATCCGGCAATCGTGACAATGAAAACCGGCAGACCTGCGAAGATGATCTACAGCCGGTATGAGTCTCAGATCGCCTCTTCTCCCCGCCATGAGATGGAAGTCCATGTACGGGTGGGAGCGGATAAGAACGGAATCCTTCAGGCAATCGATGTATATACGCTGTCAAATACAGGAGCTTACGGGGAACACGGCCCTACTACAGTAGGCTTATCCGGACATAAATCCATTCCCCTGTACCGTACGCCGAAAGCTTTCCGATTTGCATATGATGTTGTTTATACAAACTGCATGTCTTCAGGCGCTTACAGGGGATACGGAGCGACCCAGGGAATATTTGCGGTGGAATCTGCAGTAAATGAGCTGGCGGAAAAGATAGGAATGGATTCTGTGAAATTAAGGGAATTAAACATGGTAAGGGAAGGCGATATCATGCCTGCCTACTATGGGGAAACCTTAAACAGCTGTGCCCTGGACCGGTGTATGGCCCGTGCCAAGGAGATGATCCGCTGGGATGAGAAGTATCCCAGAGTTGACATGGGAAATGGAAAGGTGCGGGGCGTAGGGGCAGCCATGGCCATGCAGGGATCCGGCATTTCCGGCGTTGATGTGGCGTCTGTGGAGCTTCGCCTTAATGATGATGGTTTTTATACCCTTATGATCGGTGCTTCCGACATGGGAACGGGCTGTGATACCACCCTGGCCCAAGTGGCGGCTGATTGCCTGGAATGTGATCTTGATGAAATCGTGGTCCATGGAACGGATACGGATGTTTCCCCTTATGATTCCGGTTCTTATGCTTCCAGCACCATGTACTTAACCGGAATGGCTGTGGTAAAGGCCTGTGGAGAAATGCGGGAAAAGATCTTAAGAAAAGGTGCACAGTATCTTAACTGCCCGGAGGATTCCCTGGAATTTGACGGAAAAAGGGTCTGCCAGCCCTCGGGAGAGCTGGAAATATCCTTAAAAGAGATAGGAAACAAGGTCATGTGCTTTAATGAAGATATGCTCACTGCCGGCGCCTGTCATACTTCTCCTGTATCGCCGCCTCCTTTTATGGTGGGAATGGCTGAGGTTGAAGTGGATCAGGAGACCGGTGAGGTAGAGCTTTTGGACTATGTGGCGGTTGTGGACTGCGGAACAACCATTAATCCCAATCTGGCCAGGATCCAGACCGAGGGCGGTATCGCTCAGGGCATAGGCATGGCCATGTATGAAGATATTACCTATTCTTCCAAGGGACAGATGCTTCAGAATTCGTTTATGCAGTACAAGCTTCCCACCAGGCAGGACGTGGGCGATATCCGGGTGGAATTTGAGAGCAGCTATGAGCCTACAGGGCCTTTTGGGGCCAAGTCCATTGGAGAGATCGTAATCAATACGCCTTCTCCTGCCATTGCAGATGCAGTCGCCAATGCGGTAGGAGTGAGAGTAAGGGAATTGCCAGTTACAGCAGAAAAGGTGTACTGGGGAATGAACAGTCATAGTAAATGATCAGCGCCTGGCCTTGTCCGGGGCTTGAAAGAAACGGAATAAAAGAAAGAGCGCCGGATGTTTGAATTCCGGCGCCTTTTTTGTTTCCTTCTTTCATCTGAACATATCAATGATATTTGTTGATAAAAACAATCATGTTGTGATATAAACAGGTGATTGCATTGATAATAACATGGGTGTATGATTGGGAAAGAGAAAGGAGGGAGGGATTTATGGAAGCTTTGATTAGGGCGGAAAAAATCTGCAAGGATTATGATGCAGGTGAGGTCAAGGTTCAAGCTTTAAAGCATGTGTCGTTTGAGATTCTCCGAGGGGAATTTATCGTGATCCTGGGACCCAGCGGGTCTGGGAAAAGCACACTTTTGAATATATTGGGAGGAATTGAAACGGTTACCAGCGGAGCTGTTTATTACGATGGTAATCCTCTTTCCTGGGGAGATTTAAAGAGTCTTACGGCCTATCGCCGGGCTCATGCCGGGTTTATCTTTCAGTTTTATAATTTGATGCCGGGACTGACTGCACTTGAAAATGTGCAGCTGGCGGCAGAACTTTCCGAGGATCCTCTGGATCCGGAAATGCTGCTTGGGCAGGTGGGACTTTTAGACAGGGCAAGCCATTTTCCAAGCAGGCTGTCAGGAGGACAGCAGCAAAGGGTAGCCATTGCCAGGGCCTTGTGCAAGAATCCTGATATCCTTCTCTGCGACGAGCCTACGGGGGCTTTGGACAGCAGCACAGGAAGTCAGATATTAAAGCTGTTATCGGATTTTAACAGACAGTATGAAAAGACGGTGCTTCTGATCACCCATAATGAGAACATTGCGGGGATCGCAGACCGGGTTTTTTATTTTAAGGATGGATGTCTGGAAAAGATCCGTGTCAATGAAAGACCCTTAAAGCCGGAGGAGGTGGTCTGGTAGTGAAAAGCTTCCGCAAGAACGTAGTCCGGTGTGCAAGGCAAAATCCAGGATCTTTTCTGGGGGCGGTTTTCATCATTGCCATCGGCATATTTGTCTATGTTGCCATGATGGACACATTGAGAAACTTAGGGGACCAGGTGCAGCGTTATTATGACAGCAGCGCCATTGCAGACGTATTTGCCCAGGTTTCAGGAATCTCTGAGGTGGATCTGGAACGGTTAAAGGAGATTCCGGGGATCGAGGAGGTTTCCGGGAAAATGGCCATTGATGTAAGGCTGTTTGCTCCTTCCCAGACGGAAATCGTAACGGTGCATCTGCTGTCTTACGATCCCTCGGATTCTTTAAACCGGCTGATGTTAAAAGGGACGGGGGCGGGAAAAGACAGCATTTATCTGGGTAGCCGGATGGCCGGATTGTATGGATACGGAAACGGAACACCTCTCACCCTCATGATTGATGGAAAAAGCGTGAGATGTGAGCTGGCCGGAACCTGTTACGGGCCGGAATATATATATGCCATTCCTCCCGGAGGAGCCATGGTCCCCGATGGAGAGATTTACGACATTGCCTGCATAGAAAAAAACAGGATGGAAGAATTAACAGGGAAAAAGGATTCCATGAATGAGCTTGGATTCCGGCTGGCAAAAGGATATACCTATGAGGACGTACGATATCAGCTGATGGACCGTCTTTCCGGGTATGGCCTGATTTCTCTTTCTTCTAAGGATAATCAGGCCAGCTATAACATGGTAGAAGGAGAGATCCATGAGCTATACTCCATGGGAACGGTGCTTCCCATCCTGTTTATGTCTATTTCAGTGTTTATGCTTTATGTAGTGTTAAAAAAGATGATAGACAGGGATCAAAGCCTGATCGGCACCATGAAATCCTTTGGAATGAGAGATGGGGAACTGATTTTGGCATACCTTTATCAGGGAGCTGAGGTGGGGGTCTTAGGTGCTCTGGCCGGAAGTGTCCTGGCGGTTCCCTTTGGCCGTTATATGTTTCTGATGTATGTGGACTTTTTTAACCTGCCGGACACGGTTTATCACAGCTACATAAATACTAGGATAAGCGGTATGGGAATTGCGGTGGGAACCGGGCTTCTGGCGGTTTACTTAGGGGTCAGGGGTATCTTAAAGATCACTCCGGCCCAGGCCATGAGGGCAAAGGCTCCTGCTTCCGCAGGGAATTTAAGGCTGCCCGGTTTTTTGGCCTCCAGGCTTGGCGCTATGGAAAAAATGGGCTTGCGTTCAGTGGTGAGGAACCCTTTTCGCGGCTTTTTAATTATTTTGGCCATTGCATTTCCTTTTTCCATGTCTTCCGTGCTCTTATCATTTAAAGGGGTGGCGGATCAGATGTATTTTGACCAGTTCAGCAAGGTGCAAACCTATGATATACAGATTTCCCTGGACCGCTTTGTGTCCCCCATCCGCGGGGAATCGGCAGGGGAAGGAATCAGAGGAGTAGAAAAAAGCGAAGCAGTCATCCAGAAGGCAGTGGAATTAAAGCATGAAAATCTATCTGAATTTGCCTTGATTTATGGTCTGAACCGGGGATCTGACATGTGGAGGATTATGGATCTCTACGGCCGGTTTTATGATCCGCCGGAGGATGGGATTATCATAAACAGCCGGATTGCAGAAAAGCTTCATCTGGAGGTAGGGGATGTTATGGAAGTATCTGTTCCCGGTCTGACGGCGGAAGCGGTAAAGGTTCCGGTAAAAGCTGTGATAAAAGAGAGCCTGGGAGGCGGCTGCTATCTATCGGCAAAGGGCTTTTCCCGCTTTTTTGATTCTGTCCCAATGGCTGGAACCGTTCTTTTAAAGGTGGAAAAGGGCAGGCTTAACGAGGTCCGGGAAGAGCTTTTAAAAACCAGCCGGGTGACTTGGATGGTGGATACCGGACGCATCACCCAAAGCTATCGGGACATCATGGGCAGCATGATGGCAATGGTCCAGATGTTTTCCTTTATGGCTGTGGCGGCGGGAGGGATCCTCATTTATAATATTTCCATGATCAATATCAGGGAACGGATCTCAGAGCTTGGAACACTTATCATCATGGGAGGAACGGATAAGGAGATCGGAAGGATTCTCCTGTTTGAACAGGTAGTCTACTTCATTCTGGGAATTGCATTAGGAGTGTTTGGGAGCCTTGGGGTCAAATACCTTGTGGAGCATCTGGTCATATCGGATTCCTATACCATTGAGCTGGCTATACGGCCATCCTGCTATGGGATAGCATTTCTTACCTGTCTTGCAATGGCAGGGGCTTCTTTGCTGGCCCAGACGCGGTTTGTAAGAAGGATAAGACTCACGGATATTTTAAAGGAAAGGGAGTAAGCTTATGAAGATCCGAATGGATGGCAGGAAAAAGAAATTATGCTTTTTAGCTGCAGGGATTGTCCTGGCACTGATCATAGGGAATACTGCAATGAAAAGCTTTAAAGGGGCCCCGGTTCAAACTGTGGCAGCTTCTTATGAAGCGGTAGAAGACCGTTATACGGAGGAAGGTACCATTACGGCAGGAGGGGAGTACCGCCTGGTTTCAGAGGCATCAGGGCCAGTGAAAGAGGTAAGGGTCAGGGAAAACGATGGTGTGAAGGCAGGTGATATCTTATTTACCGTTGATGACAGGGATTTATTACAAGAAAAATCCCTTTGTGAAAGCGCACTGGCAGGATATAAGGCCAAACTGGAGCAGAGCCGGATCGGGCAGGTGATGACGTCATCGCCTCAGGAATATCTGGATTCCATAAGAGCGGAAGTGTCGGCAAAGGAGGCAGATTATCAGGCCGCAAAAACTCTTGTTGACGCTTCCCAGTCCCTGTATTCGTCTGGCAGCATTTCCAGGATCGAATGGGAGAAAGACAGGGCTTCTTATGAAAACGCCTCTCTGGCATGGGAGCAGGCAAAGAGCCGATATGAGGAGAGCCGCCGGTTTTTAGAGAGCTTAAAAGCAGGAGGCATTGATGAAACAACCATTAACGGAAGGTTTTATGATAGTGTGGAGGAACAGCTAAGGGCTCAGATCAAATCCCAGGAAACAACCATGGAACAATTGGAAGACAGGTTAAAAAAGTGTGTGGTAACTGCAGACAGAGATGGAGTCATCACATCCCTTCCGGTTAAGGATATGTCTTACATACAGGCAGGGGAAACTGCCGTAACCATTAGCGGGCGTGGAAAGATCCAGGCAGAGTCTGACGTGCTTACCAGCATTGCGCCCTATCTTTCCCCGGGAGATAAGGTGACGGTGATCCTGCAGCTTAGGAATCAGGATCAAATGTACGGCGGAACCATAAGCCAGGTCTATGACTATGCGGCCAAAGGGACCTCTGCCCTGGGAATGGATGAATACAGGGTGCATGTGAAGATTGATCTTGATGAGAACACGGATCTGGAAGGAAAGGAAGGGTATGGGGCCAACATCCGTTTCACCCTGTATCAGGGAGATAATAAGCTGGTCATCCCTTCAAGCGCTGTTTTCCAGCTGGATGACCAAAATTATGTGTTTGTGATCAAAAACGGAAAAGCGGAAAAACTTCCGGTGGAAGTGGAATACAAAACCTCATCCCAGGCGGTTATAAAGGAAGGCCTGGCCGAGGGGGAGAAGGTCATTGATCATGTGGATTCAGAAGAAATCTATGAAGGGGCAAAGGTATATGCCGGTTCATAGATTCTAAAGAATAAAGGGGCGGCAGCATGGAGTTTCCAATGCTGCCGCCCTTTTTATATGGATTTATTTAATCTTTTCGTAGCTGGATTCTTTGATGGTTCCGTCGCTGTTGGTCTTGTAGTATTTACCGTCGCCATCCTGAATGTTTGTCTTGCTCTTTGCAAGCTTTCCGCTTGTTCCGACTAAGTACTCTTTCTCATTGTATTCCACTACTTTATATTTTTCATCTTTGTCAGCTTTGATGAGTCTTCCCTGTACGTAGATGCTGTCATCTGTGATGGAATTGTAGCCGGCACCCTTGTTGCTTCCAGCCTTGCGGAAGTTGTAGGTGTATTTCTCGCCGTCAATATCAATGGTTGTCTTGCCGGTTGACATAGCGCCTTCCTTAGGAGATGTACCGAAGTAGTAAACCTCTGCGGCATCATCTGCTGCAGGGAAATCGCTTTCAGTTTCGATCTCGTCGTAGGTCGCGATGGTCTTACCTGATTCAAAAGTCAGCTTATAAAGGCCCTGAAGCATTTCGCCCTTTTCGTTGAACGCATAGCTTAAACCGTTAATGGACTTGATCTGGCTTGTTGTCAGCTGTCCGCTGGTGGAAGCGTAGAACCAGTATTCTGTATCGTCATCATAAGCTTCCTGATCAAGCTCTGGTCCTGGAACGGTCTTGAACCAGCCTTTTGCAAGCCAGCACTGTTCTGGGAGATTGTAATATTGGTTTGCAGAGCTTGCTGTTGAAGCGGATGCCATTTCATACCATTCGGATTCAGCGGCTCCGTTTTCATTGAAGCGGTACTTTTGGCCGTTGATGGTCTTGGTGGTATCCTTTACCTTCTTGCCGTTGGTACCGAAATAGAACCAGTAGGCTCCGTTAAAGTTATCTTTTTCATTATCTGAATCTTCTACTTCGATGGATTTCCAGCCGTTTGCCTGAGCGCCGTCAGAGGAATCGCCTAAGTAATAGGTTCCGTCCTTCCAGGCGTCGTCACCGGTCTGGCGTGTGGATTCATCATTGACCCAGCCAAACAGCATTCTGCCCTCTGAATCAAAGGAATAGTTATGGGACTCTCCGTTAGCAACCTTTATGGATTTAAAGGAGGTCTTTCCTGAAGTAGGAGCTTTAAAGGCTTTTCCGTTACTTCCAAAGTAGTACCAATAAGTATCGGGAGCATCTTCTTCATCCTGGTCGGCAGTAATTTCACGCCATTCATTTGTAACCATGGCTCCTGATGAATTTACATAATAGTAATTGTCATCGGATTCGATTAAGCTGCTGGTAGCCATCTCGCCATCTTCATTCAGATAGAACCAGTTGTCACCGGACTTGCGCCAGGATTCGGTAGATACGTCTCCATTGGAATCGTAGTATACCCAGGTGTCATTTTCCTGTGCCCAACCCTGTGCGGCAAAGGAGGTCATGGATGCACCTATGGTAAAAATCGCTGCAGCGCAGGGAATAAGCCATCTAAGTTTCTGTTTTCTCATGTTTGTTCTCCTTTCATAAGAACCCTTTTTGTTACTTTGTCAGCAGGTCTTGCTGATGGAATGACTTTAAACCATGGAGTAGGTCTAAGGTCAAGTGATGTAAAAAAGGCGTAAGAATGCGTAAGAAAAGCCGGAGAATTTAAGAAAACCGTAATCTCACCATATTCTGGAAGCTATTCCTGGAGCTGGAAATAGAGAATTGGAATCAGAGACAGCCTGGGCCAAAAAGAGCAGAAAAATAGAAAAAAAGAGACAGGAATTCCTATCTCTTATGCAATAATCATACCACAAAATTGACTTTTTTTCAAGTCTTGTTATTTTGCCCAGTCTGGAGTAGACTTTGTATCTATCAGAAGATTGGAGGGTTTTTTATGGATGATGGGAAGTGGCTACAGACTGCGAATGACGGATTTCAGATTGCCAGGGTAAAAGCGGCCAATGATTATACAAAAAAGTTTGGCCTTGTTTTAACGGATGAGGAGGCATCTCTGCTGATTGGGGAGAGGAAAAGTGCATTAAAGGAGCAGGAACGGGTGGAATTCGGGGAGGGGATCCTTCCGAAACTGATTTTTGCATTTTGTGATTCCCCGTATATTTATCAGGATAATTACGTGGATTCCCTGGGAAGGCTTCAGGATATGTTCTACCTATATAAAAATGAATCAATGGATGAAATTACCGATGATGAACTGATCGAATTTATGAAGGACCAGTTTGACGGACCATGCCAGGGCTCTCTTGATCATCTGGAGGACACCGGATTGGAGGCTTTTGCCAGACGGGTCCGCTTAGGATTAGATCTGTATGAGGAAGAAGACGATGAGTTTTGAGACGGAAGAGTTAATGCCAATCGTGGCGGAATTAGCAGATAAATATACGGGAAAGGAAAGTACTTCCATTACCTATGAAAAAGCAAGGCAGCTCATGGAAGCTGTTTTGTACTGTATCCATGAGTACGAAGCAGATGCGGAAAAAAGGCAGGAGCTTCTTACGATTGATGAGAAGGCGGCGGCAAAAATGGTTTATGGCCTGGGATATGAGACGGTGCTAAGGAACGTGAAGGAAACCCAGATTCTGTATAACAAAATAATACCGGATTTTAAGTATTATGAAAACCGGTGTTATTACGATACATTTGTCAAAGGGATCCCCTCTTTCTTTTTGTATTATGATCCCCGTTTCCAGCCTCAGAATCACATGCTTACGCTGGATTATCCGGTTTTGTATCCAGTGTATTCTTTGCAGGGGATTGATGTCATAAGCGCTTTTGTGAAATGTGTCAGTCTGGAACAGGTTTTCCTTGGAAAATTACCAGATGAGTATGTTCTCCATGTGCTGAGAGCCTATTCCCCAGATCAGGGGGAATTGCTCATCAACCTTGCAGGCATTGTGCTGCGGAATATTCTGGGCTGCCGGATGGCAGGTAAGAGGGTTAATATAGAGGGATATTCCCCAGGGGAACTGGATCGGTTGATAAATTATGTAAACCAAAACAATGCAGCTTCCTTGGAACAGGAGATGAAAGGACTGGTTGATGAACTGGTTCAGTCCGGGTATGATGGACTGGAAGAATTGGGTGATTATCTAAAGGCCGATCTGCATGATTATTGCTTTGAACTGAAAAATGCTGTGAAGAACCAGTGCGTGGATTCCATTCTCGCCATATGATGAAAACCAGGGGAAAACTTTTGATTTTCCGGATACCTTAGAAGTACATTCACACATTTATCGGCAAAAGGGCAGACTTGTATTTTTCTTTCAGATCATTTTTTATCCGAAAGAAAAATACAAGCCTGTCCTTAACATTTTCAAACATGGATTCAAGGGAGGTAATCCATCACACCTTTATTTTAAAGATTATCCGACAAAAACTCTTCCATGGTGGCTGCAGCTTCCGCCTCATCCTCCCCCTCAAATGTGACGGTGATTTCTTCACCCTGCCTGATACCCAGGCTCATAATGCCGATAATGTTGGAAGCCTCCACCATTTTTTCGGGTTTTCCAATCATGGCTTTGCTTTTAAAATTCTTTGCCAGCTTTGTAAGTAACCCTGCCGGCCGGGCATGTATGCCTAATTCATCCTTGATCGTGTAGACGATGGTTCTCATATTGACTAGACCTCCTCGGTTTTTTCGCGGTACAGCTTACCAGCTCATTTTCGCCAGCCGTTCCAGATATCTGGGATTTGTTTTTCCGGTTTCCGGATCAACCAGTGATGTATAAAGATGGGGAATAATGGTCGTAGCGCCGCCATCAATACAGGCACGTACAATTTCGTGCACATTTTCCATATCGATTCCGCCCGTTGGCTCAAATATGGTTATGCCCTGGTTTACTGCGGCACGAACCATGGCTTTCAGCTCATCAAGACGTTTTAATCCGCCGATGGGATAGAATTTAACCGATGGCAAGCCGATATCAGCCATAAGCTTAGCGGCAAGCTCAGCACTTACAGGCTCTTTCTTCTGGGAGCTTATGGCTCCGGTAGCCATGTAAACCATGCCAGGCTCACCGGCAGGTTCGATCAATGAGTTTACAATGAACTCACTTTTATGAATCTCCTGCAGGCGTCCCATTGTGTAGCCCGCGGCAGGGTAGACCTGATTGATATGGAACGGACATGTGCGGACCGAAACATCGGCCACACGCTTCCACATAGCGGGATCTCCCCCGCCTAAGCCAACCGAAGCACGTACGCCGCATGCCTTAAATTCTTCTACTCTTGCAACGGCTTCGTCGTCGGTGGCAAAGTTTTTAACCATCACTCCAACCAACGTGCGTTCCGGAGCAAAACGGCTGATTTCTACGGCGTTCTCCAAATCTTTTGCTAAAACGTTATAATAGATATTGATTGACATGCGTTACCCCTCCAAAAGACAGCTCTTTATGCGGTCAATAATAATTTCCTCCTGTCCGTCAAACAGCGGACGGGGGTCAACGGACAGAATGCCCTGATTTACATAGTAGTCGCGAACATAAATCGCGGGGTCTCCTTGTTTTAACAGTTCATTGAGCTTTGCAGCATTCATGCCCGTTTCGGAACCCACATGGATTTCAGTGCGGTAAATTTCCCGTCCAGCTTCATCCTGCGCTACCCGGCACTTAAGTCCTTTTACCTGTGTAAGCTCGTCGCACATACGCTGCATGCGCTTTTTCTGGCCCTCCGGATTGCTCTGGGCCGGGTCATACATTTCAAGGGCTGTAATGAGGCCCATCATAGCTTCTTTTGAAACCTTCATTGCACGGCCGACACCTTTATACTGCATTTTACATGCTGCAATATAAGAGGATTTGCCGGCAATCAGACCGGACGTCGGTCCGGACAAAGCCTTACCTCCGCTGTATAATACCAAATCTGCGCCCATAGAAACATATTTGCAAAGATCTTCTTCCGCAGCAGCATCGATGATAAGCGGCAGTTGATATTTTATTGCAAGCTCTAGCATAGATTCGATGCTCTGCATGCCTTTTTGCACTGCATGGTGGCTTTTTACATAGAGTAAAGCCGCGGTGTTCTCGTTAATCGCTGATTCTATGTTGTCACGTTCCACCTTATTTGAACAGCCGGCTTCCACCGGAACTCCACCGCCTAAATGCAGCATCTGTGTTATGCTGCCTCCAAAGTTTATGGATTGGCCCTTTTGGAGTATGATCTCATTTTTAAGGCCCACGGTGTCAGGAATACGCTCGATAAGTCCCAGATTGCTGCCTGCAATGCAGGCTGCCGTGGCAATTACCAGGCCGCTGGCTGCCCCGCAGGTGGGGCAGCCGTCCTCAGCTCCGGTTTTCTGAGCGATAACTCTGCCGGCGTGGTCCATTAGCTCTTCAATGACAACAAAATTCCGGAGCGCACTCCCCACGCTCTTTACAACGGACTCGCTCACTGCACTGGCACCGAGTATGGTCATCTTACCGTTGGCATTTATGACCTCCCGAAGCCCAGACTTGGTGTAAATGTTCATATCATCGCTCCTTTTCTTCATTTCTGCGGGCAACGAGCCAAGCGGACATGCAGGCATGTCCATTTGGCGACTGCTGCAAGAGTCAGAAGTCCCGCTGTCAGCGGGGATTCCGACTAAGCCGGTGGCAGCGGGAAGAAGATCCCCATAATCATGGCACCGATAATCGCGCCGCCGGCGATTGGTTTTTTAAGGGCGTAAAGAACTCCGGCGCCTATGATGGAACCGATGCCGATGGGTACTGATGCACTGCACGCTGAGATAACAAGCAAAGGCCCAAGGAAACGTCCCGATGCATTCCCGGCGCCCATCATTACATCTGCGCCAAAGGTAGAATTTGCCCGGCCAACCGTAAGCTTTTTAATAAGTACGACTACTGTGCCCACAATAACCCCCAAAACCCCGCCGATGATCAGTGAGAGCGGGAAGCTGTTTAACGGAGCAGTTATGCCCGATGCCAGCATAATGGCCGGAACACCGATTCCAATACCGGTCTGCAAAGCTCCGCCGATATCAAGGATGCCTACCAGCGAACCTTCCAGTACCCGGGCGAATAAAAAGCTTGCTCCAAAAGCCGCAGCCGCACCCAGGGCAGTGCTGTCTTCCAGTCCTGCTTTCAGCATAGCAACAACTGATACATCGTTAAATGCGCCTACGCCATAGGTCACATACATATGTGTTCCGGCAAAGATAGCTGCTGCAAGAAGACCTACAAAGATCGGAAATGACCAGTCAGCATACCAGAAGTTTTCAAGGCCAAAAAGTCCTTTTTTACCATCTGCTTTCTTGTTTGTTTCAGACATTTAAATACTCCCTCCCTATTTCGTCATTCCAAATACGCCGTGTAAGTTTGTCAGCCAGCCCGGAACTTCAAGATTCATCTGTGTAATGAGCTTCAAATCCACGCCGCGGAAGAATGCGCTAAGTGCAAACAGAATAAAGACTGCCGCAAGCAAAGCCTTTGTCACCTTGTTCCATCCACTGTCATCCACTCCCTTGCCTATAAGAATACCAAGTACTACGCCCGGAACTGCGTTGCCCATGATGACCTGTGCAAGTCCGCCAAGGACAGTACCCCAGATACCAGAACGCCTGCCTGCATCCAAAGCAGCCAGCCAGAAAATTACCGGCATGACAGGATTTATAAGCAGGTTGGCAGCAGGAACTAAAACCGCAACTGCGATGGTCTGTACTGAGGCCGGAACCGCAACTGCTGTGGTATTTAAAAATGCAACGATAACTGCGCCGATGACTCCGCCTGCCAGTGCCATTTTACGAGGGTCGTGAAGGGTTTCCTCCACATTTTTGTTTTTAATCATCAGGGCTGCGGCTGCCCAGTTCGGTATAATGCGGTGATCAATGTCCTGTGTAAGAGCACCTGCGCCTACGACGGATGCCCATGAATTGAAGAAAAATCCCAAACCAAACGAAAAGTGGGAGATAGGGTCGCCTTCGCAGGCATTTAGCTCTCCCAGGGTACGGAACGCTCCCATACCCTGCACGGACGGCGCATGGAACATACGCGCGGCACCGGCTCCTATACCGATTCCAGCCAAACCACCGATGATAAGTGATTTGAATAGTATTATCATTAACATAACATTCCTCCTGACTTTAAAGATCTTACCGGAAAATTGATTTGTTCGTTTTTAGCTTAAAGGGTATGCTTTCCATTTTTATACATACCACCCGTACCCGTACGCTCAGCCGCAAAAAGTATTCGAATCGGGTTCTCCTAAAAAACAGGAACAGAAAACGCTCTGTATACTGTATTTCTTCGGCCTCCAAAACCTCTACATCAAGCGGTTCTATGCGCAGCGGGGTGCCGCCAACCTCTTTTTTTAAGTTAGAAAACGCTGCGCTTAAGGCTTGCTCCTTAGTCTGGCCTCTGCCTTCGATTTGCAAAAGTCTTTCCCTTTCTTCGGTTATTGGCTTTGTCACAATGATCTACCCCTTTATTTTTGTCATTTCTTCTGTCAGCCTGCGTCCCAGTTCTTCGATATCCATGAACCCAAAGCCTAAAACACGCTTTCCGTTCCTAAGGGCCGTTACGCCCTCATCGACCGAGCGCATTCCGTGCTCTGCCGGATATCCGTACTTCGATTGGGCTGTGATCGCTCCGGCGCCTCCGCTTCCGCAGAAGGATATGCCGATATCCGCATTTTCCTTTTTCATTACGTCGCCAAGCCTCATGTCAGCGCCCACACCGGGAATAACCACGGCGCGGCCACCCGCCGATTCAACACCCTTTGCCACGTTCTGTCCCTTGCCCAGGCGGTCTCCGATAACTACTACAATTTGTTCCATAATCCTTTACCTCCTTTTTATGCTATATGCTTTCTTTGACTCCTTCAAAATGGATGGACAGCAGGTATTTTTCCTCGTCCGCAATTCCCCCGACAACATCCACAATATTCTTAGACAGCATGATGGAATCGGCAGATACATCCCGAAACAACTCGGGGTCGATGTCGAGAATCTCGCCCGTTAAGCTGCGGTCAATCATTGCACATACATGGTTTACCAGTGACTTCCATCTGTAATCTTCAAACGGAATACCGTCTGTCCGGCATCTTTCTGCCAGCCATTCAATGATCGCCTGAGCTTTTTCGGGTTTTTTGCAAGCCTGTATGATTTGACGGATGTCATCATCCATTTTAAAACCAAAACCCATTGCCCCACACCTTCTTTCCCTTCATAATTGCAGCAACCGGCTCAAAATACCGGGTTACGCTTATCGCCTTGCCTTCGGAGTCCACAAGTCCCTTTGCCCCCTGATTGATTCTAAAAATTGTTAAGTCTGCAGGTTCTCCCACCTTAACAGCGGCGGGAGAGAGCCCTAAGAATTTACGGGGCAAATCTGTTACCCGGCGTACCAGATCCTCTACCGTAAAGCCATAGGGCAGGAATTTTGTCATTGTGTCCATAAGGCTGCCGACCGGGCTTTCAAAATTTCTGCTGTATAGATCTGTGGATATTGTAAAATCAACCGGATATATGCCCATGACCCGTAAAACCGTATCGGAAGAGAAGCTTGCCGAGCCGTGGCCCACGTCAAACCTTACTCCCCTGCTTGCGGCTGAAACAAATTCTCTGGGGTAATCCGGTACACCGCCTGCCTTACCATGGAAGCAGTGGGTTACGATATCTCCCTGGCGGAGCAAATCAAGAACTTCATTAAGCTTTGGCGGCTGGTTTCCTATATGTATCATAAGCGGCAGACCCGATTTGTCGGAAAGCTCACGGGCATAGACGAGGGGCTGGATTTCATTTTCCTTTACCACGGAACCGCTCATCCGGACCTTAAGACCCAATATATGACTTCCATGCTGCTTCTGAAAGCGCGAAAGCTCCTCCGGTGTCATTAAGTCATCCATGTCGGCAAGCTCGCTTAGTCCGCCGCAAAGACCGCTGCGGGCAATGTTTAAAAAGAATCGGACATCAGTGCTGTTTTTGTTTATGATTTCCTTTTCAAAAAAGTCGTAATCCCTCACACCTGTGCTTCCTGCGTCAACGACCGTGTGTACGCCTTGACGTATGCCGATTTGATCCGCAGGAATGGAAATAGGGGCATGGTTTTCAAAAACATGGACGTGGCTGTCTACAAAACCCGGCGCAGCATAGCAGCCGGCGGCATCAAATACAGGAATATCCTCGATCCTGTCCGGCATCTCAGCAAAGCGTCCGTCTAAGATGCATAAATCCCTCTTTTGGGTTTTACCAGCTGAAGGATCGATTACCCCTGCATGTTTGATAATCATGGTATTTGTCATATGATCTCTCCTTGTTCCTTAAAGTAATAAGTGAGCGCCTGAATTTCATCAAGGGTTAAGAAGATGCCAATTTCAGACAACCTGCTTTTGATAAGGCAGTCTAAAGGCCGTTCCACTTTGGATTTGGCGGTAAACTGCTTGTCGAATACATAGCGGTTTGCAAGCAGCATGACGTGTGCAAGAAAAGCGAGTTCCAGACCTTGCTTTACTACGTAAACGGGATTTTCTTGAAGTGCAGCATATATTTTTAAGCCCACCAAAATAACTTCCTGGGAAACCTCCTCCTGCTTGTTGCTGTCCATGCTCAGGGCAACGGGCTGGCTGCTGTTGAGAATCTCATTATCTTCCGTCCGGTCGTCAATAAGCTTACGGATGGACTCAATATCCGCCTTTGTTGGAAGGGGTTCCACAACTATCACAGGCACCGTTGCTTCAATGGGAAATATGCTTATGATAAAGTCAGGCTTCGCGTGCTCCACCACTTCATTTACCTCCGAAAGAGAGCAGTGCTTTACGACTTCCAGGCGCCGGATCTCAGCTTCCAGCATTCTCTCTATAAGCTTTGCCGCTCCCCGTCCCGTAGCACACACGAACACGACCCTCATTTTCCGCCCGACACCCAAATTTTTCTGTGCCACCAGAAAATGCAGCGCAAGATATGAAATAAAAGATTCATTGGGAAACAGATACGCATCATCAATATGATGCCTGCATACGGTCCTTATGCTCTTATAGAGCTGGTAGTGGTTTTTGATAATCAGGTCATGAAAGGGGTTACGATCAGTATCAATTTTTTCGGTTGAAAACATATGGGAAAGATCATGGCGCAGATGGTTTAAAAGTCTAGAATACAGCGTATTGTCTTCATAATACGGAAAACTCTCCATGATACTGACCTTTTGTATCAGGTCCACACTTAACCCAGCAATATCTACCTGCATTTGCGTTTTCTGGTAACGTCCCTGTACATAATCGAATTCATCCTGCAATGCGGGAAGACCGTTTTTTTCATAGACCTCGTGCCAAAAAAGATCAAGCCGGCTCTCATCCTTTGAAGCCTCTTGCATGGAATCCCCGATGTATCTTTTTATGCGGACTCTGGACAGGCTGACCAACAGGCGGGTCACCATGATTACGATATTTTCCTCCAAAAGCAACGAACCATGGTCGCGGAATGCATGGATCATTACATCCTCAACTACCTGATAATCACCGGCAGCGACTCCGTCTAACTGTAAGGGCGGCGTATCCTTTGAGATACCGTCCTTTATCCTTCCTATCATTTTGTAGATATCATAAACTGACATGCTGTCGCGCAAAAGCTTTTCCGCCAGGGAGCGCAGGGCGATTTCCGAGCCGTCTAAACGGTAGCCGAGACGCACCTGCCTTTTAAATAACAGTCCGCTGCCCTCAAGAAAAACATTCACATAGTCCATGTCGCTTAAGATTGTACCGCGGCTTATGTTAAGCTCCTCCGCAAGTCCGCCTGCTGTAATATAACCTTCGCTGAACAGAAGCTGCAGCAAAATATGCCTGACCCGGGTTTCCTGGCTCAGATGGATGTTTATTTTCTGCTGCTGTGAAAGTTCGGCAAGGGCATGCTCTCTCTGCTGTTTCATACAATTCACCCAAATGCCTTTGCCGGGGCTTGAACAATATTCAATGCCTTGTTTCTTAAAAAATAACTTTATATTTTCTAAATCGTATTGGACGGTCCGGGGGCTTACCTGGAACTCGTCAGCTAAATCCTTGATTCGAATGCTGCCTTTGGCGGACAGTATTTTGCCTGCTATTTGAATTTCCCTGCTTGTGAACACCAGCATCCCCCTTTTCCCGTAATGCTTCCTTACTCCAGGTACCATGCAAAACGACCGATTAATCTGAATAATTTCATGAATTAACCGTAAATATCACAATGTATTGCTTATGTTATGTAGTATAACAACATTACTGGGCAAAATAAAGAACAATTTGCTTCACTCTACTTAGTGCAGAGATTTGACAATTAGTACAAAATGCATATTTTATACAGAAGTTTTTTGTATAAGTTGCCGTTAGGATATCGTAAAGTTATTTTATCCGGGTTGAATAGATCCGGAGGTTATGCAGCTCCATAGGAATCACCCATTTCTTTGGTGGCCGCATCCAGGATATTGGCATACAGGAGCTGTCTGTCCAGGAGATTAAAGATTTAGAAGATATAAAGATATGAATCAAAGAATGTACTCAGGTGAAGGGAAATAAAAAAATACCGGGAAGATCGTTCGTCTCTTCCCGGTATCTTTAAATTACTCCGTTTCTGATGGATTTTCCCCTCTGCGCATATTTTTCTGGGCAGTGGAGAGCATCAGCTTGATGCGGTTTAACTGGTTTACCTCGCTTGCGCCGGGATCATAATCCACGGCAATGATATTGGAATCAGGATAAGCTTTCCGCAGCTCTTTAATGACGCCCTTTCCAACGATGTGGTTGGGGAGGCAGCCAAAGGGCTGGGTGCACACGATATTGTTGGTGCCGCTGTGGATCAGCTCCAGCATTTCTCCGGTCAAAAACCAACCTTCGCCGGTCTGGTTTCCGATGGATACAAAATCCTTTGCCATATCCGCCAGATTTCCGATATGGGCCGGGGCTGTGAAGTGTTTGCTCTTTAACAGCTCCTTCTTTGCAGTCCTGCGGAAATATTCCAACAGGGAGATTCCCATATTGGATAAGACTGCGGTGGTTTTTTTGCCGCCTAAATTCTGGGCCTTAAAGTTATTGTTGTAGAAGCAGTATAAAAGGAAGTCCATCAGATCCGGCATAACAGCTTCCGCACCTTCTGATTCCAGAAGCTCTACAATGTTATTGTTAGCCAGAGGAGAAAACTTAACAAGGATTTCTCCTACGATTCCTACCTTGGGCTTCTGAACGACGTTTCTTGGAAGATTGTCAAAATCTCTGATGATTCCCTTGATGTTACGGGAGAAGGCCATCATGTCCGGGGATTTCCTGGACAGGGATTCGATGCACAGCTCTTTCCATTTGTCATGAAGGGAATTGGCGGAACCGGGCACCTTCTCATAGGGACGTGTCGCATATAAAACTCTCATAAAGACGTCGCCGTATACCACTGCCTGCATGGCTTTTGTCAGCAGGGGCAAAGTGATGGTGAATCCCGGGTTCGTCTCCATGTTGTTTGCATTGACGGAAATGACCGGGATATGGCCCATACCAGCTTTCTCCAGGGCACGCCTGATGAAGCCGATATAATTGGAAGCCCGGCATCCGCCTCCGGTCTGGCTCATGAACACCGCAGTGCGGTCCAAGTCGTATTTACCGGAAAGAAGTGCATCCATGATCTGGCCCACCACGATTAGGGACGGGTAGCAGGCATCGTTGTTTACGTATTTTAACCCGGTGTCAACGGCAGAGCGGTTGTCGTTTTGAAGGACTTCCACCCGGTAGCCAAAGGAGCGGATGGCAGGTTCTATTAAATCAAAATGAAGGGGGGACATCTGAGGGCACAGGATGGTATAATCCTTCTTCATCTCTTTGGTAAACATAATCCTATGATAAGCGCTGGAAACTACCTTCTGCTCGTAGTGGCGTTTGTCCCGCACCCGAAGTGCCGCAATCAGGGAACGGATGCGGATCCTGGCAGCACCCAGGTTATTGACCTCATCGATCTTTAAAACTGTATAGATCTTGCCGGAGCCGGTTAAGATGTCATTAACCTGGTCCGTGGTAACTGCATCCAGACCGCAGCCAAAGGAATTCAGCTGGATCAAGTCCAGGCGGCTCTCTTTTTTTACAAGAGCGGCGGCCCGGTAAAGTCTGGTGTGGTACATCCACTGGTCAGTAACCACCAGAGGGCGTTCAATTTCAGCCAGATGGGATATGGAATCCTCCGTAAGCACTGCAAATCCATAGGAGGTGATAAGCTCCGGGATGCCATGGTTGATTTCCGGATCCACATGATAGGGGCGGCCAGCCAGCACGATACCATGTCGGTCGTTGTCCTCCAGCCACTTTAAAGTTTCCTCGCCCTTTTTCTCCATATCGGACCTGGAAGCCATAAGTTCGGCCCAGCCCTTCCCAGCGGCGGCGGCAACTTCAGACGCCGGAATCTGGAATTCCTTTGCAAATACCTCTGTCAGGCGTCCGGTTAGTATTTCTTCGTTGGTAAAAGCCATGAACGGGTTCAAAAAGCGGATGTTTTCCGATTTAATACCTTCCACGTTGTTCTTGATGTTCTCTGCGTAAGAGGTGACAATGGGGCAGTTAAAATGGTTTCCGGCACCAGGAGTTTCATTCCGTTCATA
Source organism: Lacrimispora sp. (assembly GCF_032078915.1). Taxonomy (GTDB): domain Bacteria; phylum Bacillota; class Clostridia; order Lachnospirales; family Lachnospiraceae; genus Lacrimispora. Next base: position 9,536 of record NZ_DAMAUN010000028.1, on the reverse strand, counting down.
GGGAATGCAGGGATAAAATATGGTTTTAATTCCCTGCTTGATCAGCCATTCAATGTGTCCGTGGGCGATTTTTGCCGGATAGCATTCCGATTCGCTTGGTATGGATTCAATGCCCAGCTCATAGATCTTTCTGGTAGACTGAGGGGAGAGCACGGTCCGGAATTTCAGTTCCTTAAAGAAAACAGCCCAGAAGGGGTAGTTTTCATACATGTTTAGGACCCTGGGAATGCCGACGGTGCCCCGCTCTGCAAGATCCGGGCTAAGGGGCTCGTAATCAAACATACGGCGGTTTTTATAATCAAAGAGGTTTGGTATTTCCCTCTTTGCTTTTTCTTTACCAAGACCTCGTTCACAGCGGTTTCCCGTGATAAACTGACGACCTCCGTCAAAACGGTTAACGGTAAGTACACAGTTGTTGGTACAGCCCTTGCAGCGGGACATAGAGGTTTCGTAATGCAGCCCCAGAATTTTATCCAGGCTCAGCATGGTGGTCGTTTTGGATTCCTCATAGCGTTCTCTTGCGATAAGAGCAGCGCCAAAGGCTCCCATGATGCCCGCAATATCAGGCCTGATGGCTTCACAGCCTGCAATCTTTTCAAAGCTTCTTAAAACGGCATTGTTATAGAATGTACCGCCCTGGACCACCACATGCTGGCCAAGATCAGAAGCATTTGTAATTTTTATTACTTTAAACAGGGCGTTTTTAATGACTGAATAAGCAAGCCCTGCAGAAATATCGGATACCTCGGCCCCTTCCTTTTGGGCCTGCTTTACGTTGGAATTCATGAATACCGTGCATCTGGTCCCTAAGTCGGTGGGGTTCTTGGCAAATATGGCTTCCTTTGCAAAATTCTCTACCTGGTAGTTTAGAGAGTTGGCAAAGGTTTCAATAAAGGAGCCGCAGCCCGAGGAGCATGCCTCGTTTAGCTGAACGCTGTCCACGGTGCCGTTTTTAATGCGGATGCATTTCATGTCCTGACCGCCGATATCCAGGATGCAGTCAACCTTTGGTTCAAAGAAGGCTGCCGCATAGTAGTGGGAGATTGTCTCCACCTCTCCTTCATCAAGCAGGAACGCTGATTTTAAGAGGGCTTCTCCGTATCCAGTCGAACAGGACCATACGATCTGGCTGTCCTTTGGCAATTGTTCCTTGATTTCGCCCATGGCCCGGATCGCTGTTGCAAGCGGGCTTCCGTTGTTGCTGCTGTAAAATTTATATAACAGGGTACCGTCTTCGCCTACAAGAGCCACCTTTGTGGTGGTGGAGCCTGCATCGATTCCTAAAAAGCATTTTCCATGGTAGGAGGATAAATCACCCGTTTTTACGCAGTGGCTGTTGTGACGGTCTATGAATGCGTCAAAATCAGCCTGATCCGCAAACAGGGGTTCCATGCGTTTTACTTCGAATTCCATCCGGATGCCGGAAGATAAGCGTCCGATCATTTCCTCCAGTGAGACATCTCCTCCCTGTGTTTCCTCTGCATTCATGGCCGCACCGATGGCAGCAAATAAGTGGGAATGCTCCGGAGCGATGATCTCATCCCCGGATAAATGGAGGGTGCGGACAAATGCCTTCTGAAGCTCCGGAAGGAAATGGAGCGGGCCGCCTAAGAAGGCCACATGGCCCCTGATGGGCTTTCCGCATGCCAGTCCGCTGATGGTCTGATTTACCACTGCCTGAAAAATGGAAGCAGCAAGATCTTCCCTGGTGGCCCCTTCATTGATGAGCGGCTGGATGTCCGTTTTAGCAAATACGCCGCAGCGCGCGGCAATGGGGTAAATGGCTTTATAATTGGCAGCATATTCATTTAATCCGGAGGCATCGGTCTGTAAAAGCGCTGCCATCTGATCGATAAAGGATCCGGTGCCGCCGGCACAGATCCCGTTCATACGCTGGTCAATGCCGCCGGTGAAGTAAATAATTTTTGCATCTTCTCCGCCGAGTTCGATTGCCACGTCGGTCTGCGGGGCATAATCCTTAAGAGAGGTTGCGACCGATACTACCTCCTGGACAAAGGGAACCTTTAAATGTTTGGACAGAGTTAATCCACCAGAGCCTGTGATGGCAGGGCGTAATTCCATAGGGCCCAACTTATCAAAGGCCTTCTTTAAAAGGCCTGCCAGTGTTTCCTGTATGTTTGCAAAATGCCGCTCATAATCAGCGAACAAGATCTCATGGTCTTCGTTTAATACAGCGATTTTAACCGTTGTTGAACCGATATCGATTCCTAATGTGTTATATGTAATCATATGTGCGGGGTATCCCCTGCCTCCTTTTGTGTAAAAGTAAGTTGCTGACTCACCGAACATCAGTTTAACATAAAATAAGAAATAATACAATTGCCATAACATGCTAAAAAAATGTTAATTCTAGTAAAATTTGTTTAAGTTAACGAAAAGGGGTTCCATTTCATTTGACAAAAATGGCCTGGGAAATTATAATGTATAAGTCAAAGTCTGCCAACGTTTTTATTTAGATTTTTCAGTGAAAGAGAGAAATGCTATGATTCAGATTTATAAAACAGAAGACGGCCTGATTCAGCAAAAGGATGAGCTTTCTCCCGGTTCCTGGATCGCCCTTACAAATCCTACTGCCACAGAGATCCTGGAAATCGCTAACACCTGTAAAATCGATCCCGATGACTTAAGGGCTCCTCTTGATGAGGAAGAACGTTCCCGTATCCAGACGGAGGATCATTACACGCTTATCCTGGTAGACGTTCCCACCATAGAGGAACGCGGCGGCAAGGACTGGTATGTTACCATACCAATGGGTATCATAACGACTGAAGATGCAATCATTACAGTCTGTCTGGAAGAAACCACAGTTCTTAATGCATTTATGGACGGCAGGGTGAGGGATTTCCACACTTATATGAAAACCCGGTTTATCCTGCAGATTCTTTATAAGAATGCATCTTTGTATCTGCAATATTTAAGGATTATTGATAAAAAGAGCGGGGAGGTGGAAGAGAAGCTTCATAAATCCACTAAGAACCGTGAACTTATCGAGCTTTTGGAACTGGAAAAGAGCCTTGTATACTTTACCACATCTTTACGCTCCAATGAGATGGTGCTTGAAAAACTGATGAGAAATGAAAAAATCAAGAAGTACCCTGAGGATACGGAGCTTTTGGAGGATGTCATTGTAGAAAACAAGCAGGCGATCGAGATGGCAAACATCTACAGCGGGATTTTAAGCGGGACCATGGATGCCTTTGCTTCCGTCATATCCAATAACCTAAATATTGTAATGAAGTTTCTGGCAACCATCACCATTGTTATGTCCATACCAACTATGGTGGCAAGCTTTTACGGAATGAATGTTAATTCCCTTGGCATGCCTTTTGCGGATAATCCTCATGGCTTTATCATCGTTTTAGGTCTGACCCTGGCCCTGACGCTGATTGTAGCGTGGATTTTTTCTAAAAAGGATCTGTTTTAGCTTTAGCAGAAAAGAGGAAACACCCTTCGGGTATACCTTTATGCCCAAAAGGCGTGGGCAGAAATGAGGAAAGCATGAATTTTTTTAATAATTTTGAACACAGATTCAGAAAGTATGCGATTCCGAATCTGATGTACTATATCATCGGCATGTATGGTGTAGGACTCTTAATGGAGATGCTTGCACCGGGATTTTACTGGCAGTACCTGTCCCTTGACGCCGGGAAGATACTTAGCGGCCAGGTGTGGAGAATCGCCACTTTTATGATTTACCCGCCGGGAGGCGGCACTTTCTTAAGCCTGATCAGCATGTATTTGTATTACATGCTGGGAGTAAATTTAGAGAGGATCTGGGGAGCATTCCGTTTTAATGTCTATTTCTTCATGGGAGTCATCGGTCATGTGGCGGCGGCGCTGATCGTGTATATTTTCATGGGAAAGACGGTTTATCTGACAACGGAATTTCTCAATTATTCCCTGTTCTTTGCCTTTGCCGCCACATTTCCGGATTTGGAATTCCTTTTGTTTTTCGTGATTCCCATAAAAGCCAAATGGCTGGCCATCTTTAACGGAATCTATTTCCTGTATGGCTTTATCACTGGCAATATAGCGACCAGAGTCACGATATTCATGTCCTTATTGAACTTTATCATCTTTTTTATTTTGACGAGGAATTTAAGCCGGTTCAATCCGAAAGAGATCAAGAGAAAGCAAAATTTTAATAAGCAGACGAAAATAAAGCCCCAGGGATGGACACACCACCGGTGTGCCGTTTGCGGGCGGACAGAAAAGGACTCCCCAAACCTGGAATTCCGTTATTGTTCAAAATGCGAAGGCAGTTATGAATACTGTTCTGAGCATTTATATACACATAAACATGTAACACCGTCCAACCCCACAACCGGTGATACGACCAACTAGCTACGGAGGATAACGATGAAGAGAACCAAGATTATTTGCACCATGGGACCTAATACCAACGATTACGCAATGATGAAGGCACTTGCCGAGCACGGCATGGATGTTGCCAGATTCAACTTCTCACACGGTGATTACGAGGAGCAGAAGATGCGCCTTAATTTACTGAAGAGCATTCGTGAGGAACTTGATCTTCCGATTGCAGCACTTCTTGATACAAAAGGACCGGAGATCCGTACCGGACTTTTGAAGGACGGAAAAAAAGTGATTTTAAAAGAGGGAGAAATCTATATCCTGACAACAGAGGAAATCGTTGGAGATGAAACAAAAGGACATATTAATTATGATGGCCTGAATGAAGATGTAATCCCAGGAAACCGTATCCTCATTGACGATGGTCTGATTGAACTGGAAGTCATCGAGGTAAAGGGTAAGGAAATAACCTGCAAGATCATTAACGGCGGCGAGCTGGGAGAGAGAAAAGGCGTCAATGTTCCTAATGTTAAGGTAAAGCTTCCAGCGCTTACCGATAAGGATAAAATGGACATAAAATTTGGTATCGAGCAGGGCTTTGATTTCATTGCGGCTTCTTTTGTACGTACCGCTGATGCCATTTGCGAAATCAAGAAAATCCTGGATGAGCATGGTTCCAACATGGCCGTTATTGCCAAGATCGAAAATGCAGAAGGTATTGAAAATCTGGATGATATCATCGAAGCCAGCGACGGCATCATGGTTGCCCGCGGCGACATGGGAGTTGAGATCCCGGCCCAGGAGGTTCCGTTCATTCAGAAGAGTATTATCGAAAAATGCAACGAAGCCTGCAAACCTGTTATTACGGCAACCCAGATGTTGGATTCCATGATCCGCAATCCCCGCCCAACCAGAGCAGAGGTAACGGACGTGGCAAATGCAGTTTATGACGGAACAGATGCAGTAATGCTTTCCGGCGAGACCGCTATGGGTAAATATCCGGTTGAAGCTCTTTCCATGATGGCTTCCATCGTAGAGGAGACAGAAAAGCATCTGGATTACAGCGCATACAGAGAGCGCAAGGTTTCTGCTGTTAATGTGCATAATGTATCCAATGCAGTATGTTATTCTTCCGTTTCCACGGCTCATGATCTGGGAGCCAGTGTGATCGTTGCGCCAAGCATCACTGGCTTCACTACAAGGATGTTATCCAAATGGAGACCGGAAAGCCTGATCATCGGTCTGTCTCCAAGTGCTTCCGCCCTTCGCCAGATGCAGCTATACTGGGGCGTAAAGCCACTCCATGGAAAACGTGCGGAATCCACTGACGTTTTGATTTATTCCTCCATGGAACTGTTAAAGTCAAAAGGTATTGTAAAGGAAAATGAAACGGTAGTGGTTACTGCCGGTGTGGTGAATCCGGTGAGAAAAAATGAGCCGGCAGCTCATACCAACATCATGAGGGTCGTAACCGTAGATTAAGGGATGCCCGTGAGCGGGTAAAACCGCAGATTTTGCAAGCGTACACTGCGGATTACCCCCTGCTATGAATAATTATACAAGAAAAGTGTAGACAAAGGAGTCTATCCCCGGTACAATGTAGCTTACAGCAGATGTGCCGGAGACAGGCTCTTTTTGCATATGGTAAGCTACGAGAGGAGAGGAAAGCTATGGACAAGAGACCATTTGTTACTAGGGAAAAGTTAGAAGAAATCGCGAGAGAATATCCAACGCCTTTTCATTTATACGATGAAAAGGGAATCAGGGAGAATGCCCAGAAGTTAAAGGAGGCGTTTTCCTGGAATAAAGGGTACCGGGAGTATTTTGCGGTAAAGGCCACGCCCAATCCATTTATCCTGAATATTTTAAAGGATTATGGGTGCGGAGCCGACTGTTCATCCATGACAGAGCTTATGATGTCTGATTGCCTTGGCTTTACCGGTTCTGATATCATGTTTTCATCCAATGACACGCCTGCCGAGGAATTCCAGTATGCGGACAAAATCGGCGGCATCATCAATCTGGACGACATTACCCATATTGACTTTCTTAAAAAAGCCATCGGGCATATTCCGGAGACCATTAGCTGCCGTTATAATCCGGGCGGCATATTTAAGATCAGCAATGACATTATGGATAATCCGGGAGACTCCAAATATGGGATGACGACCGAGCAGATGTTTGAGGCCTTCCGCATATTGAAAAGCAATGGAGCCAAAAACTTCGGAATTCATGCATTTCTAGCAAGCAACACGGTAACCAATGAATATTATCCTCTTCTTGCAAAGGTGCTTTTCGAGCTTGCGGTAAAGCTTAAAAAGGAGACGGGAGCCCATATCTCTTTCATTAACCTGTCAGGAGGAATCGGAATTCCTTACCGTCCGGGGGAGGAGTCCAATGACATCAAGGCCATCGGTGAAGGAGTCAGAGCGGTATATGAAGAAGTTCTGGTACCGGAAGGAATGGGAGATGTGGCAATTTACACAGAGCTTGGACGCTTCATGCTTGGGCCTTACGGCGGACTGGTAACAAGGGCCATTCATGAGAAGCATACCCACAAGGAATACATCGGCGTGGATGCCTGTGCGGTCAATTTGATGAGACCGGCCATGTATGGGGCTTACCATCATATCACTGTTATGGGAAAAGAGGGTGAGGTGTGCGGCCATAAATATGATGTGGTGGGCTCTCTCTGTGAAAATAATGACAAATTCGCCATTGACCGGAACCTGCCTGAGATATCCGTGGGTGATCTGCTTTTCATTCACGATACAGGAGCTCATGGCTTTGCCATGGGATATAATTATAACGGGAAATTGAAGTCTGCGGAGCTTCTCTTAAAAGAAGATGGATCTGTTCAGATGATTCGCAGGGCCGAGACTCCCAAGGATTATTTTGCCACCTTTGATTTTTGCGACGTGCTGAAGGATATGAAATATTAATATTTTCGTAAGAAATTAAAAATGAAGGAGAGACAGTTTCCTGGGATTCAGGAAATTTCTCTCCTGTTTTTTACTCACAACCGTGTTTTTTCTTAATTTGGGCAGAAAAATCCCTGTGCCACATGACACAGGGGAGATTTTTCTTAGGATTTTCGGATTTCAAAAAGGGTGAAAGGATATTTGATACATTGTGCATTTCTTATGGTATTAGTATAACACACCGACTCTAGAAAAGTTTGTATATTGTTTGAATAGATTATGAAGATTTTCTTAATTCAATCTTTTGCGTAGAAAAATCAGGTGTAGTTACAATTGCAAAAAAATCTGGACTCGCCCTCATGAACTATTTGAAAAATAATAGTTATTACATAACGAGTGACATAAATTTGACCAATTAGGAGAATTATTCAGAGGAGTCCATGCCAATTAATTTGAAAAGAGTTTGTCTGCATTGTGAGTTCCATATTTTTCATCGTTTAAACGCTCTTTAACAGGTATCCATGTTTCCAGATCAATATCATATATGTTAGCGATAGCAAGAGTATAGTACAGGACATCATAGAGTTCTTCTTCAATGCTGCCCTTAAAAGAAGTTTCCTTGGCAGGAGTTGTGTTCTTGCGTATTGCTTGGGCGAGCTCTCCAACTTCTTCTGATAGCTTTAGAAAATAATCTTTTTTAAGGTCTGGGTGATGATCTTTATCCTTGATGTATTCTTGTAATTTTGATATTGTAATATGTTTCATTGTGGACCTCCGGGCGGGGACTTAGAAGGGGGCAAGCCTCTTCTGACAAACTGCGTTAGAAGCTATGAGGTTATGCCCGGTGAAGCCGGGCGCGCTGTGAGCTAGTAGCGAAGCGGATTACAAATACCCGATTGACTTTATTATTTCATATATAACACAAAATAACAAGTGAAAGAAAGGATGACCTGTAGAAGAATTCTATTAATGAGAAAAAAATATCGAAATTTGTAGGTAATATATTCTTTCTTTCGGCAATTCTTAGTATATAATATTAATATGGAGGTGAAAGATATAATGGGTAGAACTTGGCATTTATTTCCTGGTACTTACAGAAATAAGAGTATAAGGAATTGTTTAAGAGGACTAGAGAGCAATGAGGATTATACAATATTTTATGATGATGGAGTTTTCCAGTTTGAACGGAAAAGAGGAAGTAAAAAAATTGTTTGTGAGATTAGTGTAAGTGCGTTTTATGATATTTGTAATGGCTTATATGATAAAACGGAGATTAATAATCGAATAAATGATTTTATTCTGCAGCAATTATATCTAAAAGGTGTTGAATTAGAGTAGCTGTTGGTCGATGGGTGTTTATTTCCCGTTCCTATTCTTTTACATAAAATGAACCCTCCATGTTGGTTTTTTGACATGTTGGGTTCATTTCAGTTCCGGGCCCGGCAGAAAATAACTAGAAAAGAATGGAGCGTGCCAGTCTGGTGAGCACCTCCTCGCATCTTAAGATATCTTCACAGGGGACAAATTCATCCGGCTTATGGGCCAGTTCCAGATCACCGGGACCATAGGACATGCAGTTGGGATTGTGAAGCTTTCCTGCGATAACAGCGGTGTCGGTGTATCCAGGGAAATAGGAAACAGGGACCGTTTTTCCTGTGGTTTTCTCTGCTGCGGCTTTCAGGGCTTTTAATAAACAGGAGTTTTCATCCTTTTCAATAAAAGGCCTGTCTCCTGTGATTTCATAAGAAGCTGTGATCCCCGGAACAGCGATCGCAGCTTCCCGGATGGCCTGTTCCACAATGGAGATGGCAGCAGCTGTATCTGTGGGAGGTACCAGGCGCATATCGATCCAGACCTTGCATTGGTCAGGAACCACATACGGGCGGTATCCTCCTTGGATCTGGCCGAATGTGACGGTAGATATGCCCAGATCCTCATGAGAGGGGCATTCTCCGATCCGGCGGCGTATGGAAGCTATGATCTCGGCCATAGCGGCAATAGCGTCGGCCCCCTTCCAGGGAGTGCTCGCATGTGCGGTCACTCCGGTAACGGTGACTTCAAACCAGGTACGCCCTTTATGGGCAACCTGGATCTGCCCGTTTGTTGGCTCTGTATCCAGAACAAAGCTTTTTTCCGTCACCCAGCCTTCTTTTATCACATCCTCAACTCCCCGCATGAAATCTTCTTCATCAACAGTACCGATGAAAACAAAAGAATGCCTGGGGATTCTTCCGGAAGCCGCCTCCTCTGCCATGGCGGAAAAGGCGGAGAGGGCGCAGG
>NZ_DAMAUN010000027.1:0-63032 GCF_032078915.1 Lacrimispora sp. | reverse complement strand
GAAGTAACGAAGGAAGAACCGGGCAAAGCCGAGGAAGACAAGACAGAAGAAGCTAAGGAAGAACCGGTAGAAGCCGGGGAAGACAAGACAGAAGAAGTTAAGGAAGAACCAGGTAAAGCCGGGGAAGACAAATCAGAAGAAGTCAAGGAAGAACCGGTGGAAACTGGGGAGGACAAGGCAGAAGATACCAAGGAAGTAACGGCTGAAGCCAAGGAGGAAGACTCAAAAGAAGCTGCAGAGAGCAAAAAAGAAGAAACTCAGAAAGATACTGCAGGTACCGGTGAGATAGCTTCTGACAGCCAGGGAAAAGAGCCGGAGGAAGAAGAGTAGATTGAAAAAACGGCTGATGCGGCTGTTGGAGAATAAAAACATGAATTGACAGACCGTGTAAAAGAGGGGGTAATGTTACCCCTCTTTTTAATGGCGAAACAGGGGATGGCAGCCATGCCATGTATCAGAAACGAATTGACAGAAATCTGCAGTCAAGAGTATAATCGTTTCATAACAAAAAATAAGTAATATGAATTGAAGGTAAGGAATATGGATTATATGAAAAGTAACAGCCAGCCGTTTTCTGCTGATTATGTTTTTCTTAACATCAGAAAACGTATTTTAAAGCTGGAATTAGAGCCTGGAACCAGGATCAGTGAAAATCAGATGGCGGAAGAGTATGGGGTTTCAAGAACCATCATCCGTAATGCCTTTGCAAGGCTGAATCAGCTTGGGCTTCTTACGGTGTACCCCCAGAGAGGTACTTATGTAAGTTTGATCGATCTAAAGCTCATCGGAGACCTGTTGATTTTAAGGACTGCCGTGGAGAAGGAAGAGCTTTATGAGCTGTTGACCCAGAGGGACGAAGAGAAGATTGGAAAACTGGTAAAAGAGCTGGAAGATAATTTAGAAAAACAGGAGTCCTACCGGAATGTGGAGGGGTATGACCTGGAGTTTCAAAAGCTGGATTCTGCATTCCACCGGGCCATTGCGGAAAGTGTGGAACGGTATAATCTTATAAAATTGCTGGAGGATTTAATGCTCCACATTTCAAGATGGCGGAATTTCGATGTAGCGCTAGGCAAAAGGATGCCCTGCCTGATCGATGAACACCGGAGGATTGTCGACGAAATCAAAGGCGGCGATTTTGTTAAAGCCCAGCATGCGATGGCAGATCATCTGGAAACCATATCCGAGATCAGAGCGAAAGCAAAGGAAAGGTATCCACAGTATTTCTTAAACATTTAACCGGCTGGAAAAGCAGAAATGGCCGGAAGTCCTCAGACATTTGGATTTCAAGCCGTTTGCAGCAAAAACAGCCGATTATTTGTTTATAAGAAAAAGATTGTCACAAATTAGACGATTGCAAAGGGAAAAGGAGGAGACCATGGTTTAAAACGGGTTCCATATAATATCTAAACAAAATCCTGATTTTAAAAAAGTTATTGACAAATACGACAAATTTTGATAATCTATGCATGAAAAAGTGTATCTTACTTACATTTTATTTTTTATATCTAACTTGTATACAAGGATACACTTTCTCATGGAGCAACTTGTATACATGTATACATATATATTTTTTTCTTGATTATTGTTAAAAATTAAACAAAGAAAGGAAAAAACCATGTTCACATTAGGAGTTGACATAGGCTCTACCACCTCCAAAGCAGTCATTCTGAAAGATGGACAGGAAATTCTGGCTACTTCCCTGATCGGGGCAGGGACAGGAACCGACGGTCCGGGACGGGCAATTGAGGCAGTACTTGCCACAGGAAGCTTAAAGCCGGAAGAGATGACCGCTGTTTATGCTACCGGTTATGGAAGGAAGCTGTTAAAAAATGCCGATGGAGAGATGAGTGAACTGAGCTGCCATGCAAGGGGTGTCCATCATCTGCTTCCGGAAGTGCGGACCATCATTGACATTGGCGGACAGGATGCAAAGGTACTTTCCCTGGGTGCCGACGGTCGCATGACAGAATTTTTGATGAATGACAAATGTGCGGCGGGAACCGGACGGTTTCTGGATGTCATGGCGGGAATCCTTCAGCTAAGGATTGAGGATTTAGAAAAGCAGGCGGCCCTGTCAAAGCAGACCGTCAAAATATCCAGTACCTGTACGGTATTTGCTGAATCCGAGGTTATCTCCCAGCTGGCAAACGGGGTCGAGATCCCGGATCTGGTTGCCGGCATCTGCCAGTCTGTAGCCAGCCGGGTAGCGGCTTTGGCAAAACGGGTCGGTGTGAAAGAAACAGTGTGTATGAGCGGCGGCGTTGCAAAAAATGGCGGGGTACGGAAAGCCATGGAGCAGGAGCTGGGTCTTAAAATTACCTATTCACCAATGGCCCAGCTCATGGGTGCTTTAGGAGCGGCGCTTTACGCTTATGATAAATCATAAAAGGAGGAATATTTCATGGGTGAAGGAGAAACAAAACCAAAATTTACCATTGATCCCAATTCAGCCAAGTTTAAGCTGAATGAGATTGTGGCAAAGCACTACAAGGAGGTCCAGGAGGCTAAGGACAGGGGAGAAAAAATCGGCTGGTGCGCCAGCAATTTCCCTCAGGAAATTTTTCAGACCTTAGGCATTAAAGTGTGCTACCCCGAGAATCAGGCAGCGGCGATTGCGGCAAGAGGAGCCGGGCAGCGGCTGTGTGAAATTTCAGAGGCGGAGGGTTATTCCAATGACATCTGCGCTTATGCAAGGATCAGTCTGGCACATATGATGGTGGGGGAAACTCCGGAGCAGAACATGCCTCTGCCGGATTTCGTACTTTGCTGCAATAACATCTGCAACTGCATGATCAAATGGTATGAGAACATTGCAAAAGAGCTTAACATTCCGCTGATTCTCATTGACATTCCCTTTAATCCTGATTATGAGGTTTCAGATGCCCAGGCAGCGTATGTCAAGAGCCAGTTTCTGGCGGCTATTGAGCAGCTGGAGGAAATCACCGGTAAGAAATGGAGTGAAGAGAAGTTCAAGGAGGTTATGGAAATCTCAAACAGGACTTCCAGAGCATGGCTGGAGGCTACAGCCTATACCCAATATACTCCTTCTCCCCTTAACGGCTTTGACCTGCTTAATCATATGGCGGTTGCCGTCTGTGCCAGAGGGACCGTGGAAGCGGCCGAAGCTTTTGAAACCCTGCTGGAGGAATATAAAAAGGCAGTGGAAGAGGGAACCAGTACCTTCCGTGCAGAGGAAAAATACAGGATCATGTTTGAAGGGATCGCCTGCTGGCCTCATTTAAGAACAACGGCCACCGGTCTTAAGTCCCGGGGAATCAACATGGTGGCAACCATTTATGCCGATGCCTTTGGATTCATTTACGACGACTTTGACGGCCTGATCCGTGCCTACTGCAACGTGCCCAATGCCATGAACTTGGAGCATGCCCGGGATAAGAGAGAAGCGATTGTAAATAAGACCCATGCAGAGGGACTTCTGGTTCATACCAACCGTTCCTGCAAGCTTTGGAGCGGCTTCATGTATGAGATGAGCCGACAGATCGGAGAGGACTGCCAGATACCGGTCACCTCATTTGACGGTGATCAGGCAGACCCGCGAAATTTCTCAGAAGCCCAGTATGAAACAAGGGTTCAGGGGCTGACAGAAATCATGGAATCCAACAAAGGGGGGAAAGATTGATGGCAACATTGAATGAATTATTAGAAAATTTTCATGAAATCGCATGTTCACCGAAAAAACAGCTGAAGGCTTATCTGGAGCAGGGAAAAAAGGTTGTGGCTTGTGTTCCTGTCTATACTCCGGAAGAACTGATCCACTCCATGGGGCTTGTTCCTATGGGAGCATGGGGAGCGGATATTGAGTTAAAAGAGTCTAAAAGATATTTTCCTGCGTTTATCTGTTCCATCATGCAGAGCATTCTGGAGCTGGGGATCAGAGGAGAATACAAAGGTATTTCAGCCATCGTGATTCCCTCCCTCTGCGACTCCTTAAAGTGTCTGGGGCAGAACTGGAAATACGCGGTAAAGGACATTCCCTTTATTCCCATGACCTATCCCCAGAACCGAAAGCCGGAGTCAGGAAAAGAATTTACCAAAGCTTCCTATGAGCGTGTGATAAGAGATTTAGAGGCAGCAACCGGTGAAAAATTCAGTGAAGCTTCCCTGGCGCGGTCCAATGAGATCTACAATGAACACAATGCGGCAATGAGAAAACTGACAGAGGTTTTAGAACAGCATCCTTCCATCACGGCAGTCCAAAGAAGAGATATTTTTAAAAGTGCTCATTTCATGCGGAAGGAAGAACATACGGCACTGGTCAGCCAGCTGATGGAGGCTTTGTCACAAGCAGAGGAGAAGGAAAGCAAAATCAAGGTGATCACCACCGGAATCCTGGCCGACAGCGACGGACTGCTTAAAATCTTTGATGAACATGGACTGCAGATCGCAGCAGATGATGTTGCCCATGAATCCAGGCAGTACCGTACGGATGTCAATCCGGAATTGGAACCTTTGGCAGGACTTGCAGATAAGTTTTCCCGTATGGACCATTGTTCCGTCCTGTACGATCCGGAAAAGAAGAGAGCCGGTTATATTGTTGATCTGGCAAAGAAGTACAATGCAAAAGGTGTGGTCGTTCTTCTGACGAAATTCTGTGATCCGGAAGAATTTGATTATGTAATGGTGAAAAAAGCCTGTGCCGAGGCAGGAATTCCTATCATTCAGGTAGAAGTAGACAGGCAAATGGTAAATTACGAGCAGGCAGGAACGATGATAGAAGCATTCATAGATATGCTATAACAGGAGGAGAAGGATATGATCGATAAAAATAAAATGCCGGTAGCCGTGGGCGTTGCTTTCGTATGGTTTACAACACAGTTTGGCGGAGGGTTTGCTTCTGGCGCACAGCTGGTCCAGTATTTCGTTGCTTTTGGTATTTGGGCACTTATTACACCGATTCTTGCACAGGCTATCGGAGCGGTGTTCCAGTGGTATGGTCTTCGGTATGCGAAGCTTCATGATGCTTATGATTACAGAACCTTTAACAATAAGTTTTTCGGAAAATACGCTCCCATTTTTTCCAACCTTTATGAGCTGGTATACATATTATTGCTTTGCCTGGCACCCTCTGTTGCCTTTGCGACCGGAGGCTCCACCATGCAGTCCCTCACCGGAATCCCATATATGGCCTGTACTTTGATCATAGGTTTATTTATCTTTGTGGTGACCATTTTCGGAACGGATTTTGTGAGAAAAGCAGCTTCCACATTGTCAGTCATTATTATAGCAGGCCTTTTGATTGTGTACATACCAAACATTATTGTAAGCTGGGGTGATATCGTAAGAAACATCAAGACTTTGGGAGCTGATCCTGCACCGGCCGGCCCTGCCTTCTGGAGCTGCTTTATCTATGCTTCCTTCCAGCTGGCTTCCATCGGATTGTTGTATCAGCATGCAGAATCATTTAAAACAGAAAAAGAAGCAAAAACCAGCATGATTTACGGATTCCTTGTTAACTCCGGATTGATTATGCTTTCCACTTTAGGTCTTATGGCAGTTGCAACCAATCCTGATTTATCTAAGGATCCCCTTCCGGTCATCACTCTGATCAAAGGCGGAGTTGGAGCCGGCTTCATGAACCCGATGATTTCCATACTTATTATTTTAGGAGCGGTATCAACAGCGGTCAACATGATTGCCGGAGCAGTCCAGAGAGTTGTGGTTGCCCTTGAAAAGCCGGAGGATAGGAAAGATGACGGAAAGCCTTCGGCAAAAACCTTAATCTGTGCTTTGCTATGTACCATTCTTGCTTTTGCTATCGCCCAGTTCGGACTTCTTCCGCTGGTAACGGTAGGATATGGATATCTGGGTTATGTAACCATTGCAGTGGTACTGGTTCCGTTCCTGATCCGAATGATCGGAGAAGCCATGGGTAAAGTCGAGAAATAACTGATAGAAATATGGGCAGAGGTTAGCAGGAGAATGAATATGACAGGCCTTTTATCAGAAACAATCGGAGAACTGCTTCATAAAAGAGCTGTTCTTACGCCGAATGGAGCAGGAATCTGCTACCAGGATCGATGCTATACCTGGAAAGAGGCGGATGAAATTTCAGATTTTTGGGCATCTGACTTTATAAGAAGAGGAATTTCACGCGGAAAACATGTCGCGTTGTGGGGGATCAACAGCCTGGAATGGATCATGGCGTATTTTGCTTTTATGAAGTCCGGGGCAATTGTGATCCCGGTCAATACATGCTATAAGGAACAGGAATTAATCCGGATCTTAAAAGAAGGAGATGCAGACTATCTGTTCTATGGAAAAGGCTGCAACAATGCGGATTATGAACCGGTCATTTCAAAAGCCGGACTGTATGGTCCAGATAGCTTCTTAAAGGGGATTGTTTCTCTGGACCATCTGTCTGCCTGTGAAATGGGAGAAAATAGGGAGGAAGAGAAACGGCTTTTAAAAGAAATGGAACAGAACTTATCCTCAAAGGATACCGCAAATATACTTTTTACCTCCGGTACCTCCGGTGTTCCCAAAGGAGTGATGTTAAGCCACGAAAACATGGTCAACAATGCAGCCGAAATGGTGCGTTCCATGCATTGGAACGAAAGTGACCGCATGTGCTTATCCGTCCCCCTGTTTCACTGTTTTGGCATCACAGCGGGCATTTTGTCCGCTGTCCATCCCGGAGCGGCGATTTATATCAATCAGTATTATAAGTCCATTGGAGTTATGGAAAACATTCAGAAAAATTCATGCACCATTCTAAACGGCGTTCCAAGTATGTTCCTTGCTATGATAAAGAACAGCAGGAGAAATGAATACGATTTAAGTTCCTTAAAGAGCGGAATTATCGCAGGTTCCGCCATTCATCCGTCAGATTATATCAATATCTGTGAAGAGCTGAAGATGGAGCATCTGCAGCCTTCCTATGGGCAGACCGAGTCTTCCCCTGCGATTACCATGACCGGATATACGGATCCAATCTGCAAAAAGGCCCTTACAGCAGGAAAAAAAATACCTTATACGGAATTAAGGATCTGGGATGAAGAAAGAAAAACCGTTGCCAGGCCAGGCATTGTGGGAGAAATCCAGTCCCGGGGATATCACATCATGAAGGGCTATTACAACAAAACGAAAGAAACGGAAAATGTGCTGGATGAAGAAGGCTGGCTTCATACCGGTGACTGCGGTTATCTGGATGAGGAAGGCTGTCTTACTATAACCGGACGAAAAAAAGAGATGATTATCCGGGGCGGTGAAAACATAGCGCCGGTGGAAATTGAAAACTGTATTCTGGAGCTTCCGGAAGTCAGGACTGTAAAGGTAGTAGGAGTTGATGCACAGGTTCTCCAGGAAGAAATAGCTGCTTGTATCATCATGGAGTCTGGAGCGGAGTTTTCAGAAGAAAGGATCAGGGAGCACGTTCGTAAGAATCTGGCGGATTATAAGGTTCCCAAATATGTTTATCGATTTGATTCATTTCCTTTTGGCAACAGCGGAAAGGTTAAGGTCCATGAGTTGCGTCAGGAAGTCGAGAAACGGTTAGCGAAAAGAGGTTAAGGAGGAAACAACATGTATTTTACAAAACAGCATGAGCTTGTCCGGAAACTGGCAAGGGAGTTTGCGGAAAAAGAACTGACCAATGAAATCCTCGATGAGGTTGAGGAAAGCGGGACATTTCCGGAGGAAATCCTTTACAAAATGGGAAAGGCCGGATTTTTCGGCATTAAGACGCCAAAGGAATACGGAGGTTCAGGCGGCGATGCCCGCTGTTACGTGCTGGTGATGGAGGAAATGGCAAGAGTCAGCGGAGTTGCAAGCATTTATGTATCTTCTCCAAATTCCCTTTCCGGAGGTCCCCTGTTATTATCCGGCACAGAGGAACAGAAACGGAAATACCTTCCCTCATTGATAAACGGGAGCAAAAAGCTTTGCTTTGCCCTGACAGAGCCGGGAGCAGGTTCCGATGCAGGCGGTATGCAGTCAACTGCGGTAAAGGATGGGGATACCTACATATTGAATGGAAGAAAGACCTTTATCACCATGGCACCTTTGGCAGATTATGCGGTCGTCTACGCAAAGACGGATATGACAAAGGGGACAAAAGGAATCAGCGCATTTATTGTGGATATGAAAAACACTCCTGGGATTTCATGCGGAAAGCCGGAACATAAAATGGGCGTTATCGGCTGCGCTACCAGTGATATCATTATGGACAATGCAAGAATTCCGGCAGAGAACCTTCTTGGCGAGGAGGGCATGGGTTTTATAAATGCCATGAAAACTCTGGATACCGGCCGTATGGGAGTGGCCGCCCAGTCCATAGGAGTTGCCCAGGGCGCTTTGGACGAGGCCATTAAATACGCAAAGGAAAGGAAACAGTTTGGAAGACGGATCGGAGATTTCCAGGCAATTGCCTTTATGATCGCAGATATGGCGACTAAGCTGGAAGCTGCAAAGCAGCTGGTTTATAAGACCGCCTACTTAATGGATACCCATCAGCCTGCAACCCTGGAAGCATCTATGGCAAAGTATTATGCTTCTGAAGTCTGCAATGAAATTGCATCAAAATCCCTTCAGATCCATGGCGGTTATGGATTTATCAAAGATTATAAGATCGAGCGCATGTACAGGGATTGCCGTGTGTTCACCATTTATGAAGGTACCTCACAAATCCAGCAGCTGGTGATTTCCGGAAAACTGCTTAAGAAATAAGGACTACACGGAAGGAGTAATGATACGATGAAAATTTTGGTTTGTGTAAAACAGGTGCCGGATACCAATGAAGTAAAGATCGATCCGGTAAAGGGTACATTGATCCGTGACGGAGTTCCCAGCATTTTAAACCCTGATGATGCAAATGCCCTGGAAGAGGCATTGAAGATAAAAGATGTAAAGCCTGGAACAACGGTTTCCGTCATTACCATGGGGCCGCCTCAGGCTGATGATATGTTAAGGGAATGCCTGGCAATGGGAGCGGATGAGGCGTATCTTCTCAGCGACAGGGCCTTTGGCGGGGCCGATACCTGTGCCACCTCCACCACCATTGCTGCCGGCATCCAGAAAATCGGAGATTATGACATGATTTTTGCAGGACGCCAGGCCATTGACGGTGATACGGCCCAGGTAGGTCCCCAGGTAGCCTGGAGACTCGGCATCCCGGTTGTGACTTATGTTCAGGATGTAAAGCTTTGTGAAGATAAGGTAATCGTACAAAGGCAGATGGAAAATGGTTATGAAATTCTGGAAGTCCAGATGCCCTGCCTTCTCACTGCGGTAAAGGAGCTGAATGAGCCCCGTTACATGAGCATAGGCGGTATCATGGACGCCTATGCAAAAAAAGTGACCGTATGGAATCATGAGGATGTGGTACTGGATCCCAAAGACTGCGGTTTAAATGCTTCCCCCACACAGGTTTTCCGTTCCTTTACTCCCGCTCCCAAGGGAAAAGGGGAGATGCTTAACGGAACAGTGACCGAAATGACAGAACTGCTGACAGAGAAACTGAAAGAGAAGCATTATCTTTAAGACCCAGGAAAAGGAGGAAGGTTCATATGGCTGTAAATGTAATAAAAGAAAAATGCAGGGGCTGTACGATCTGCGTAAAGAATTGCCCGTTTGAAGCAATTACAATGGAAAACAAACTGGCCGTCATCGGTACTGCCTGTACCGGCTGCGGTGTTTGTGTAGAAAAGTGTCCGTTTAATGCGATAGAAAAGTCAGAAGAGCCAAAGGATACGGTTGATTTATCGGAATACCGGGATGTATGGGTATTTGCAGAACAAAGAGAAGGGGCACTCATGCCAGTGGTAAAAGAACTTCTGGGTGAAGGGCGGAAACTGGCGGATGAGATTGGATGCAGCCTTTGTTCCGTATTATGCGGTAACCATGTGGAAGGACTTGTGGATGAACTGTTTGAATATGGAGCAGATAAAGTTTATCTTGCGGATCATAAAGAACTGGAATCCTACCGTACCGACGCTTATACGGCTGTGATTCACGACGCGATCAAATCTTATAAGCCTGAAATCGTCCTTTTGGGAGCTACCCACATCGGCCGTGACTTAGGTCCCTGTCTGGCGGTCCGCTGCAATACCGGACTGACTGCAGACTGCACCAAGCTGGAAATCGATGAGGAAGATAAGAAGATCAAGCAGACCCGCCCGGCTTTTGGGGGAAATTTAATGGCAACCATCGTTTGTCCAAACCACAGGCCTCAGATGTCCACGGTTCGTCCGGGAGTTATGGAAAAAGCCGAAAGGCAGGAGGGCCGTAAGGGCCAGGTCATTCCTGTTTCTGTAAGTTTTGAAAAAGACGATATAAGAACCCGTATCCTTGAAGTGGTAAAGCAGGCAGGAGAGGCGGTATCATTAACTGATGCGGAAATCATTGTATCCGGCGGTATGGGTCTTGGCGGAGCCGAAGGCTTTGAACTGTTAAAGAAACTGGCTGATAAGCTGGGCGGTGTGGTTGCAGCAAGCCGTGCAGCCGTAGACGCAGGCTGGATCGACCATTCCTATCAGGTGGGGCAGACCGGAACCACGGTACGCCCTAAACTGTATTTTGCTTGCGGCATTTCCGGGGCCATTCAGCATGTGGCAGGTATGCAGAACTCAGAGCAGATCATTGCGATCAATAAAAACCCGGCAGCTCCGATCTTTGAAGTGGCCGATTACGGCATCGTAGGGGATTATAATCAGGTGATCCCTGCGCTTATAGAAGCACTGGACAAATAAAGGAGGGAATTAATATGGGAAAGAAACTGTTAGAAGGAATCAAAGTAGTGGAACTGGCAACCTTTATCGCGGCTGCAGGTGCAGGACGTTTTCTTGCAGACTGCGGAGCGGATGTCATTAAAATCGAATCTGCCAAGGGAGATCCGTTAAGGCATACGGCTCCATCCGAAGGAAGGCCTTTGGATATGTATGAAAATACTACCTGGGACTTGGAAAATGGAAACAAGCGCTGCATTTCTCTTAATATGAAGGCACCTGAGGGCAAAGAAGCATTTTTTAAGCTTCTGGAGGATGCGGATGTGCTGATCACCAACTGGAGGGTCCAGGCTCTTGAACGGGCGGGGCTGGACTATGAAACATTAAAAGAGAAATATCCCAAGCTGGTTTATGCCATGGTGACCGGTTATGGAGAATACGGCCCGGATAAAGATCTTCCGGGGTTTGATTTCACGGCATTCTTTGCAAGAGGAGGCTATCTCCATTCCCTCCGCCAGAGAGGAACGGTTCCAATGAATGTGGTTCCCGGAGTTGGGGACCATAACGTGGCAATGAACCTTGCGGCAGGAATCCTTGCGGCATTATACCATGCAAAAGAAACCGGACAGGGAGAAAAGGTAGAGACCAGTCTGTTTGAGACGGCTGTCTATAACATGGGAATGATGATCCAGGCAGCCAATTATGATGGCCCGGCAAGGGAATACCCCATTAATATCAGGGAGAGTGCCAACCCCTTTAATGCGGCATGGAGAACAAAGGATGACAGATTCATTCAGACCTGTATGCCTGATTACAACACCTACTATAAGCCGTTCATGAAGGCTCTGGGAAGAGATGATTTGATGGAAAATGAGAATTACTTCCCAATCCAGAACCTTCAGGCCAAAGGCCTGGGTACGGAGGTCTATGATATCTGTATGGAGGCAATGGAAAAGAAGACAGCCAAGGAATGGGTACCGGTTTTAAAGGAACACGACATAGCTTTCAGCGTTGCCCAGTCCTGGGAAGAAATTTTGGAAGATGAGCAGGCATGGGCCAATGATTGCTTTTATAAAATGCAGTACGACAATGGAAATGTACGCACACTGGTAAGACCGCCGGTCAAATTCCAGGAGATGGGTGTTCCAGAGTACAATGGCGGTCCTTTAATCGGAGAGCAGGGACCGGAGATCCTGGAAAATCTGGGGTATAGCAAAGAAGAGATCAAGGAGTTTCAGGAGAAGGGAATCCTTTATGTATGGAAGGATGAGAAGAAAAACTAGATTTGCCTTCGGACATTCATTTGCTCTTTCCAGGCTATCAAAAAAGCGGCATCAGGCCGTTCTTAGTAAAACTATATCGAATGAAGTTTGGCGTAGCGTAAAAGCTACGCCATTTCTTTTAAACTTATTAAAGGCATTATCATAATAATATTCTGTTGGAGTCAATTCATATACGTTTTGAAAGTCGTGTATAAAATGTGAGAGGTCATAATGCCCTGTTATTTCAGGTAACTGCGACAGGCTTATGTGTTGGTTCAACATATCAATGGCATATTTCATTAAGATAAAATAACAGATACATATGCCGCTGACCCAGTATGCGCCAATCTGCCTTTTGGCAGGCTATATGATGGATATGATAGGCGAAGTGGCGGGAAGAGGCTGTGAATAAATAAAAGCAGAAAAGGGGTTCTATGTATCCCTTTTCTGCTTTTTAAGATTATTTGAGAATATCGTACTGGGCTTTTGGCTGCCAGACAATGATGGGAAAAGTCTGTATAACCCATTTTATCAGTAATTTATATCAGAAACCCATTTCACCCTGAAAATCAGGATGGTTGTAATAATGGCGGCCATGTAATTGGAAAACAGGTTGCCCCAGAACACCGAATAAAAGCTTAAGTAGTGCTCTGTTACCAATATAAATATGTACCGCAGGAGCCATACCCGCAGCAGGCTGATGAAGAGAGTGATCCGGGTCTTTCCCAGTCCGATAAAGGCGCCCTGCTGGACCATACAGATCCCAAAGCCGATCACGGAATACGTGTAAATATGAAGCGCTTGGTTCGCTACGGCAAGGACGGAAGCATCCCTGGTGAATAACACCGTAAGCCTTGAAGACAGAGGTACGACCAGGGCGATCAAAAGGGCGGCGGTAATGGCACTTATGACACAGCCAATCAAACAGGCTTTTTTTGCTTTTTCCGGCTGTTTTGCTCCCACATTCATGCTGACCATGGTTGTGACGGCGGAACCGAAGGAAGAGGGCAGTATGAAGCAGATGGACGTAATGTTATTGGCAATTCCCTGCCCGTTTAAAACAACGGCCCCGTACTTTTCCACTTCATTATTGATGAGGAAGAAGCCCAGGTTGAGCATCAGGCTGGAAAGCATAGCAGGAAAGCCTATGCGTAAAAGGGTGTTGATGATGGACCAGTCAAACCGGAAGCCGGACAAAACATAGCGTTCCCCCGTTTTTTTTAAGAATAATTCAAAATACATCCACCCGGTAATTAAAAAGTTGGATGCCAGAGAGGCCATGACAGAGCCTACAAGTCCCCAGTGGAAGACCACAATAAAGAGGGCACTGAAAATGATTTTTAAAATCAGCATGATCACCATGCGGACAAACGTATCCTCCGGCTTGCCATTGGCATTCTTTATGGAATTATAAATAGATTCCATAAAGGAAAAGGGCGTCACACAGGCGCTAAGTGCAAGATAGACAAAGACATCGTGAGAAATCTCTTCATTTACATGGGCGGATATGGGAAAGGCAAGGGCAATCAGCAAGGGCGCCAGGATAAAACCCAGCAGAAAAGTAAAAACGATGATTTGAGTGGAAATCTTCCGGCTGTGCTTAAAGTCGCCGGTTCCATTGGACTGCCCGATAATGGCCATTCCAGCCACGCTCACTCCCTGAGCCAGGGCAGAGATCATATTTACAATGGGTGTGCAGTATGTAACGGCACTTGCCGCCTGGGTTCCTACGAGATTGTTAAGAAACAGACCATCGATGACCGGTATAGCGGATTGTATAAGACCCATCATAAGGGTGGGAACGGAAAGAAATAATATGGTCGCAGAAACGGAGCCGTTGAGAATTAAATCCCGCCGCTGCTCGGTGCTTTGTTTTAAAAAGTTTGATTGCATGGTCGATTCACCTGATCAGTAGATTTGCGGTAGAGTTTTCAGTCAGTACCGTACAATCCTTAACTATACGCTTTTGGAAATGGAATGTCAAGAAAACTTTCGCTGCGGTAATCTGTGTTTTATTCTGTATACCGGTCTATGAAGCAGGAGAGCCGCAGCAGGAGCCGGGCAATGATATTGCGGAGCATAAATGGGAGGCATGCCGCATCAAAAATATATTCTTTGTTGTAAAAGAAAACAAGGTCATTGTAATACGAGTTTTAAAGGACTGGATTGCATCGGTGGACAATCATCTCTCTTTTGCTTCATATTGTTTATTTTATAACAATGATGTACGCGGTATGGATAAAAGTGATGGATTTAATGGAAAAAACCAGACCATATTTATGCAGGAAATCCAATGGATCAGCTCTATGAAACAAATTTGTATTTGGCCATTTTGTCAATAAAGGTAATAAAAACAAAATAAAAAATAAGTATAATATAGGGATTCCATAATAGACTTATAAAATATTGTGTAAAATGCATAAAAAGTGGCATATAAAAATTCTATCGTTTATGATAAAGAACTAGTATTTTTAATTCTTGAGAATAAGAGGTAAACTAGTATCAGGAACAATGTTAAAAAAATCACTAATAATAAGTAGGGAGGAACCCAAAATGAGTCAATTTATTCAGTCATTGGTAGAACGTTCCAGAAAAGCACAGCAGATCCTATGCACTTATGATCAGGAAAAGACGGACGAAATTGTAAAAATGTTCGCAAAAGTTGTGTTCGATCATGCACAGCCGCTGGCAAAGCTGGCCGCAGATGAAAGCAGAATGGGTGTGTACGAGGACAAGATTACTAAAAACAAGGGAAAATCAAGAATTATCTGGAACTCACTCAAAGGAAAGAAATCCATCGGCATCATTGGAAGAGATGAGGAGGCAGGCCTCATCGAAGTAGCAAAGCCCATGGGAGTCATCGCAGCTGCGACTCCGTGCACAAACCCGGTTGTAACACCGATGTGCAATGCCATGTTTGCAGTCAAATGCCAGAATACCATTATCATAGCTCCTCATCCCCGTGGAAAAAAATGTGCTATGGCGCTGGCAGATCTTTATTATAAGGAGTTAGACCGCATGGGTGTTCCCAGAGATATCTTTCTGGTAATTGAAGAGCCTACCATTGATCTGACCACAGAACTGATGTCAGCCTGCGATGCTGTCATAGCGACCGGAGGTATGGGGGTCGTGAAATCCGCTTATTCCAGCGGAAAACCAAGCTATGGGGTTGGGCCTGGAAATGTCCAGGGACTGATTGATGAAGGAATCGATTACAAGGCAGCAGCCGGCCGTATGATAGCCAGCCGTATCTTTGATAATGGAATTATCTGTTCCGGCACCCAGAGTATCATTGCCCCTGAAAAGGATTATGACTCCATTATCAGAGAGTTTGTGGCTCAGGGCGCTTATTATATCGATGATCCGGCAGTGGTTGCCAGTCTGTCAGAGGTTGTATTCCCGGGCGGCGTCATTAATAAAAACGTGGTTGGACAGTCGGTTAAGACCATTGCAGGATTGGCGGGCATTTCCATTCCTGAGGGAACAAAGGTCATTGTCGTTAAGCCGGAAAGACATGGTGCCGGCGTGGCATGGAGTAAGGAAAAGATGTGCCCAATGATGGCGGCCTACAGCTATAAGACATGGGAAGAGGCAGTGCAGATTGCTTATGATAACCTTTTGGTAGAAGGAGAAGGCCACTCGGCAGATATACAGTCTGATGATAAAGCCCATATCGAATATGCAGGTGTGAAGCTGCCTGTAAGCCGTGTGGTTGTGAACCAGACCTGTTCCAGCATGGCCGGAGGTGCATTTGCAAATGCATTGAACCCTACCACAACGCTCGGCTGCGGAAGCTGGGGGAACAATGCCATCAGCGAGAACCTCTTCTATACCCATCTGATGAATAAGAGCCGTATTGCATTTGTCAGGGAAAATTGGAAACAGCCGTCTGATGAAGAAATTTTTGCATAGGAGAGTCCGTTTATGAAGGAAGTTATTTTAAAATCCCAGATTTCATATTACGAAACCTGTTCTGAATTCGCTGAGGATTTTCATCTGGGAAGCGATGATCTGGTATTGACCAATGAATACATATATAACCCGTATTTTGGTGCTATGGGCTTAAAGGTACATACAATCTTTCAGGAAACCTATGGGACCGGAGAACCTACGGATGTCATGGTGGATGCGATTTTAGAAGCAGCAGCGAAAACTGACTGCAAACGGATCGTCGCCATAGGCGGAGGCACGGTAATTGATATTGCAAAGATCCTGGCTGTGTCAGCAGGAGAATCCCTGGATTCTCTTTATGAGGCGCCGGAGAAGATTGAAAAGAAACGAGACCTGGTGATTCTTCCTACAACCTGCGGGACGGGAAGTGAAGTGACCAATATTTCCATCATTAACCGGACCAGACTGGGGACTAAGGTAGGACTGGTATCGCCTCATATGTATGCGGATGACGCGGTGCTTGTACCGGAGCTTCTTAAGGGGCTTCCCTTTGGAGTGTTTGCCACCAGTTCCATTGATGCACTGGTTCATGCAGTGGAATCCTGCCTTTCTCCAAAAGCCACCCCTTATACAAAGCTGTTTGGCTACAAAGCGATTGAAAGGATCATCAGGGGATACCAGAAGATTGCGGCAGAGGGAAGAGAAGCAAGGATACCGATCATGAAGGATTTCCTGATTGCAAGCAACTATGCTGGAATTGCTTTTGGAACTGCTGGCTGTGCGGCTGTTCATGCCACCAGCTATCCCCTTGGAGGAACCTATCATGTGGCTCATGGGGAAAGCAATTATGCCATGTTTACAGGCGTTCTGAAAAATTACATGGAAATACGCCAGGATGGAGAAATTGCCGTGATGAACCAGTGCTTGGCAAAGCTTTTGGGATGCGGGGTCAAAGAAGTTTATGACAAGTTAGATGATCTGCTGGGGATGATTCTTCCCAAAAAGCCTCTTCATGAATACGGCGTAAAACCAGAAGATCTTGAGGTGTTTACAAAGAGTGTCATGGAGCGGCAGGGAAGGCTTATGGCAAATAATTTTGTGCCCTTAGATGCACAAAGAGTCCTTAAGATTTACAAGGAACTATTTTGATCTTAATGATGCAATCACACTTTAATCTCATCAAGCAGCGAAGCGGATTGCGGATATCCGATTGACAAGGCTGGAAGACAGTCTGCAAAGTTAAAAAAAGGAGAAATGGTTATGGCATTGATGACAGGGGAAGAGTATGTGGAAAGCATGCGCAGAATGAAACTGAATGTTTACATGTTTGGGGAAAAAATTGATGATCCCATTGACAATCCGATTTTAAGACCGTCACTTAATTCGGTAAAGGCCACTTATGATCTGGCTCAGATGCCGGAATATGAAGATTTAATGACAGTGACGTTAGAAGATGGGCGCAAGATCAACCGGTTTTCGAATATTCACAGAAGTACGGATGATCTGATGAAAAAAGTAAAGATGCAGAGACTTTGCGGCCAGAAAACGGCTTCCTGTTTTCAGCGGTGTGTAGGTATGGATGCATTTAATGCGGAATGGTCCACCACCTATGAGATTGATAAAAAGCATGGAACCCATTATCACGAGAATTTCAAAAAATATTTAAGAATGGTTCAGGATGAGGATTTAACCGTAGACGGAGCCATGACGGATCCAAAGGGTGACAGGGGGCTGGCTCCTCATGACCAGCCGGATCAGGATATGTATTTGAGAGTAGTGGAGCGTAAAAAAGACGGGATCGTTGTAAGAGGTGCCAAAGCACATCAGACCGGTATTATCAATTCCCAGGAAGTAATTGTAATGCCTACCGTTGCCATGGGGCCTGATGATAAGGAGTTTGCGGTATCCTTTGCGGTTCCTACGGATGCGGCTGGAATCACAATGATCATCGGAAGACAGTCCTGTGATACCAGAAAGCTGGAGGGAGGCCAGATCGATGTGGGCAACAGCGAATTCGGAGGAGTGGAAGCGCTGGTTGTATTTGACGATGTATTTGTCCCCAATGACCGCATCTTCCTGGATGGAGAATATGAATTTGCAGGCGTTCTGGTGGAACGTTTTGCAGGATACCACAGACAGTCCTACGGCGGGTGCAAGGTAGGCGTAGGAGATGTTTTGATCGGTGCAACCGCTTTGGCGGCTGATTACAATGGTGTGCCTAAGGCTTCTCATATCAAGGATAAGCTGATAGAAATGACTCATTTAAATGAGACCCTGTATTGCTGCGGCATTGCCTGTTCCGCAGAAGGGACCCCGACAGAATCCGGAAATTACATCATTGACCTTCTGCTGGCCAATGTATGTAAGCAGAATGTTACCAGGTTCCCGTATGAGATAGCGCGTCTGGCAGAAGACATTGCCGGCGGCCTTATGGTAACGGCGCCGTCTGAAAAGGATTTGAATGATCCGGTCATTGGCGGCTATGTGGAGAAGTACTTAAAGGGAGTCGAGGGAGTCTCTACAGAAAACCGTTTAAGGATTCTGCGTCTGATTGAGAATCTGACTCTTGGCACAGCGGCTGTGGGATACAGAACGGAGTCTCTCCATGGCGCCGGTTCTCCCCAGGCACAGAGAATCATGATTTCCCGCCAGGGCAACATTGGAAGAAAGAAAGCGCTTGCTAAAGCCATAGCCAAAATTGAGGATTAATATAGAAGCCTGAATGTATACGGCTTATTGAGGAGGAATATCCGCCATAAACATATGGAACTGGATTTATGGCGGATATTTTTATATCAAAATATTGTGACAGGGAGGTTACGTAAGTATGAACTGGAAAGAGATATATCTATCAAGACTTAAAACCATGGAAGAAGCCGTGCAGCTTATAAATTCTGGTTACCGTGTGGTAATTGGGCATGCAGTAGGGGAGCCGATGAAGCTGGTTGACACAATGGTGGATTATGCGGTAAAGGCTGACTTAAAAGACATTGAAATTTTTCAGCAGGTGGATATGGGGCACTCCCTTTATGCCCAGCCTGGTATGGAAAAGCATTTCAGGGAAAACAGCCTGTTCCTGGGAGCAAACACAAGAGACTGCGTAAACAGCGGCCGCGGGGATTTTACGCCATGTTATTTTTACCAGACTCCTTATTTTTATCAGAATGTGAAGAAGCCTGATGTGGTTCTGGTTACCTTATCCCTGCCCGATGAACATGGCTATTGCAGCTTTGGAGTATCCTGCGATTATACAAAGCCGGCAGCAGAGGCAGAAGGGGCAAAGGTGATCGCCGTAGTGAATCCCAATATGCCAAGGACCATGGGAGACAGCTTTATCCATGTGAGCGATATCGATGTGATTGTAGAGGATGATACTCAAATTCCGGAGCTTGGGCTTCCCCGCATCGGCGATGTTGAGATGGCAATCGGAGAACACATCGCATCTTTGGTAAATGACGGCGACTGCCTGCAGCTTGGAATCGGAGCCATTCCGGATGCAGTTTTAAAATTCCTTGGAAATAAGAAAAATCTGGGCATTCATTCTGAGATGATTTCAGATGGTGTGATTGACCTTTATGAGCGTGGAGTGATTAATTGCAGCGCAAAGAATTTTAACCGGGATAAAATGGTGGTGTCATTTCTTATGGGAACCCGGAAGCTCTATGATTTTGCAGACGACAATCCCGGCCTATACATGGCCCCCGTGGATTATGTCAATCATCCTACGATCATTGGAAGAAATGATAATATGGTTTCCATTAACTCATCGGTGGAAGTAAATCTCATGGGGGAAGCCTGTTCTGAGGCCATGGGTTTAAAACAGTTTTCCGGAATCGGCGGGCAGGTCGACTTTATTCGCGGAGCATCTTTTTCCAGGGGAGGAAGAGCTATATTAGCATTCCCTGCCACTGCGAAAAAAGGAACCATTTCAAAGATCGTGCCTTTCCTGACCCAGGGAGCCACGGTAACAACATCCAGAAATGATGTGGATTATATTGTAACAGAATATGGAATTGCAAAAATGAAGGGCAATACTTTAAGAGAAAGAGCACGTCAGCTGATCCGTATTGCAGCACCACAGTTTAAGGACGGATTGGCGGAGGAATTTGAAAGACGTTTTGCCGAAAAATATCAGGAGGTGTAGCTACATGGACTGGAAAAAAATCTATGCTTCAAAGGTGAAATCCCCCCAGGAGGCTGTAAAAATCATTCATTCAGGGGATACGGTGTTAATAGCTCATGCGGCAGCTGAACCGGATATGCTTGTGAGTGCAATGGTTGATCATGCGGCTGAGCAGGATTTAAAGGGCATTCATATTGTTCAGCAGCATGATATGGGAGCCTGCAGGTTTTTTGAACCTGGAATGGAGAAACATTTTCAATACACCTCCCTGTTTGTTGGCTCGCGCAGCAGAAGCTATATAGCAGGCGGAAAGGGCGATTTCACCCCCTGCTTCTTCAACCGGATACCAAATTACGTAACACAGACGAATTCTGCAGATGTATTTTTAGTAACCTTATCACCGCCCGATGAACACGGTTACTGCAGCTACGGCCTTTCCTGTGACTTTGCAAAAGAAGTGGGAGAACAGCCGGGCACCAAGGTAATCGCAGCGGTCAATCCCAATATGCCAAGGGTTATGGGAGATAATTTTATCCATGTCAGCAATTTGGAAGCCATTGTGGAAAGCAATGAGCCGATTCATGAGCATGGCCGTCCGGTAATTGGAGCAGTAGAGGAAAAGATAGGAGAAAACATCGCCGGTCTTGTGCGGGATGGAGACTGTCTCCAATTGGGAATCGGGGCCATTCCGGATGCAGTTTTAAAATTCCTTGGGGATAAGAAGGATCTGGGGATTCATTCGGAGATGATTTCTGACGGTATCATAGATCTTTATGAAAAAGGGGCAATCACCGGGAAAAAGAAAAACATTGGCAGAGGGAAAATGGTCGTAACTTTTATGATGGGTACCAGAAGGCTGTATGATTTTGTACACGACAATCCTGCTATTTGCATGATGCCGGTCAGCTATGTGAACGATCCCTTCGTCATAAGCCAGAATGATAACGTGGTATCCATAAATTCCGCATTGCAGATCGATCTCATGGGGCAGGTATGTGCGGAAGCCATTGGTCTAAAGCAATATTCGGCAGTAGGCGGACAGATGGACTTTGTAAGGGGGGCTTCTGCCTCAAAGGGAGGCCGGTCAATCATTGCCTTTGGCGCTACCACAAAGGGAGGAACCATCTCTAAGATTGTACCGTTTCTGGCAGAGGGGGCAGCGGTTACCACCAGCAGAAACGATGTGGATTATATAGTAACGGAATATGGAATTGCCCATTTAAAAGGAAAATGCTTAAGGGAACGGGCAAGGGAACTGATAAAGATTGCTGCACCGGCATTCCGGGAAGAATTATCCGGAGAATTTGAAAAGCGATTTGGGGAAGTGCTCTTGGTGTAATGTAAACAAAGGAGGGGAGATATGAACATCATTATGATTTCTAATTTGCTGGAAACGCTTATGATTGTATGCTTTGGCTTATCCTGGCCGTTTTCCATTCATAAGTCTTATGTGTCCGGAACTGCAAAAGGGAAAAGCCTTTCTTTTGAAATTTTCATCTGGCTGGGATACATATTTGGAATTGTAAGAAAATTTTTGCTGTATGGATCATTCCCCTCAGGGAATGACTGGCTGTTTTTCCTATCCTGGTTCTTTTACTTTTTGAATTTTGTTGAAATCACATTCGATATGTGGCTTTATTGCAGAAACGTAAAATTAGATAAAGAAAGAGAGCAGGGGCAGTAAGCATTACCATGTGAAAGGCCCGGAATCAAATCCCGGGCCAGGATAAAAGGCTTTTAGTTTGCCAGTGGAGATTGCTATATGAATATTTTAGGAAAGAAGTGATGGTATGACTGCTAATTTTGAGCATTATAAAGTCTTTTACTATGTAGCCAAATACAAGAATCTCACCAGAGCCGCAAATGCCTTGGTAACGAGCCAGCCATCAGTTACATATTGCATGCAGAATCTTGAGAGCATGCTGGGGTGCAAGCTGTTTATACGATCCAGAAAAGGCGTCACGTTGACAACGGAAGGAGAACATCTCTACAGCTATGTGGCTCCTGCATGCAAACAACTGATGCAGGGGGAAGAAAAGCTGAGAGAATTAATGGGAGAGCAGCATGACCATATCAATGTAGGGGTGACACAGGTGGCTATGCGGTCTTACCTGGTGGAGAAACTGAAAGTTTTCCAGGAGCAGTATCCTCAGGTGAAACTAAATATCTTCAATTATAATACGAAGCAGACTCTCAGTGAACTGAAAGCTGGAAAGATAGATCTGGCGATTATCACAACCCCCATTGACTATGAACAGAGCTTAAAGGTTGTTGAAGTCAAATCCTTTCAGAGCATTCTGGTGGGTGGAAAAATGTATAAGGAATATGGAGAGAGGAAAATGTTCCTTTCTGAGGTAGTGAAGCTTCCTCTTATCACCATGTCCAGTACCACCACCACCTTTGGCTTTCTTCAGGAGTTCTACCGTTCCTGCGGCCTTACCATGCAGCCGGCCATTGAGGTGGCTACTATGGATCTTATTATTCCGGTTATCCGAAAGAATCTTGGAATCGGGTTTGTGCCGGAGGAGTTTGCCGGACCATTCCTTGAGGCGAAGGATATTCTGGAAATAAAGCTTCATGAACAAATTCCTGAGCGTAAGATCTGCATTGTCAGTGACAGCAACAGGCCCTTAGGCGCTGTGGCCGAGGAACTGCAAAGCATGCTGGAATGCCAGAAGTAGTCTGGTTGTCGGAGGCGGAGATGGTAATTGGGATTAAGTACTGCGGGGGCTGCAATCCTGTGTATGACAGGGCAAAACGGGTGGGAAAATTAAGAGAATCAAACCCAGGGCATGAATACGTGACCCCAAAGAGAGACCAGGTCTGCGATTATTGGGTGGTGGTTTGCGGCTGCAGCAGAAGATGTGCGGAAGTGAAAAATTTAAAAGCACGTTACAAGGTGACTGTGGTATGGGATGAAGAAAGCTTCAGACAGCTGGAGCAGGAGCTTTCAAAATCAAATGGGGAAAACCCCTCCCTATCCCAGGAAAAAAGAGTGCTGTATCTTCATGAAACGGCAGCGGCAAAGAGAACCATAACGAAAGAGGATATAGAAATGTTTGCCAGGCTGACTCAGGATGAAAGCAGGCTTCACCAGGATACACAGGTCGCTTTAAAGACCGGATTTGACCGGCCGCTGGCTCATGGAATGTTCATAGATTCCCTGGTTTCCGCACTTATGGGAACAAGGATTCCCGGAAGCGGAACGGTGTACATGGAACACAATACCAGATTCATACGGCCGGTTTTCTGCGGGGATACGGTAGAAATTACCGTCCGGTTTGTTTCCTTTGAGGAACAGGAGGACTGCTACATCGGACTTTTTTTCAGTACCTGCAAAAATCAGCATGGGGAAAGAGTTCTTACGGTCAGAAGCAGGCAGATGATGAAGAAAACATTGTTTGCCGTAGCAGGAGAAAGGGAGTGAGATTTTATGACAAATTTAGAGACTTACAACCGGTTATTTATCCGGGCTTTAAGAGTAAAGGAAGAGGACCTTCCCGGTCTGAATTACAGAGGAACCCATTCCTGGGATTCACTGGGACATATGGATCTGATTTCAGATCTGGAGGAGACGTTTGATATCCATATCAGTACTTCGGATGTAATGGCTTTTTCATCCTATGAAAAAGGAAAGGAAGTTCTGGCAAAATACGGTGTTGTGATTTAAAAAAAAGGGGGAAGCCATTCATTATGGATTATGAAGGCATTCTGAACAGGAAGCCGTTTTCTACAGTAAAGGATGAGAAAAAACTGATGTACGGAGAATGGCTGACAGAACTGACGGATTATCACAGAAAGCACTGCCATTCATACGGACAATTGTTAAAACACCTTATGATCCCGGAACATAGTCAGATGGGAGAAGAAGAGATCCCTATGCTGCCGGTTGGACTTTTTAAGGATATGGACTTAATCAGCATCCCAGGAAACAAGGTATTTAAGACCATGACTTCTTCCGGAACAAAAGGGCAGACGGTTTCAAGGATTTATCTGGATAGGGATACGGCAAATTACCAACAGAGGGCGCTGGCAAACATTGGAGGAGACTTTTGGGGAGAGGAAAGACTTCCTCTTCTGGTCCTGGACAGTCCGGATGTATTAAAAAATAGAAACTTATTTTCAGCCAGAGGAGCGGGAATCCTTGGATTTTCCATCTTTTCCTCCAGAATCTGTTATGGGCTGGACCAGGATATGAATCTTGATACGGAAAGAATCCAGCAATTTCTGGACCGTTATACGGGAAAACGGATCTTGATATTTGGTTTTACCTATATAATCTGGAAGTATTTCTATCAGGCCCTTGCAAAGTCCGGACAGAAGCTGGATCTTTCGGAAGGAATCCTGATCCATGGGGGAGGATTTAAAAAGCTTGAGGATCAATCGGTTTCCACTCATGAATTTAAGGAGAGGATCAGGGAAGTGTCCAGTATAAAGGAAATCCATAATTATTATGGAATGGCAGAACAGACAGGCAGCATCTATATGGAATGTCCCAAGGGGCACCTCCATGCAAGCTTATATTCCGATATCATAACCAGACGGGGTAAGGATTTCAGTGTTTGTTCCCATGGAGAAAAAGGGATCATACAGGTACTTTCCCCTCTTGCACTTTCTTATCCCGGGCATTCCATACTTACGGAGGATGAGGGAATCATCCTGGGAGAGGATGATTGTCCCTGCGGCCGTCTGGGAAAATATTTTAATGTATTGGGGAGAATACACCAGGCTGAGATAAGGGGGTGCAGCGACACCTATGATGGATGATGTTACCTATCTGGCAGGGGTAAGCCAGCCGGAAGCTGAGCCGTTAAAACCTTTTTCCGAACCTGTTTTGGATTTTCTGGAACAGCTTTCTATTGAAATACGCAAAAGGAGAACGGAGCTTGAAACCTACCGTGAAATCCCGGCTTTTGGGTTCTGGTTAAGAAGGACCCATATGGAGGAATTTCGGATGCGGTACGAGGATAGAAAACTTCGCATAGGAAGAGGTGTGATATTTCATATTGTTTCTTCCAATGTCCCGGTGTTGTTTGCATACAGTATGGTCATCGGTTTATTGGCTGGAAACAGCTGCGTGGTACGGATCTCTTCTAAGAGCCGGGATGAGGATCACAAACTTTGTGAAATAATTGATAATCTATTGGGCCGGCCGGAATTTTCTTTTGTCAGAAATCGGATTTCTGTTTTTTCCTGTAAAAGAGACAATGAAATCATCAAAAGCTGGCTGGAGGAATGCGATGGTCTTATGGTATGGGGAGGAGATCAGGCCATACAATCGGTCAGGGGAATGAAACTAAGACCGGATGCCGTACAGGTTATGTTTCCAGACCGGTATTCCATCTGTATACTGGATACAAAACGGATTGGAACGATTCCTGATGAAGTCCTTCAAACGCTGGCATACGGATTTGTAAAGGATGCTTATGCTATGGACCAGAATGCCTGCTCCAGTCCTCAGTTTGTCATATGGAACCAGGAAGAGGAAGCGGAAAAGGCAGAACAGATCCGCACAAGATGGTGGAACGCCGTGAGGAAAGAAGCAGCCGCTTATGAGTTAAGCCCTCATAAGGCCATGAAAAAATACGAGACCTTATGCAGATATGCCATGATAACGGAGGAAATCTTAAGGACAGAGCAATACGATAACCTGCTTTATACGGTCCTGCTTTCTAAAATTCCTCCAAATCCGGAACGGTACCGTGGGACCTGCGGATTGTTTTTTGAGTATCAGGGAGATTACCGGACGGCAGTCGGGCAATTGGCAGTCAGAAAACTTCAGACGGTGACGTATTACGGAATCCGCAGGAAGGAACTGACAGATTATATTATAAATAACCATTTATATGGAATCCACAGGGTGGTGCCCATAGGGGAAGCCTTGAATATGGATCTTGTATGGGATGGGCAGGATCTGATTGAGATGCTGTCCAGGGAAATTGTCTGGGAGGAGTAATATGCGTCTGTTTCAGGAAGAAAAGACATATGGAGACCGGATGCTGGCAGCAGATGATGCCGGACAGACGGTGACATACCGGGATCTGGATTCTTTTGCAGAGGAGCTGTACCGGTATATCGGAGGGAAAAAACTGATTTTTATATTATGCCAGAATACCATTGGGTCTCTTCTTGGGTATCTGGGCTGTTTAAAAACAGGGGTGGTTCCCTTGATGCTGGAAAAACACATCAACCAGGAGCTTCTAATGCGGCTGATCCGTGAATACCACCCGGCTTTTCTATACATACCCCAGGACTGCCTTTTAAAGGCAGAGGAATGTGAGATCGTATGGAAAACACAGGGATACTGTCTGTGCCGCAGAAAGGAGAAGCTGCCGCCTTCCCTTTACGGAGAGCTTTCCCTGCTTCTTACTACATCAGGGAGTACAGGAAGTCCAAAGCTTGTGAGGCAGAGCGGAAGGAACATCGATGCCAATACAGAGTCCATATGTAAATATCTTGATATCCATGAGAAGGAACGGCCAGTTACCACACTGCCCATGAATTACACCTATGGATTATCCATCATCAACAGTCACGTAAACGTGGGGGCAGCCCTTTTGCTTACGGTCCGCAGTATGGTAGAGCAGCCGTTTTGGGATTTTGTAAAGGAGAAAAAGGCCACATCCTTTGGAGGAGTTCCCTATACCTACCAGGTTCTGAAACGGATCGGGTTTCTCCAGATGGACTTACCGGATTTACGGACCATGACACAGGCAGGAGGAAAGCTTCCCATGAACCTTCATAAGGAGTTTGCTTCCTATGCAGAAAAGACAGGAAAGCAATTTGTTGTAATGTATGGACAGACAGAGGCCACGGCTAGAATGGGGTATTTGCCCGCTGCAAAAGCAGTGGAGCGATGCGGGAGCATGGGAATTGCCATACCAGGAGGCAGGTTCTGGCTGGAGGATGATAAGGGAGAAGAAATCAAAGAACCGGATACCCAGGGAGAACTGGTATATGAAGGGGAAAATGTAGCCCTTGGATATGCCTGCTGCCCTGAGGATTTAAAAAAAGAAGATGAGTGGAAGGGCATCCTGCATACCGGTGATATGGCAAAACGTGATCAGGACGGTTATTACTACATCACCGGAAGAAAGAAACGTTTCATCAAAATGTTTGGAAACAGGGTAAATCTTGATGAGGCAGAGCGGCTGTTAAAGGAACATTTTGATGGAATTGATTTTGCCTGTGTGGGAACAGATGACAATCTGGTCATTTATACAGATCACAGGGAGGAATCTGGAGAGGAGCTGATCCTGGAACATCTTTACCAGATGACAGGGATAAATTCCAGGGCAGCAGGGATTCGCCGGGTGGATAAGATTCCTAAAAACCAGTCAGGAAAAACTCTTTATAAGGAGCTTGAATAAAGAACGTAGCTTATGACATTGTTGTATTTGATGGAAAAGGAGGTCTTATTATGGGGGAAAGGGTTGTATTGGCAGGAGCCTGCCGCACGGCTATCGGAACCATGGGAGGAGCATTAAGCACAGTTCCTCCCCAGGATATGGGAGCAGCCGTTATCAATGAGGCATTAAAACGGGCAGGAGTCAAGCCGAATCAGGTTGATTTTGTCTATATGGGATGCGTGATTCAGGCTGGCCTGGGACAGAATGTGGCTCGCCAGGCTTCATTAAAGGCAGGGATTCCTGTGGAGACTCCTGCGGTTACCATCAATGTGGTATGCGGTTCCGGGTTAAACTGTGTAAATCTGGCAGCCCAGATGATCCAGTGCAAAGAAGCGGATATTGTAGTGGCCGGAGGAACGGAAAATATGTCCATGGCCCCTTATCTTTTAAAAGATGCCCGTTTCGGATACCGCATGAATCACGGTCAGCTCATTGATGCCATGGTAAATGACGCACTATGGGATGCATCCCATGATTACCATATGGGTGTAACGGCAGAAAATGTGGCAAAGCAGTGGGGGCTTACAAGAGAGGAGCTCGACTGTTTTGCGGCATCCAGCCAGTTGAAGGCATGTGCAGCCATTGAATCCGGCCGTTTTCAGGAAGAGATTGTGCCAATGGAGATCAAAAAGAAAAAGGAAACCGTTGTCTTTGACCGGGATGAAGGTCCAAGGCCCGGAACAACGGCGGAAGGAATCTCAAAACTGCGCCCGGCCTTTCAAAAGGAGGGAGTCGTTACGGCCGCCAATTCCTCCAGCATAAACGATGGTGCGGCAGCAATTGTAGTCATGAGTGAAGAAAAGGCAAAGGAGCTGGGCGTTAAGCCCATGGCATACTGGGAAGCAGGTACCCTTGCAGGCGTAGCACCTGAGATAATGGGCGTGGGTCCGGTGGCAGCAACCAGAAAGCTTCTTCAAAAGACGAATATGACGGTGGATGAGTTTGATCTCATTGAGGCCAATGAAGCATTTGCGGCCCAGTCATTAGCTGTGGCGAAAGATTTAAAGCTTGATCTGTCAAAGGTAAATGTAAACGGCGGGGCCATTGCCCTTGGCCATCCGGTAGGAGCATCCGGATGCCGGATTCTTGTGACGCTGCTTCATGAGATGGAAAAACGGAATGCGAAAAAGGGGCTTGCCACCCTTTGCATCGGAGGCGGTATGGGCTGCGCCACCATCGTGAAAAGAGAATAAAACGGTTGACATAATAATGAAAGAAATGAGGTGCCGGTACATGGAATTTGTTACATACGAAGCGGAAGGACTGATAAGTATCATTACCATTAACCGTCCCAATGCTTTAAATGCTTTAAACAGCCAGGTTTTAGAGGAGCTTGACCAGATTCTTGACCAGATTGACACAGCTTCCGTCAGAGCATTGATTCTTACGGGAGCCGGAAATAAATCCTTTGTGGCAGGAGCGGACATTGCAGAAATGAGCACCTTCACAAAAAAGGAAGGAGAGGCCTTTGGAAAAAGGGGAAACCATATCTTCCGCCGTCTGGAAACCTTTCCCCTTCCTGTCATAGCTGCGGTAAATGGATTTGCTCTTGGCGGAGGCTGCGAACTCTGCTTAAGCTGCGACATACGGATCTGTTCTGAAAATGCCGTATTTGGACAGCCGGAAGCAGGTCTTGGCATTACCCCCGGTTTTGGAGGCACCCAGAGACTGGCAAGAATCATTGGCCCTGGAATGGCGAAACAGATGATGTTTACTGCAAGAAATATAAAGGCAGAGGAAGCTTACCGAATTGGCCTTGTCAATGCCGTATATCCTCAAGAGGACCTGCTTTCCGAGGCGAAAAAGATGGCAAAAGGAATTGCTGATAATGCTCCCATTGCGGTGAGAAATTGTAAAAAAGCCATCAATGACGGTCTTCAGGTGGATATGGATCAGGCGGTCGCCATTGAAGAACGGCTTTTCGGAGACTGCTTTGAGACCCTGGATCAAAAGGAAGGAATGGGAGCATTTCTTGAGAAACGGAAAGAGAGAACGTTTCTTATGAAGTAAGGCGAGGGGTGATTTGTCCCGACACATATAAACATAGAAGGAGGGATATGAAATGAAAGTCGGAATTATTGGTGCAGGGACCATGGGGTCAGGAATTGCCCAGGCATTTGCCCAGACAGAGGGGTATGAAGTATTTTTATGTGATATCAATGAGGCGTTTGCGGCAAATGGAAAAAAGAAAATTGCAAAGGGCCTGGAACGGAGAGCCGCAAAAGGAAAAATGACACAGGAAAGTGCTGATGCAGTTTTGTCCAAAATTCAAACAGGGGTAATCAGTATCTGCCAGGACTGTGATCTGGTGGTAGAAGCAGCCATTGAAGATATGGCAGTGAAAAAACAGACGTTTCAGGAACTCCAGGATATATGCAAAAAAGAAGCATTGTTTGTAAGCAATACGTCCTCACTCTCCATCACAGAGCTTGGGGCAGGGCTTGACCGGCCGGTTGCGGGAATGCATTTTTTTAATCCGGCGCCGGTTATGAAGCTGGTGGAGGTCATTGCAGGACTTAACACTCCTCCTGAAATGATCACAGAGATCAAGAAAATAGCCGCTGACATAGGAAAGGTTCCTGTACAGGTAGAGGAGGCCGCAGGGTTTGTGGTAAACAGGATTCTCATACCGATGATCAATGAGGGAATCGGAATTTATGCAGAAGGAGTTGCAGACCCGGAGGGCATTGACAGCGCCATGAAGCTGGGAGCCAACCATCCCATGGGACCTCTGGAACTGGGAGACTTAATCGGGCTTGACGTGGTTCTTGCCATTATGGAGGTGCTTTCTTCGGAAACAGGAGATCCCAAATACCGTCCTCATCCTTTGCTTAAGAAGATGGTACGGGGCGGAAAGCTTGGACAGAAAACCGGAAGCGGTTTCTATCAATACAAAGGATAACGGATAGGGAGGAGAAAGAGATATGGCGGTTGTGCAGCTTCCCTTTGGAAGGGAAAAAATCAGTCTGAATATTCCTGACAGCAGATTAAACGGGTTACTTATGTCGGGAGCTCACAGCTATCAGGCAGATGGTGGGGAAGAGGAGCTGGTCCGGAAAGCGATGGAACACCCCATCCACTCCCCAAGGCTGAAAGAACTGGTTAAGGGTAAGAAAAACATTGTCATGATAGCAAGCGACCATACCCGGCCGGTTCCAAGCCGGGTGATAGCACCTGCGGTCATAAAGGAAATCAAAGAAGGAAATCCCCAGACACAGCTTACAATCCTTATTGCCACCGGATTTCACAGATCCACCACCAGGGAGGAGCTCATTGATAAGTTCGGCCAGGAAATTGCCGGCCGGCCGGATATCCGCTTTGTTGTTCATGAAAGCCGAAAGGATGAGGATATGGTTTTCATAGACACCCTCCCCTCAGAGGGGAAGCTATTGATTAACCGGATAGCGGCAGAGGCAGATCTTCTAATATCAGAAGGCTTTATCGAACCGCATTTTTTTGCAGGCTTTTCCGGCGGTAGAAAAAGCGTGCTGCCGGGAGTCTCAAGCGGGGTGACGGTCATGGCAAACCATTGCTCTGAGTTTATTGACAGTCCGTATGCAAGAACCGGTATTCTGGAGGGAAATCCCATACAAAGGGATATGGTTTATGCCGCAGAACAGGCAAAGCTTGCTTTTATTGTCAATGTAGTGCTGGATGAAAATAAGAAAGTGATAAAGGCCTATGCGGGCCATTTTAACGAAGCTCATAAGGAAGGCTGTAAGTTTGTGGACCAGCTATCAGGAGTGGATGCCATTCCGGCGGATATTGTAATCACTACGAACGGCGGATATCCCCTGGACCAGAATATATACCAGTCGGTAAAAGGCATGACGGCAGCAGAGGCCACCTGCAATCCCGGGGGTGTCATCATCATGGTATCAAGCTGCAGCGACGGCCATGGAGGCCAGTCCCTTTACGATACTTTTGCAGGGGGAGAAGATAAGAATGCAATCATGAACCGGTTTCTTGATACGCCCCGGGATAAAACCGTGCCGGATCAGTGGGAGGCACAGATTCTGTGCAGAATTCTCTTGAAATATAAGGTGATCATGGTCACCCAGGCTCCCAGGGAAACGGTCCGTAACATGCAGATGGATTATGCAGACAGCGTGGAAGAGGCAATTTCCATGGCAGATCACTATCTGGGTAAGGCTGATGGGAAGATTACGGTCATTCCTGACGGGGTTTCCGTAATCGTCAGGAGCAGACCGACTTCGTAATTACCGTAAAGGAGAAATTAAGATGGAAGAAGTAACTTACAACAAAGTTACCCCGGAACTCATACAGGAATTAAAGAAAATCGTTCCGGGTAAGGTTCATGAGAAAGAAGAAATGAATGAGGATTATTTCCACGATGAGATGCCGATCTATGGAAAAGGCATTCCGGAGGTGGTAATTGATGCGACCAGTACGGAGGACATTGCTGCCATTGTGAAACTGTGCTTTTCAAACAATGTTCCGGTGATTCCAAGGGGAGCAGGAACCGGTCTAACGGGAGCGGCTGTGGCCCTTCACGGCGGAGTTTTATTTGATATGAGTAAGATGAACCAGATCCTTGATTATGACAGGGAAAACTTTGTTGTCCGTGTCCAGCCCGGCGTTCTGCTTAACGATCTTGCGGAGGATGCTAAGCGTCAGGGACTTTTATATCCGCCGGATCCAGGGGAGAAGTTTGCGACCCTGGGAGGTAATGTTTCAACAAATGCAGGGGGTATGAGGGCCGTCAAATACGGTTGTACCAGAGATTATGTAAGGGCCATGACCGTGGTGCTTCCTACGGGCGAAATCATCAGTCTGGGTGCGCCTGTTTCCAAGAGCTCTACCGGCTACAGCCTGATTCATTTAATGATCGGCTCGGAAGGAACCCTTGGGATTATCACCGAACTGACTCTTAAGGTAATTCCGGCGCCCAAAGAAACCATAAGCCTTATTGTCCCCTTTGAAAATCTTACGGACTGTATCGGGACGGTGCCTAAGATTTTCATGGCCGGCTTAAAGCCGCAGGCACTGGAGTTCATGGAGAAAGAAATTGTTCTTTCTTCGGAGCGGTATCTGGGAAAGAATGTATTTCCAAAAGAAGTTGACGGCGTTGATATCGGCGCATACTTACTCATCACCTTTGACGGTGATAAGCTGGAGCTTTTAGAAGAACTTTCGGAGCAGGCGGCAGAGGTGGTTTTGGAGGAAGGGGCCGTAGACGTCCTGGTGGCGGATACGCCGGTGAAAAAGAAGGAAGCCTGGGAAGCCAGAAGTACCTTCCTTGAAGCCATTGAGGCGGAAACAAAGCTATTGGATGAGTGCGATGTGGTAGTGCCGGTAAATCAGATACCTTCCTATCTCTCCTTTGTTAAATCACTGGAAAACCGGTATGATTTTTCCATAAATAGCTTTGGTCATGCAGGGGATGGAAACTTACACATCTATACCTGTGCCAATGAAATGGAGGAAGAGGCATTCAAACGGCAGGTAGCAGAATTTATGGATATTATATATAAAAAGGCGTCGGAATGCGGAGGACTTATTTCCGGTGAGCATGGCATTGGTTATGGTAAGATGGACTATCTGGCAGCATTTGCAGGTGAAACAAGCATGCGCTTGATGAAGGGCATCAAGGAAGTATTTGATCCAAAGATGATTTTGAATCCCGGAAAAATCTGCTATAAGCTTTAGAACATAAAATTCATTTATCCAGGAGGAGAGCAAAATGGCATATTTAATATCAGAAGAAGCGCAGGACCTATTACAGGATGTGAAAAATTTCTGCGAGAAGGAAGTAAAGGAGGCGTGTAAGGAATACGACGTATCCGGAGAATGGCCAAGGAGTATTTATGATAAGGCAATTGAGCAGGGCTATCAGGCTTTAGAGGTCCCGGAGGAATACGGAGGACCTGGATTAAGCCGTGTGGATGTGGCTGCTTTGATCGAGCAGATGGCAATTGCAGATGCAGGCTTTGCCACAACAATTTCGGCCAGCGGCCTTGCCTTAAAACCGGTGCTGATTGCAGGCTGCAAGGAACAGAAAGAACGTGTGTGTGAAATGGTTTTGGAAGGAGGTTTTGGCGCATTCTGCCTGACAGAACCAGGGGCAGGCTCCGATGCAGGAGCAGGCAAGACAACTGCTGTAAAGGATGGAGATAATTACATACTAAATGGTAGAAAGTGCTTCATCACCAACGGAGCAGTTGCCTCCTTTTATTGTGTCACTGCAATGACAGATAAAACAAAAGGGGTAAAAGGAATGTCCATGTTTCTTGTGGAAGCCGGTACTCCGGGACTTAGCACAGGGAAAGAAGAAGACAAAATGGGAATCAGGACCTCTAATACCTGTGACGTTGTGCTGGAGGATTTAAGGATACCGGCTTCCAACTTGATCGGTGAGGAAGGAAAGGGATTTTCCATTGCAATGAAGACACTGGATCAGGCCCGTACCTGGATGGGTTGTATTGCGGCAGGAATTGCACAAAGAGGCATTGATGAGGCTGTTGGGTATGGGAAAGAACGAATCCAGTTCGGGAAACCTGTCATCAAAAACCAGGCGATGCAGTTTAAAGTTGCCGATATGCAGATCAAGACGGAGACTGCCCGTCAGATGGTAGCCCATGCACTGACCAGGATGGATATGGGACTTTCCTATACCATGGAATCTGCCATTGCCAAGTGCTATGCCTCAGACATTGCCATGGAGGTAGCTTCAGAAGCCATCCAGATGTTTGGAGGTTATGGATACAGCCGGGAATATCCGGTTGAAAAGCTGTTAAGAGACGCGAAGATATTCCAGATCTTTGAGGGAACCAATGAAATCCAGAGAATTGTTATTGCTGGCAATATCATTGGGAAATAAAGAAGGAGCGTGCCAATCATGGAAATATTAGTTTGTATCAAGCAGGTACCCGATGACTCCGTGGAAATCTCCCTGGATCCGGCTGCAAAATTACCGGATTTGGAGGGAGTGACGCCGGTGGTGAACGCCTTCGACACCTATGCCCTTG
The DNA here is from genome assembly GCF_032078915.1 of Lacrimispora sp. GTDB lineage: Bacteria > Bacillota > Clostridia > Lachnospirales > Lachnospiraceae > Lacrimispora. The sequence continues at coordinate 28,673 of NZ_DAMAUN010000027.1, read as the reverse complement.
AAATGGCTGCCAGGTTAAAGGAAACTTTGGGCGGTGAAATCACAGTAGTTTCTATTGGTAATGAAGATGTAAAAAATTCTCTGAAAAACTGTCTCGCCGTGGGCGCAGACGGTGCATATCTGGTAAAGCATGAAAATGCAGAGTCTCTTGATCCCTTAAATATCGCAAGGATCTTAAGGAAAGCAGCCCATGAAATAGAAGAAAATTCAAGTAAAAAGTTTGATCTTATTTTCTGCGGAAAGGAATCCACGGACTATGCCTCCAGCCAGGTTGGACTTCTTTTGGCGAAAGAGCTTTCCCTGCCGGCAGCAACCAATGTGATCCAGGTAGAGCCTGGGGATGGCATTATAAAAATAAAGCAGGAAACAGAGGAAGGCTATCGGATTTTGGAAGCCCCTGCTCCCTGTGTTGTTACGGTTCAAAAGCCTAATTACGATCCCAGGTATCCCACCATTAAAAGTAAGATGGCTGCCAGAAAAAAGGAGATTAAGGAATTAACACCTTCTGAGGAGGAAGACAGCATGCTGGAGGTTCTCCGGGTGTTCGAACCGGCAAAGCGGGCAGCAGGCATTAAAATAAAGGCGGATAGCCCGCAGGAGGCAGTTGCACAGGCGATGGCAGTCATGACAGAGGCCAGGATCTTTTAGGAGGTGAAAGAAATGAGTTTTTCAGATGGAAAAAATATTATGGTTTATGTTGAGACCGTTTCCGATATTCCTGTGGGCGGTGCGCTGGAGGTGCTTACAAAAGCCCATAAGCTGGCAGAAGCCAGGGGAGAAGAGGTAATTGCTGTTTTAATCGGCAGAGATCTGGTGGATGCGGCCCGTACTGCCATTATGGCAGGAGCAGACAAAGCGGTCATTGTAAAAAAAGAGAGTTATCAGATGGAGGAATACGGAACAGTCCTTACAAAACTGGCAGAGAAATTTAAGCCTTTCCTGATTCTTTCAGCAGGAACCCTTGTGGGAAAAGATCTTCTTTCCCTGGTTGCAGGAACATTTCATACAGGCTATACTGTGGATGTAATGGATATATCAGACAGAGATGAGCGTCTTATCTTTACCTGCCCGGTTTACGGGGGGACGATTCTCAATGATCTTGTCATAAAGGGCACACCGGCAGTTGCAGCCGTCAGACCAGGGGCCTTTGTAAAGGAACTTCTGGCGGAAAGAACCGGTAAAATCATGGAAGAGAAGGTGGAATCAGAAGAAGCTGTTCACACAAGGATCGTTGATGTGGTAAAAGAAATGGCAGAGGCGGTAAACCTTGAGGAAGCGGAGGTTATTGTATCCGGCGGCCGTGGGATGGGAAGCAAGGAGAATTTTAAGCTGGTGGAGAAGCTTGCGTCAGCCTGTCATGGTGTTGTGGGGGCGACAAGACCGGCCATTGAGGCAGAATGGGTACCTCGTTCCCATCAGGTGGGACAGTCAGGGAAAATTGTGGCGCCAAAACTATATATTGCCTGCGGGATATCAGGAGCGACCCAGCACGTATCCGGTATGGTTGGTTCAGGATATATTGTGGCAGTCAATAAAGATGAGGATGCTCCTATTTTTGATATTGCGGATGTGGGGATTGTAGGTGATGCAGTCAAGGTGATTCCTCTCCTGATAGAGGAGATCAAAAAGACTCGGTCACTGTAGGGAGAACCATGAAAGTTGTATGGGGGCGTTTATGAATATGATTATCTTTCTTTTGGCATTGGCACCTATTCTATGGCTTATGATTGCTTTGAGCCTGTTGAAGCTTCCGGCATTTAAAGCCTGTCCCATTGCACTGGCAATTGCCATTGTACTATCTATGACCTTCTTTAAAATGCCGGCAGTAAATTGTCTGACCGGAGGCTTAGAGGGAATCGCTCTTGCGCTTTGGCCCATTAGCCTCGTGATTCTGGCAGCCATTTTTACCTATAATCTTTGCATTGCAACCGGAAGCATGGACTGCATCAAACAAATTCTGGCCGGAGTATCCGGGGATAAACGGATTCTGCTCCTGATCATCGGCTGGTGCTTTGGAGGCTTTATGGAAGGTATGGCAGGCTTTGGAACTGCAATTGCAATTCCGGCCAGTATGCTGTGCGGTATGGGCTTTCCTCCGATTGCGGTAACGGCAGCGTGTCTGGTTGCCAATGCATCTCCTACGGCATTTGGTTCGGTAGGAATTCCTACGGTCACCGCAGCCCAGATCGCAGAACTTCCAAGCGGGGAAGTGGCCTTTGCAGCAGCCCTTCAATTGACTCCGTTTCTATTGATCACACCCTTTCTTATGGTGTGCATCATCGGAAAATCAGTAAAGGCCTTAAAAGGAGTCTGGCCGGTTGCCCTTATTTCAGGAATATCTTTTGCGGTACCGGAGCTTTTGGCCGCAGCTTTTCTTGGGGCAGAGCTTCCGGTGATCATCGGTTCCATTTGTTCCATGGCAATTACCATAGGTGTTGTGAAGAAATGGTTTAAAAACCCGGATCCAGACTATGGGACTTATGACAATAAATCCTGTGGGAAAAATAAAATAACGGGCAGGGAAGCAGCAAAAGCCTGGATGCCCTTCCTATTGATTTTTGTATTTTTACTCCTTACTTCCCCAATGGTTCCCCCTGTAAATCAGATGTTTTCCGCTGTTAAAACATCAGTTTCCATTTACACAGGGGAGGGAGCAAAGCCATATACGTTTGTCTGGCTGGAAACACCGGGGGTTTTGATTGCAGCAGCGGCAGTGATCGGCGGTAAGATACAGGGAGCGGATTTCAGGCTTATTGGGAAGGTATTTATCAGTACCATGAAACAGATGTGGAAAACCATCCTGACCATTGTTACCATTATGGCCATGTCAAAAATTATGGGATACAGCGGAATGATTGCCGCCATTGCAGGCACGATGCTGGCACTGACAGGAAGTTTCTATCCTTTTACAGCTCCTCTTGTGGGTGCGCTTGGGGCATTTGTAACAGGAAGCGGGACTTCTTCCAGTGTTCTGTTTGGCAGCCTGCAGGCTCAGACGGCTGCAAACCTGGGCGTCAGTCCGGTCTGGCTGGTTGCGTCAAGTACCGTAGGCGCCACCATCGGTAAAATCATATCCCCTCAGAGCATAGCCATTGGCGCTGCGGCAGCCAATTTGCTGGGCAATGAGAGCAAGGTATTAAATCAGGCAGTAAAATACAGCGCTGCTTTCATTATAATTGCCGGCTGTATCGCGTATTTTGGAAGTAGGGTTTATTAGGAAAGGAAGAAAAAGAATGAAGATCCTTGTTTGCATCAAACAGGTACCTGACAGCAATAAAGTTGAGGTGGATCCTGTTACAGGCGTGTTAAAAAGAGACGGAGCGGCTTCAAAGATGAATCCCTATGACTTGTATGCCATTGAAACTGCTCTACGGATCAAAGAGAAAACGGGAGGTATTGTTGACGTTATTTCCATGGGACCTCCTCAGGCCATGCAGGTCATTAAAGAAGCGTTTTCCATGGGAGCAGACCATGGAACGCTTTTGTCAGACAGACGTTTTGGAGGGGCCGATGTCCTTGCGACCAGCTATACCCTGGCACAGGGAATTAAGGCAATGGGAGAGTATGACTTAATTCTTTGCGGCAAGCAGACCACAGACGGGGACACCGCGCAGGTAGGCCCGGAAATATCGGAATGGTTAAATCTTCCAAGCGTATCCAATGTTGTGAGGATCCGGAAGTTAGAAGAAGATGGAATTACGGTAGATATGGATCTTCCCGATGAGGTAGAGGTAGCTAAAGTAAAATTCCCATGCCTTTTAGCAGTGGATAAAGATATCTTTCAGCCAAGACTCCCGTCATATGTAAAAAAATCAGAGACAAAGGACAGACAGATTCAGGTCCTTACCCTTGATGATATGAAGGATAAGGACGAAATGAATTACGGTCTTAACGGATCGCCCACTCAGGTACAAAAGATCTTCCCTCCGGAAACAAACGATAAAAAGGAAGTGTGGGATGAGTCGGGAGATGTGCTTGCGAAAAAGCTGTTTGAAAAGATTGAAGAGCTGAAATTTGTTTAGGAGGTGAAGAAATGGCAAGATTAATCATACATCAGGAGAGAATTCCTGATCATCAGGAATTGATAAAGATCTGCCCCTTTGGAGCTTTGGAGGAGCAGGAGGGAAAAGTTATCGTAAATGCTGCCTGCAAGATGTGCCGCCTTTGTGTAAAAAAGGGTCCTGAGGGCGCAGTAGAGTATGTGGAGGACGTAAAAAGAACCGGGATCAACAAAGATGAATGGAAGGGAATTGCTGTTTATGCAGACCATGTAGATGGCGCCGTTCATCCGGTCACCTTTGAACTGATTGGAAAGGCAAAGGAAATGGCAGCAGTCACCGGGCAGGAGGTATACGTTCTGTTCATGGGAAAAGATATCCGTGAAAAAAGTGAAGAGATCCTCCATTACGGAGCTGATAAAGTCTACCTCTATGATAAGGATGAGCTGGATCGTTTCAAAATAGAGCCCTATACAGCAGTCTTTGAAGATTTCATCAAAAAGGTCAAGCCCTCATCCATTCTGGTAGGAGCAACCACCGTAGGACGTCAGCTTGCGCCAAGAGTGGCTGCCAGAATGAAAACCGGCCTGACTGCGGACTGTACCATTTTAGAAATGAATGAAAATACGGATTTATCCCAGATCCGGCCAGCCTTTGGCGGCAACATTATGGCTCATATCAAGACCCCGAACCATCGTCCTCAGATTGCTACCGTTCGGTATAAGATCATGAATGCCCCTGCCCGCTCGGAAGTAAAATCGGGAGAAATCGTGAATTGTGATATAGATAAGGGAAAGCTTGTCTGTCACATGGATGTCATTGATATTCTGCCAAAGGAGAAGGAGACCTTCATTGAGAATTCTGAAGTTCTGGTAGTTGCCGGAAGAGGAGTGAAAAAAGAAGAGGATTTAAACATGCTCCGGGAGCTGGCAGATCTTATGGGAGGCCAGGTGGCATGCACCAGACCAATGGCAGAATCCGGCTGGCTGGATGCAAAATATCAGATTGGATTAAGCGGACGTACTGTCAGGCCGAAGCTGATCATCACCTGTGGAGTTTCCGGTGCCATTCAGTTTGTGGCCGGCATGAACCATTCAGATACCATATTTGCAATCAACAGCGACCCCAAGGCGCCGATCTTCAAATCAGCTCACTATTGTCTGGTAGGCGATCTCTATGAAATTCTCCCGAAACTGATAACAAGGGTAAAAGAGAAGAAAGGAGTATAATCATGGGATATAAGAAACTGGATAAAGATGATATCGCTTACATAAAAAGTATCATTCTGGACGAGGAGCGTATACTGACCGGTGATTTTATTAATGAAGAGTACAGCCATGATGAATTAAGCGGTACCAGCAGCTATCCTGACATTGTAGTGAAAGCAAAATCAGCAGAAGAGATATCTAAAATTATGAAGTATGCCTATGAAAATGTCATCCCCGTGACTCCAAGAGGTGCCGGAACCGGCCTGGTAGGATCATCCGTAGCCATGGAACACGGGATCATGATAGATACCACGCTGATGAATCAGGTCCTTGAACTGGATGAAGATAATCTGACAATTACGGTGGAGCCAGGTGTTCTGCTGATGGAGCTTTCTGCTTACGTGGAAGATCATGATCTGTTCTACCCGCCGGATCCAGGCGAAAAATCTGCTACCATTGGGGGTAACATCAGCACCAATGCAGGCGGCATGCGCGCCGTGAAATATGGAGTGACACGTGACTATGTAAGGGGTCTGGAAGTTGTCCTTCCAAGCGGTGAGATTACGGAATTCGGAGGGAAGGTCGTAAAAAACAGCTCCGGGTATGCCCTTAAGGATTTAATGGTCGGAGCTGAGGGAACTCTTGGTTTTATTACAAAGGCCACGTTAAAGCTGATTCCCCGCCCCAAGATGGTGATCAGCCTGCTGATTCCCTTCCCTACCCTGGATCATGCAATCAATACGGTTCCTTTAATTGTCAAATCAAAGACCATTCCCACAGCCATTGAATTCATGCAGCGGGAAGTTATTATTGATGCAGAGCAGTATTTAGGAAAGGCATTTCCGGATAAGCAGTCAGACGCTTATCTGCTCTTAAAATTTGATGGAAATTCGGTGGAAGAAATTGAAAAGGCATATGACAGCGTTGCAAAGCTCTGCCTGGAACAGGGTGCCTTAGATGTTCTGATTTCTGATACGGAGGAACGAGAAGAATCCATCTGGAAGGCCCGGGGAGCATTCCTGGAAGCCATCAAAGGTTCTACTACCTACATGGATGAGGTTGATATGGTCGTTCCAAGAAGCTCAGTCAATGAAATGGTCACCTATCTGCATAGCCTGCAAAAAGAGTGTGAGTTAAGGATCAAGAGCTTCGGACATGCGGGAGACGGGAACCTCCATGCCTATATGCTGAAAGATGATTTAAGCGACGAGGAATGGGAAAAACGTATGAGCAAAGCTATGGAGAAGGTTTATGAAAAGGCCAGGAAGCTGGGAGGCCAGGTGTCCGGAGAACATGGCATTGGGTTTGCTAAGAAGCCTTATCTTAGGGAATCTCTCCCGGAGGTGAATTTAATTCTGATGAACGGAATTAAAAAGGTGTTTGACCCTAATAATATTTTAAATCCTCACAAGATTGCCCAGATGTAACGGAATGAAATAAAGGAGCCTGAACCTTATGGATCAATAAAAATCCATAAGGTTCAGGCTCCTTTTTATAATTGAAATTTAATCTTCTTTTCCAATAGGGAAATCCTTATTACCACCAGATCCATTTTAAAGGCCGGTGGGTATGTAATGATTGGGGATGGAGGTTTTTTCAATTTGCAAGCTTGTTTCTTATACGGCAGCCCCTTTCGTATGCCTGGCTCAAAAAGGAGGCAAGGGGAATATTCTTATATTCCGGTTTTCCCAGGATGGAAAGCTCCAAAGTGAGCGGTCCCTCATAATGTACCTCATTTAATTTCCCGGCATACCAGTCCCAATCTAGAATTCCATCAAAAGGAAGCAGGTGACGGTCATCCCGGTAATCGATGTTCCCGGGCTGTGTCACTCCAAGATTATCATGGATGTGAATGCATTTCAGACGGGAACCGAATTTTTCAATCATGTCAATGTGAGGAGTATAGCATGCATTATGGCCGCAGTCCCAGCAAAAACCATGAAAAGGATCTGTGATGCGTTCCATTACGGCATCAATGTGAGGGAGTGGCTCGAGGTTTTCAAAACAGATATGCACATGTTTTGATTTTGCGTAATAACACAATTCGGCAAACAGATTCAGCCCTTCCTCGGAAACGTTGGGGGCCGTGTTGCCTACTGTTACGTGCATGACACATTTATCTACCTGGATTTTTCTGCAGGCATTAATGATGGTTTTCAAATAATTCAGATACTCTTTCCCTTCAGAACCGGCTTCCCAGAGCCGGTTTGCATACTGGAACGGAGCATGTATGGTCTCAAAATTCAACTGGTTTTTAAAAGCTTCCTCTGCCCAGAAATCAATGGGCTCCCTACCGGTGAATGTGGTAAAAACACCGTTGAAACCGGCTTCTTTAATAAGTTGGAATTGTTCCTCCACAGACACTTCACTTCCGATTATCGTGGAGATATTGATGTCCCTCATGACTTTCCTCCTGTTTTTCAAATTAATATATTAAGTTCATGATAATTCCCTGCGGATAATCACCGTATTTCTCACCAAATAAATTAATACCTCCTATATATCTGGCATCCTTTTTAATGGCTATGATCAGAGAAATATATGGGTATTTCTCCAGTTCCAGATCACTGATATGCAGATCCGGATTGATCAGCATTCTGTCCAAGTATCCGCCGTCTTCCCTGACAGAAAACGTTTTTAACAGGCCATACTGAGTTCTCCCATTGGACCATGCAGCAGGCGTCAGACGCCCCCGTCTGGCTCCAAAATCACCGGGCGAACAGAATGTAGTGATTTCATGCCCATTTACTGAAATTGTAATATCGGAAGGCCAATCTTCCAGATAACCGGGAGCCTCTGAACATAATTCCATAGAAAATGAAATCTCATGAAGATTCAGCAAAGGATTGATCAGATTTTGAAAACGATATTCAATAAATCCCTGCTGAAACCATAAAAGCTGAGCCTTCATGCGGTAAGGAGAATAAAACGAAGTAGGACTGTCGTATGTGTCAATGGCCCCGTTTTCATCTGCCAGTCCGCATGTGGGTTCAACCTGACACTGATAATAATTGCCGATGGGCATGTCAACAACGATGGTGTTATCCACAACATCCAAATCAGAATCAAAGGTTTCCAGACTAAATGTCTGTATGCTGCAGATGCATACCCGCATGGAACCATGGTTTCCGGGCTGGGTTTCCGTCACTACCAGTCGGGCTTCTTCCAGACATTTGATATGGGCGGCGGTTGATGATACAGGAATTGATAAGATGGCAGCAATTTCCTGTATTGACAGAGGGGTTGTTTTTAACAAATTTAATATATTGAGCCGAACCGGAGAGGAAAGCGCTTTCCCAATCGATATAATATGACTGTGATGGGCGGGGTTACTTAGGTTTAATGCGATATCCCGTTCACCAATGATTTTAACAGGAGCTTTTTGTTTTTTCATAGGAATCCCTTTCTTACATTATTACATTATCTATGGAGTTAAAATTGATTATTAAAAACATGAAAAATGGAATAAAAAATAAATTGCGACAAATGAGAACAATATAATTTGTGCGTTGTTTACAAAAAAAAACAAATTACAACCTCGATATTGACGAATAAGACAAAACATGTTACTATTTGCTTAACAAAAATGCAGTAACAATCTTGCTACAAATGAGAATTGATTACTTATTTATTACAATATTATTATAATAAATAATAGGAGGATTTTCAAGTAAAAATTTTAAAAGAAAAGGAGAAAAACATGAAAAGACAGGCGGTATTATTATTATCCACATTGATGGCTTTTTCCCTGGCAGCATGCGGGGGAGCCCCTTCTTCGAAAACGGCGGCAGAAAAAACTGAGGCAGCAACGCAGAAGACAGCACCTGCATCCGATGCGGCAAAAGGAGATGAACGAACAAAGATTACCTTTATTAATGGATTTACCGGGGGCGACGGTCCTTTTATGAGAAAAATCGTAGACGGTTTTAACGAATCCCAGGATCAATATGTTATAGAACAGTTGCAGGATGCCGATCATTATACGAAATTTAAGTCTGACCATTTTGATATGCTGATCATTCATGCTGACTGGATCTCCACTTATCATGCATTGGGGCTCCTTAGGGAGGTATCGGATTTGTATGACAAAGCGGGAATATCTTTTGATAATGACTTCCATCCGATCACTCAATCCTATGCGAAATATGATGACGGAGTCTTTGCCTTCCCTTTGGATCTTTATGCAGAAACGTTTTACTATAATAAGGAACTGGTTGATATTCCGCCAAAGAATTATGACGACATGATAGCACTTCGCGATAAGCTTGATTCGGTAAATACCGGTATTTATCCCATTGGAATTCCTCTGACAGGAGACCAGCAGTGGGCATGGATGACTGCCCTTGGCCAGTCTGGATGCAACTGGGTCGAAGGAGAACACATCAAAATGGATACCGAAGAAATATGCGATGCGTTTATGAAGGTACATAATCTGATTTATAAAGACCACCTCAGTGCCAAAGGGCTTGGAGACCAGGATCATTACAATACGTTTGTGAATGAAACTGCGGATAATGCAAGCGTTAAAAGCGCCGTATGTCTGACAGGACCATGGAATTATACGGCAGCGAAAGAAATTCTGGGCGACAATCTTGGAATTGGGGTTCTTCCTCAGTTATACGGAGATACGCCATGCGTACCAGCCGGAGGACATACTTTCGGCGTATCTGCTGAAGTGACAGACCAAAAAAAACTTGATGGTATCGCTGCATTTATGAAATATGCTTATCAGCCAGATGTGATGCTTAACTGGGCAGATTCCGGTCAGGCGCCCATCCATCTGGCCACCATGGAAAAGGTAAAGGACAACCCGGACAAATATCCGGTTGCAAATGTTAATTACGGAATATTTGATGATGCGATGATCCTTCCCGCAATTTATAATATCCGCGAACAGGTCAAATATGTGAACTCAACAGTCTGGGCTCTGGTGCTTCAAGAACCTGAATTAACCAGAGATCAGCTGATGGCAGAATTGAAGAATGCAACGGATATTGCTATTGAGCTTTCGGAACAATAATCAATAAATTCAGTTAAGATAACAAGGTTTATCGAAAGTAAAGGAAAAATATGAAGAAAAAGAGTATGGCTGTCTTGTTTATAGTACCTTTTATTATCTTTTTTATTATGTTTTGGCTTATGCCGTTTGTATATGGCGTTATTATGAGCGTAACTAAGTACAGCCTTGTTAAGGGAAATCAGGGGTTTGTTGGATTGGATAACTATATCAAGATACTATTTTCTTCTTCCATGTATCATAAGGCATTTATGCTTGGCTTAAAAAATACCCTGATTTTTGTAGGGGCGACAACACCTTTTCTTGTAGTGGGAAGTCTGGCTCTGGCACTTTTGCTGGACCGGCTTCCCGGGAAGGTGAGAGGGGCGTTCCGGACGATATATTTTGTATCTTATTCTGTATCGGTTACAGCGGTAACCGCCGTCTTTATATGGCTTATGAAAGGAAACGGCGGATATCTCAATAACCTGATGCTTAGCATGGGAATTATCAAAAAGGCGGTTCCATGGCTGGAACAGCAGCCGTTTGTGTGGGTCTCACTAACAGCAGCCACTGTATGGTGGACAATCGGCTATAATATGATGTTGTTTGTAAATGCCCTGAATGAAATAGATATGCAGTTATATGAAGCGTCGGCAATTGATGGCGCCGGTTTTTGGACACAGCTTAAATATATTATTTTTCCGGGGATTAAAAATGTATTTTTCTTTGTGCTTATGACTACGATCATAGCCTCCTTTAATGTATATGGCCAGACCAGGCTGATGACTAAGGGCGGGCCTGGTGAAACGACGAAGTCCTTCATAATGGTGATTACATCCACCATTATGGACCGGAATGATCTGGGCGTCGGAAGTGCCATGACGGTATTGATGGGGATCGTGATTGTGCTTTGCTCAATTGGCCAGTATTATCTTACCAAAGAAAAAGAAGCATTAAGGTAGGAGGAATTATGAAAGGAAAAGATGTCAGTAAAATATTTTTAGTAGTCCTTGCCTGTTTGGTTGCATATATATTTCTCCTTCCCCTTCTGTTTATGTTCTTTACCAGCTTTAAGGGGATTGCGGAATCCGTTACGTCCAAAACACTTCTTCCTAAAACATGGACATTAGAGAATTACAGGGAGTTGTTTATGAATACCGCTACGTCTCCCATACTCCTCTGGCTTTTTAATACGGTGATTGTTACGGTAGCAGGTACAGTTCTCAGAATCACCGTCAGTGTACTGGCTGCTTATTCCCTTGCCAGACTTCCGTTGCCAGGCAAGAGTTTTCTTTTGGTATCACTGATCTGGGCCATGGCAGTCCCGGAAATTGTGACGTACTTCCCTCTGTTTTATACGTTTAAATTAATGGGAGGTTTAAATACATTCTGGCCTCTGATTCTGCCGTCAGGATCCGGGGTTATGTGCATATATCTGATTTACAATTTTCTGTTAGCTTTCCCGCAGGAGTTGGAGGAGGCCGGATTCGTGGAAGGAGCCAATGTTTTCCAGGTATTATGGCATATCGTGCTGCCGTCAGTCAAACCGGTCGTTATTACGCAGGCATTCATTACATTCCTGGGTTTATATAACAGCTACTTGTGGCCGTCGCTGGTGATTAACAGGAATGAAACAAGAACTATCACATTAGGGATTGCAGCCCTGGTTTTGGGAGAAAATTACACAAATCCGGGAATGATGATGGCATCGACTGTGATATCGGTACTTCCGGTCATGGTTATCTTCATTTTTGCCAACAAATATATTGTTAAAGGCTTTACACAATCGGGAATTAAGTAAGGAGAATAGTAATGAGAGAAGAATACCCCCGTCCGGATTTTGTAAGGAACGAATGGATGAACTTAAACGGATTCTGGGATTTTATATATGGTGAAGAAAAAGCAAAGATTCAGGTTCCGTTCGTGTGCCAGAGCGAAAAGAGTGGTGTCAATAAGAGAATAACGGAAGATCATGTGACTTATGAACGAAGGTTTTGTATGCCGGAGGAATGGAAGGGAAAAGAGATTCTCTTAAATTTCGGTGCTGTGGATTATCAGTGCAGGGTTTATATTAATAACAGCTGTATTGGCAGTCATATTGGTGGACAGACTCCATTTTCATTTCCAATTGCGGAATATCTGACATGGGCGGAAGAGACAATAAGGGTTGAGGTTGAAGATCCGTTAAGCGATGAAATGATTCCCAGAGGAAAGCAGTTCTGGAAAGATGAGTCCAGTTTTATCTGGTATACTCCCAGTACGGGAATCTGGCAGACGGTTTGGTTGGAACCGGTTTCCAAAACCTGTCTGGAATGGGCGCATTTTACATCGGATATTGATGAGGGAACTGTACGCATCGATTATCAGCTGACTGAAACGTCAATTTTGCCATGCAGAGTGCATTTGCTCATCACTCTGGGAGAGGATGAGATATTTCACGGAAATATGCTTTGCAATACGGCAAGAAACAGTCTGACTGTAGATGTCTTTCGGAAAAAAGCGATGGAAGGTTCCTTTCATTTTATGGGAAACTACTGGAGTCCGGAAAATCCGATCCTGTATCATGTGCTCATTCAGGTAGAAGAAGGAGATTCCGGTATTCGGGCAGATGTGGTGGAATCTTACTTTGGAATGAGAAAAATACACGTAGAAGACGGTAAACTTTATTTAAATAATCAGCCCTATTATCAAAAATTGGTTTTGGACCAGGGGTATTGGAAGGAAGGATTGATTACGGCCCCTGATGATCAGGAATATTGTAATGACATATTAAAAGCAAAGGCCATGGGATTTAATGGCTGCAGAAAACATGAAAAGGTGGAAGATCCCAGGTTTTTATATTGGGCGGATAAACTGGGGTTTCTTGTATGGGAAGGTATGGCTAGTTTCTGGTCCTATACCCCTCAGGCGGCTGCGGCATTTACCAGAGAATGGCTGGACGTCATACAGCGAGATTATAATCATCCATCTGTTGTGGTTTGGGGAATGCTGAATGAAAGCTGGGGAGTACCCAGAATTTATACCAATAAACAGCAGCAGAGTTTTGCACAGTCATTGTACTATCTGGCACATGGACTGGATTCGACACGTCTGGTGATTTCGAATGATGGATGGGAAATGACAGAAAGTGACATCTGTGCAATTCATAGCTATAAACATGGTGAGATAGATGATAAGAAGCAGCAGCAGCTGTTTGTTGAATGTCTCAGGAAGGTGGAGAGTCTTCCTTTGGTCATGGAAAAGCTTCCTTATGCAAAAGGTTTTTTTTATAGCGGGCAGCCCATTGTTCTTACAGAGTGTGGCGGAATCCGGGTAAAGAAAGAAAAGACGGAAGAAAATACCAGAGAGAAGGCAATACTGGCGGGAGACCAGGATTGGGGATATACCTCTGTGCCGGACACTGATTTTCTGGAAGAGTATGAAAGGGTGATTCATGCAATCTATGATTCGGTTTTGATCAATGGTTTTTGTTATACACAGCTGACTGATGTGGAACAGGAATCAAATGGACTTTTAACGAGGGATCACCGATACAAATTTAAGCCGGAAGATATTCGGAGAATAAACGACCAGAAAAGATGAGAAAGCCTTTGGATCAGCCTTGGCAATCATGAAATTGGAGAGAATTATGGGTAACAGGGAAATTTTGAATCAAACGAAATTATTTGTACTGGATATGGACGGAACGTTTTATCTGGGTGATCAGCTTCTTTCCGGTGCTCTGGACTTTTTAAGGGAAGTGGAAAGTAGCGGACGCCAGTACGTTTTTTTTACAAATAACTCTTCGAGATCACCGGAAAGCTATAGAAAGAAACTGGAAAAAATGAACTGTTTTGTAAGCAAAGATAAGATCATGACATCAGGAGATGTGACGATTCAGTATATCAATACCTTTTATAAAGGAAAAAAAGCATATTTGATGGGAACAAAAACATTGGAAGAAAGCTTTGTAAGTGCCGGCATTCCTATGACTCAGGAAATGCCGGATCTTGTGGTTATTGGCTTTGATACTACACTTACATATGAAAAACTGGAAAAGGCCTGTACGTATATACGGAATGGAGCTGTGTTTCTAGCCACTCATATGGATATTAACTGTCCGACAGAAAACGGATTTATTCCGGACTGTGGTTCTGTCTGCGCAGCAATCAGCCGTTCCACCGGTGTAACCCCCAAATACCTGGGAAAACCTTTTAAAGAAACCATTGATATGGTAGAAGAAAAGACAGGATTTGACCGAAAGGAGATGGCGTTTGTTGGGGACAGGATTTATACAGACGTGGCGGCTGGAGTGAAAAACGGAGCAGCAGGAATTCTGGTTTTGACCGGAGAAACAAAAGAAGAAGATCTGGCGGTATCCGAGATATCCCCGGATGCTGTTTTTAAAAGCATAAAGGAGATGGGAGATATCTTGAAGCATTTACATATCCGGTAATCAAAGGGTCACGGTGCAAAAGATTCCGCCGCCGGTATATTTAAGACTCTTCCTGTTGGGAGTATCCGGCAAAAGCCCGGAAAATGATTATGACCGAAATACCAGACATAAGGGACTGTGCCTGCCATTCATTTAGGGCACAGTCCCATTAAAAATTAAAACTTGATTTTCTTTCTTCAGCAAGGAGATCCCCTGAGGCAATTTAGTAATTCGCTTATTCTTTGATTCCATCAATTACGTTCGATCAAAACTTTCTCTCCAGGAACAATCCCCACCGTTTGTCCTTCGTAATGCAAGGCAGGATGAATCCCTTTGCTGCAGTTGATCAAAAATTCAATTTCTTTTTCCCGCTTTTTGTAACTTACTTCAATTATACCGTATATGGTGGTGATCTTTCCTTCCGCATAATCCAGGCCATCTACCATATCAGGAATGATGCTGATTTCACGGTCTCCGCAGTATTTGATTCCCAGAAGATTTAAGAACAGATAACGGGTTACTGCGCCGAACATCGGATGATTCTTTGATTCTTTCGGATCTAAGAATGATTCCCACAGCGTTGTGGCGCCTGTGCGCCGGATTTTTTCAAAAGAAGATGGGCCGTCTGCCGTCAGCAGGTCATAGGCCGTCTGTGCGTAACCATACCGGAATAATACGCGGATGAGGATGTCTGTGCCAAAGATTCCGGTATCAAATTCGTTCATGGAGGCGTATTTTTTATTGAGGGCGTCCACCATGGCGTCATTTGCCAGGCCTATATCCGCCGCATATGCATCTGCAGCCTGTACTCCGCCGCAGTAGGTGTTGTCCTTTTGGCTGTAGTAGTGAGCGGTCAGTGATTCTTTCTTTTTCTCTGTCGTCACGGCCAGGAGCTCCTTCTGATCTGCCATGCCGAGAATTCCGGCGATTTCAGAGGCGGTCTGCAACGATTTAATATAGAAATACGTACTGACAAAGGGAATGGGAAGCAGAATTTCCTGGGTGGTATTCCAGTCTCCCAGGCACCAACCTCCGGGCTCACCGGAGACGACGAGGCCGTCTTCGCTTCGGCTTTCCAGGTACTCAAACCAGTGCAGCATGGCAGGGAAACATTCTTTCAGGACCTCAGTGTCCCTGTAGTGGACATAGTACTGGTAGGGAACTTCAACAATTGCGGCGCCCCAGGCAGCCGGCCCGCCTCCTCCGCCCTGGAAGGGTGCCGTGTGCTGAATCCGGCCGCTTTCCCTGTCCTGGCAGTCCAGCACGTCGCGGATCCATTTCCGGTACAGCCGTTTTACGCCCAGGGTAAGCATGATCGTGCGGGCGCCTAACTGGCCGTCGCCGGTATAGCCAAGCCGCTCCCTGTTTGGAGTATCCAGCGGGACGCCGCAGTGAATGTTGGAAAGCTGTGTCCGTACATATGCCTCATAAAGCCAGTTCAATGTCTCATTGCTGCAGCGGAAGCAGGAAGTCTGTTCCACATCCGTGTGAACGACGGCACACAGGAACGGCGTATCTCCGGATTGGGACAGCCTGCCGGTCACTTCGAAATAACGGAAGGCCTGCCAGCTGAATTTGGGACACATGGTTTCCATGCGGCCGTTACCGATATATTCTGTGGTCTGAATCTGTTCCTCACCTCCGCTGGAGACGAAGTCCAGTTCGCCATCGGGCGTAAGCTCGTCGGCGTGGCGGATGGTTATAGTTTCTCCATCTTCTACGGTCCCGGTCACCGTCACCCAGCCGCTTATATTCTCGCCTGCATCATAGATGGCGCTTTTTCCATTGTCCCGGAGCTTCTTAGGTATCAGTGTCCGGATAATTTTATCGCCGGGGCAGTCGGAACGGCACATCGTGGTTTCGATCGGGGAGACGGAAACTGCCGGTTCCCAGTGAGAGTCGTCAAAATCCGGGGACTGCCAGCCGGGAAGCTTAAGACGCAGGTCGTGTTTTTCTCCGAAAAAAAGGTTGTTGAACGTAACTTCACTATTATGCCAGCGCATGGTCTCATCTGACACGATGGTCATCTTCTGCTCCCCGGCGATCTCCAGCCGAAAGGTGAGCCGCGGCTCTCCAAAGGACTGATGACCCTCTACGATCCGCTCCTTCTGATTATACCAGCCGTTACCGAGTTCGACGGCAATGACATTTTCCCCATCCCGTAAATATTCTCCGGCTGAATAGACATCGTAATAGGTACGGTGAGTGAATGTACCCTTCATGGGATAGAGAAAGCTGGAAATATCCCTGGGCCGGTAATCCGATGTGACTGGGATCAGACAGTCGCCATTTACCTTTCTGCCGTTTATGTACAGCTCATAGAAGCCCAGGCCGCAGATGGCGATCACTGCCTCTGCCGGTTTTCGTATCTGAAAGGTCTTTCTGAAGTACGGTGCATCGCAGGAGCGGGAGGACTGTACCCAATTCTTATTTTCCAGTTTCATAGTTTCCTCCAAATGAATGAACTTTTTTGTTAAGGATAGTATAATGAAAATACTTTGTCCATGGAAAATCCGCCACAGTTGAACGGAGAATTTAACACAGCCCTGCGGCAGGGTAAATCCGCTTCCGATCCTGGGGCAGAATGTATGGAGAATCCGCCACTGCAGATGGAGAATAACGTTTCAGGAGGCGTTTTTTCCTCTGTTTGTGTGAAATTTTCACCATATCATGATGTCATTTTCCATTCTAAAAACGGGAACGGATATGATAAAATTAGGCCATAAAAAACAGGGAGGTTGACTCGATGAAACGAAGAACAATCGCAATCATGATAGCGGCAGCTGTAGCCGCCGGCAGCATGGCAGGCTGCAGCAGGGCAGACCAAAAGGCTCCGGAGGCGGATCAGACGGCTGCCGGTACGACAGAGGCCGCCGGTAAGACTGCTGAGGAAGCAAAAGCAGAAGACGGGGAGTGGGAGTATAAGGAAGCGACGCTGACTGCTTCCATCGGAACGGACTTGGCGCCGGCCGGATACGAAGCCGTATTTGCACTGGCAGAAAAGAAGCTTGGAATTCACGTAGACGTGGAAGTCCGCGGCGGCGGAGACAATGGAGACAGCATCATCAAGACGCGTCTGGCTTCCGGCGATATGGCAGACCTCTGCGGAACCAATTCAGGAGCACTCCTTTCCGCACTCAATCCGGCAGAGTATTTCATTGATATCACCAACGAAGACTGGGCGGCCAGACTGGACGATACGTATAAGCAGGCAGTCACCATAGACGGCGTGGTATATGGAATTCCCACATCCTCTGCCAAGGGCGGCGTGATCTTATACAACAAGAACGTCTATGAAAAATACAACTTAGAAGTACCGAAGACCTGGGATGAATTTCTGCATAACTGTGATGTCTTAAAGGAAGCCGGAGAGGTAGCACTGATCGGTTCCTACGCGGATCAGTGGACGACCCAGTTCCCATTCCTGGGGGACTACTATAATGTGATGGTACAGGAACCGGATTTCGCAAAGAAGTTTGAACAGGGAGAAATTAAGTTCGCCACCAATGAAGCCGGGCTGCGCAGCTGGGAAAAACTGGCGGATACCACACCTTATTATAACGAGGACTACATGGCGACCACCTATAACGATGCCTGCGACATGATCGTAAACGGAGAGGGTGCTCATTACTTCTCCAGTTCCCAGGCGCTCTCCAATATCTATGAACTGTATGGAGATGAAGTAAATAATGTAAGAGCATTTGCGATTCCGGGTGATGATCCGGACAAGCAGGGACTGACCGTATGGGAGCCATCTTCCTGGTATGGAAATAAGAATTCCGGTAAGGTGGATGATATCAAGCGCTTAATGGAATTCATGATTTCCGACGAGGCGCTGGATACCTACACAGCAGCACTTCTTCCGGAAGGACCATACTGCGTGAAGGGATACGAATTACCGGATAATGCTTACGATGCGGTTAAATACGATCTTCAGGAATACTTTGATTCCGGAAAGACCGGCCTGGCACTGGAATTTATCACGCCGGTGAAAGGTGCTGACTGCCCGGCAATTTGTCAGGAACTGGGAACAGGCCAGACAACTCCATTAGAAGCGGCAGCCGCTTACGATGAAGATTGTAAGAAACAGGCGGTGCAGTTAGGTCTGGATTGGAAGTAAACTGAGGATGACAGACGAAGCGTTCACTTCTGGTGATACGCTTCGTTCTTTCTTAAACAGGAAAGTGTACCTGGCCGGAGGAAAAACTCCGGGGAGCGTGGCCGTATGATATCTGGGACCGTGTTCCGGCACAGAAGTCCGGCACGCCGGACATATAACTGAAGGAGAACGAAATGGATAAGAAAAAAATATATTCCACATGGTTTCTGGTTCCGGCTATGGCCGTATTCACCGTGTTTTTTCTGATACCGCTGCTTCTTTCCCTGTATTTCAGTCTGACGATCTGGAATTTCAATGAAGTGAAATTTTGCGGCCTGGACAATTTTAAGATGTTCTTTTCAGAACGGGCCTTAAATACGGGAGTTAGGAATACGATGATCTACGCGGTACTGACATGTGGTCTCAAGGTGGTACTGGGATTTTTAATCGGCGTTTTCTTGACCAGCAGCATTAGGACGAAGAATCTGCTGCGTTCCGTTGTGTTCTTTCCCAATCTTGTTTCCACCATTGCGGTGGGGATTACGTTTACGGCGCTGATGCATCCGTCGAAAGGACTCATCAACAAGGTGCTGGAACTGATCGGGGTCCATGGAATTGACTGGCTGGGAAATATGAAGCTGGCGCTGTATTCTGTGGTTGGAACCGATGTATGGAAGGGCGTTGGTGTCGCAGCGGTGATCTTTATCGCAGGAATTCAGGCGATTGACAAGACTTATTACGAAGCGGCGGTGATCGACGGTGCAGGAAAATTAAAACAGTTGCTTTATATCACGATTCCGTTGGCGAGACCGGCCATGAATTCCGTTATCATGCTGGCATTCATCGGAGGCATGCGAAGCTTTGATTTAATCTGGGCAATGACCGGAGGCGGACCGGGATATGCCACCGAGGTGGTTGCATCAGCCGTGTATAAACAGTATGCTGCAGGTTATTACGGCCTGTCGACGGCGGGAAATGTGATCATGTTTCTCATGATCGCAGTTCTTGCGTATCCGCTCCAGAAATTCTTACTGAGCAGGGAGGTAGACTGACATGACGAATAAAAAAAGAATCCGGCTTTTGGGAGATGTTATGGGATTGATTGTGGCCGGCGGGATATTTGTGGTACCGTTTGTTTTCATGTTTGTCAATTCTTTAAAGGGGAGGCGGGAAGCCAATTTACTGCAGCTGTCTCTGCCGGAGGTGTTCCAGTGGGACAATTATCTGGAAGTGATAAAGGCCAACAATTATCTGCTCATCCGGTCCTTTAAAAACAGCGCGGTTCTTACCGCCGGATCGGTCGCTCTGCTGATCGTGGTTTGTTCCATGGCCGGCTATGTGCTTCAGAGAAGGAGAGACCGCTTAACCGGCGTTGTAAACAGCGTCATCCTCTCGGGGCTCATGGTGCCTCCGGCCATTCTGCCGACGATATGGGTTATGAAGGGGCTGTATTTATATAAGACGATTCCGGGAATGATACTGATTGAATGCGCGCTTCAGATCCCGTTCACCATTATGCTTTACCGCGGCTTTGTAGGTTCCATTCCGGTAGAACTGGAAGAAGCGGGATATATTGACGGCTGTTCCAGGAAGCAGATGTTCACAAAGATCATTCTTCCGCTCCTCAAGCCAGTGACGTCCACCGTTATCATTTTGAACGCGGTGGCCGTGTTCAATGACTTTACGAATCCCTTATATTTCCTGCCGGGAACGAAGAATGCCACAATTCAGCTGACGCTGTTTAATTTTATCGGGCGGTACTCCAGTTCCTATAACCTGCTGTTTGCCAACGTGATCATGATTACAATCCCCATGCTGGTGCTGTTCCTGTTCTTTAACAAGAGGATCGTGGACGGCATGGTAGCCGGTTCCGTGAAGGGATAAGACCTTATCCGGGCAGAGCTTCTGCTGTTTAGGGGAAAATATTTGTGCTTGATTAATCGGAAATGGAACTGTAGACTAATGATAGAAAAGCAGGACGGTACGGGAAAGTTTTACGTGCTGTCTGTCCGGCATAAGGAAACGACAAAAAGAGGTAAAACATTATGAAATTTCGCACCCGGATGATCATGGTATACTCTGTGTTTATTCTGTCCGCAGCCATTTTGCTGGGAGGAGCCTTCTACTATTCCAGCGTCAGGCGTTCTGTGAATCAGGAGCTGCAGAATCTGGAGGATATATCAAGACAATTAAACCAGCAGTATGAGGAATCGGTCAAGGCGATGAAGAACGTATGCCATTACGTTTTAAGCGATGTGGATGCCCTGGATGCGATACGAAAGCTGTCCGTATTTCCCAAGGATGCTGATTATGCTTCCCTGTATTTCAGCGAAGCTGCCAGAGCGGTGCGGAATTTACTTAATACAGACTATATCATAAGCAATTTCTATCGGGTCATCTTCTTTAACCGGAACGGTGTGGTGGTATCCACGATTCATGAGAAACGGAAGATGGACCCAAGGGCCGGTATCGACACGCTTCCCTGGATGGGGGAGATGGATTCTGTCGGCTACGGAGAGTTCGCAGTCATCGGCCTGCATGAAGATGACTGGGGGGAGAAGAAACAGAATGTATATTCCGTTATAAAGGAGATTCAGGGAGATAATCTGGGTTATATCGAGGTGCAGCGTACGGAGGAGTCTTTAAAAGCTCTGCTTGAGGTATCCAATCCCGAGATTAAAGTCCTTCTGTTCGATAGACAGGGAAAGCTTCTGTTCAGCAACGGCCGGTATGACGGCGATTTAGGATATGAAGAATTCCTGGCGCAGGGAGATACCAGTGCAAAAAGATACCGGAATACGGTCACAGGATATGAGGAGTTTCTTGCCGAGAGCGTATCAGAGGAAACGGGCGTTGCAATCATAGTGGCGGAACGGTTTGATGCGGTAAAGAGCGACCTGCACTATATTTTTACGATTACGCTGCTGCTTGCAGCCAGCTTCATCGCCATTGCGATCCTCTATACCGTCGCGGCTTCCAATCATCTGGCAAAGCCGGTTCAGGAACTGGCGGCACTGATGGAGCGCACGAAACTGAATAATATCACGGAAAATGTGGAGCTGAAAACAACCAATAATGAGATTGAACAGCTGAGACAATCCTATGAAAATATGTTAAAGCGTCTGGACAGCGCGATTTTGAAGGAGAAGAGGACCTCCATGATTCAGCTTCAGGCCCAGTTCGACGCACTCCAGGCTCAGGTAAATCCTCATTTTATCTATAATATTTTAAATGTCATTTCCGGCAGGGGAGTATTAAATGACGATGAGGTAATCTGTGATATCTGCGACGGGCTGGCGGCTATGCTGCGGTATTCGACCAATACCAAGGAGCGGTATGCCACGGTGGAAAAGGAAGCCGACTACGTGGAAGCGTATATCAAGCTTTTAAAGTGCCGTTATGAGCATAAGCTGGAGTATCATATCGACATACAGCCCGAAATCAGAAATCATATTCTGCCGAAGTTGGTTTTACAGCAGCTGGTAGAAAACAGTATATCCCACGGCTATGAACATGGATATGAGACCATGCGGCTGGAGATTTCCGGCTGGCAGGATCAGGAAGGCTGGTATATCAGAATCAGGGACAATGGGGTCGGATTTTCAGAAGAATCCCTTAATTATGTCCGGGATGAGATTATGAAGCTGCGGATGCAGATCAGCTCGATTCAGCGAAATGTGGAGATGGAGATCGGGGGAATGGGGAATGCCAATACCTATGCCCGGCTCTATCTGCTCTATTCGGAGCAACTGATCTACCGTGTGGGGAACTACGAACAGGGCGCGGAAGTATTTCTTGGAATCCGTGAGTCCAAAGAGGGGGAGTTATAATATGTACCGTATACTCGTAGTGGATGATGAACCGGCGGCCATCAGGCATATCTGCAATATTATCGCCATCAAATGCCCGCAGTTTGAAGTGACCGTGACGGCGGAGCACGGGCAGGAGGCATTAAAACGGATGGAAGAGGATCTGCCGGATATCCTGATCACGGATGTGAAGATGCCGGTGATGGATGGAATTGCTCTTGCGGAAAAGGTTAAGGAACGCTATCCGGATGTTCTGTCACTGGTGGTGAGCGGGTATCAGGAGTTCGAGTATGCAAAGGCCGCGATCCGGTCAGGCGTATACGATTATCTGTTAAAACCCATCAAGCCGGCGGCACTTCAGAGCGTCTTAAACAGCATGGGGGAGCGTCTCGATGAAATCTATGCCAGAAAAAGGAATCAGTTGATGAAGAGCCTCTGCGAAAAAAATGCTGTGAGCAAGGAGGTCCTGGAACGCTATTTTCCAGCAGGAAGATACTATGCGGCGATTGTGAGGAGAAACGGACTTCCCAGACGGTACTCCGGCAATTCGGGATTCGAGATTTTTTCGGGAAAGAATGAGAAGATTTTCCTGTATGGCAGGGACGAGATGGAAGCCATGTATCTTTATCCTGAAGATATTCTCATCTATAAGAGCTTTTATCAGATTATTTCTGAGACTATCCGCAGGGAGCACGGCAATTCCAATTATGTGACAGGCGTGATCCGGGAGGCTCCGTTTTTAATTGAACATGGGGCCCGTGTGTTCGAGGAGTTGTATCAGATCCTGGACCGCAGCATTATTATCGGTGTGAATCAGATCCTGATTGCGGAAGAATTGCAGGAAGAAAAGCAAAAGGGCTGGGAAAAGGGGACTGGTGAATTCCGCGCACTGGAAAGCTGCATCGAAAAAGGACAGCGGGACCGGATCCTGCCGGCGGTGGGCGAGCTGTTCGGCTATTGGAAACGAGCGAAAAAAACACAGATGTACGTGGAAGCTCAGGTGCGGTATCTTCTGATCCTGCTGGATAAATTTGGCCTGCTGTCGCAGGCGGAGCAAAACGGAGAAAGAATTCTGGATGAAATCTTCTACTATGCGGAAAACTTGGATGAGGTATCAGACGCCATCCAGAACATGCTGGCGCAGAAGATCAGGAAAGAACCGCAGCAGCAGAAGATGGATACAGAAGAATTTTTCGGAAGGATCACGGCCTTTATAGAGCGCCATCTGTCCGAGGACCTTTCCATGGGGCGGCTGTGCAGGGAATTTGGGCTGTCTCCTACGTATTTGAACAAGCTGTTCCGGAAGTATTCCGGCAATTCTTTCAATAAGTATCTGACCCTGGCACGCATCCAATGTGCAAGGGAGATCATGAATGAGGAACCGTCCATCTATGTGAAGGACGTGGCGTCCAGGACAGGTTATAACGACCAGTTTTATTTCAGCAGGATCTTTACCTCGGTTATGGGAATCAGCCCATCGGATTATATGGAACAGATTCAGAATCATAAAAAAGAAAACGGATAAGGTACGCATGATGAGCAGGGAATTAGAACAGAAAATGAAAGAGGTCCTTCAGAAAGCAGTCGAAAACCGGGAGCTTGGCGGGGCCAATGTGCTCGTGACCAGAGACGGCAGGGAGCTGTGCTATCTGGAGGCCGGTTTCGCGGATATAGCGGCGGGGAAAAAAATCGGAAAGGATACCATTTTCCGGTTGTATTCCATGACTAAGCCCGTGACAGCCGTGGCTGCCATGATTTTACTGGAACGGGGAGAAATTTGCCTGCAGACTCCGGTGGAAGAGTATTTACCGTCCTTTGCAGGAGGAAAGGTGTGCTGCGGCACGAACGTATCGGCATTTCCAACCGATGGATTATGCAGAGCGTCTGCTGGCCCCGCGTCCGGGGAAGGGGAAGTGCAGCTGGAAGATGTGGAACGCCCCATGAACCTGTACGATCTCCTTCATATGACTTCCGGCCTCACATACGGGGATTCGGAGTCCTTGACGGAGATGGGGACGAGAGGGCTTTTCAACGAGGCCGAAAGAAGCCTGTACAAAAAAGAGCCGATGACCACACAGGAGTTTGCCGGGAAGGCAGGGAAAATCCCTCTTCTGTTTCAGCCCGGAACGTCGTGGAAGTATGGTATTTCTGCCGACATCATGGGGGCGGTCATTGAGAAAGTTACCGGAGAATCATTTGGCGGCTTTTTAATAAAAGAAATTTTTGAACCGCTAGGCATGACGGATACAGCATTCAATGTATCGGAAGAGAAGCGGGACCGTCTGGCAAAGGCCTATGAAACGGGAGAAGACGGAAGATTAGAAGAATACACAGGAAATTTCCTGGGAATCAGAAATGCCATGGATGATAAAGCCAGATTTGAATCCGGGGGGGCGGGGCTTGTCTCCACCATCAGCGACTATGAGAAGTTTGCCGGAATGCTTCTCAACAATGGAAGCCTTGGAGGAAAAAGGATTCTTCAGCCCGCTACCGTTGAGTATCTGACCAGGGGCCGGCTGTCAGGAAGCCGGCAGGAGAGCTTTGAGAAATGGTCTGGCCAATCCGGCTTCAGCTATGGGAACTTTATGAGGGTTCTGTGGAACCCTTGGCAGTCAGCCGTCCTTGGAAGGCAGATGGAATACTGTTGGGATGGATGGCTCGGCTGTTATTTTGTGAACTGTCCCCAGGAAAAGGTGACATTTCTTGTGATGCAGCAGAAAAAGGATGCCGGAAAGCTGGTTGCAAGACTGAAAAATATACTATTTTCGCATGACTTATGATGCAGAAAGGAAACCAGGATGTTTTTAACTCATGAGAAATTGACTGCTTACACGAAAGAACTATGGGACCGGAGGTATGAAGAATCAATGGATTTATTCCCGTTGGCCTCCAGGGACGCCGGCTGTGAAACGGATGAGGTCATCGTCCAATACCCGGGGCAGTTAAATGGTGATAAACAGGTCCGAAAAGGCGACTTTTTTATCGGCAGGGACCGCTATCTTTGGCTTCAGACAACCGCGAAGGTTCCGGAGAAAAAGGAAGGCAGCCAGGTTACCGGTGTCTTTGATTTTGGAAAGACAGGGGATGGCTTCAACAGCGGTTTTGAATCTCTGCTTTTTATTGACGGAAAACCATATCAGGGAGTGGATACATTCCATAATGAGGTGGTGCTGGAGGCATTTGCGGGGAAGAATATCGAACTGACCTTCCTGCTCTGGACAGGGCTGGAGGGTGGCGGTGTCCCCACCGACCAGATCCATTGTTTTAAGAAAGCAGGCATCGGATACTTGAATCTGGCTGCAGACCGCTTCTATTACCATTCCGATGGGATTGTTAAGAGTACAGCCCTGATGCCGGATACAGGCACAGAACGGGGCGCACTTCTGGAAGCACTTGACGGCGCATTTTCTTTCATTGACTGGGATCGGGACCGGTTTTATCCCACGGTGAAGAAGGCGCTGGAGAATCTGGAGGAACAGCTGGCCCGGATGCCGAAAAACAGCCAGGTCACGGTGCACTGCGTGGGCCATACCCACATTGATGTGGCATGGCTTTGGAGGCTGAAGCACACCCATGAAAAAGCGGTGCGTTCGTTTTCTACCGCGCTCAGGTTGATGGAACAAAACGACGACTTCTTATTTTTGCAGAGTCAGCCCCAGCTTTACCAGTTTATCAAACAGGACTGTCCGGAGATTTATGAGCAGATCAAAAACAGGATTGCTGAGGGAAGATGGGAAGTGGACGGTGGTATGTGGCTGGAAGCGGACTGCAATATCACCTCCGGCGAAGCACTTGTGCGCCAGTTCCTGTATGGCTGTAACTTTATTAAGGATGAATTCGGCTGGGACTGCACCCATCTCTGGCTGCCGGATGTGTTTGGCTACAGCTGGGCCCTGCCGCAGATTTTAAAGCAGTGTAACATTAAGACGTTTGCGACCACGAAAATCAGCTGGAATGATGTCAATCGGATGCCTCATGATTTATTCTGGTGGAGAGGGATTGATGGCAGTGAGGTCCTGACCTATTTTATAACCACACCTTATGAGCAGGATGGTTCAGAACATAAGCATGGAGCCACTTATAACGGTAAGCTGACCCCGTTTGAGGTATTTGGAAGCTGGGAGAAATTCCGGGATAAGGATCTGACAAAGGACGTGCTGATATCCTTCGGCCATGGCGATGGGGGAGGAGGGGTGACGCCGGGCATGTTAAAGAGCAGGCGTTCCATGAATTTACTTCCGGGCGTTCCCAACGTGGTGAATGACACGGCTGGGAATTACTTTGAGAAGATTCATAAGGATATGGAAGAAAATAAGAGCCGGCAGCCGGTATGGGACGGCGAGCTGTATTTAGAATACCACCGGGGCACCTATACCTCTCAGGCGAGAAACAAGAAGTGGAACAGGAAGCTGGAATGGAAGCTGGCGGAAACGGAATGGCTGGCCAGTCAGGTGATGACAGAGGATAGGGAATATCCCCAAAACGAGATTCACCACGCCTGGGAAATCGTTCTGCGAAACCAGTTCCACGATATCATTCCGGGCTCCTCCATTCATGAGGTTTACCAGGATTCGGAAAAGGAATACCGGGAGGCAGACCGCCTGTTAAATGAGACGAGAGACGTGCTCCTAAGCCGGCTTGTAAAGGCTGACGATGATCACTGGACGCTCTGGAATTTCAGCAGCTTTGACCGGAACGACCTTGTGTTTGTCGAGGAAATGAGAGAGGGAAGCTTTGCAGAGCAGGACGGAACCCCCATCTTGGCGGGCAGAACCGGAGAAGGCTGTTTCCTTCATGTAAAGATGGGCGGGCTTGAAATGAGGACCATCCGTTTTCTTCCGGGAAAGGAAGCCGCTGCACAGAAGATGACGGCGGAGTTTTTGAACGTGGAGGCAAAGACACCGTATTACCAAATCCGCTGGAACGAGAAAGGGCAGCTTGTTTCTGTTTATGACAGGGAAAATGAGCGGGAAGTGCTGAGAGGAGAAGGAAACCGTCTGGAAATCTTTGAAGACAGGCCCATGCGGTATGATGCGTGGGATATCGATATGTTCTACATGGAGAAAATGGAGACGGCAGCGGTAAAGGAAGCGCCTAGGCTTGTGGAAAATAACGGGGTCAGGGCGGTGATCCGCTTCTCCTACATTTACCGGAGCTCTTCCATCAAACAGGACATGGTACTGTATGCAAAAAGCCGCCGGATTGATTTTGAAACTGTGGTGGACTGGCATGAGGATCACCGGCTTTTAAAGGCTGCCTTTGATTTCGATGTCAGGGCCACGAAAGCATCCTATGATATTCAGTTTGGCCATGTGGAGCGTCCAACCCATTACAACACCAGCTGGGACCAGGCGAAGTTCGAGGTGGTGGGACACAAGTGGGCGGATATCTCCGACAGCAGTTTCGGAGTCAGCCTTATGAACGACTGCAAATATGGATACAGCGCAAAGGACAGTACCCTTAAAATTTCCCTGTTAAAGAGCGCAAAATATCCGGATACGGAAGCGGACATGGGCGTACATTCATTTACCTATTCCCTCTACCCCCATGCAGGGACGGTGACAGAAGGCGGAACGATTCCGGAAAGTATAAATTTGAATCTGCCGGTGGGCTCCGTGAAGGGAATGGAAAAGGAAGCATTTGCAGGCAAACGATTGTTGTGGACCGATAACCCGGCAGTGCTTGTGGATACGGTGAAAAAGGCGGAGAAAGAGGAATGCCTGGTGGTAAGGATTCATGAGACGACAGGCAGCAGGCAGAAAGTTGGCATAAAATCAGATTACCGGATAAAAGAATGGACGGTCTGCAATATGCTGGAACAGGATGCGGGAATCAGGGA
Source organism: Lacrimispora sp. (assembly GCF_032078915.1). GTDB lineage: Bacteria > Bacillota > Clostridia > Lachnospirales > Lachnospiraceae > Lacrimispora. The sequence continues at coordinate 308 of NZ_DAMAUN010000027.1, read as the reverse complement.
AGCTGCAGGCATATCCGCAGTTTTGCAGCCATTTGAAAGCAGGAGCTTTAAGGTGTGGATGGAAGTGTGAAGAAAAAATTTAAGGATAGAATATAAAAGGTAAAACGCGAATTGGGAATTGCGTATAGTAGCCCGTGAAGTATTATCTGTGAAACGGTTGTGATGTGAAATATAAATTCAGCTGATTGTAATGAGTGTAGAGGATCGTAGAAATGCGGTCCTTTATTGCAATTGTGGATAAGTATAAAATTAAGCATCAAAGTTGAAAGGCTTCATATGTCAAGGAATAGTTTATGTAAATGTATAAA
>NZ_DAMAUN010000026.1:36550-66570 GCF_032078915.1 Lacrimispora sp. | reverse complement strand
AAGCCTCCCAATACTGCACCGGCAGCTATCACACCTTGCGAATATCCATATAACCGATTAGCTGTGTCTACGGTAAATCCCAAATATTGTGTGATAAGAACTGGAGCACCTATTAAAACAAGTGAAGTTAATAAGATATTAGAAGAAGCATAAACTAATGATACTTTCAAAAGCATGGATTGCTTTTGGAACAGAAACTCAAAACTTTCTTTTAAGTCAACCACACCAGTAGAAAGCATAGTACCTTTTCTCTGTTTCTTCTCGAATGGAATTACAGTAAAGATTTCTACTATTACTGCACCAAAGAAGAAAACAATACTTGTATATAAGACTGGTGTCAATCCAAAAACAGAGAACAGAATACCTCCAATGACTGGCCCCATCATACTTGCAAGAGAGTTGATAACATCAACAATGGAGTTTGCTTTCATCATATGTTCCGGGCTTACCAAAGCTGATACACTTGCTTTTACAGCCGGTTGATCTACCCCCTGTATGCCATATAAGAATAGCATAACGATTGCAATAAGAGGGATAATATTTATCGTTCCTTCTAACAAACAGAATAAAATAATCAGTATTGCTGTACTAAAATCCAGTATTATCATTATGTTTTTCTTATTAAACTGGTCAGCAATAATTCCCCCTATTGGATACAGTACAAGCATGGGTATAAAAGCAACTGCTGAAATTGTTCCAAGTAATGCAGATGAACCTGTTTGATTTAACAGGTAAAGCGGAATGGCATATCTTAAAATTTGATTACCAAAAACCGAAATGATTTGACCTATCAGGAAAAGTATGAAGTTTCTTGAGTATAGCGTTTTTCTTTGCATGATTTGTTGTACTCCCTTTGAAGTATTATTATGTCCTTGGACACAATAATACTGTAACACGCTTTTGTGTCCTTGTCAACAAAATTACAGTAATAAAATGCAGCCCACTCTTAATAGAATTGGGCTGCCCAAAGTTTTCATGATTCAAATTCATATGATTCTGTTTATGAGGACTTTCTATAATTTATCAAAATATCCAGACTTAATATCTACACCCATTTTTTCTATCTCTGTATCCAAATGCCTGTTATACTTTTCTGCAAAGCTGATTATAATATCAAACTGTTCTTTCGTCATCTGCTCAAATACAGCTTTATCCCGTTCTTGATACCCCTTGTGTAATTCCTCATGGACGTTGTAAATTGCTTCCCCTTTTTCAGTAAGCCTAAAATAGATTTCCTTTTTGTTTTCTGGTTTTTGGTAGCTTTCAATAAGCCCTTTTTTTACTAACTTTTTAGTCAATTTACTTATGGCACTTCTTGTCATATATAAAGAATCTGCAAGTATTGTCACGTTAGAATCTGCATTTTTTCCAACGTATTCAACGCAATGTATTTCAGAGGGATTATAACCATCAAAGTTTTCTTTCAACTTGATACTGTTAATCCCAATAATCTTATTAAATATATCCCAAAAACCCGCCATGACCTGTTCTTGTCTATCCATGAACAGTCCTCCCATCCGTTAGCACTTCATCGTTATTATACCGATATTTTGTGTCTGCGTCAACAATCATCTACAAAACAAAGTCTATACCAGGTCAGAAAAACGAGGGAAAAATCCAGCATTTGAAATTGGCTCGTCTTTCACGTATAAATGAGCCGTATCCCCCATTCCCTTGCACCGGAAATAAGCCTCATCTTCGATCCGCTCTTCCGTCTCCAGTGTGGTGACCGATGAAGGCGGCAGAAAAAAGCCCTGCCACAGCAATGGGGCCGGGATTCCCAGAAGATGAGACAGCATAACACAGGTCACGCCAAAATGGCAGAACAGGACGATGGTATCGTCACTCCCCGGTACGGCCCGGTACATTCCGCCTTCTCTCTGATATCCATGTTTCCTTAATAACCCATCAAGCCCGGAAGCCACCTTTTCATATTCTTCTTTTACAGGCCCTGTTCTCATCCTCTCATTTTCAAACCATAAATCTCTGTCGTAAAGCTCCTTTTGGTTTGTCCAGTATCCGGGCATAAAATCCCAGGGTATGGTTTTGGTTTCACCGGCCCCGTGATCAACCGGCGCACGGAATTCTCTAAGCCAGGGCAATACCTCCGCCTCAGCATGTAATGTTTGTAATGTTGCTTTTGCAGTATCCTTTGCTCTTCCAAGAGGGGAGCAGTAAAAAGCGGAAACAGAAAGCTTACTGATCCTTTCGGAAAGCAAATCTGCCTCTCTCCAGCCTTTTTCTGTGAGAGAGTCAATGGAATAGTCTGGTTCTCCATGTCTTATTAGTATTAACTTCATACCTGTCCTCTTTTCTGTGCTGATTATAGTCCTTTTTATCATAGCATTTATCATAAACAAACACAATAAAACCTCAACTAATTTGCTTCAATCACAGAACAAAAAAGAAGCTGCTCTCCCCTACTTTTAGTCTAACGATTCCATTATCTGATCCACAAGCCCGCAGCAGCGAAGTGTTCTTTCAGCCGTCATAACAGGACTCTCCGTCAGGCCTTGCCTGATGCATGCTTCCGCATGTGCCACCTCATATTTCATTTCAAAATCAACCGTTCTCTCAATCAGCTCAACACCCTGGCCGGTATGTATCTCGCAGCGGTCCGCCTTCCAGTATTCATTGGTTTTTATAAATCCCTTTTCAAAATAAAAAACTGCAAAACTTTCTGCCGGCCCCCGCATGGAAATACGGCTGCTGATCAGAACATCATTCATTCTTATATTAAGGCCGACAGAGTCCTGAACTCCGGTTTCCCCCCTGGTACCCAATGCCTGCACGATTACATCGGCAGGCTCCAGCAGATAATCAAGATATTCAAAAGTATAGGAAGCGCTTCCATAAACAACTCCTCCCTGATCCTTTTCATGCATCCATGAAGCCTTTGGGCTTTGAAAAGATGCACTCATATCCACTTGATGGAGTTTTCCTAACATTCCTGAATCAATATACGTTTTAATCAGATCGGTGACAGGAAGAAAAAGGCTCTTTTGCATTTCCATCACAAACAGCCCTTTTTCCTTTGCCTGCTGAAAGATTTCTTTTGCCTGCGGTTTTGACAGCGTAAACGGTTTTTCACAAAGTACATGCTTTCCGTTATTCAAAGCTTGCTTCATTTCATGAAAATGCTCCCGGTTTATTGTTGTGATATACACAGCCGTAATCTCCGGATCTTGGTAAAGTTCTTCATAAGAGCCATAAGGCTTCTCAATATTGTTTTCCTGACAGAATATCCTTGCCCTGTCCAGTGACCTTGACGCCGCCGCGGCCACCGATCCTCCATTGGCCCTCACTGCACCGATGAACCGTTTCCCGATGGAAGCGGTTGATATAATTCCATAATTTATTTTCATAGTTAGCCTCTCTAAATTCATTAATTTCTGTGACCTTCCTTTATTATAGTACAACGATCATTATTTGCCTATTTCTGGAAGTTATTTATAAAGAAAATGTTTTATACAGCAGCCTTACAATAAAATCAGACTTGTTTCCTCCTGGATGAAATTAATGATTCAATTTATGATAAGAGACTCAATGAATGTATCAAGCTTTTACATATTCTGCATTTTCTTCAGAAATTGCCTGACCGCCTTTGTTTCATCTTCCGGAACGCTTCCGCCCCTTCCGATCCGGTCACAAAGCCCAAGCAGTGCAACTTCACCGATATCTGTCTCCCGCTTCATACCATCGATATCGCCGAAAGGAAGCCCGTCTGTCACATACAGAATGTGCATATGATACCGGACCAGTTTTGCGACTGCCCTGATCCACCTGGCATCGTCGGAAAAGCAGGACAAAAAATCCTCCGTGAGATGTTCTCCTTCAGCATCATGGTTATATGCAGTAATTTTTTCTTTTCGGACTTTCGTCACTGCCGGTTTGCCGATATCATGAAGCAGAGCCGCCCACATAAATGCCCGTGCATCTTTACTTTTCGCCTTTTGTTCCGCTGCCTGATCCACTACCATCATCGTATGATTCCATACACTTCCTTCCGGATGATAACGTTTTGACTGTGGAGTTTCCTTCATCCTGCCGAGCATGGAAAACGGGTAATCCAAAAACCACGGTTCCCCGCTGATCTTTTCCAGATATTCCGATGGACGTTCGTCATGAAGCAAATGATAATCCACCTGCCGGAACAGTTCTTCCATATTATTATTTTCTTCTGCCATAAAATCCGCCTTTCTATTTAATGAATACTATTGTACTGTCCAGTTTACACGGTATCTATTATTTCTAATATTTATTGAAATAAACAAAAATTTCTTTTTCAGCAATTGCAGATGAGCTCATTCCGCACCAATATTTCTTGTCTATGCCTAAATGTAATACAATGTGATACTTGCACTTTCACTTAGGTCCGTTAACAAGAGACTACAAGCAGACCAAAAAACAGGATGCTGACAACATCGCGCAACCGCATAGCGGGTGGTTGATATTTCGCGCTCTTCGCGTGCTCAACAGGGTCACGCCCCATAACAAAAGGGCTGTATGCTCCCGCAGAGGGAGTATACAGCCTGTTTTGAGGGTTTTACCCCCCTGGATAATTGATTCGGCATAACAACACATCCTTTCCTTATAGGCGTTTGTGCATTTCAAATTTTTCCAGGGCTTGATTTAGAAAAGCATTAAAAAGCATCTTTGAACATGCCGGTAAACAGACCGCCGGCCAGAAAGAATCATCCATTTGGGTTGATGGCAATGAAATATCCAACAGGTATGGCAGCTTACTCTTAGATGAAATATACGCTTTCTTTACTATCACTCTGCTGACAAGCTTGAATTAAATACATACCCAACCCATTCTGACACTTTCCTTTTCGTATCAAATGCCTTATACCCTTTGTGGCTGTAAGTATAATCAATCTTCCAATTACCTTTGTCGCAGGCCTTGTGATTAACTAATTTCTTCAATGCATTGCTCCGGGTGTCGGCCCAAAGATTTGCCTTGCCTGCAATATACACTAAATCAGTAAGAGAAAGCATATATGCCTGTGGAAACATAATGTCCGTAATGTGAGCGCTGATAGGAGCATGATTTGACAACCGCTGGTACAGATTGTGCCGAAGCATATATTCAGTGCCTTTTTCAATCAAGTCTTCCACTGCCTTGTCTGAATAATTTGTAAATTCATCATATGTAAGCAATGCCCACACTGTTTTCCCAATGCCAATATAGCAAGGAGCAGCGTTCATACAGCCGCCATGCTTGCAAATCCCATCATACTTCCACGCTGTTGATTGGTTACGCTCAAGCACCTGATACTGTTTGATCCAATTCAGCGCATTTTGTGTTTCCCGTGAAGCTGCCTTTCCTAATCGGGTATACGCTTCCAACAGCATTGCATTATAGCATGGGACAATATAATTTACATTGCCAGTATAAGAAAATCCCTCTGGCAGGGCCAAGCGGTTAGAAATAAAAGCGATTATATTTTCCGTATATGGCAACCGTTCTGCATATGGAATTTCAGACAGGCACATGAGGCGAAAAAGATTAAAAAAGGCATTTTCTTCATAATCACTTGTAAGTTTTTGAACTATTTTTGATTGCTCCAGCGAAGATTTAATTTCGTTCTCCGCAACTAACTTATTGGCATCAAATTTCACTCTTAATTGGAGAGCAGAATCCATATCCGTACCCCGCTTTCATGATTCCCCGGCATTGTTCATAATGTCAAAAGGTATTTTGCTGTCACAAATAACCTGCCAAAGTCGACTTTTACCATTCTCGGCAATAGCTTTCCATGCAGCTGGAAGCTTCCAGAAATTTTTATAGTCCGATGTTTTCCACAAAGTGATCCGCATACTTATCCCAATACTCCATATACGTTTTCTCATCTTTACCATCAAAATTAAGCTGATACATACGAAAGGTTACAGGAATATCTTTTGGCTGCCACTGTTCCACGTAGGAGTATTTGTAGACCATGCCAAGTTTTTTCATCACTTCGCCGCTTCGAGGGTTATTCACATCATGGGTGGCTGTGATATATGGATATCCAGTATCTTTTATTTTTTTCACAACCGCTTTTGCCGCTTCTGTAACGACACCTTTATGCCAGTACTCTTTTTTCAGTCCATAACCAAAGTCGAGGCTTTCGCCTTCACTCAGCCAAACATATCCAATCGGCTTGTTATCCTCTTTCAGACAGATAGCGTACCGATAAGCACTTGGTTTGCTGTAATATACAAGGAACCGATCGGTTAAGAATGTCATTGCCTCCTCAACAGTTCTAAGCGGAAACCACGGAAGAAAAGCATTCACTTCTTTATCGCTCATAATTTCAAAAAAATCAATAACATCTTCGGGAGTAAATTTTCGTAAAATTAACCGTTGTGTTTCTATAACCGGTGTGTTTTCATTCATCAGCTAATCCCTTCTTTCAAATATCTCCAACAGCTTTACCTTTTTTCTGCAACCAGAGTATCATGACCCTGAAAAGCAGTTCTCTTTGCTTATTTTACTATATAGGCTCATACATTACAATTCTAGAATGGGATTTTGAATGTTAAAACACAGGGCCGGGCAAAAGACCATGCTTGAAGCCCCGACAATACCGGGGAAATTCAGGATTAATTAAATTTTATTTCTTTTTCAATGCTGATAGAGTAACAATTGTGCTTGTAACCAATAAAAAGAAGAAAATCAGAAGAACAATCCATGCTCCGGAGGTAGTACCAGAGATAAAACCGTATTTATTTTGATAAAAAGAAAATACAGCGGCGACCAGCGCTGTAGCAACAGCGCCTATGAACTGCTGAAAGGTATTTACAAATGCATTCCCATCTGAAATTTGACTGGACGGCAGTGCGCTTAAACTGCAGGTCATCAGGTTGCTATAAGAAAGGCCAAGACCTGTCATCAGAATAAGATGAGCGCCTATTAAGAGCACCAACGAATTGGTATGCAACAGCGCAAGAAACAAAGAGATCCCAACGATGGTTGTAAAAAGGCCGGTCAAAATGGGCTTGCTTGCACCAATTCTGTCTAATAGCTTCCCCGAAAGAGGAGCAAGTAAAGCACCCATCAAAGCACCAGGAAACATAAAGGCCCCTGCGGCAGATGAACTATAGCCAGCAGAAATTTGCAGATAGTTTGGCAGGACGAAAGATAACCCCAAAAGTAAAGCCTGATATATAAGAAGGCTGAATAAGAATGAAGAAAATCTTCTGTTTTTTAACACCGACATTTGCAATAAGGGAGTTTTGCTGTTAGACAACACAAACAAAAAACCGCTTACAAGCCCAATAACTAGAAACAATGCAAAAACAATTCCTGATCCGGCACTTAGAGCCATTATAAAAGAAGTAAAGGTAATGGCCAAAAAGAAAACACAACGAAAATGCAGATGCTGCTTTTTTCTTGAAACCTCATTTGGAATGGAGTGCAGACCGAGAACAAGGGAAAGAATCATAAGAGGAATCAAGAAGATGTAAATATACCGCCAGTTCAACAGGTTGGAAATAAGTCCCCCGTAAGTGGGGCCAATGGCGGGAGCGATTGAAGTTGTCAGAGTCCCTATTCCCATCATCATTCCCCGCTTTTCGGCCGGAGCCTTTGTGAGAATGATGTGGAACATAAGAGGAAGGCCTATGCCTGTACCCACCCCTTGCAGCAAGCGCCCCAGCAAAAGCAGGGAAAATGACGCCGAAAAGCAGTTTATCAAAACTCCCAGTAAAAAGAATAGATTGGCTGTGATAAATAAATTCCGTGCTGAAAAGTTCTGATTTAAATAAGAAGAAATTGGAACAATGACGGAAATCATAAGCAAATAAATGGTAGTTACCCATTGAATTCCTGACGTAGTCACACGAAACTCCTGAATTAGCAATGGGAATGTCACATTCATTGCCGTTTCAATTAATACTCCGGAAAAAGCTAAAATACCTGCGGCGATTATCGCCCCAAACAAGTGAAATGTTTTGTTTTTATCCATATTGTAAATTGCCTCCTTAAATATAAATAGAGGCGGGATTATTATTTTAAAATAATAATTCCGCCTCTATATCAACACGATCGCGTGTTCTCTGTACGAAAAATATAACCGTTCTATTATAGCTATTTAGTCACAAAAAGTCAAGTATGGAATCCATAGCTATCCAGCGATAAAGGGAAGCCTAAGTAAAAACGAATCGGTATGGCAGAAGCAAGGGGCTGCCTTTTGAGAAAGAGCCGCCCCCATTTATATAAGTCTATGAAACCATCTTCAGATAAACTTCATTCATCTTCTTTCTCATCTTTAAGAATTCCTCATTGTTCCGGCTGGGATGGATCCTGTTTGTCAGCAGAACAAAACCTTTTCCGCTCTTCATATCCATCAAAACTGAGGTTCCTGTAAAGCCGGTATGATAAAGCGTATCCCTTCCATACTCCTTGCTCCAGCCCAGAGTGCGTTCAAACTTTATAGTACTGCTAAGTTTTTCAAATATCTCTTCTCCAAACAAATGCCGGGAATGTTCCAGATAAGCCTTAACAAATTTCACCACATCTTCCAATGTAGAAAACAAACCGGCGCTGCCGCACTGCCCCAGCAGATGAGCTTTTGAATCATGAACTTCTCCGCAGATACAGCCTCTTTGTTCCGTACATTCCGTGGGGATGCAGCGCTCCCTGCTTCCCTGGACCAGATAGGAGGTATCCATCATCCCAAGGGGGGTAAAAATATGCTCCCGGAAGGTATCCTCAAGAGTTGATTTGTCCAGATTCTCAATGATCTTTCCCAGCAGGATAAAGCCTACATCCGAATACAGGAAGCCTTCTCCTGCCTCTCTTTCCCTTGGTGTGGTATAGAGATATTCCAGAAGATTTTCCCGGCTCCAGCTTTCTTTGTTCCGAATCTCGGCAGGAAGGCCGCTTGAATGAAGCAGCAGGTGTTCCACCGTGACATCCCCATAGGAAAACCGGCCCAGGATCTCTTTTACCGGAGTAGAAAGGCTTATCACTCCTTTTTCCACCAGCTGAAGGACCCGGGTGGCCGTCCCAATTACCTTAGTCAGCGAAGCAAGGTCATAATACATACCTGCTTCCACGTCCCGGTCACAATAGGGGACCACCGCACCCTGCTTTCCGGCGTACTTTAAACGGATCCCCTGATCACTGACAAAGCCCCAGCTTGCTCCCCAGATCACTTGGTCCCGAACAAGCTGCTCTGCCATTGCATCCAATATCGTCTCATTTTTATCATTCCAGGCTCTTATCATCTGACGAAACTCCGTTTTTCACAGCGGCAATGGCTTTCCTCACCTGACCGCCGGATTCTAAAAGGGCTTCCCTGGCCTGATCTTTTCTGCAGCCGCATTCGATCATCACGATGGCAGCCGCCACATCCTTATCTGCCTCATAAAGCACCTTAAGAGCCAGCTCCTCTTTCGCACCTGTTAAGTCTACGATCATCTTAACCGCCCGCTTTATAAGCTTTTCATTGGTGGGCTGCACATGAACCATATAATTCCGGTATACCTTACCAAGCCTTATCATGGCTCCGGTGGAAAGCATATTAACTACCATTTTCTGAGCGGTTCCTGCCTTCATCCTGGTGGATCCGTTGATTACCTCTGGTCCCACTACCGGGGCAATGGATATATCCGCGATCTTTGCCATGGCGCTGTCCTGATTGCAGGTAACGGAAATAGTAAAGGCACCTGTTTGTTTTCCGAATTCCAGGGCCGCCTTTGTGTAAGGAGTCCTTCCGCTGGCTGCAATGCCGATCACACAATCATCGGCTGTAAGCTTCACCCTTTTTAAGTCCTCAACTGCCAGTTCTTCTGAATCTTCCGCACCCTCTACCGCTGTATACATGGCCTCATCACCGCCTGCAAGAAGGCCAAAGGCCCTGGCCGGGGATACGCTGTAAGTGGGAGTCAGTTCCACCGCATCCAGCGTGCCCATCCGGCCGGACGATCCTGCGCCGCAGTAAATGATCCGTCCGCCTTTTTTGAAACGCTCTACAATTGATTCCACTGCCTCCGCGATTTGGGGAAGTACCTTTTCTATGGCTTCCGCCACCTTTTTGTCTTCATTATTTATTAATGTAACGATTTCCAATGATTCCAGCCTGTCAATGTTCCGGGTAGCTTCATTGGTTGATTCCGTTGTAAGCTTTTCTATATTGCACATAAAACTCCTCTATTTCTTTATTTTCAGCCCTTCTACCATCTTTCTGGTTTTGATCAGCTCCACCTCATAATGCTCTAAATTCTCCTGGATCACTCCCATGTACAGAAGATCCGCCATCATGATGGAGGTATGAAGAGAGGTAAATGCACCGATCCGCATGACCTTTTCGTTGTCCGGCACATGAAGGCATATATCTGCAATATCCTGAAGGGGGGAATCTCTTCTGCGGGTAACCGCTATGATCGATGCTCCCTGCTTTTCTGCAATCCCGCAGGCATAAAGGACTTCCTGGGACTGTCCGCTGTAGGAGAATGCGATCACCACATCCCGTTTATCAATGTAGTTGAAAAATTCCACCATCATATTGATATCCTGATAAAAGTTTGCATTTAAGTCGGCCCGCTTCAGTTTATGGAACAGGTCATAAGCAGGCAGCGAGGAACTTCCGATCCCCACCAGATAAATGCGTCGGGCTTTCTTAATTTTGTTGATAGCTTTTTTTAATGCATCTTTATTCAGCTGATAGAAAAAATCCTGAAATGCCGCATCCACCAGGGCATCCATTTTCCGGCACAGCGTATCTAAATCATCTTCTTTGGAAATAATGGGGTCTACCATATCTTCCTTATCATTTTGGGCATCGGTTGCAGCAAGTGCCAGCTTAAAACCTTCCAACCCATCAAAACCGAGTTTTTGAACATAACGGATCACAGAGGCGGAGGATACCCCGCTTTTTCCTGCAATATCAACTGCCGTCATCCCAAGACAGTTTTTGGTATCTGACAATACAAAATCTGAGAGTTTCTTCTCTGCCTTACTCATTTCATTGTATTGTTCTCTTATCTTTAACCGAACTGATTCCATTCCGCCTCCTCCTGCATCCGATTTATTTTACAGCATGTTTAAGATCGACTGGTCCGACTCATTAGGCAGCATCTGAGCCGTTACACTCACTCCCAGCTGTACCATTTCCCGGATATCCTTTTCATCGTCTTCCGTTAAGTTCACTGACTTTTTAATGGGTCTGCTTCCTTCTCTTTTAGCTACATTTCCCACGTTAAAAGCCTTGATCGGGACTTCAGAGCGGATCAGCGCTGCCATATCCGTCACGTTCTTTGTTATGAGAAATACCTTATCCTCTTCGTAAGCCTTTTCTGCAAATTTTTCAGCAGCCCGCTTTAAAGACAGGATGGAAAGCTTTACTCCTGCCGGTTTTGCCATCTTAAGGCCTGCAATGATCATTTCATCCTTTACCGCTTCATCATTAACCACAATGATCCGGGACGCTCCTACGGTATTGGTCCAAACCATAGCCACCTGACCGTGAATCAGTCTTTCATCTACTCTCGCATGAACAATTGCCATGAATCTTTCTCCTTTTCTTCTTCCTATTCTTCCAGTTCACATGCATCATCCGATGTCTGAAAATACATCATATGCTGTTTTCCCATCTCCAGGGAGGCATCCAGTAGCTCTCGGATATCCGAAATCATTCCCCTGGACATATAGGCATGAAGGACCAGAGGAAGGTTGATGCCTCCGATTACCTCCATATTTTCATGGGTACCGGACATTTTCAGTCTGGAAGCCATATTAAAGGGGGAGCCTCCCGTCAGATCCGCAAGCACTGCCACCGCTTCACAGTCTTTAAGCCTCCGGATCGCTGACCTCAGATTATCTGTCAGAAGTTCCGTAGAATCCTCCGCTTTAAAATCAACGGCTTCATAATATTCCGTCTCTCCAGCCAGCAGCTTTAACCCGCTGGTTAAACCAGAGGCAAATTCACCATGGCCGGTTACTATGATTCCAATCATACCACTATTTCCTTTCCTGTTTCAACTTCCTTTTTTCTAAAATAAACCAGCCACAAAGGTCAGCATGGATTGCAGATTGCCAAGTACCATGCCCAGACCAATGAGAATAAAAATTAATTTTGTAGAATTCACCTTTTTCTTCCCAAGGAGCCAGTATGAAAATACTACGATGCCAAGAGGAAGCAGGGAGGGCATGATTTTATCCAGCATATCCTGTAGGGCAAAGGTTACTTCTCCCATGGTGAACTGCAGATCCGTACGGTATTTGATTACAGAAGGGATCAGTGCTCCTACCACAGTCAGTCCCAGGATGCTGGCCGCCTCTGTAATAGGAGAAATTTTATCCGCAAACCCGGTTGCAAGCATTCGTCCGGACTGATAGCCGACGCAGGTAAATTTATATCGTATCCATAATACCCCGGCACATGCAATGAGAGGTATGATAAGTCCAATGGGATTCCCCTGCATGGCTATATAAGATGCAATGGAGAACACGATGGCCCGGTAAATGGCGATGAACAACGTATCACCGACTCCTGCAAAGGGTCCCATAAGTCCGGTCTTTAAACCGGTAATGGCCTCCTCCGCCTCAATTCCCAGCTCTTCCTCCAGCGCCATATCGGCACCGACGATCAGATGAGACATTGCCGGAGTGGTGTTAAAATAACCCAGGTGCATCTTCAGTGCACGTTTCATCTTCTCCGGATCTTTGGAGTACAGCCGCTTTAACACCGGCATGATGACATAGGCATATCCAAGGCCCTGCATCTTTTCGTAATTCCAGCCAAACTGTAAAGTAAACAGATTACGCAGATATACTTTATTGATATCGCTTTTTTCCAATTTCACGCTTCCTGTCTGGTTTTTGTCAGCCATCGATTTCTACCTCCTCATCATCCAAAGTCTGCACTGCTGCCCGTTCCCTTACTCTTGAAAGATGAAGAGCAGCCAGTGCCAGGCCGATCAATGCGGCCGCCATAACGGTAAACGTAGCGCCTCCAAAGGCAATCAGCACGAATCCGATGATAAAATACGGATAGTATTTTTTAATGGGCAGGTAACGCATCAGTATGGCCATACCCATTGCAGGAAGAATTGCGCCTGCGGTTTTAAGTCCTGTCATAAACCAGGCTGGGATAATGGCATTTACTCCATTTACCACTGCCTCTCCAAAAACCAGTCCCAATGCGACCGGAATCACCCTGGAAAGGACCCAGGGCAGCAGTCCCAGTAAATTTGCCCGTTCCACTCCTTTGTAATCCGCATTTTCCGCACAGCGGTCTGCGTAATGCTGAAAGAATGAGTTGGTCATCCTTCCCAGAATGTCCATCTGAGTTAACAGCAATCCGATGGGAATAGCCAGACCGATTCCGTATTCTGCCCCCTGTCCGGAAATAATTGCATAAGCGGTACCCATAATCGCTCCTGACAAATAATCCGGGACCGTAGCACCTCCATAAGTAGCAACTCCCAATGTCATGAGCTGCAATGTCGCACCAACTACCAGACCTGTTGGCAAATCCCCCAATAATGCCCCGGTAATCACAGCCGCGAACAACGGGGTATACAATCCGCATTGAATGGAAATCTGATCAACCACAGCAATCACGGTATACAGAATCAATCCAATAACAACCAACAAAGAAACTCCCTGCATGTTTTACCTCCTTTTCCTGCCTCATGCCTTTTCACTCCATAGGCAATGTGTATGGTTTTTTATAGTATAAGCGCTTATATTTAGTATTATAGCACGTATGTAATCATTTTACAATATGTTTAACTAATTAGTTTCAAATGTAATCAAATTACATTATTTGATAAAGTAATTTGCTGATTAAAGAAATAAAAGGGCATATTCAGACGTCCTTTCTGGAGCCGGATAAAACAAAATGCAGATAGGCGCCACCATGTAAGAAAGCGGTGCGCACTCACAAGCAGGTGGTTTATATTTCGCACGCTATACATGCTCAACAGGGTCCTGCCCATAGTCAAAAAACAAAGTATCGGACGTCTGGGCCGATACTTTGTTTACTTTGCTTTTCTTTGCTTTTCTTTGCTTTTCTTTGCTTTACTTGGTTTAACCTTCATAATGAAATAAAATGATTCTTTATTGCATCCAGCCGGTCAAGAATCAGGTTTTTCAAGCTGGCTGGACTGATAGATAATATCCTTTCACCGTAATTAGCAAAATAATTGGCGATAAACGGTTCTTCCCCTCTGTTATAAAAACCTCTTATATAATATTTCCCATTCTCTTGATGCAGCTCCATTGATGGATAATGCTCTTTATAGAATAGATCCACGCCTTTGGCAGTAACGCCAGCCTCAAAGTCGATGGAATCATTATTTCGAAACATTTCTTTCGGGGAAATAAGAAAATCAGAAAGCGGCTTTGCTATATACTTATCACTGGGCTGTACGAAATGAATTTTATCACAGCGGAACACTTGGGGCTTTTTCGTCTGGAAATTATACGCCGTTGCATACCACTGTCCATAGGCAGAAGTAATATCAAAGAACTGAACATAATACTGCTTCTCCTGCTCTCCCTTGGTATAGTGGACTTCACAAACGTTTTCATCAACCGCCATGTGCAGAATGTCCTGCAGGCAGTTACATTCATTCTTGGTTTTATAACTTCCCAAGCGAAAAATCAATTCCATTTTCCTTAGTTTTTTTATTCGTTCTTCTGATATACAGCCTTCAAACTTTTGCTTTAGCTTTTGGACGTTCAAATGAAAAGGCGTTGATTGATAGGCGTTAAGCGTCTGCATGGCAAAATACAACGCCTGAACCTCGTCAACCGTAAAGACAATGGGGGATAATAACCGATTGGGAAGGATACCATAGCATCCGTTCCGCCCAGTCTTAGAGTATATCGGCATGCCGATTTCTTCTAAGGACTGAATGTCACGAAGTGCCGTACTTTTGGAAATAGTATATCTGTCCATTATGCTTCTGAGACTGAAAAACTTTTTATCATTTAAGTATATCATCATATCATTCAGCCGCTCTGATTTTTTCATGGATTTTTCCTCTTTCTGATTAAATGGTTTCACTATTTGAAACCATTATACATTATACTGCAAACATAGCAATAAAGAAAGCAAAGGAGAATTAATTATGAATGCAAAACAAGAATTCACCCGACTGATCAACACACAAACCGAAATTGCTCTGGCTACTTGTACTGACGGCCAGCCCAGTGTAAGGATTGTAAATTTCTGCTTTGACGAAGCCGCCAAAGTGATCCTCTTTACCACGTTTGGGGATAATGAGAAAGTAAAGGAATTGGAACAAAATAATAAGGCGGCTTTTACAACCATTCCCCACACAGGCAATGAGCATATTAAGGCGAAAGGCACAGTAAGAAAAAGCAGCGGCACTGTATTTGACGCAGCGGAACATTTCATTAAAAAAATCCCCGGCTACAAAGATATGATAGATCAAGCCGGAGATTACTTAGTTCTCTATGAAATTTCCTTTGAATCAGCCGTTGTCACCTTAGATTTTGAGAACATAGAAACATACGGTTTAGCTGACTGATCATGAGCATTAATATGGAAAGAATGGCACAGCCTTTGCGCTGTGCCATTCTTTCTATATTATAACAACCTGATACTTTCCCTGTTCTTACAGTACTTCTCCGTTGGTTTCTATCACTTTTTTATACCAATGGAAGGAATCTTTTCTGGATCGGTTCAACGTACCATTTCCTTCATCATCCTGATCTACATAGATGAAGCCATAGCGTTTCGTCATTTCCGATGTTCCGCAGCTGATTAAATCAATGCAGCCCCACGTCGTATAGCCCATTAAATCCACGCCGTCTGTTACTGCCTCCTTCATCTGCTTTACGTGCTCGCGGATATAGTCAATCCGGTAATCATCATGAATGCTTCCATCCGCCTCCACCTTGTCCCTGGCTCCCAGTCCATTTTCAACCAGGAACAAGGGCTTTTTATAACGGTCGTACATTTTGTTCAGTGTAATGCGCAGCCCGATGGGGTCAATGGGCCACCCCCACTCTGTCAGCTTTAAATAAGGATTCTTGATCGGACTGTCCAGTTTTCCAGCCAATTCATTAGCATCCGGCCTGTCCTCTGTAACGTGGGTCATGTAATAGCTGAATGCGATGAAATCCACCGTATAATCCCTGATGATCTGAAAATCCTCCGCTTCTGTTTCCAATTTTATGTTCTTTTCTTTGAAATACCGTGACATGTAGGAAGGATATTCTCCTCTTGCCTGTACCTCCGGATAAAAGAGGTTGATCTGGTCAGCCTTTAATGCCTGCAGCTGATCCTCCGGCTTGCAGGTTTTTGCATAGGACTCAATCCGGTTGATCATACAGCCGATTTTCGCATCAGGCATGATTTCTCTTCCCGCCTTCACTGCCAGGGAACTGGCCACAAACTGGTAGTGAGATGCCTGGTAAGCCGCCTCCTCTAAGTGATCCACTCTGTCAGGAAAGCTTCCTGCCCCGGTGTACAGGCTGTTTAAGTTCATATTCATTTCGTTAAAGGTGATCCAGTATTTCACGTCATTTTTGTATCGTTTGAAACATGCGGCCGCAAACCGGACAAAACAATCAATCAGCTCCCGGCTCTGCCAGCCGTTATATTTTTCTGACAGAACGATGGGCATTTCATAATGGGACAATGTTATAAGGGGCTCTATGTGATACTTTTTCAGCTCAGCGATCACCTTATCGTAAAAAACAAATCCGGCTTCATTT
Source organism: Lacrimispora sp. (assembly GCF_032078915.1). GTDB lineage: Bacteria > Bacillota > Clostridia > Lachnospirales > Lachnospiraceae > Lacrimispora. The sequence goes on along the minus strand of NZ_DAMAUN010000026.1, from coordinate 49,883 downwards.
GGCTCGGATTCCAAGCCCGTAGGAAAAATTCTCACCCATGAAATGGAGAACCGGAACACTTTAAATCCCATCTCCGCAAACAATGCAATATCCTCCGCATAACGATGGTAGAAATCGATTCCCCAGCGCTTGGGAAATTTATATTTTTCCTCATGGGTCCGGTACTCTTCCAATTCCTTTGAGGTGACATTGAACGTAAAATTATTTACTTCTCCAGTTGCATAGGGATCTTTATAGGCTGCATAATCCGATGTGGACATTCCTTTTCCATCTTCTTTAAAGGCTCCCTCGATCTGATTGGCAGCGGTTGCACCGCCCCATAGAAAACCTTCTGGAAATCCGTAGTTTACTTCCTGTTTCATAATTATTCTCCTTTTTTGAATCGTATTTGAATTGATAGGAACTGCTTGTCTTATATTGGAATGCTACTGGAATACGATCAGGACCTCACTGGTTCCCGCCTGTGCCATATCCATAGGGATATCCAGCACATTCACATATTCATCTGAGTTTGTTACAATTATGGGAGTGATGGGATTTAAATGGTTCTCCTTGATGAAATCTAAGTCCACCTTCATCAAAGGCTCTCCCTTCTCTACCCACTGATCTTCTTTTACGAGGACTTCAAAGCCCTTTCCCTGGAGATTCACCGTATCGATCCCGATATGGATCACTGCGTTTATCCCCCGGTCAGAGATCAGACCGATGGCATGCTTTGTGGGTGCAATCATTTTTACCTGTCCTTGAAAGGGCGCTTTCACTATCCCTTCATCCGGTATGATTGCGATCCCTTTGCCAAGGATGCCTTCCGCAAACATCTTATCAGGAACCTGATCTAGTCCTACCGCTTTTCCAGTCATGGGAGCAGCAACCGGTATTTTTACCATCTGCCCTTCGTGATCCTGGGAGATTTTATCAGTCTCTTTTTCCTTTTCCTTTCCTTCCAGAGGAAGAAGCATCGTTATGATAAAAGCAGTGATAAATGAAGCACCAACACCGATACACGCCCAGATAAAGTTGTTTAACTCCCCTTCTTTCAAATAAGTAGGCAAAGCGGTAATTCCCGGAATGCTGAATGCATAAGCCTTAACATGAAAGATTCCGTAAATAGCTCCGCCCACAGCTCCGCCTGTCAATGCGGCATAGAAGGGCTTTTTATATTTTAAGTTCACCCCATAAATGGCAGGTTCCGTAATGCCAAACAACGCGGAAAGCGCACTGGAAAATGCAATTGATTTCATCTTCTTATCTTTAATTTTAAAAGCTGCCCCAAGAACAGCGCCGCACTGACCCATATTACTTACAATACTCATGGGAAGCAGCAAAATATCGTAGCCAACGCCGCCCAGCCCATCAAAGGTAGACGGGAAAAATGCATAATGCATGCCGGTTATTACGATGACCGACATAAGCCCTCCCATCAGCATACCGGCCACAGGGCCCGCTACTCCAAACAGGGAGATGAAAAAGGCTGCCACATATTTGCCCACATAACTTCCCAGAGGAGCGATGAATACAAGAACCACAGGGGCTGTTACCAGAAGGGAAGCCACTGGCGTCACGATCAGTTTTAAAAAACTCGGTATAAATCGGTCTATAAATTTGTATACGATGCTCAGTAACAGGACACCCAGAATAATTGGGATCACCGTGGAATTGTAATCCATTACGGGAATATTCATAAAAAGGAATTTCACCGTACTGATCCCCTGCCCGCTTAAATTCACAAATGCAGGATACATGATGATTCCGGCAAGAGTCGCAGACAGATGTTCATTCACACCGAATTTCTTTCCCGCTGAAAAAGCAACCAGAAATGGAAGGAAGTAATAGGTTGCATTGGAGATCATATCTAAAACAAAATAATTGTCTGATTCCGGATTCAGCATCTTTAGAAATATCAGCAGGGCCAGGATCCCTTTTATAATTCCGGCTCCTGTTATTGCAGGTAAAATGGGATTGAAAATACCTGAGATCACACCGAACAGGACGTTGATCGGATTTTCTCTTTTTTTATTCTTCTTGGGCTTTTCTTCCGACGAAACCACAAGATCTCCAAGTTCTTTCTTTACCCCTTCAAATACCTTTAATACCTCATTTCCGATGATCACCTGAAACTGATCTCCCTGAAACTGGGCTCCTAAGACACCGTCTAAAGCCTGTATGGCCTTTACATCTGCTTTTTCCCTGTCTTTTAAGTGAAAACGCAGCCTTGTAATGCAGTTCCAGGCCTGGGTTATATTATCCTTTCCACCACAATACTGGATGATTTCCTGAGCTAACTTTAAATGTTCCATACACAAAGTCTCCTTTTCGTTTTATTTTTGGTAGTCAATCGGATATTCGCAATCCGCTGCGCAGCTTGATGAGTTTAAAATAAATCCTAGTTCGAAGACAATGCCTAATTGAATAGTAACACTCTTGTTTTAATTACTTGTTTGTAACATTTGTTATTCTTTCGATATGAAGCAGTAAATAAATGATTTCATCCTTGGAAACATCCCAGGCATAGGCGTCAAACAGATATTTTGCAATCTTAATGGCGCATTGGTAGCTTTTTTTATAACGGATTTTAACCGTTTCCAATAAATCTTCGTCGTTTAATCCTATGGTGTCCTTCATATGAGTTTCCTGCCGTATGATAAAATACCGCAGATGCACAATAAACCTGGAGTAGTATAAGGAATTTTCATCTAATATCAATTGAAAATGGTAGCTGACAATATCCAGGATCCGGCTGATGATCTCTGTAATCTTTAAGGTATCACTCATATCCTGACTTTCAAATTGTGCATTTACAAAATGAAGGGCTATAAAGGATGCCTCCTGTGGCGGCAATTTTACTTTTAGGCGTTCCTCAATTAATTTCACCCCCTTTCCTCCGATTTCATATTCCCTTGGATAAAGGTGGGGGACTTCCCATTGCAGCGGATTATCCACATTCTGACTTTTCTTCGCCCGCTCAATAGCAAAATACAGATGATCGGCAAGAATGATCAGGATAGAGGCATGAAGCTGTTTTTCCAATATCCTGGAGCCATATTGAATGATTTCTTCCGTTACGGAAACGATGTCTTCCGACAGGTTCTGAACCATGGAAGCCAGCCGTTTATTGCTGTCATTGATAAAAAGCTTACTGACAGAAGATTCTGAAACCATATCTCCCCTCTTCCGGTTAAAACCGATCCCATTTCCAAACAGCACGACTTCGTTATGATTCTCGTCGTAGCCAAGAACGATGTTATTATTCAGTGATTTAACAAACTCGAACATAAAACACCTCCTTTCCTGTTAAATTTTTTCTTTTTAAGCGATTCTAAGTACCTATCATATAAATAGGTCAAAAAAAATCACCAAACACCAATATCCACTATTATGCGGACATTTGCATTTGATGATGCCTGATCGAGTCAGTAACACTCACTATTAACTTGTCTTCAATATAGCATTTTTCCGTCATATTGTCAAGAGAATGATTCTGAAGTTTAAACGAACTCCACAAAACATTATCAGGAAAATGATTGGACCTGCAGTTTTATTGCAGTTTTACTGAAATCTTCCCACTAAACAGCCCTCCTGTAAAATATGCCCTTGCATAGCAGACAATAAATCCCGCTTTCTGGATCTACTTGGCAGATCCAACAGGCAGTCCAATGCATATACGTTGAACTGATACTCCATTAAGTTCTTCAATATGGGGTCCATAAGGGATATTTGAGGGGATTGTCTCCATGACGGGAATATTCCAAATAACCCAATGATTATATGCTGGAATGGGATGTCCCATATCATCCATTATGATAGCCAGGGACTTGGCGTTTTCATTAATGGCTGACAGATGCAGCTCTGGTGAAATATCCTCTCCTCGCCCTGTGTATTGAATGGGTATAACGGCTTCGTTCTCAAAAGCCGGACTGGTCACTGTTAGCTGGCTTTTCATATTTATCATCCTTTTCTAAGTGAAACTCAGTGAATCCACGTTCTGTTTTGCCTTAGGCACGGCAGCATGTTCCACCTTAAATCAGTAACAGACAGGAAGATTCCCTGCCTTTCCTTAAGCTCATAATTAAATCCATTTATCCATATATTATACAAACCTTCCTTTTATGAGGCTCCTATGCAGATAATCTCTAAAAAAACGCTGACGGATATCATGCGATACAACGGAATCACTGTATTTACCTACGCGATCCATTATCCCCAGTTTACCTCCTCATGCAGTTCCACCGCAGCACAGAGTATTAATAAATTCTATGAATTCCGGTCGAAACAGTCTGAGATCTACTGCCGCACCGTGCTGTACCCTCAGGCCGTCGATCAGGCAAGGTACGTACAAAAAAATCAGTTTCCTTTTAACAGCTATCAATTTTTATCGGTTTTTCAGACCACATACAATGAGGACTGCATCACCAGCCTTTATACCGATCAATATATGTATCTGGGAGGCGCCCATGGAAATACAACCCGGGATTCCCAAACATGGGACTTTAATACCGGCAGACAGTTGAGCCTGGAGGATTTTTTCCCTAACAATCCCCAATTTACGGAATATATTTTTAAAGGGATACAACAGCAGATAGAAGAACAGATGAAAACATCCACCTCGCAATACTTTGATGACTATGCATCTCTTCTGCGGGGTAACTTTAACATCAATGGATTTTTTATTAAGCCATCGGGGATTGTCATCTACTATCAGCAGTATGATATCGCTCCTTATGTAAGAGGAATCCCGGAATTTCACTTTCCCTTCCAGGAAGGCTCTCCCAATGCCTGACTTTTCCAGCCAATGATATACACAGTGTACATCTTCACAAAGTGTTCACAATTCTATCAAAGTTTTATCATATTTCCTCGGTATATTAATAATTGCAAAGGGCAAAACCTTTTAAATTAAACTTTTTTTCATACTTAGCCGGCAGGATCCCCCCATCTTGCCGGCTCCCTCCATATCTGGCCTGTCCTGAACCTCCCCCATCAGCCTGGAGAGGTTATTCACGGCATGTTCAGCCGTATTCACCCTTCCTCATCAAATGCCTCCAAAGCTATGGGCAAGGACTTAACGATTGCATTCCCAACAGCAGGTAATCCCACCAGAATACTGCTAATGATTTCTTCTCTTGTTGCTCCTTTGGATTTTGCCATCTTAACGTGGAACGGCAATCCGCTTTCAAGACCCACGGCAGCCATCACTGCAAGATAGGCAAGTTCTTTCGTCTTTTTATCCAGTGCGCTTGCACCGTCCACTTTTTGTACCATTTCCATCCAAGCCTCCTGTACCTCAGGAGCTTCTTTTGCAAATGCCTGAAACGCTGGGCTAACTTTCATATCATCACCTCTCCCTTTTTAACTGTTGAAATATCCCTTCCATGCCGGAAGCTTTTTCATGCTGCTTTCGGCCATTTGGGCCGCAGCCTTTTCATCAAAGCCCTGTGTCTTGATGATAAAGTTAGTCATACCTGCCTTCTTCTCTTCAAAGGACTGCATGGAGCCGTCAGGTCGGGCGCAGTGTACACAATAATCTTTCGTTGTGTCACCGCAGGCAAATTCAGAAGCATCTGCCATTGGCATACCGCAAGCAATACAAACTTTCATTTTAAATCCTCCTTTTATTTTCTGATCAATTTTAAAAATGTTTCCGTAAGCTCTGAGCCATACCGCTCTAATATCGGCGTATCCGGTGAAAACAAATCTTTATTTAACAAATAATAATGGATCAGACCCACCCACGTATTAAACAACAGGTGAACAGGGATGTCCTTACATGTATTGTTTTCGCGTTCAAATACCTTGTTAAAATGGTAGGCGACAATGGATTGAATATTTGAAAACGCTAATCTTGCCTCCTCCGGCAATAGACTCCTTTCAGCGATCAGTCGGATATAAAACTTTTCATGTCTGGCTAACACATCTAAATGAGCCTTCAACAACTCCTCAATATTATCTTTAGTTTCCGCCAGACGGTGTATCTCCGATCCCAAAGCATCACCGAAATCCTGTATCAGACAGCAAAGCAGTTCATCCAGTGATGAGAAATGGACGAATATTGTCCCGTGAGATACGCCCGCTTCCTTAGCAATAACAGCCGTTGTAGCTGAAAAGCCTTGTTCGGAATAAATCTGATATGCTGTTTCCAGTATCTTTTTTCTAGTATTTTCTTTTTGCAATTGCCTTTTTGATTTCAAACAATGACCTCCAACTCAGTGAGTGTATACTCATTATATTTTATTTTATATTGAGTGTCAAGATATATTTAAATATTTTTTATTACTGATAGTTACAACTTTAAGTCCTTTAAGTGCAAGCAGAAATTTTCGATAGAATCTATTTTATTCTATTCTTACCAGGGGGGACAACCTTTTCCTATATCTAAAGATCGAATTAATGAAGCAGCACGGATGCCTTCACCGATACAAAACGATAATTTACTTTAGCAGTAATTATCGTACATTTTTATTTCGTGCCCATTTAACATGGTAATTGCATGGGTATTGCATGATGTTTTAATTATATACAGTTATAATTATATAACTATTTAGTTATGTCAAATCATTTTTAAGCATTTATACAGTACTTTTAAAAAGATCATGGAACAACTTAACTCTGATTTCTAAACTGTAGAGGAACTTCAAAGCCAGATGGTTCAAGCCGCAGCCAGACTACTGGTGCTGATAAATTTTTATGTATCTACTATGGAAGAGTAAAAGAATCCCTGGATTCTTTTAAAGAAACCAGGGATTCTATATTCTTTGTATCTTAGGCCAACATGATATGGTCCACAACAAATATGGTATATTATGTCTTATAACTTTGAACTGATCCCTCTGCCGGAAATCCGTTTCTTGACCACTTCCATGACGGAGATCTGGTGATCGGGATCATCGGCAACGGGCGGGACATCGATACGGAAAAGGCTGAGGCATCCCTCTTTTCCCAGCCCATAGAAAACGGAAAAAGTCGCCATCACAAGTTCCGATAGTTTTCCATAATAATCGAAAAGAATATACGAAGTAGAAGCGTTCCCAGGCGTTGCCCAAATAATATAAAAGAAAGCAGCAGCCTTAAGAAATTATCTTTCAAGACTACCGCTCCTGGTCAACGCTTCAACTTCATAATTAATGATATAACTCTGCTATTTTACAGCACCTGTTTACAAATTCTCAAATGGTTCCAGCACTTTATCAATCTTTGCCATCATTTCATCATCAATATCCCATGCGGTACATTGGATATTGTGTTCCAGCTGCTCCACAGTAGATGCTCCTCCAATAATAGAAGTAACCTCCTCTTTCTGCCTCAGCCAGTTCAAAGCGACCTCATTCATTGGTTTCCCATATGCTTCTGCAATCTTCTTAATCTGTTCCGCACCATCAAAATACTGCCGGAACGCCGGCCCTGCCAGCTTGGGATTTGCATTTCTGATATCATTTTCAGAAAAGTTTGTCCCTGAATGGAATTTCCCGGCAAGAAGCCCCTGGAACAGCGGGCTGTACGGCAGAAATGCCTGGCCGAACTTCCGCACATTGGGCAGTACCTCTTTTTCTGTCTTATATTCCAAAGGAATGCTGTGATAGCTCTCTGTATTTCGTTCCAGCATATTGTAAAGGCTTTGCTGGCAATGAACCTCTGTATATTCCATCATTTTTTCTACATCTGTTTGTGAAAAATTACTCAATCCCACATAACGGATTTTTCCAGCCCTCTTCATCTCTTCCAGGGCCTCTGCGGTTTCCTCCAATGGCACATTGGGATCCGGCCAATGCATCTGGTAAATATCCACATGGTCCGTCTGAAGTCTGGTCAATGTTTCATCAATCTCTTTTAGCAGGCTCGCTTTTGAGAGATTATTTGTTGTCTCATGCTTCTCATTCCATAGCAGACCGCCTTTGGAAGCAATCAGCACATTGTTTCTGTGACCGCCTTCCTTAAGTGCTGCTCCCAGAACTGTTTCCGAATGCCCCCAGCCATAAACCGGTGCCACATCGAAGAAATTTACTCCCATTTCAATTGCTGCATGAACGATCCGGGATGACTTCTTATCATCCATGGAATCCCAATCGCCTCCAAAATTCCAGCACCCAATTCCAATTACCGAGATTTTTTCCGCAATCTTTCCAACCTTCTTGTAAATCATAGCCTTTTCCTCCATCTATCAGCTTTTTCGCATTTTATCAATCACAACTGCTATTGCTATTAACGAGCCTATCATAATTTCCATGATGAACGAATTGATTCCAAGCAATGTTCCGCCCTGACGCAGCGTAGCCATGATCATAGCGCCAAGAACAGTACCGATCACGGAACCTTCTCCACCATCTAAACTCGCACCACCCACAACAGAAGCGGCGATTGCATCAAGCTCATAACCAACTCCAGAGGTTGGTACCCCATTGCCAAGACGGGCTGCCATCAGAATGCCCGCAATTCCACAGACGATCGAAGAGAATATATAAACTCCATATACCGTTGAAGAAATATTGATTCCGCTTAACCTTGCAGACTCTTTATTACTTCCATAAGCATAGATATTCCTTCCAAATACAGTTCTTCCTGTAATGAAAATACCCAGGAAAATTATTGCGAGCCAGGTCAGAAACATATTGGGGATTCCAAGTACCGATCCTGATGCAAATGACGTAAAACTCTGGGGAAGGTTGGATATGGTTTTGGCCCCTGTCATTAACAGAATCACATTTCTGACAACCGTCATGGATGCCATCGTCGCAATGAACGGAGGCACTTTTGCATTATGTACCAGGACTCCGTTAAACAATCCGACTAACATACTTGCACCGATGGCAATCAGGATTGATAGAATGACCGGGATCCCGCTTACCATGCACATGGAAACTACAATCCCCGACAAACCAATGACTGAGCCAACTGACAAATCAATACCGGATGACGTAATGACAAAGGTCATACCGATTGCTATAATCCCATAGATAGAAGCCTGCTTTAACAGCTTCATCAGTGTATCCACCTTTAAAAATACCGGTGACTTCACACCAAAGAACAAAAACAATATAATTAAAATTCCAACTAACAGCAGCTCTGTCTGAAAACGAGACAGGAACAGATTTTGTTTTTTCTTCTCTGCCATAGCCTCTATGACTCCTTTCCTTTCATACCCGAAGCATAACGCATGATGTTTTCATCGGTAAACTCTTCCCGGGTAATGATTCCCATCTGACGTCCTTCATACATCACCATCATTCTGTTTGCAAGTCCCATTACCTCCGGAAGATAGGAGGATATGATGATTATGGTCTTCCCTTCCTTAATCAGTGATTCAAATACTTTATAGATTTCAAGCTTTGCCCCCACATCAACGCCGACCGTGGGCTCATCAAAGATAAACAAATCACTGTCCTGGGCCAGCCATTTTGATATAACTACCTTCTGCTGATTCCCACCGGACAGATTCTTTACCCGCTGATAAACCGTAGGTGTCTTTGTCCTGAGTTTTTCTGCATAATGCCGGGCAATTTGCTCGCCTTTGCCTTTATTCATGATTCCCAGACGAGTGATTTGGCGAACTGCGACCATATTGGTATTGTCTGCAACCGACATGCCCAGTGCCAGACCCTGAGCCCGCCTGTCTTCCGGGAGCAGTGCGATTCCGGCCTGGATTCCTTGAACCGGTCTGGTGAAATCTGCCGGTTTCCCCAAAAAGGTCACCTTACCCGAATCCTTGGCATCAGCTCCGAAAATTGCTCTTGCAATTTCAGTCCGCCCGGAACCCACTAAACCAAACATGCCAAAGATCTCGCCCCGTTTTACTTCAAAGCTGATATTTTGAAAGGCTGTGCCCCTGGAGATATTTTCTACCTTAAGAATGGTCTCACCCGGCTTCACATGCTCAATCTGATACATATCATTTACATTTCTTCCCACCATCATGGAAATCAGGTGGTCTTCATCCGTATTTTCCATATCAACGGTTCCAACTAAGCAGCCGTCCTTTAAAACAGTTGCCCGGTCACAAATACTGAATATTTCTTCCATGCGGTGTGAGATATACAAAACCCCTACGCCGTCCTGTTTCAGCTTATGGATGATTCCAAACAGCTGCTTTGTCTCATCCGACGTCAGCAGTGCTGTCGGCTCATCAAAAATAACTGCCTTTGCCTTTTGATGCATGGTTTTTCCAATAGCAACCATCTCCTGCTGCGCCACTGACAGCGTTCTGATAATCGCTTTCGGGTCTACATGCACTTCAATGGAGTCCAGTGTTTCTTTTGTTTCCCTATACATGCGGGTATAATCTACGGTACCGAATTTTGTTCTGGGCAGCTGCCCCATAAAGAAGTTCTCAGCCACAGAAAGATGCTGCGCCAGATTTACATCCTGATACACCGCCCCCAATCCCAGCGATTGCGCATGAGACGGGGATTTGATATCTTTTTTCTCACCGTTTAAATAGATTTCTCCCTCAGTTTTGGCATAGACTCCCATCAGTATTTTAATAATTGTGGATTTACCCGCGCCATTCTCACCTACCAGTGCATGTACTTCTCCTGGAAGGAGCTCCAGGTCCACGCCGGAAAGCGCGCGTACACCTGGAAACTCCTTTACAATTCCTTTCATGGAGACAATGGGTGTTATTTGTTCCTGCATTTGCCAACCTCCATAAACTTCAGGCAACTGACTTTTATTATTTGCCCGGGTACAGCAGCTTCTGCACTTCCGGCACATCCAAATTGTCTTTGGTTACCAGAGTCGTAGCCGCTACAACATCATGTTCAACATTCTTGCCCTTTAAAGATGCAATTACGGAAAGTACCCCTTCATATCCCATTCCGTATGGATCCTGAACAACGATTCCAGTTAATGCTCCATTTTTGATTGCTTCAATTTCCGTATCATCAGAGTCAAATGCATAGGCAATGATACTTCCGGACTTCTCATTCTGGGCAATCGAATTCGCAATGCCATCTCCCATGTGGTTATTATCTCCGAAGATTCCAATCAGATCTGCGTTTGCAAGAATCAGGTTGTCAACTGCATCCTGTGCTTTTGCAATATCATTGTCACAATACTGGGTCTCTATCATAGTAATACCAGGAACCAGTTCTTTCACCTTATCTGCAAATCCCTCACAACGAGCCTGATTTACAGCAGAACCGGAATCCGCACTGATCACTGCAACCTTTTTACCGGCCGGATCGATTCCTGCTTCTTTCCACTGCTCCACCATTTTCTCAGCAGCCGTTGATGCAGCTGCGTAATGGTCGGTTGCCAGATGCTGGGTATAAACATTGGTCGCTAATTTATTATCAACCGTTACAACGGGGATCCCTGCAGCTACTGCCTCCTCTACAGCAGGAACAGTTGCCTCAGAGCTGATGGATGCAATGACTATGCCATCCGGTTTTGCGGAAATCGCATTTTCCAGAATCGTAACCTGCTCATCAATTCCTGTCTCAGACGCCGGACCGGCAGTCGTCACTTCAATCTCCCCATTGCTCTCAGCTGCTGCTGCCTTCGCTCCAAGCAATACCGTCTGCCAGTAGGAAGAGTCTGTTGCTTTGATAATCACCGTCACTTTGTAAGGACCTGATTTTGCCTCTGGTTTCGCCGGCTTTTCACTTTCCGCCGCCGTTGTTGCTGCCGTTGTTGCCGCCTGAGTCGTTTCCGCGGACTTTGCGGATGAATTTCCGCCACATGCAGTCAGTGTTCCTGCCATCATGACCGCCATCATCAGTGCTAAAGCTCGTTTCTTCATAATAAATCCCTCTCATTCATATATAGTTTTTTTATATATCCGGGAGGACGTCTCTCCCGTGCATATACGGTGTAATTCAAATGTGGAACCGCTCCCACATTTGGTAAAAAAAACAAACGTTATCGGTTTGTTTTTTCTGAGCCGTTCAGCTCAAGCCTGCAGGGGGCCACCCAGATGCTTCTTTGTACATCCGGCTTATTCATCCGTTCCATAAGAAGCTTCATACTCATGCGCCCCATCTCGATCGTATCCCTGGATACACAACTGAATGGAAAACCCAGCACGTCCAGCATGGGGACATTATCAATTCCTACCACTGCAATATCACTCCCAATGGTAATGCCACTCTCTATCATTGCTTTAATAAAACCTATACTGGTACGGTTATTACAGGTAACCATGCCTTCAGGAAGTTCTTTGCTGTCTATCATGCTTTTGGTAAGTGTATATGCCGTATCTATGGTAAAATCCCCCTTCAGCACATACTGTTCCGGAATCTCCAGTCCATTTGCCGCCATGGCATCCTGATATCCCCGAAACCTCTCCCTCGCTATTTTAAGCTGCATATCGCCTTGAATAATGCCGATTTGGGTATTCCCAGCCTTAATCATGCTTTCCGTTGCAATATAACCGCTCTCGTAATTTTGAAAATAGATCGTATCCCACTGAGAATAATCAAAATCCCTGTCTACAATTACCACTGGTACATCCAGCTTCGCCAAAGCATTCTTTAATTTATCCACAGACTCTCTATCGCCATAGCCCATGGCCGGTGTAATAATAACGCCCCGGACCCTCTGCTGTTCTAAGGCTGATAACGCCTTTAATTCTTTATCCCCATTATTTTGCGTGTCACAGTAGATGATAGAAAAACCATTCTGATCCGCTACTTCATTAATTCCCTTTAGTACTTCTCCAAAAAATGAATTGTCGATCTCAGGGATAACCACACCGATTGTGCTCCCGATTTGTTTGGAAAGGCTGACTGCCGCTGCAGATGGTTTATATTGATGTTCCTGTATGATTTTCTCAATCCTGCGCCTGGTCTCCTCATTAACATAGCCATTATTATTCAAAACTCTGGATACAGTTGATTTGGAAACACCTGCCAGTTCTGCCACTTCATGAATTGTCAGCATATCTTTCTCCTTGTACTTCTCTTTCGGGTGTGGTACCGGTCCCTTATATTGTAATTTCATATTATCACAGCACTTTTTACATGTCAACTCTATTTTTTTAATATTTTTAGTTACTTTTTTACATTTATCATTATTAAAGCAGATTATAAACTTATTTTTTTACTCATTTTATGGGACCGGTATCACAAAATATGGGCACTGTTGCTGTGCACTCCGACCTGGCCGGCAGATCCTCTTTTCAATTTCTTTCTCTTAAATATTCCTCAAGGCAGAGGTTTTGATCATTCATTTCAGTGGCAGCCATTATCCCTACATAGCGATAATGCCAAGGCTCATTGCTGACACCGGTAATTTCTGTTTTGCTTGGCGGATAGCGGAGGATAAATCCAAAACGGTAACCGTTTTGTTTCAGCCATTTATAAACTTCATTTCCGTTTGATTTAACCCCATCCGCATTGATATCCAC
>NZ_DAMAUN010000026.1:9728-36540 GCF_032078915.1 Lacrimispora sp. | reverse complement strand
AATGGCGACCCATGTTTCTGCTTTGGCTATTGCTTGGGAAGCGGAATATCCTTCCGCTTTATATGCGGCAATTTTTTCGTCCATCAGGCTCTGCTGTTTCTCAGCCGTCCGGTATCCTGAAACGACCACAGGATAAACACCGTCAGCCCTTGCTGCATCAAACATCGTTTGAAGTGCTGGATATATCCGTGTATCAACAGTTTGTCCATTCGATAATTCGGTTAAATCTATGTCGTAATCCTCTGGAATCGCATTCCAGCGGTTGACTAAAATCAGGCTCCACGAAGTCTCGCCGGTATCATTTTTTTTGATGTCGGCTGAACTAACGTTGAAACTCCCAGTCCCAACGGATAAAATAGGTTCGGGCGAAACTTCTTTTAGGTTCAAGCCATTGATGCAGTACCAGAGCAGGCCGATAACCGCTGCCACGGAGATCAGCCGCAATATAATATGATTCTTTCCAATGCGTGAATGTTGTTTCAATGCTCTTTTCCTTTCATAGCCGCTAAAATTATTATTGCAATTAACCATCATAATTAAGTTCTCTCCTTTTAATGAATCGGATGCAGAAAGCTCCTGCTGGTAAATATCTTACCAAACAGGAGCTTCCTGTATTTTAATATGGAGTTGTTTAATTCCTAAGAAAAGCCTAAGATCCGATTGATATCTTACTAATTCGTAACCGGAAGAGATACCGTAAAGGCCGTAATACCGTCTTTACTATCCGCCATTATGGTTCCTCCGTGCATCGTTATGATTTCCTTTGCGATGGCCAATCCCAAACCAGCTCCCCCCGTATTCGTAGCGCGGGCTTTGTCCAGCCGGTAAAATTTCTCAAAAATAGAGGATAACTCTTCCGCAGGGATCGTCGTTCCCTGATTTCGAAACGTAATCACCACCTGACGATTCCATTCCCCGGCAGAAATGGAGATTTCCGAATGAGGATTGCTGTACGCCACCGCGTTTTTCAGAATGTTATTGAACACGCGGGCCAACTGTGTGGGATCTCCATAAACGGTCAGGTTTTCATCCGCGTGGACCGCAATGGTATTTCCCTTAGGGGCGAGAACCGGGTAAAATTCGTCCGCCATCTGAATCAGCATGTAGTATAAATCAACTACTTGTTTTTCAAGCTTGATCTGTTGCGAATTATAGCGGGTGATCTCAAAAAACTCATTCACCAGATTTTCCAGCCGATAGGCTTTCTCCAATGTAATATGGACATATTTTGCCTTTTGCTCCAACGGCATGTCCGGAGCCTCGTCCAACAGGCTTAGATAGCCAATCACAGAAGTGAGCGGCGTCCGTATATCGTGAGCCAGATACATGATGAGATCGCTTTTCCTCTGCTCTGCTTCCTGGGCACGGTAAGCACGGTCAGACAAAGTCTTGCGGACAGTGTTCAGCTTCTCTTCAATGGCGGCCATTTCAGGAACAAGTTGAATGAACTCATCCTGTTCTGATACAAGAGCATCAATCCCACGATTGATAATATCAAAATATCGGGTGAATCGCTGGAGAAAAATGAACAGCAGCAGAAAAAATACGCTAAGCGCAGCACCGAGAAAAAAAAGTCCAAAGTTATAGCGGAACACATAATGATAGGTGATAAATGCTTCTTCTTGCGTCATGTGCAAGAACCTTTGGAAAAATTTTACCAGCAGGTCTCCTACTTTACCTTTCCAAACCATCATATAGATTACCACGATCACTGAAAATGATAGAACAGCCATAAGAATTAGCTGCCAAAGCATCTTTTGCCTGAACTTTCTGTATCCGGATGCTTCCTGTAAATTATAGTTCAATTTTATACCCCACTCCCCAGATTGTCTTGATATATTGCGGATTCTCCACGGTATCCCCCATTTTTTCCCGTAAATGGCGGATATGGACGGTAATGGTGTTATTGCTTTTCGTATAATACTCGTCTTTCCAGATTTCGCGGAAAAGTTCTTCCGCGCTGACTACTTTTCCCTTTCGTTCTAAAAGAATACGAAGAATGTTGAACTCGGTGGGCGTAAGGTCCAGTGGTTTTTCATTCAAAAGGCATTCATGGGTGCTGCTATTCAACACCAAACCGGAATGCACGATGATACTTTCTTCGTTTGTATTCGCCTGAGCTGAATTATACTTTTTATAGCGTCGCAGCTGTGCCTTTACCCGGGCTACCAGCTCCAACGGACGAAATGGTTTTGTAATATAATCATCGGCTCCCAGGGTGAGCCCGGTAATCTTATCAATCTCCTGGTCCTTGGCTGTCAGCATGATGATAGGGTAGGCATGCTTCTCCCTAATCTTCTGGCAGAGTGCAAAACCGCTCATATCCGGCAGCATGATGTCCAAAATAGCAATATCAAGTTCCGTAGTCTCAATGCAGGCAAGAGCCTCTTTTGCGGTATAAAACTTAAACACTGAATAATTTTCATTTTGTAAATAGAGTTCTACCAAATCTGAAATCTCGTGCTCGTCATCTACGACAAGTATTTTTTCCTGCATAGATTTTAATTCCTTTCCCTAAAAGTCAGTTATGTATGATTTTACCATTATGTATGGGGTTGTTTTTGATTTTTTCCATCATAAATCATTAATAATTTCTTAAGACTATCGTTTGAGTTTGATCTTAGGCACATACGAACGTATTATTCCCATGTGATTTGTGTATCATGCTTTTATTGCCAATATGTTTCTATTAAATTATTTTGAAAGCAATAGGGCCCCTTCTATTTGTATTGCCAATGATAGATTGGGTATTAATTCTGATGAAAAAATTGGGTTTCTATTTTAGAAAGTTTGCAGAGATAATCCGTTTCCCCCTATTATTCTGCTGTTTATCTTTTACAATTTCAACTAAAATACAGAGCCGGTTGAAACGCTATAGAAACGTTTCAACCGGCTCTGCATTTTTATAATCATCTATGACTCAGGCTCAATCGATATCCATTACGGCCTCTCATTTACATCAATCCAGGCAACCCCATAAGGCATAAGTGTAAGCCTGCCATCTACATTCTCTCCACTGATCAGATCAAATCCCTTTATATCTTCAACGATCTGAACTTCCCCAGATAAATTAGTGAAGGAAATAATTTCTTCCTTTTTATCACAGGAAACCCGTTTTAATGCAAAAATCTGATCGGATATCGTTAGAACCGTCTGAGCTGCGGCAGGGTGAAATGCTAAATGCTGCCGGCGGATTTTAATCAGCCCGGTAATTCCCGAATAAATTTTTCTCCGGTAATCGTCTTCTTTAAGTTCCTTAAACAATTTCTCTTTCTCTAACTTTTCTCTATTGATCCGGCGGTTGATGCCAGAATCCATGAAACCTTTTAAGTCATTCCGGGAGCCAAAAACCGAGTGGTAATAAATGGCCGGTACTCCGATGAAAGAGAGCAGGATATGATGAGCGGCAATCATCTTTTTTATCGCGGTCTCGTCACTTTCTCCATCATTTCTCAACGCATCACTGTAGTTGATATTTAATTCATAAACGGACCGGCTGCCATCCGGATTTTCCTTAAATGAAATTCTTCCCCCGTTATCCAATACTTTTTTCGCCAGATATTCCATATCTTCTGCCGCCAGGATCCCCTCAACAGGACGCATGCCGATTCCGTCATGGGACGCCAGAAAATTAAAATAGGTGGCATCCTTTGAGACAGGGGTAATACCGGAAGCCCATTTTGTCAAAAACCTTCCGTTCTGCTTACTAAACGCATGAAGGACCAGCGGGGGCAGGGGAAACTGGTAGACCATATGGGCTTCATCAGAGCCATTTCCAAAATAGCTGATATTATCCTTGTGAGGAACATTGGTTTCCGTAATCAGCCGGGTGCCAGGCGCCAGTTCCTCAAGGAGGGTGTGCCACAGCTTTATGATCTCGTGGACCTGCGGCAAATGCATACAGCCGGTACCGCTTTCCTTCCACATAAAGCCGATTGCATCCAAGCGAATGGAGGATGCGCCTTTTAATGCGTATTGCAGCAACACGTCCGTCAGGCGCAAGAGCATCTCCGGATCCTTAAGGTTCGTATCTACCTGATCTTCACTGAATGTGGTCCAAACCATAAGGGATTCTCCAGCCTTATTATTAAATTCATGGAATAAAGGAGAAACCCGCGGCCTGATTACATTTTTGCTGTCAAAGTCCGGGGATTGCCTGATAAAAGCCTCCTGATACCCCTCTTCCTCATTCAAAAATTTATTAAACCAAATACTCTCCTTAGACATATGATTCGCCACAAAGTCAAACATAAGGCGGTATCCCTGGGCAAGGCTGTTTATATCTTCCCAATTGCCCAGATCGGGATTGACCGACAGATAATCCGTGACAGAAAAACCGTCATCAGAGGTATAAGGAAACATTGGCAGTAAATGAATGTCCGTAAAACTTTCCTTCAAAGTTTTATCCGCCACCTCTTTTAAGGTCTGCAAAGGCGATTTTCGATTTTCCAGAAAACCATCTCCATAGGTGATCAAATATACGGTTTTTTCGGAAAACGGCTCATGCTTTTTAAACGTATGATTTTGATAACTTTTCAGTAAATCTTTAAAGCCTTTTACTGCCTGCTCCAGCTTTTCTCCTGAATATATTTTTTCCAGGTGGCAATATATTTTTTCAGTCAGTAACATATGCTTCCTCATTTCTGCGCTGTTCATCGGGGACCGGCATCAAGTTGTAATCTTTCATTTCAAAAGATAAACGTTTGAAAATCCTTGCTGCCGATCACCGGACTTTTCATAGTTTGTTGGGTTTCATCTAATAAAACAGTCTGATATTGCGGAAACGGCTGGGGAAGGGGCAGGGCCTCCTCTTCCGGATTGAAAATACGGATCACTGTCTGATCACCTTTTTCCGCCTTTTTTAAAGCGGATACTCTCAGTCTGTTATCTCCTATCTCCAACATGCAATACTCTTCTGCAAGTTCCTTTAGGGCCGATGGCTGGGGAAGATCAAATCGTTCCAGCCTCTGTTCAAAGGTATTTAAGGCCTGTAAATGGTAGGTCAGATGGGAAGCCTGTATCTCCTCCAGTAAATCATAGGCTTCAGAGATATGAAATTCATGATCCGGCCATGTTATAAAATATTCAAAGCTTAAGCTTCCCTGCATTTGAGCATCCGGTGTTTCCACCACCTTATTGTTAATGCCGGAAGCCCTGCCCGGCCTCCATGCCAAGTCGTCCTTTCCCAGGTATCCGACTGAGCGGAACAAGGTCAGAGCAAGGGAATCCTTTGTCACTTCATATTCTTTCAAGCCTTTGGTATAAAGACCAAAGCATCCCTTCTCTTCATTAACATATACAAAATTTTCTATTGGGTAAACAGGCTGGGGGCACTCTGCAAAATTTGACTCTTTCCAGTTTTTCAGATAAGGGTTCGTATTACTTCTTTTCAGTACGCTGTATCCCTGATCCCCATAATGGTTTTTTTCATTGCTCTTAGAAGCAAAATGAACTCTTATGCGGTGATCCTTAACGGTATTAACGAGATAATGCTCTATTTTAATCTTTTTACTATTCTTTGTGATCGTTAATTTCGTATCAATAAAGATGGTTTCGGTATTGCCGCGGGAACTGGCTTTTAAAAGATCCGGATAGGCTTCCAGGCTATGCCGAACTTTCATCCATGATATGAGATCAGACTGGTAATTTTCAAGCATTTCGCATTCTTTGGAGAAAAACCGGTCCTCATTAAGAGGAGAGTAGTCGTAAGAATCGCCTGCATCCGCAGTATTTTCAAAATAGAAAAGATTTCTTTTCTTCTGCTTATCTTTTCTTTCCACAGACAATGCGCCATTATCCAAATAAATACGGTAGAATTCATTGGATATCTGTTGGTCCTGCTTTTGTTCTATCCGGGAAATCCCAGAATCACTGACGCATTTCAGCGTTTTATATCCCAGCCCCTCAAAGCTTACAGACGCCAGGATTTCTGTTCTGTAATAGCCGGGAACCTCAATTTCCTGTTCCCCATCAGCCGTAACCCGTACCTGCTTTCCTCCTGATATATACTGCTGATTCAGAATCGTCTGTTCCGGCATCTCCCCGCTGCTCTCTTCTAAGCCGATATCAGGCTCCTTTGTAAATAAGGTGAATTTAAGCTCCCGCGTGCATTTTTTAGGGATCAGGCAGAATGCGGCTGCAATGGAATGCTCCTGCCCTCTGATCCCCCTTGTTATTTGCTTCTCTAAAATATTAATTTGACCGTCCACAATCCGTTCAATCCGTTCCAGCCTGGACAGGATCACCCGGTTGGTCTCGTCTGAATTGCAGCCGCAAATGGAATCATGGGCTTGTACATCAAAAAGCAGCTTCAGGCATTTTTCAATCCATTGCTGAGGATAACTGCCTCCCAGTTCCTTTGACAATACGGAAAGCGGTTCCAGCTGCCTGTAGATTTTTTCTTCTATCTGAGTATTTAAAAGCTTTATGTCAACCCGATGGGAACGGATCGTATTGTGTATTCTCGAATTCTCACAAGCCAGCAGCTCTCCGGATATCTTCTCACCCTCCATAGGACCTTGCCAGCCCTCAGCAAAGAACGCCTCATAATTTGACATTTTAAACTGGTAAGGCAGATCCATTTGATTCAGTTCATCAATGATATCCGGGATGTTATCATTTACCAAAACCTGATCTCCTCCGCTTGGGAGGAGAATATGATTCGCAGACGGTTGAAACGATGCCAGTGAATCCAGGATGGGAAGCAATGTTTGTTTTACATATTCCAGATCAGAGGACAAAAATTTTCCGGCTCCATAGCCAAAATAGATATTGTTTGCCCTTACAAAATCTCCATTGGGGGATTTCCAAATGAAGTTTAAGCCATTTTGTAACTGATCGTTATAAAGTCCTCTTTGGACAATACTGGTTTCTATATGAAATTTTTTAAAAATGCCGGGCAGATAAGAGTTCTGCCCAAATATATCAGGAAGGTAACCGTTGTTTAAAAATCCCCCTTTTTTAACGGCGCCGTTAATTCCGGCCAATAAGTTGCGTATGATGGACTCTGTTGCAACAAGCAACGAATCAGTCTGAGTGTACCAGGGACCAATAAACAGCTTTCCGGATTGGATCAGTCTGCAAATTTGATTTTCTTTTTCGGGGCACAACCTTAAATACTCTTCGATAACAGAATATTGTGCATCAAAGGTAAATGATTTATATGCCCCGTTATTTTCCAAGACATCAATCAAACGATTCATATCCTCCACCAGCATCATATTGGAGTCCTCGATAGAAAAATACCACTCACGATCCCAGTGTGTATGTGTTACCACATGAACTGTTTTTTTCAATTTATAATCCTCTTTTTATAAACCTTGTTTTTTCTCTTCTTTTCTGATAAGCCAGTACCGGATAAATATATTTGCTAAGGCAATAAATAAAGTGCCCACTGCAAGTCCGATAAAATAAGCCGCAAAATTTTCAACCAGCGGCCAGCCCCAGATCGCAGGGAGGGGAAGCCACTGCACAGCTCCTAAAGCAACTGCAATACAGGAACCTGCGATAGCCCCAATCATATTGATGGGAATGGTGATCAGCGGATTTCTGAGCATGAAGGGAAGGGCTCCTTCTGAAATTGCCAGAAATCCCAGCAAAAAGGATGTACCTCCCACAACTCTTAAATCAGCAGGGAAAACTCTCCTCTTTACAACAAACCGGTCAAGCATGGTGGCGAGTCCAAGACCAATGGGAGGGATCACAATTGCCAGTACCCGGGGAGTCAGCGGAAAGACCTGGTCGGAAGCCAGACCAATGGCAATAGCTCCGGCAGCCTTGTTGACAGGACCTCCTAAATCAAATGCGGTTGCCGCTGCAATAACTGCCGACAACGTAAGTTGCCCAGTGCCGCTCATGCTTTTAATTCCATTTGCCATCATCAGATTTAATTGTCCAAATACAGGGTCAACCAAATACATATTTAACAGGAAAATAGCAAAAACACTGATACCGGGCACCAAAAACATGGGTTTCATAGCTGCAAAGTTTTTAGGAAGCTTGATTTTCTCATTTAAGAAACGGGAGATATAACCGGCGGCAATACCCAGAACCAGGGCTCCCAGAAAACCGCTTGGTATTCCTCCATTGATCCCCCAGAAGGTATAATGCAGTCCGGCGGAAAACAGACCTCCTGCAAATCCTGACACCAATCCTAACCGGTCGGATATGGAGTAAGCGGCAAACATTGCAAATACAGGATAAACAAATTTAAACAGCAGACTGCCAAAACCGTCCAGGTAATGAATGAATTGTGTAATTCCTCCTGATGTTTTATATAGTTCATCGCCGATCTGTCCAGGATCCATGCCCAGGGCATAAACCCAGACAAGCTTTGCAATTCCCAGCATCAATCCTCCCGCAACCAGCATAGGGATCATATAGGAAATACCTGTCATAACAGCAGTGGTCAGCTCTTCTTTTACCGTCTTATGCTTACCGGCTCCGGAATTTTTTGCAAAATCATCTGACGTACTCTCTCCTTCAACAATTCCCTGGGGCCGGTCAAGAAGCGTCTGAATCAACTGCCTGCTGTTTTTAAGGGGCTCCGCAACCTTGACCTCCACATAAGGCTTTCCTGCAAACCTTTCTTTTTCCTTTACTTTCGTATCAACTGCGAATAATATTCCATCTGCCTTTTGGATCATTTCAGGCGTGATTCTGTCTTCTATGCCGTTTGCCCCCTGCTTTTCAACATGGATCCCGATCCCCATTTCCCCGGCTGCTTTATTTAACGCTTCAGCAGCCATATAGGTGTGGGCGATTCCAGTGGCGCATGAAGTTATGGCTAACACAAAAGTCTTTGCATCTGAAGCGGTTGCTGCGTTTCTTTCAGCCGTAACGTCCTGATCCAGAAGGCTGTAAACTTTTTCCGGGCTTCCAGCTCTCTTTAACTGGTCCGTGAAATCCTTGTTCATTAACCGTTTGCTGAATTCACCCAGAAGCTTTAAATGAAGATCTCCTGCTTCCGTTTCAGGTACTGCTAAGAGAATGATCAGCTCTACCTGATTATCAGGACTTAAAGACGCCCAGCTGTCCCCGGACAAAGGGGTATCCAATGTCATTACTGCAAAGCCGGCTTTTTTAACGGCTTCACTTTTCCCGTGGGGTATTGCAAGTCCCCGCTCTATTCCAGTAGCGGAATGCTCCTCTCTTTGTAAAACACTGTCTAAATATAATTGTTTGTCATTCAGGTATCCCTGCCCCCATAAGGCCTCAGCCAAATGATTTAAAATATCCGTCTTATTTGTGAAATGCTGTCCAGTAAAAATTAATTCTGGCTGCGTCATACATTGCAGATTCATATATCCTCCTCCAAACTCGGTGTATTGTTTTGAATCTTATGGAATTTAAAATTGTTAACATACTGATCAGTAATTGTTATCGATGGATAAATTATAACACTTTATACTATACTTTTTGATTCAAAAACTGTATAATTGTACAAATTGATAAAGGAGAGATTTTATGGGAATCTTGCAGACACATTTTACCTCCATGATCGAAAGCTTATCTCATTCAGAAAAACATGTATTCTATTATTTGGATGACCATCCGGAATTAATAGCCAGCAATACCTTGACAGAACTGGCGCAAATATTAAATACCTCCAACACTACCATCATCAGGATGACAAAGCGGCTGGGCCTGTCCGGCTTCGCGGAATTTAAATTTCTATTAGAGGGATTGTTGAAAGAGACTCATGTGATCCAGGAAAAAAATCTTTTGAACCAATACAATCTTTTCTTCCAAAACCTGGTAAATATGATCGATATTTCAGACCTGGAATTTATGGCGGACAGGATCAATCATTCCAATATTCTTTATATCATCGGAGTCGGTTTAACCAAACCCATTGCCGAGTATACGGCAAAGCGTCTGATGCAGCTGAATAAATCGGTTATATACATTTATGAATCCCATATGATTGACTTACTCCCCAACCTTATCACATCAAAGGATACGGTTCTTTTTCTTTCCATGAGCGGCGAAACCAAAACCCTTGTTTCAGCAGCAGGCAAATTAAAATATACGGGAGCTGCCCTTTTAGCGATAACAAATAATGGGAACAGCAGCCTGGTAAAGAAAATGCATCGAAGCTTGTGCAGCGGAGTTCCCGTTAATATGTATAAAAATTATGATATTACTTCCCGGACATTTCTTATGATTCAGGCAGATTTGCTGATAGAATTGTATTTAAGAACCGTTGTATAGCCCCCAAAGAGATACGTTTGCAGACAAATCGATGCCAGGACACAAATCCCGGCACCGATTTACTTTGTTTATAAACTACTTTACTCACACCACTTTCAACACAAGTTTCGTTTCCAAAATTCCATTCCCCGCGCTCTGTCTCCGCAATAAACATGTGTTATTTACCGGATATCATAAACACTTCTCAGACGCAGCCCCTTAAGCGAACCGCTGATAATGCTCACCCGCTTTTCCCCTGCCTCCATATCAAAATAATTATCCGTAAGAACCAGATCCTCATTCTCATTGAGAATCTCAACCGATTTGGCATATGCCCCTGCCGTAATGATGATGTCTGCCCCATCCATGCGCCATGTAAGCTCCGGTTGTTCATAGCGGTAGAATTTGGGCATGGTAAAAATGGCTGTTCCCTCAGAAATCACCACTCCGTCCTGTTCACAGGCAAAGTGTACATGATCCTCATAAAGACTGGCCTCCGGACAATCTACCTTATCCAGCCATATGGTGCTCATTGCAGAGACCTTCCTTTCAACGATCATTTCTTTTCCAATTATTTCTGATTTGGCATTGCGCAGAGAGTATCGTACTTTCACCAACTGCTCATTCAACGTCTCATTGGCCACATTTAAGCGAAAGCTTTTCTCTAACGGATAAGGACGTGTATTAATATTTGGATTCTGAGAAAGCTGGCCCTCTTCTTCACAGGAAATCATAATCGGAGCAAAGAACCTTTTCTCATAATAATGAAGTGCTTTCCATCGTCCGAAATAGTCAATGGAGGACCAGGAAGTTACCGGCCAGCAATCATTTAACTGCCATACAATAGCTCCCATACAACGCCCCCGGTGACGACGCCAATGTTCCACCCCATACTTCATAGCTTCTCCCTGCATTAACTGGGATGCATAAACCAATGTTTTTAAATCGGTTGGATATAAAAAGGTCTGAGCCATGTAGTTCATCATCTTGGCGTAGCCCATATTGCTTCTCTGGTGGCGCTCCATCACATAAGAGAACAAATTCCGGTCCTCCTCGCCGGTAAAGCTTTCAATGGTCTTATACGCCGGCATTGCTTCAAAGCCGAATTCCGAAGCATAGCGGAACATCTGTTTGCGGTATTCCGTAAAAGGCTTGAACCCGTGCCATACCGCCCAGTAATGTGCATCTCCGCGATCAGGGTCATTGGGAAAATCATAACCGCCTCCTGAGGAAGGGCTTGAAGGCCAGTAAAAGGTGTCAGGATCTTCCCGCTTAATGATTTTGGGAATGATATATTCAAATATCTTGATGTAATCTGCGCGCAGAGACACCGTTTCTTCAAAGCTTCCATACTCTCCTGCAAGGATCAGCTCTTCCAGCTCATTATTTCCGCTCCAGAGTCCCAGACAGGCGTGATGGCGCAGTCTTCTCATATTTTGAACCAATTCTTTTGTAATATTCTCTTCAAATTCCGGAGTCAGCAGATAGGTGGAACAGCAGAACATGCCATCCTGCCAAACGATCAGTCCCATCTCATCACAAAGATCAAAAAAATCATCATCCGGATAGTAGCCGCCGCCCCATACCCGGACTGCATTGTAGTTGGCCAGTATACACTGGGTCAGCAATTTTTTTGTTGTCTCCCTGTTTATCCGGGGAACAAGGCAGTCTTCGGGAATATAATCCGCCCCCATGGCAAAAACCTTAACTCCATTTACTTCATGGGCAAAGCTCTCTCCCCACTCATCCTTCTCAACCGCCATAGTCATGGTGCGAAGGCCAATGCGTGTGCGATACACATCCTGGAGTTCTCCTCCAATATAAAGCTCAACCTCCACCTGGTAAAGAGGCTGATCCCCAAGACCGTTGGGCCACCAAAGTCTGGGATTTTCAATTTCTATGTTAGCGGGGCTGTTCTCATAGATATTCAGCCTGCCCTCAGGGTCGGTAATCCTTACGATCGTCTCTATCTTATCTGCGTCTCCGGTCATCGCTCCATTGATTTTATGCTCGGTAAACAGGTTTAAGGTAACCCGCCCATCCATATGCCGCTGGCGGATATGAACATTGGACAGACGTCCCTTTTCCACCACCACAATAGATGCTTCCTTATAAATCCCCATGTCTGGCAGGCGGGGCGCCCAGTCCCAGCCGGACATGCAGCTGGATTTTCTCAGATAGGGAAATCCGTCCAAAGTATCGGTATTGCAGGGGATTCTTCCATTTTTTTCAATCTGCTCATTCATATAGTGAATGGGGGATTCAAATTCCACCCGCAGATGGTTCGTTCCTTTTTTCAGCGCGTGATTCACAGGAAACTCAAAGGCATAGAACATATTGTCGGTATATCCCACATGGATATCATTGAGGTAAACGTTAGAAATGGTGTCTACCCGGTCGAGATGCAAAAAGTACTGCTTTCTCTCGTCGATTTCTTCTATAAATACGAAGTCATTCCGATAGGTATTATCCTTTTCCGACAAGCCTGTCAGAAGGGTTGCATTATCCCGGTAAAAGGGATCATCGATACGCTTATGGTTCAGCAAATCGTAATAGAGGGAAAAAGGAATCTGCGTATTTAACGCCTCACCTTCATAATCCAGTCTCCACCCCTGATTTAATAATATTTTATTCATCTAAAACTGCCTCCCCATCCTTATAGGCACAAGGCTTTGATTTTGAAAGGGCCCGTTCATGTTTTCTTCCTCACTTATCCAGATTCACTCTATAAGTCTTAATCTCAAAGGGCTTGATGGTAAAGGTAAACCCGTTCTCTGTTTTCTCTACCGCACCCTCAACCGGTTCCTCCATGAGATTGCACTCGTTCACCGTAAACAGCCGGTGATCCATGCCAAAGGTAAGCGTTGCCGTAGTCTTTGTGTTTTCACTTTCGTACAGCCGGATGATGATTCCACTTTTATCTTCCGCTATCTTCACTGTCTCCACGATCACATTTTTCCGGTCTGTCCATAAAAAGCTGTCCTGATCCTTTGGTGCTCCTGAAAGTACAGCGTGAGCCGGATAATTCAGCTTATAGCCCTCTTGAATGGTATTACCGTCGTAAAGGCTTCCTTCATGGGGATAGAGCGAGTAGGTAAAGAAATGCTCCTCCTGATCGGTGGCCTTATTCGGCTCAATACCGGATTTAATCAGCGTCAGGGATACACATCCATTCTTTACCGAGTGTCCATATTTACAGTCATTTAATACGCTGACGCCATAATGGCCTTCTGATAAATCCACCCACTTATGTCCGCAGCTTTCAAACCGCGCCTTATCCCAGCTGGTGTTTTGATGTACCTTGCGCTTCAAATTTCCAAACTGAATGTCAAATGCCGCTTCATCCGAATGAATATCCAGAGGGAACTCTACCTTCAGCAGGCACTGGCTGTCCTTCCAGTCCACATAAGTATCAAAGTCGATGCGCTTTGCATGTCTGTAAAAGCTTATCTTTTGTATAATTATTGAATTGCTTATTCTTCTCTTTATCTTAAGCACCGCGCTTACCGGGCCGTTGGTCAGCCATTCGAACTGATCCGCCTCATCAGCTATCCAGCTTTTTTCCGTATAGAAAATATCAATATCCCAGTTATCATAATAGATAGGCTTATCTTCAAACATCCGGAACAGATTTGCGCGCCTGCCTTCCTGGACCAGCTCACGCCCGGCAGCTTTGTCATAAATGGAGGTAAACATTCCTGCCTGATCCATCTCCACCCGGTAAAATGGTGTTTCAAAACCGGAACCATCACCGGAAATCCGGGCGGTAACGTCCCCGCTTTTTTCCGGCTCATTCGTATAGGTGTGATACCCCTTGGAGCTAAGATGCTCCAGATATACTAAGTTGGTACCTTCTCCTTCCTGAATGGGATAAGTATGTCCCTCTGCATCCTTAAGGCTTCCTGTCACCTCTTTGGGCAGACTTACTATATCACTGCGATCAAAGGATAGCGTATTAAACACAGTTATTTTACCCTTTTGCCTGCACAGCGAACCAAGGCTTTGCTGAATCAATTGCCCACCAGTCTGCTTAATTTCCTCATACTCTTTCCGGGTTACTTCGTACACTTCCTTAATGGAAGTTCCCGGTAAAATATCATGGAACTGATTCAAAAGTATTGTCTTCCACAACTGATCCAGCTCTTCAGACGGATAGCTTCCCCCTTTCAGAGCGCATAAAGTCAGGAAAAATTCAGCATCCATCATCATCACTTCGCTTTTGCGGTTAGCCCGCTTATTTCGTGCCATGGAGGTGTAGGTTCCCCGGTGATACTCAAAATAAAGTTCCCCTTCCCAGGTCTCAAGGCGGCAGTTATCTTTCACTCGCCCATACAGCTCATCAAAGTACTGTCTGGTAAATTTTTGTTCCACCTTGGGAATTCCCCTGATTCCTTTTTCCATGCGCTTAGAGGTTTCTAACATCTCCCTTGTGGGGCCTCCTCCTCCGTCTCCGTAGCCATAAGAAATCAGAATATCATTGTTGAATTCCTTGTTTTGATAGCGCTTCCACCCACCCATAATGGCATCAGGATGCAAAATCCCATTGTAAGTGGTAAAAAAATTGTTTTCACTCTGGCCCACACCAAGGGTTGTAATGAGGTGGGTAAATACCTCGCTTCCGTCAATTCCTCTCCATAGAAAGGTATCACTTGGAACCTTATCCACCTGATTCCAGGAAAGTTTTGTGGTCATAAAATAATCAATACCGCTCTTCTTCATGATCTGAGGCAGGGAACCGGAGTACCCAAACACATCCGGCAGCCACAGTTCCCGGCATTCAACGCCGAACTCTTCTCGAAAGAAACGCTTCCCATACAGAAACTGGCGGACCAGAGATTCGCCGGAGGTCAGATTTGTGTCGGCTTCCACCCACATGCCGCCCTCCACTTCCCAGCGCCCCTCCCTGACCTTGGCTTTCACCCTTTCATACAAATCCGGATACCGCTCTTTTAAAAACACATAAAGCTGGGGCTGGCTGGACATAAATTTATAGTTTGAATATTCGTCCATTAATTTAAGTACCGTGGAAAAACTTCTTGCCACCTTTTCTCTTGTCTGCTCCACCGTCCACCACCAGGCAACGTCAATGTGGGTATGTCCGATACAGCTTGCAATCACATCATGATAACCGGACATCTTCCCATACAGAGCCTGTTCAATATAATTCACCGCCTTGTGTACAGAAGTATAAAATTCCGGGGAATAAGGCGTCCTTAAATCCAGCAGGTTGATGGTGTTGTTTAAAACCGTCTCAAGGTCGAGCCGTATTTTGTCATCCTTGTCCATCCGGGCAAACGCCTGCAGCGGAACCAAAAGATCAAAATACAACTGCTCAATTAACAAATCAACCTGCTGCATCTCAAGAAATAAGTTAAATTCCGAATGAAGTGTACCTGTATACGCCTGTAAATCAAAGATGTAGTTATCCCCCCGTATGGCATGATCGATGAGATGAACGACCCGGTGATTCATATCCAGCCCCTGGATCGCTGTTTTATTCAGAAACAGTAAAAACTGAGGGTTTTTCCCGTCATCCCACTCGTCAACCTGGGTTTTTACCCCCAGCCGGAGAGTCTTTCCTTCCAGCTCATCTTCCACCTGATAATCTGCCCTGAACCAGTAATGGGCGTCAGGGCCATACCATTTCATTTTCTGCTGGTCAAACTTCTCCCATGGCTGCTCATCTGCATCCGCATCCTCCGGGTAGAAAAATCTCCCTTTTTTATATTCGATCTCTTTGACAGGCTCTTTTCTTACAATTACCAGCTCTTTCAGTTGGTTGCAAATAACCTCAATCCGTTTATCAATAAACCACATAATGTCTCCCTGCGCCTTGGCGCATTCTCAGTTTTATTATTTTATAAAAGGGGCATATTCCACATGCCCCTTTCATCTCTTTATTTTGCGGCATTAACCTGTGCCTGAGCTGCAGCAAGAATCTTATCATATCCTGCTTTATTCAGTTCCTCCCTCATGGTCTTCACCAATTCACGGGGTTCTCTGGCACCCGTCCAGAGTTCAGCCTTATACTTCTCATATACTGCCGTACAATTTGCAATCTCTGTTTTTACTTCACTGGTATCCATATCAAATCCAAGCATAACCGAAGGAGCCGCGTTAGCATTTAATTCCTTTACCTCATCCCACTGGTTAAATTCATCACCAACCAGCTGGCCCAAATTAAAGAATGTTCCCTGAGTATACCCGGCCATGCCCCAGTTTGAATTCAGTTTGTTAATCTTTTCCCCTTCATAGACAAAGTTTTCATCTTCCACACCATAGAAGAACCAGTTTCTTACCTTTGGATCTGTGTTCACAAGATTAAGAAACTTAAGCGCTTTCTCCGGATGTTCGCAACCTGCAGAAATGCCGTTTAATGAACCTCTAACGGTGGTGTTGGACACAACGGTTTCACCAAATTTTACTGCCACACAGTCATCAATACCATTCTGAGGACCCCATATGTTCTTTGCAGCACCACTCCAGCCCTGAGCAGTGAAAAATGTTCTGTATTTGTTTGCATCATCCGCATTTGGCGCATCACCATTGATGATGCCTTCTATGTACATCTTGTGGATAATATCCAGGTCTTTCAGCACCTCTTCATCCTCCAGCGGATTTACTACCGTCCTGGTCTCATCATTGTACTTTATACCCAAAGGCACAAGGCCTGCACCTATCTGATCGAAAAAGTTGGTAGCAAGGAATTCCGCTCCGTTCTTGGACATATAATAGGGGGCGGAACCCTCACCTGTCTTCACCTCCTTTAAGGCTTCATACAGCTTCTCATAGTCTGTTACATGTTCAAAATCAATCTTATATTTATCTGCAATGGCTTTATCCCAGATAAAATATTGGGAAGACGAGCTGTCTTTGTAGGTTGGCACTGCATAAACCTTGCCGCCGATGGAGGTCGCCTTCCAGTAATCCTCCGGCACCATTTGATAAAGTTCAGGAGTCTTTTCCTTCAGCAAATCAGTAATATCCAAAAATGCTCCGGTATTTACCTCTGAATTATAACGTTTCATATCCGTAAAAAGAATATCAAACTTCTCGCCTGAGTTGACGATTACGCTTCGCCGATTATCCCAGTCACCCCAAGGAACAATCTCCATCTCAACATTTACACCGATTTTTTCTTCCAGGTAAGGATTCACCTGCCGAAGCCAGGCGTCATAATTTTCCGGCATTCCATTTCCAACCTGAATCCATTTAACCGTTACTACCTCGCCATCAGCTGCAGTTTCTTCTTTCGTACCAGCTTCTTTTGTCTCTTTGTTACTCATTGCCCCTTTGTTTCCTCCGCATCCGGCCAGCATGGATATCCCCAAAACCGCTACTGTAAAAAGCCCCAATATTTTTTTCTTTTTCATAATACCTCTCCCTTCTTTTTTTGAATAAGTTCTATCCTTTCACTGCCCCAACCGTAAGTCCCGAAATAAAATATCTCTGGAAGAACGGATAGGTGCAGGCAATTGGTATAATAATTATAATCGCCATCGCCATTCTCGCACCTTCTTTCGGCATGTTATTCATATACTGCTGTAAAGTCACACCTAACGAAGGGTTCTTTGCCATCATCTCCATATTTCTCTGAATATGATCCAGTAACGATTGGATGGAAAATAATTTGGTATCTGTTATGTACAGTGAAGACTGAA
Organism: Lacrimispora sp.; assembly: GCF_032078915.1. GTDB lineage: Bacteria > Bacillota > Clostridia > Lachnospirales > Lachnospiraceae > Lacrimispora. The sequence goes on along the minus strand of NZ_DAMAUN010000026.1, from coordinate 18,688 downwards.
ACCAGTCATTCCAATAGGCGAAAGACAAAAACAATGCAATGGTGGCAACAATGGGCTTGGACAGCGGGAATGCGATCCGTGCAAAGATGGTGAAATGACTGGCTCCGTCTATCTGGGCGGATTCAACTATGGACTCCGGAATATTCAGCTTAAAAAATGTTTTACAGATAATTACATGAAACGAACTGACACACAGGGGCAGAATAAGCGCCCACAGTGTATTTTTCATATGCAGAAACTGGGTGTTGATCACATAAGAGGAAATCATGCCCCCATTAAAGATCATGGGAATGAATACCACCATGGTAAAAAACGAATTGAATTTAAATTTCCGGATAGACAGCACATAACCCATAAGAGTGGTCAGAATAACTCCCATAGCTGTTCCTGCCACCGTTACTGCTGCCGATATGCCCAGCGCCCTTAGGATCATCTTTCCTTCCTTCCACAAAAAGAGGTAGGATTCCAACGAAAATTCTTGAGGCCAGAAGCGGTATCCGTTCAATTTTATGGACTGCTCAGATGAGATGGAAATAATAAACACAAAAACAACCGGGATAATACAAATCAACGCAAGCAGAACGAACAGAACGTTAAAGCTAATGTTGATTGCGGGTGATATGCGGTTAAGGGTTGAGCTGTCAGCCATATCCATATCTTTATCTGCTCTTTTTCTCATTTCAGTTTTCCTTTCTAAATGATTGAACTTTCGTTATCAATCTTTTTCACAATCGCATTTGCCGCCAGAATGGTAATACAGCATGCCACCGACTGGAAGAAGGATGCCGCCGATGTCATCCCGATTGGAGTTGCTGACTTCAATGCATTAAACACATAGGTGTCAATGGTGGCAACCGAATTGAAAATCGAGCCCTTAGCCCCCTGTGACAACTGGTAAAAAAGTCCGAAATCAGAATAGAAAATCTTGCCCACATTCAAAATGAACATCATAATAATTACATTTTTCAGGCTGGGAAGCGTAATATATCTGGTCTGCTGCCATTTGCCCGCGCCATCGATCACCGCCGCTTCATAGAGCGTCTGGTCAATTCCCGAAATACTGGACAAATAAATAACCATGTTATATCCTGTACTCTTCCACAAATACATGATAACCAGGATAAATGGCCATACATTTTTGTTCATGTACCACTGATTTGCCGTATTTCCTGCATCCCGCATCATATTATTAATCAGACCGTTGTCATAATTTAAAAACGCATCCAGAAAATATGCTGCAACAACCCAGGACATAAAATAAGGGAAAAACATCAGCGTCTGGTAGACTTTGGATCTTTTTCTGCTATGGAGCATATTCATCATAATGGCTAGTATTACTGCAAGTGCAGTGCCCATAACAATAAAAATCAGATTGTAAACAATCGTGTTTCTTAATATCACATACAGATCATTGGATTTAACCAGAAACTCAAAATTCTTAAAGCCCGCCCATTCGCTATGGAAAACATTGTAGATGAAGCCTTTCCCAGGCTGAATTTTATAATCCTTAAAAGCGATAATAAGTCCAAACATGGGCATAAAGCAAAATAAAATATACCATACGGTTGTGGGAACCGCCATCAGGGTAAGTTCCCAGTCACCTTTTGTAGCCTTTCTCTTTTTTGCCTTTGTGTTACTATTTAATGTTTTCAACCTCATCCCTCTTTTCACTACTTTCCTCACCGTCCAGATTCAGATTTTTCACTGAATTCCGATAGATGATTTCGCCTTCAATCCGCCTTGTTTCGGGTTTCTTATCAGGTTTTTCAATGCTTTCAATGATCTGCCTGACAGATACTTTTCCAATTAATGAAGCATTCACTGCTACGGTAGTAAGCTGTGGATCCGTCAATCTGGCATAAATATCATCATCAAAACTGCCTATGGAGATATCATCCGGCACTGTATATCCATGATTGTTCAGAGTTCGTGTCAGCCGGAAGGCAGTTTCATCACAGTTACAGATAAAAGCAGTGGGCATCTCTTTTGGCAGCTCTATATCAACAGCTTTTCCCTCCAGACTCCGGTCAGGAATTACCCAATCGTCTCTTAACTGCATGTTTTTTTCCAGCATAGCCCGCAAAAAGCCAAGATAACGGTCGGTAATACTTGTAGTGGAATTAATGGTTCCTACAAATCCAATCTTTCTGTGGCCCATCCGGATAAGATACCGGGTCATGTCGTACATGCTGTAAATATTCTCGGACACCACCGAATCTGAACGGTGCGTCCGGTCATAGATATCTACGTAAACCTTGGGAATATCAATTTCCTTAACCTGTTCACGTACCTCTTGATCCAAAAGACCTAAAACAAGAATCCCCTTAAAAAGATTCTCCTTCTTCATCATAGAAATATCATCGTAAATAGTCGCTGGGCTGGGTGTGAGCATCATGGTGGAATAATTATAGCGGCCAAGCTCTCTGACAATTTTCTCATACATACGCATATAAATAGCCCCGCCGCCACCTTCTGAGATAAAGCGGCCATTCATGATGATGCCAATCTTCTTTCGTTCGGTTTCCTCTTGAACCGGCATAATATATCCCTGTCTTGCAGCAGCCTCTTTAATCTTATTCTTTAATTCCTCGCCCACTCCTTCTTTATCATTCAGAGCTTTAGATACCGTTACCTTACTGATTTTCAGTTCATCTGCAATACTTTGCATGGAAACCTTACGTTTTTTCATCATCTTCTTCTCCAAAACCTCAACTTTAGTTAACTTTAACTAATTGTAACTTAACATATTTTTGTATGATTTGTCAATTATATTTTTAATATAAATATAATTTTGTATTATTTTTATAATTACTGAATTGTATTTTAGTAAATTTTTCCTCCTTTTTTCTTTATCATAAAAACACCAGCTTTTATTGTAAGGTTACAATATATGCATATCCATATGCCCATCAGCCTCTGCTTTTCACCACTTCTCTTTTGCTTCCTCATAGCAGCCAGATTTAATGTGTTCTTTGACAGTCCTGCATGAAGCGATGGCAGCTGGTAAAACATACATCAAAAAAAGAGACCTAACATTTATTAAGTCTCTTTCACTCTTTTACTCACACTACTTTCAACACAAGTTCCGACAATTTGTCAAAGTTCCAATCCCCGCAACCTGTCTCCGCCCCATATCCCACGGCCGCGGTCCTCATGCCGCAGGCGAAAGCCGCTTCAATTCCAGCCGCCGAATCTTCCACTACTATACATTGCTCCGGATGAATCCCCAGACGCTTTGCCGCCAGCTGATACACCTGCTTCGTCAGCCAAACGTTTCCAGGCAAGGTAGTGATATTCATCCGTGGAAACGATTACACCCTCCAAAATGTTCTGTAATCCATTCATGTTCAAAATGCAACGGCACATCGGAAGACTTTTCACAAGACCTTCTCCATGTGCCGCTGCAGGTAAATTGTTAATTTCTATACAATCTCACATCATCAATATGTACCGTCGTCCCGCCGCCGGAAGAACAATAGAACCCAATATCAATGGTACCATTTGTAACTAAAACATTGCCGGCCTCTATTTTGTGCCACCCGCTTCCCGCCTTTGGCATATCCACGTAGACCGCATTACCGCCGTAGTTTGTGATCTCCATGCGGCCAACTCCCGGAGAGGTATTTAACACCTTTACAAAGGCTTCCACCCGGTAGCTTCCGTTTTCCACGTTAAGCCCCTGGTGAATGCTTTGCTCATAAGCGGCTGCATGGTAGAAATACGCCCGTTTGTCGCCTTCCACCGGAGATTCCGGCTTATTCGTGCCGGAACCGGAATCAATGCCGTAAGCTAGAGCCTGCCCGCTGGGATGCCATTCCGTCCAGTTGGAATTAAAGGAAGCGGGGCGCTCGAAATCTCCATTGTCCAAAAGGTTTTCCGGATAAGCACCGGAAGCGGCGGCGGACAGTGTCAATTTGTCAAGGTTGATGCTGCCGGAATTGCCTGCATCATAGCGAAGGGAAATCCGGTTTCTTCCCTTTGAAAGGGCCAGATTTGTGCTCACGGTCTGCCAGACGTTCCAGTTTCCGCCTGCACCGGAAAATTGCAGGCTGCCTGCATTGCTTCCATTTACATAAAGGTTTAAACCCTTCGTGCTCTGGTTCCCGTTGCTGTAACGGAAATCTGCGGTATAGGTTCCGCTTTGCTCCAGATCGACCTCAAAGGCAACTTCCGCATTCTGGGAAACCATGGAATCCACAAAACCGCTTCCGCTGTAGAACCAATGATCCTGGTTTGTCTTTGCAGCCCCGTAAAGGGGTGAGTTTTCTGCTTCTATTACGATGCGTTCCGGCTCAAAGGGGACCGCCAGATAGTCAATATTTACAAAGCCCGTATCCCCTGCATTAGGATCGTATTTGAAGGTGATGCTGTTACTGCCCGCGGTGAAGGGCAGGAGTATTTTCACATCTTCCCAGGAATCCCAGCTTCCGGTTGGAGCTATGTCAGCCTGGCCGCAGTATGTGCCGTTGACGTATGCAGATAAGGTTTTTGCGGCCTTTGCGCCGTTGGAACAGCGCAGGGTCACCTCATAATCTCCCGGATTTGCGGTTTTGGCATAGAAGGTCACTGCAGCCTGCTCCGCTTCCATACCATTTACAAAGCCAGTGCCGGAAAATCCCTTGTGATCGCTTCCCACCTGGGGCTGGCCGGCTGCCGTTTTACCGGAAAGAGAAGCGTATTCCGCCTCGTACTTCTGATCGGACAATGTGACTGCCTGGTTGCCGGATAAAACAAGGGTGTCCGCATTTGACAGACCTGCCTGGGTTTTTATATAAGTGACTTCCCTGTAAATGTCCCTGGATTTTGCAAATCCCGCCCCGCTTGCGGCAAAAAGGGCATTTAGGTCAGCATATTCCTGTAACTGGGCGGCGTTCTTTGACACCTGTCCGGCGGCGCTGCCATGAACAGCTAAGTAGTAGTAATCCATGCCGTTTGTGTAGCTTCCGGATTTGGCCGATATGACGATTTTAACCTGTCCGGAGTTTTTCTGGCCGGATATGGTCTGGGAGAAATATTTTCCGCTCTCGTAGTCATAAGTAAGTCCGTCGTCGTCATAATACCGGAACTCCGTCTTCTGGGCTGAAGGGAATATGTCTACAAAAACCCGTTCCGTTTTCTTCTGCCCCACGTAGTCCTCTACATCCTTTGAGGGGATAATTGCCCCTTCCTTCACAAACAGGGGCAGGTCGGACCAGGACTGGGTGTCTAAGCTGTAAGGAATATATTGTCCTCCCTTATATGCGGTTCCCCTGTTATAGTCAATCCAGTTTCCCTCTGGGAGGTAAATCCATTTGCAGGACTGCCCCCGCTCTGTAACCGGAGCCGCAAGGAGCCAGTCCCCCAGCATCCATGCGTCGGAGTAATCCTTTACCTTGTCGTCCTGAGGATAATCAAACAGCAGAGGGCGCACCAGGCCCAAGCCGCTTTCGTAAGCCTCTCTTTCATAGGCATAGAAATAAGGCATCAGGGAGTAGCGCAAATGAATGGCTGCTTTTACATTTTCCTCCGCTGTATAACCGTAATACCAGGGCTGGCGCTGTTGGTTTAAGTTACCGTGCACCCGGAAAACAGGCACAACGGATTCAAACTGGAGCCAGCGGGTGTAAAGCTCCGGACTGGGGTTTTCAATGGTTCCTGAATTTTGATTAAAGCCCCCTCCGTCTGAACCCCATTTCGGTTGTCCGTTGTTTACGGTTGAAAGCAGGGCAGCCTTCTGTTCGTTTAAGCCGGCAGCCCAGGAAACCCGCTCCCCTTTGTAAAACTGTGTGGCAACGTCTCCCGACCATATGCTGGTGGCAAAGCGCTGGGTACCCGGATAGTAGTTTCTGCCCGTCTGCCACACACGGGCATTATCCCTGGTATACTCCCGCTGTCCCTCATAAATAGACTGGGCGAGATGCAAGGTGCTGTAGTTTCCGAACCAATACTCTGCCCCATTGGAAGAAACCTTATCTGTTTCATCATTCCACCAGCCCACGATCCCTTTTGTAAATGCGTCAATGGAGTGGTTCCACCACCAGGCCCGCTCGCTTGGATTGTAAGGGTCAATGCTGCGTACCGTCACAGGCAGGAAATAGTCCACGTATTCGTTGTGTCCCGGATAGAAATACCCGTTATTGGCTGCCTCCTGCCCCTGGACGGTGGCTGCACCGCCGGAAATCTTTGTTACGATCCGAGGCTTGGTGATTCCGATCATTTTCACTCCCTTTGCGTCCATGGTGTTTTTTAAGGCACCGCTGCCTGCAGAGGGGAAGTTCCCCGTATTCCACTTAAATTCCCCGTAATCATTCTGTCCGTAAAGCTTCCAGTCGTAGTCAAAAGCGTAGCTGTCCGGGGGAATGTTTTTTGCCCGGTAGGTATCAACCATTTCCATCAATTCCTGTTCGTTGATTCCCCACTCAAAATTGGAAAAGCCCTGTGCCCATTTGGGAAGCATGGGAGATGTTCCGGTGATTTTGGAATAGCCTTTCATAATCTCTTTTGGCTCTCCCAGCAAAATGAAATATTCCACATTATCTTTTTCATACCTGCGGCCCTCCACCGGAGTCCCTCCATAGTAGAATTCCATTTTCTTATCCCTGGAATTGGTATAGGGGTAACCGCCGTCTGAATCCACCAGCAAACCATAGCCCGCTGTGGACCAAAAGAAGGGACCGCCCGAATTGCCCTGCTGTCCTGCCCTGGCCGCCTGTGTGTTGTCATTGCGCAGAAGATTGCCGTTTTCATCAAAGCAGTCAAAGCTGTGGATTCCGTATAAGTTGGTGGAATCCTGACGGACAAAGCGAACGCCATCGTGGAAGACTCCCCCGCTTTGTGGTTCCCAAAACAAGGTCGTGCCATCGGCTTTCTTCACCGTCATCCGGCAGGGCTTTTTGTTAATTTCAACCTTCATTTCGTCCGTCTGTATGGTTATGGGATCGGAAGCCGTATGAATGACAGCGGTACTTGCGTCCCATTTCAGACCGGGATCTATGATGGGTGTCCGCTCACTGGAACTAACTCCGTCAGGCTGGTAGTTCACCCGCAGAATGTCCTCGTCACAAACTTCCAGCGTCAATTGATCCGAAGGAGAAGAACCGTTTTCCACGGTAAGGACCAGCGTGGTTCCGCTGACCTGCGTGCTGATCACGTCACCTAAAGCAGATACTGCCGCCCTGGCCGGGGCCGGCACAAAGGCCGGCCACAGAGCGGTGAACAATAAGGTAAATACTAAACTTAAAGATAGAAACCGTTTTTTCTGTTTCATACTGCTCCCCCTTATTTAACCAGAATACAGTCCAGATTGATACCGGCAAGGTCTCCGTTTTCATAGGAGATCCGGACGGTGTTTCTGCCGCTGTTTAAGTTAATGGGAATGTCTGCGGTATTCCAGTCGCCCCAGCCGGAAGTAACGGGCAGGGCCAAAGCGCCGATATTCCCCCCATTGACCCTTACGGATCGCTGTCCGGCGGTCACTCCTGCGGAGTAGCGGACAGACAGGGCAGCCGTGCGTTTTTCTTTGGAATACACCTCAAATTCCACCCAGTCGCCATTGTCCGCAAACTGATCCACAAAGCCTTCCCCGTAATAACCGCTGTAATCCGTGTTGGTGGAAACCTGATTTAAGGATGCGTGTTCGGCTTCATAAGGGGCTTTGTATATGCCGTTTAATTCAATCTTAGCAGCCGGGCCGGACGGTGTTTTGATATAGGTAAGCTTTTGATTTTCATTGTAATAGTATGCACTCTGCGCCTTAACAAAGCCGTCCAGAGTATTCGCTTCCTGTAATGCCTGACCGTTTATATTTACACCGCCGGGTCTGCTTCCAAAGACCTGGGTTGTGATCGGAACCTGACAAGCAGGCAGATGAACAGTCACAGTACCTGCCGCAAAATCTTCGGCTGCCCGGACCGTCATAGTACTCCGGTCACTGTGGGACAGGGTATAGGTGCTTTCCCCTTCGGGATAGACACGGAAGGTAAGGTTATCGTAATTCTCCACATCATTGCCTATGGAACCGCCGATCTCATAGTTTTTGTTTAAGTTAAGAGGCAGAATGCTGCCGGACTTCACGTAAACGGGGATAGAGTTCACATCTGCATAATAATCTTTCGTTATGCCGCCTGCAGTCAGGGCATTGTGCCAGAAATCGATCCATTCCCCTTCAGGTAAGTATACGCTCTTTACTGTCTGTCCCTCCTGGACAACAGGCGCCACCAAAAGACTGCGCCCGAACATATACTGTTCTTCTAAGTCATAGGTACTTAAATCCTCCGGATTGTCTAAGAACATGGCCCTCATCATAGGCGTCCCGCCCTGCGCACTGTTTTGCGCCTCGCTGAAAATATAGGGCAGCAAGTTCATGCGGGTATTGATGTATTTGCGGAACATGGGAACGATACTGTTGTCACCCGTACGGTTCTGAACGTTCCAGGGGGAGCGTTCCTCACTGGGAGAGGGGTTGGCCTTCTCGGAGTGGAACTGCATGACCGGGGCAAAAGCCGCCATTTGTGTACTGCGCTTATAAAGCTCGGCAGAGGGGAAATTCCCCGTAAATCCGGCCAAATCCCAGCTCCAGTAAGGCACTCCTGAGATCCCGGCGCTCAAACCGGCACTGAGAGCGTCCCGGAAAGCGGAAAAGCTGGAGGTCTGATCTCCTGCCCAAAAAGCCCCGGAGGACTGAACGCCTGCGGTCCCCGACCGGCTGAAGGTGATTCCTTCCCCTGTCTTTTTCTTCACAAAGTCGTTATAGCCCTTTATGTAGGCGTTGGGATACGCATTTCGCATGGAAAGGCCGGTACCGCCGTTATGGAAGGAAGTGTCCTTACGCCAAACCATTTCCCCGCCGTCCGTCTTTACGCCGTCTATCTTAATGTCATCAAAAAGGTAAGAGCGCTTGTTCATCCACCAATCTACTGCCTGGGGATTGGTAAAATCCAATAGCAGACTGTTTCCGAACCACCCGGATTCGGGGATGCGGT
>NZ_DAMAUN010000026.1:0-9718 GCF_032078915.1 Lacrimispora sp. | reverse complement strand
CGTCGGAAACGGCGTATCCCTTCTGGAGCATATAGGACTCGTCATTGTCCTTTTGTGCATAAGAGTAAGGCGTGTATTTTAAAACGGGTATCTGCCACAGCACCAGTTTTAAGCCATTTTCATGAAGAGTGTCTGTCATGGCCTTTGGATCCGGCCATTTAGAGCCGTAAGTGAAATCTGAATTTTTAAAAGCAGCCGAGCCAGGAATTGGCGTATAGGCTGCTTCATTCCAGACATAGAAGGTGTTTTCGTCACTCCACTGTTCCAGCACTAAAACAGTAGCCGGAATGTCGTTGTTTTTAGACTGGTTCATGGCCTCTAACGCTTCTGATTGGGTATCCCATTCATTGGCGGACATCCAAAGTCCGAAAGCCCATTTAGGGAGTTCCTGGGGCAGACCGGAAATTTTGTTGTACTTCCCCACCACCTTCGCAGCCGTACTTGCACTGATCAAGTAGTAATCCAAAAGGGGGGAATCCACATGTTCCGTATCAGCTTCAAATACATACCGGTCCCCATTGGTGGCTGCCATATCGAACCGGGAATAACAGGTGGTATTTAAATAAATTCCGTAACCTTTGCTGGTAACGAAAAAGGGAACCGACAAATAAGTTTTACTGCCCTGGTTCTGGTATTGGTTGTAAATGTAGGTTTCAACCACTTCTCCCCGTTTCTCCGCACCGTCATAATGCTCTCCGAAACCATAGAAACGCTCGTCTGAAGGAGAGAGGTACCCGTCCCGGAACTGCCCGATCACATCCTTTCCGTCGGTCAGCCAGGACATCTCCCTGCCCATTCCGCCGTTAGAAGTCAAGACCCTGTTGTGTTCGTAGCTGTATACCTCTAAGGCGTATGGGTCCTTTGTGACGGTAACCCGCAGTTTTCCGGTTTTTATTTCCACCTTTTGGGTATCTTCCGTCACAGTGTAACCGGAAATACCGGAAGCAAATTTCCCGTCTCCCTTTGGTGAAAGCTGGAAACGCACGGTTTCCTCGTCCGTAAAGCTAAGAGCCAGCTTTGGAGAGAAATTTCCCGTATCCGCCGTCACATCAAAAAGGACGGTTCCGTTGTTATAGGAATTCAAAGACAAGGACTTTACTTTTTCCCAGTCGGTCACATGAAAGGTAAAAGGACCGATGGATTTGGTGTTTGTGCCGTTTGCGTCCCCGTGGACCGTATATTCCACAGTATCTCCTTTTGCAAAGGAGCCTAAATCCGCTTCCCAGTAAGAGTTGTTCCCGCTGTTATAGGACCAGACCGCGCCTACGTCCGTCTTCTTTACACCATTTACGGTGTAGGAAATCCAAACCGTCTGTCCGGATTCCACAGGCCAGGTGGTGCTGTGGATCCGCACGGACTGGCCTGCAATCGGATTCCTGGGCGAACGCTCAGTAGGTTCTATTTCATAAATATCATTTAATCCGTAAGGATTGTGCCACGTTCCTTCCAGCGCAAAGGCTGGTGAAACGTTGAGCAGAATACAGCATATGCTCAGTAAAATGGCCATAAGCTTCTTTCTCATATTTCCCCTCCATTTATCATAAGTGTTATTTCCTTGAGAAATGGTTTCTCTTTCGGTTAAACTAGTTCAAACGCCAGACCAATAGTTCTCCCGCCTGGCATTCCCTGTACAAGCGGCATGGACCCGCCGTTTGTTCTCCGGTCCAATAATCGCTCCAATTTCCTTTTGGCAGGTATACCTGCCTTCCTTCCGCTCCTTTCTCTAAAACCGGGGCCACTAAAAGCTGCGAGCCAAACATATATTCGTCGTCCACCGCGCAGGCTTCCTTATCCTCCGGCCAGTCAATCACCAGTGCGGCCATAAGGGGGCGGCCAGTATTTGCACTTACCCTTGCTTCCTTAAGGATATAAGGCAGCAGCCGCTCCCTTTCTTTCGTAAATTTTCGGCAAATGTCAAGGATTTCCGGCCTTCCTGTCACCTTTGCCATGTTCCACGGACTTCTGTCGTTGATCTCTTCTTCCGAAGCTGCCAGAAGCTCGGAAAACTGGCCGGAAGCCGGTTCCGAGTGCCACTGCATGACCGGTGCAAAGCAAGCCATGGCAAAAGAGCGCAGATACAGTTCGGCGGAAGGCATTTTTCCCGCAAAGCCTGCAAGGTCAAAGCCCCAAAAGGGCAGACCCGACAATCCTGCGTTTAAGCCAGCCGTCACCACATGGCGCAGTTCTTCCCAAGTGGACTGCTGGTCCCCGGCCCAGTGCATGGGCGTGGTCTGAGCTCCCGTATATCCGGCCCTGGAAAAAAGCATCCGGTCATCTCTTATAAAGTCCGTATAGGCTCTGGTGTAAACCATGGCATAACCATTTTTCATTTGGGCTCCGGTCCGTCCGTCAAAGAAGCGGGCGTTATCGTCGTATACAAATTCCCCGCCGTCGGTCTTAAAGCCGTCCACTCCCATGTCAAGCAGATATTGCCGTTTCCCAAACCACCAGTCACAGGCCGCCGGATTGGTGAAATCCGGTATCATGGAACCGCCGAACCAGCGCCCCTCCGGAATCAGATAAGGGGATCCGTCGGCGTTGGTAACGACAAAGCCCTTTTGGACCGCTTCGGCGCAGTCTGCTTCGTGTTCCGGACAGATGCGCCCAGGCTCCAGCTTTTTCAAAACCGGAATCTGCCAGAGAATCAGGCGGATTCCTTTTTCGTGAAGGTCCCGGATCATCCCTTCCGGATCGGGAAAACGTTCTTTGTCAAAGCGGTAAAAGGTGGCTTCATCGCTCCAGGCTTCGATTACCACCACAGAAGGTTTCATCCCCTGCCTGACAGCTTCCTCCACCACTTCTTCCACCACCGCCTGACTATCCCAGCGGTTGGCTGACATCCAAGGGCCAAACGCCCAGTCCGGCGGCACCCTGGGCCGCCCCGTAAGCGCCGTAAACTCTTTAAGAACCTCCAGGGGCCTTCCCGTAAATGTCCGCACATCGTATTGGTCCGGAAGCGTAAAGACGATCCCGTCATCGGTTTTTTCCGTGAATATGGTAAACTTCTCCATTGTGTCCACATAAAGACCCCCGCCCCCGTCTGTCAATGCAAAGGGGATGGGCAAATAGGTGGAAGCCCCCTGATTGGTAAAGGTTTCGTATACGTGGTTTTCGCGGGCCAGCCCCTCCTGATTTAATGCGTCAAACCGTTCTCCAAATCCATAAACGGCCTGACCGGCAAGCAAACATTTCATCCTTTCACACCTCCTACCTGTAATCCTGCTGCAAAATATTTCTGTGCAAAAGCATATACCATCAGAATCGGCAGCATGGAAACCAGCGCTCCCGCCATAAGTAAGTTGTATTCGCTTTTGTACTGCCCGTTTAAAGAACTTAGAATAATGGGCAGGGTAAACTTTGTTTTTGTGGTCAGCATGACCAGCGGCAATAAGTAGTCATTCCATGCGTCCATAAAGCAGATAATTGCCAAAGTGGCAAGGCTGGACTTGCACATGGGGCATATGATCCGTACAAAGACAGTAAAAATCCCCGCGCCGTCAATGGCGGGCGCTTCCATATAAACGTTAGGAATCGTCATCATGCACTGGCGCAGCATAAACACCGCAAACACCTTGAATACACTGGGCAGTACCAAAGCCCCCAGACTATCCACCAGTTTCAGCTCTCCCATAAGTAAGTAAAGGGGGATAAAAAGCACCTGGGAAGGGATCATCATGGTTGCCAGATAAACCAGAAAAATGGCGTTTTTCCCCTTAAAATCCAGTTTCGCGAAGGCAAAGGCGGCCATGGCGGAACTTATGATCGTCACTGCAACGGAGCTGATGGAGACCACAAGGGAATTAATCATGGAAACGGTCATTCCCTCTTTACTGAACAAATCCGAGAAATTCTTAAGGGTCGGGTTTTTGGGTATCCACTGTATGGGCAGGGCCATGATTGCACCGTAGTTCTTGAAAGAAGTGGACAGCATCCAGAAAAAGGGAAGCAAGGTTACGACCGATAGCAAAACAGCCGTCAAATGGTATAAAACTCCGGATGCCGCTTTACGATTCATAGTACACCCACTTTCTTTGCAGCACGTTTTGCAGTACGGTAAAGCCAAAAATAATGACAAACAACACCCATGACCAGGCCGCTGCATAGCCCATGCGGCCAAATTTAAAGGCGTATTTGTAAATCCGCTCCACCATGACCATGGTCGCCCCGTTGGGTCCTGCGTCGCCGTTCTTGGTCATGACCATGATCTGCGGGAAAAGCTGAAAGGCATTGATCAGGGACAGCATAATGACATAGAACAAAATCGGTGACAGCAGGGGCAGGGTGATGCTTTTAAACTTTTGGAAATATCCCGCCCCGTCAATCTCGGCGGCCTCGTAGTACTCCGGATTTATAGTCAAAAGGCCGCTAAGCAGAATCATTCCATAAAAACCCATATCCTTCCACACGCTGGCAAGGACGATGGAGGGCATTGCCCAGCTCTCGCTTTGGAGCCATAAAGGCCCCTTAATCCCTATGGCTGACAAGGCATTGTTGATCGGCCCGTACTCCGGGCTTAACATCCATTTCCAGATCAAGGCTCCTGCCACCCAGCTGGTCAGTACCGGTATGTAGTAAAGCATCCGGTAAACAGAGGCCATGCGGCTCTTCCTCTGAATGATCAGAGCAACCATTAAGGAAAACAGCAGGACCAGCGGAAGGTACAGCAGAATAAAATAGGCGTTATGCCCCAAAACCACCCAAAATTCAGGATCTTTGACAAGCTGGGAGTAATTGGAAAACCCCACGAACTTGTCACCGACAAACTGAAAAAAACCGTGGAACAGCCTTACCCTGCTTAACCCCGACCAATCGGTGAGGCTAAGCAGCAACGAGGCAAAAATAGGAATCAGATTAAACAACACAAGTCCGGCCATACTTGGCAAAAGAAAGATAAAGGCCCTTATCCCCTGTTTTTTATACATAGCAGTTCCCTCCTGTCAGGCTAGATAAATGTCAGTTTAATTTGATTTTCTGTTCCAGTTCCGCCTGACACTCATCCAGCGCGTCTTTAGCGGTAACGTTACCGGAAATAGCGTTGTTTAAGTGCTTGGTGATGATCTCCTGCATTTCAGACTGCTGTTTCACCACCGGAGGTGTTACCAGATAATCCAGGGATTTAAATACAGCTTCCCGGTTCTCCGGCGGGGTTACCTTTAGATAGGAATCAAGTACGTCCTGATAAATAACAGGGGGAAGCTCCCAGCTTGAATCCACGCGGATCTGTGCGGCTTCCTTGCTTCCTGCCAGAAAGGCGGCCAAAGCGGCGGCAGCTTCAGGATTGGCGGTTTCTTTGTTTACCACGTAGGCATTTGAGAAAAAGTGAGTGGCTTTTGCCGTATTTCCCGGCTCCACCGCCACGTCCCAGGAAAAATCGCAGTTATCCGTAAAGTCGCTGAAGGCCCAGATTCCGGTTATAATCATGCCAAGACGTCCGGATTTAAACAAATCCCAGTCGCCCATGCCGCCCATTTGTGCATCCGAAGGCATAACATTGCTGTCCGTCACCCAACCGGACATAATGTCCAGCGTTTCCACATTCTGCGGCAAATTGACCGTAAATTTCCCACCATCTTCGCTTAATAAGCTTCCCCCGTTCTGTTTTACCCCTTTGTAAAATTCATGGAAACTTACGGGACGGTACAAGCCGTAGGTATCCCCGGAAAGGGAGCGGATTTTCTTTGCGGCTTCTAACATTTCCGTCCAGGTCCAGTCGTCGGTGGGATAGGCGGCTCCTGCCTTGTCAAATAAATCTTTGTTGTATACAAGCACCACGTTGGAGAAGGAATTGGGAATTCCAAATTGTTTTCCCTCGTACTGGAAGGCTTTCAAAGCCGTCTGGTTAAAGCCTGAAGTATCCCCCATCAGAGCCCCGATGTCCAAAAGCACATCTTCCGACGCATAGGCCACGAAATTCTCAAAATTCAGTTCAAATACGTCTGCCGCACTGCCGCCGACAATTTTAGACTGCAGCTGAGTGAAATAATCGTCATAGCCAAAGCTTTGCAGCTCCACCTTGATGTCTGGGTACTGCTCATTGAATTTTGCAACCATTTCTTTCAGTGCCCCCTCAGACGCACCGCTTCCTGAAAACTGGTCCAGGCGGATTGTGACTGCTTCTCCGGCTCCGGTTTTTTCTGCAGTTTTGGAGCTGCAGCCTGAAAGTAAAACTGCGGCACTTACCATTGCACTTGCGGCCCATATACATTTTTTTGCTAACTTCATCATAATAAACTGTCTCCTTAATAGAAAGAATGGATGTTGATTTGATTTCGTAAAAGGATCAGCGCACCGATCCCCTTTCTACCAAAGTTAATGGAAATACCTTGTTCAGTAGTGTGTGGTTCTCGTTTATCAGAAGTTTCACTGCTTCCGCACCCTTTGCCGCCACATCCTGATGTATGGTGGTAAGGGGCGGATCACAGGTTTTGGAAAGCAGCGAATCGTCAAAACCTATGACGGAAATATCCTTAGGGATCCTTACGCCCCTCCCGCGCAGTCCCATACATAAGCCCACCGCCAGAATGTCAGCAGAAACAAACACCCCGTCGGGCCGTTCGGCCATCCCAGCCAGATATTCCCCCATTTCGCAGCCGTATTCAAAGGACACTTCCCCCGACAGTAACAAGGATTTCTCCGGACTCAGTCCGTACTCTCCCAGCGCCTTTTCATACCCCTTATGACGCAGGAAATTCACGCCCCTGTCATTGACATGCCCGGTCACATGTGCAATCCTTCTGAGTCCCTTTTCCAACAGGTACTTCGTCGCCATGTACCCGCCCTGCATATCGTCCACGCTGATTGAGTGAAAACCGGAAGCCTCACAGTAACTGTCCACCAGTACCACTGGGATGTTTAACGTTTTTAACTGACGGCATTCCTCGTCGTCATTCATCCCTACCACGATCACACCGTCCAGTCCCCGGGTTCTGGCCACTTCCGCGTAAGTCTGGCCGGAATCGGCTCCGGAAATCATGATATGATAACCGCTTTTGCGGGCCGTATACTCCGCCGCCGACATGAAATCGCCGTAAAAGGGATTGGAGAACATTAATTCTTTTCCTGATTCCGTCTGGGGAATCAGCACTCCTAATAAATTGCTTTTGTTATTTACCAGGGTGCGGGCTGCCAGATTGGGAATGTATCCCAGTTCCTTTATGGCGTCATTCACCCGCTTAATTGTTTCAGGACTTAAGCTTTGCGAGGGAGTATTATTGATTACATAAGACACCGTGGCTATGGAAACCCCCGCCCTTTCTGCCACATCCTTCAGACCAGGCCGCTTCATAAAATCACCTTCCTTCTTTTCATTTTTTATTCCTCTTCCGCTTCTATTTTTCCGCCTTTTTCATCAATTACCGCCAAGTACCGTTTTCCTTTTATATAAAAGTGAAAAGATAAACGTTCCCAATCCTTCGGAAGCCTGGGAGATAACTCCGGCTTGCCGCCGTTTCCCAGTGCCAGACCTGCGAAGCCAAAAACCACGGCCTGCCAGGTAGCCCCTGCCGCGGCCAAATGAATGCCTTCCCTTCCCGTATTCTTCATCCGGTTTTCCAGATCCAGAAACAGGCTTTTATCAAAATAATCGCAAGCCTTCTGCTCCCGGCCCAAATAGGCCGCCGCCCAGGCGTGAATCCCAAAGCTTAGGCTGGAATCATGAAGTGTCAGCGGTTCATAACAGTCCCAGATAGCCTTTTTTTGCGGGTCCGTAAACCATTCTGGCTTTAAGACCATGAGCAGTACTAAATCCGCCTGTTTTAGCACCTGATACCTTTGGAGCCAATCAAAATCGTACTGATGGTAGGCTGCGCTTCCATCCCCGGCCTTTTGCCCCGGAAATGCTTCCAGCCGGAGGAAATTGTCGTCCTGAATGTACAAGTCCCTGTCAGAATCATACTCAATCCGGCTTTTTTCTATGATGTCCCGCCATTTTTTTATTTCCGAAACGTTAGCTGCCGCTTCCTTCCTCTCGACCGCCTGCAAAGCCAGCCGTAGATTATGGCGGGCCAGAAGTACCGTATAGGCGTTGTTTCCCGAAACGCCGCAGTATTCGTCAGGTCCTTTAACAAAGAGCAGGTTATATACATCCTTTCTTTGGTCATAGGAAAATCTTCCGGCCCAATATCTGGCGGTCTCCACATACAGCTGCGCGGACTGGCTATCCAGGGTTTCATCTCCTGAAATCTTTAAGTAGTTTTCAACGGCATAAGCTACGTCTGCGGTAATGTGAATCTCACAACGTCCGATGTCCCAGCTTTGGCACTGTTCTATGCCGCCTATGGAGCACATCCACGGATACCTGGCTCCCGGCAGATTCAGCGCCTTTGCGTTCTTCTTTGCGTCCGGCAGAGTGTTTAAGCGAAACAGGATCAGATTTCTCGCGGCCTTCGGGTCCGTATACAGGTAAAACGGCAGCAGGAAAATGTCCGTATCCCAAAAGCAGCAGCCCTTATACCGTCCATGGGTCAAGCCCCTTGCGCCAATGCTGACCGTTGGGTCCTCCCAGGGGCAATTCTGAATAAGCTGAAATAAGTTGTACCGCAGGGCGGACTGAATGGTACTGCCGCTTCCTTTTTGGGTGACCTCTATGTCGGCTTGGTCCCAGCGGGATTTCCATGCCTCTTCGCTGTCTTTTAGCAGCTCCGCAAAGGAACGGTTTATGACGTGGGGGCGCAAGTCTTGCCCGCCGTGTAGGAGCGTTTCCGAATCCACCAGAACCGCTTCCGTATAAAGAATCTTTTCGATCCTCACCATTTCCCCTTCCACCAGCGGAATATTCAGTTCTTTCGCCGGACAGTCAGGCACCGAAGCATCCTTTGCAGTCCCCCGGTTTTGGAACATGCGGGCAGTCATGGCTACGTGCAAACGGTTGGAAGCTTTACTGTCAGCCTTTAAGAAACAGTAGTCCTCTCCCGTTTCCGTTTCAGAAACGGAGAGCAAAGACACGGTATCCAAGTTTTCCTTGGTCTGGTCGTCATCCACAGGAAGGTTCACGGTTTTCCCGTCTATTCCCATAAAAACAGCTGTATTCCCGCTGTAGTTTAAAGCCGTCAATTCCAGTGAAAGGGCTGACACGTGTTTGTTGTCCATGCTGATAAAGCGGGAAATATCAATCTGCGTCTCTCTTCCTTCCTTATCTTTCCACACCGACTTCCTCTCAAAAAGGCCGTTGCGCATATCCAGGGATTGGGAAAAGGATTGGTACTCCCCTGTCCCCAGGGAAAACTGGAAATGAAACAAATCCGGTAAGTTCACCATATCCGTGACACCGGGACTGATATAATCAAAGCCGCCCGCCAGATAATTACAGCGCTCGTAAGCCTTTGCCCCGTCCATGAAAAACGAACATCGGGAACCCAGATAGCCATTTGACTGGCTGAATATGCTTTCCAAAAACTTTGGATCTTCTCTGCCTTCACAGCGAATCTTCCATGGTTCATACTGAATCATGATCCACACCCCCCTCATTCAACCCTTCCATTAAACAATAGGCCAAATATCCGGCACAGGTCGCAAACGCGGCTCCCGTGGCACATTCGCCTGTCATTTCATCCACGCTTTCACAGGCAATTCCATTGTCCATGGAAGCTCTGCGCAGAAAGTCTAAAGACGCTTCCTTCCTTCCGCTGATCAGCCCGTTGGCGACGCTCAGTATCCAGGGGTGGGGCGCATGGGGACAGCCAATGTCGGAAAAAGGCTTTCCTGCAAAAGAGTATGTGTA
>NZ_DAMAUN010000025.1:67778-74108 GCF_032078915.1 Lacrimispora sp. | reverse complement strand
TCCGTATAGATTAAAGCCGGAGTGTTATCCCCGTATTTCCCCGCCTTACCGGGTCCTTTACAACGGATTTTCTTAAAAATCCCTTTTCGTAGCCTCTGCGGACCCCTTCATTGATTGCTTCGGTCAAGTCCCCGTCAACAAAGTGGACATCCTGGCCGATCTCAAGAAATACACAAGCCATGCCTGTATCCTGACAGATGGGAACATCTTCCCTTTCTGCGATTTCAAAGTTCTCGATAATATTGTCAAGAACTCCGCTGGCAATGTCCCAGTCCTCACAGGCGCGGCAGGTTTTGATCGCCTTCTTCACATCTTCTGGTAAGTACTGATTTGCATCAATGCACAGCTTTTCTACTACGTCGATCAATGTCTTTACTGATATTTCTCTCATCTTTTCCTCCTTCTTGCCCATGCTTTTTGGGCATATAGGTATCCCCGCAGGGGGCTTCCTCCTTATAGCTGCCCCGCTGTTCTGGCATACTTTGGCAAAAGCAGCGGGGAAATTTTATCCGTAACAATACCGGCCCTTTGGCACTCCTCTTCCATCTCTCTTATATGTGTCAAAGTAAGCTTCCCTGTATGTACGTCTTTCACGCGCCTGGCCGCACATGTTCCGGCATTGCGGCCAAAAACAATAATATCCAGAAGAGAATTCCCCATAAGACGGTTCCTTCCGTGAATCCCTCCCACCGCTTCTCCTGCCACAAATAAGTTCTCTATGGTGCTCTGGCAGTCCGCTCCGATCTCGATTCCGCCGTTTTGATAATGGAGGGTAGGATAGATCAATATAGGTGTTTTTCTCATATCAATTTCATATTTTAAATACATGCGCAGCATTCCGGGAAGACGCTTTTCCAGGGTTCCTTTCCCATGAATCAAATCGATCATGGGCGTATCCAGCCAGATCCCCTTCCCAAGAGGAGTGACAACCCCTTTCCCGTTTGCACACTCTCTGATAATGGAGGCGGCGGACACATCTCTGGTCTCCAATGGGTGCATGAAAGCCTCTCCCCCGGCATTGACCAGCATGGCGCCTAAGGAACGGACCTTTTCCGTGACCAAAGCCCCATAAATCTGCTCCGGAAAAGCGACCCCCGTGGGATGGTACTGAAGGGTGTCCTGATAGAGAAGCTTTGCCCCTGCCCGATAAGCCAAAACCAGGCCGTCGGCCGTGGCTCCGTAGTGGTTGGAGGTAGGAAATCCCTGATAGTGGAGCCGTCCGGCTCCCCCAGTGGCCAGAATAACGGTTTTTGCCCTGGCTGTTAGAAGCTCTCCTGTTTCCATATTCATAAGGACTGCTCCCGCCGCTCTTCCCTCCTCACCTAAAATGAGTTCAATGGCAGAGGTGTAATCAGCCACGGAAATCGGGAGGTTTAATACTTCATCCCGGAGCACCCTCATGATTTCCGCACCCGTATAGTCAGCCGCAGCGTGCATGCGCTTTCTGGAAGTGCCGCCGCCGTGGGTGGTGATCATGTTTCCGTCTTTGTCCTTGTCAAACATCACTCCCAGCTCATTTAACCATTTAAGGGCCCCCGGAGCTTCCATGACCAGCTTTTTCAAAAGCTGGGGCCGGTTGGCGAAATGTCCCCCTCCCAAGGCGTCTAAGTAGTGGATCTGGGGGGAATCGTTTTCTTTGTCTGCAGCCTGGATCCCGCCTTCCGCCATCATGGTGTTGGCATCCCCCAGACGGAGCTTTGTGACGATCAATACCTCTGTTCCTGCCTTGGAAGCCTCAATGGCAGCCGCACAGCCTGCTCCCCCTCCTCCGATGATCAGAACGTCCGTATCGTAATCCGGAGATGATAAATCCACGTCAGTGTCCCTGATCCGGCTCCTGGCCTGCAAAAGGACTCCCAGTTCCCTGGGCACTTTTTCTCCCTTATTGGGGCCAGCCTTCAATATGACAAACTCTTCCTCTTTATAATCCGGATGATAGGCCTTCAGCAGCTTTTCCTTTTCTTCGGCCGTCATTCTCCTGGGCTCTGTCTCCATCCGCTCTTTTCTGGTGGCCTCGACCTCTTTTACGGAATCCATCATCTTGGCTGTAAACATGTCTATTCCTCCTACTTTTCGATTTCCCTGGTATTATAAAGGTTTTTCAGTTCTTCCAGGGGTTTTGCCATGATCGCTTCGATCAGTTCCGTAAAATCGCCGGCTTCTACCTCTCTTACCCGGTTGGTTAAGTGCCTTGCCTCCGGAGCCAGATATTTTCCGGTGATCCGTCTGGCTAAAAGGCCCACCTGGGGATGGGAAATTCCGGCCGGGCACCTGGAAGAACAAATTCCGCACATCACACAGTCAAAGGACTCTTCGGCACATTTTTCTAATTCCCCTCTCTGGGCATATGCGATGTACTGCATGGTGTCCAGGCCCTGAGGGCAGCTCTTGGTACAGGCCGCACACCCGATGCACTTGTAGATTTCCGGATACAGCTCCATCATGACCTGTTCATTGACCGGAACCTGGCTTATGTCATAAACCTCTTTTACCAGAGGGAAAAAGGGAAGGGTGGCTACATACATATTTTCCCGGACCTGGGTCTGGCAGGCCAGACAGGTCTTTAATTCCCTGTCTCCCTTGATACGGTAAATCGTGGCACAGGCT
Source organism: Lacrimispora sp. (assembly GCF_032078915.1). Classification (GTDB taxonomy): domain Bacteria; phylum Bacillota; class Clostridia; order Lachnospirales; family Lachnospiraceae; genus Lacrimispora. Next base: position 71,501 of record NZ_DAMAUN010000025.1, on the reverse strand, counting down.
CCGCAGAAGCCGCACCTGCAGCCGCAGCCCCGCACAAGCTGGTATCCTGCGTACTCCATTGCTCCCATTATGGTTAAATTGGACGGAACCGTGTATTTTTTACCGAACAGATAAACAGTAATCATGTCATTCATTGGTCAACCTCCTAATATTCAGAGGGCAGAACGCCCAATTCATCATAACGGAACACCGGTCCATCCTTGCAGACGTACTTAGAGCCTATGTTGCAGCGTCCGCATTTGCCCACTCCGCATTTCATCTTAAGTTCCATGGTCGTATAGATTTCAGTACTGGCAAATCCCATTTCTTCCAGTGCCTGAAGCACAAATTTTATCATAACAGGCGGACCGCAGACCAAAGCGGTTCTGTTGTTAGAAAATTTCAGCTCCCTGACATAATCAGGCACAAAGGCCACGTTCCCATCCCAGCCTTCTTCCGCCCGGTCTATGGTCAGATGGACACGGAAGCCCTCCACGTTTGACCAGTCTTTCCTCATTTCTTCTAAATCCACAAGATCCTCTGCCGAACGGGCTCCGTATACAATGTCCACCAAGCCGTAATCCGCCCGGTTATCAATGACGTAATGAATTACAGACCGCAGAGGTGCGATTCCGATCCCCCCGGCAATAAAAAGCAGGTTCTTTCCTTTCAATTCCGTATCAACGGGAAAATAATTGCCGTATGGTCCACGCAGGGCAATTTCCTGCCCCTTTTCCATCTGGTGGAGCCAGTCGGTGAGGCAGCCGCATTTTTTAATGGAAAACTCCATGTAATTCCGGTTCGTAGGGGAGGAAGTGATGGAAAACATGGCTTCCCCAACTCCTGGAATCGAAAGCATGGCACATTGTCCCGGCATATGTTCAAAGGGTTTGCTGTCCTCTAACCCATTTACGCGGAAGGTTTTCACATCCGGTGTATCTCTTCTTACATCTGTAATCACGCCGATTCCCGGAATCAATACATTGGTTCTGTTACTCATCGTTTCCTCCTTCGGCGTCTGACTCTCCTAGAGCTTTTATCACTCTGACAATATTTAAGGAAGACGGACATTTGCGCAGACACCTTCCACAACCCACACAGGAATATACTCCGCCGTTGTTTTCCGGAAAATACACCAGCTTATGCATGAATCTCTGGCGGAACCGCTGCATTTGGCTGTTTCTGTTATTCCCATGGGACATCTCCGTAAAACCCGGATACATGCAGGAATCCCAGCAGCGGAATTTCCTGATTTCATGGCCTGCGTTGTAGTCGCATATATCATAGCACTGGCAGGTAGGGCATAGAAACGTGCAGATCCCGCAGCCGAGGCAGGTATCGGATAAGGTTTCCCATTGTTCCGACTCAAACAAATCCATGGAGGAATCCGGATGTTCAAACCGTCCCAGGCTCAAATTCTTAAGAGGCAGAGCTTCCAGCTTTTTCCGGATCTCTGCTTTCTGCTCTTCTGCCTTTTTGCGGTCTCCCTCTTCAAACAAGGCTTCGACTAATTCCGTTAATGCTTCTCCCTTTTCGGTCATGCTTTTCCAGTAAAGTTCTCCGTCTGCGATCCAGACGGACACATCTCCTCCCGGCCAGGCAGGGTCGATGCCAAAGGTCTGGCAAAAACAGGTGTCTTCCGGATTCTCACAGGCCAGAGCCACCACATACCCATTCCTTCTTTTGGATTCATAGCAGGAATCGCAGGGCGTGCTTAGGAACACCCGGTCCAGGATCTCAAAGCTTCTCCGGTCGCAGGCTCTTACACCAAAATAGACAGAGCTGATTTCCTCCCCTTCTTCGGGAACAATGGAAAGACCTCCCTCTTCTCTCCGGGCACGGTATAAAGTTTCCGACTGGGGAAAGAAAAAGGACTTGGGTGCATGATCTGTCAAAAGAGTATCAAGACATACGGTATCTCCCTTGTTCCATGGAAAGAACGAGACACTCCCCGCCTTTTCCATGGGAGCAAAAACCTGGTGCTCCTTTGAAAGTTCCAGTAAAAGCGCATCAAGATGTTTCAATGGCATTGTTAACATTAAGACACACCGCCTTTCCCGTATACGGCCGAAACTTCCGGATCAGACTCCTTAAAATCCGTTAACGGAGATCTGGCTTCCGGACTTTCTCCTGCCTGATAGGTTCCGTACCGTTGGTTAATCTCCTCAATCATTTTCCGGTTAAGCAAATAAAGAGGAATGTTCTGGGGACAGACCCGGCTGCACTCCCCGCAGTCTGTGCACCTTCCCGCTACGTGGAAGGCTCTTATGATATGAAACAGATTTTCTTCAAAAGCATCGGAATTGGCCTTTGCCTCTATTCCGGAATCCCGGTTGTCAAACACACATTTGATACAGCTGCAGGCAGGACATATGTTGCGGCAGGCATTGCAGCGGATGCATTTGGAAAGCTGCCCACGCCAAAATGCAAAACGTTCCTCTGCAGTCATCTGGTTTAATTTCTCTTCTTCCCTGGAAGGGACCGGAGCCGGAACGGACAGATCCGATTCTATGATCTGGTCGGAGGCCTTGAAATCATTGCCCTTACAGGAAAGACATTTGAAGAGAAGGCCTTTTTCATCCCTCATTCCACCGCACGGAACGCCCAGAATGTAAACCTTTTCCCTGTTTACCCGGTTTTCCAATAAAAGCTGGTTAAATCCGTATGTATCGCAGGGCTTTAATAGGACCAGTACCTTTCCTTCCTTTTCCATTTCTTTTATGAGGAATTTGCTTAAATTTCCCCCGCAGTGCTCATTGTAAACCAGATGAGAAATACGTTCCCGGCTCCGGAACAGGGCGGGAGCCGCGTCATGGTCAAAGAGTCCTTTTTCCCATGCCAGAATCCGGTTTACTTCTCCATCATCCCAGAGCTTTTTACACGTTTCTTTTATGGTCTTTTCTATGGCATGCATCGTAAATCCCTCAGCTTTCTGTTTGGTCCCAGTTCTTTTATCGTCTGGGTGAAGGCATTCATGGTCGCCGAGAACTTGGCACCCTCTGCTGCGGAAATCCATTCCACCCTGGTTCTTTCCCTTTCAATTCCCAGGTAATCCAACATGTCAAACAACAGAGCCATCCTTCTTCTGGCATAGTAATTGCCTGTGGAATAATGGCAGTCACCCGGATGGCAGCCGGCTAAGATCACGCCATCTGCCCCCTTTTCAAAAGCCCTTAACAGGAATAAGGGATTCACCCTGCAGGAACAGGGAACCCGGATAATCTTTACTTCTGCCGGATAGGAAGAGCGGCTGGAACCCGCCAGATCGGCCCCTGCATAGCTGCACCAGTTGCAGCAAAATGCCAGGATAAGAGGCCGGAACTCCTTGTTGCTGTTATCTTCTATCTGCATATCGCATCTACCTCCGCCATAATCTGTTTTGCAGTAAATCCCTTTAAGTCCATGGCTCCGGATGGGCAGGTCACCGTACAGGCCCCGCAGCCCTGGCACACCGCCTCGTTTACCACAGCTATCCTCCGCATCTGCCTGGCTCCATGATCCCGGATTTCTCTCACTTCGTAGTCAATCGCTCCGTAAGGACAGACTTTGGAACAGCCAGAGCACCCGCTGCACAAACGTTCCTCTGCCTTTGCCACTTGAGGGTTATTAAGAAGCTTCTTCTTACTTAAAAGTCCGATGACCTTTGCTGCGGCTGCTCCTGCCTGGGCCACTGTCTCTGGAATATCCTTGGGACCCTGGCAGGTTCCTGATAAGTATATTCCTGCAGTGGGACTTTTTACGGGC
>NZ_DAMAUN010000025.1:0-67768 GCF_032078915.1 Lacrimispora sp. | reverse complement strand
AAAAAGTCGTTGGTGTCCATGCTGGCCGTGAGCATCGTCGCCAGAGCCCTGGCTGATTTATCCGGCTCTATTGCCGTTGCCAATACAACCATATCCGTATGTAACAGAAGCTGTTCTCCGGTCAGTAAGTCGGATGCCTGCACCAACAGCTTACCGCCCTTTTGCTCCATCACCTTTCCCACCATTCCCTTCCGGTAATCAACGCCGTAATCTTCCACTGCCCTGCGGTAAAATTCGTCGAAATTCTTTCCCGGTGTGCGTACGTCAATGTAAAATACATGAACATTGATGTCCGGATATTTATCACGGATCATCATGGCGTGTTTGGCCGTGTACATGCAGCAGATCTTGGAGCAGTAGCTCTTTTCCCTGCAGGATTCCCCCCTGGAGCCGACGCACTGGACAAATACCATATCGTTTGGGTGCTTACGGTCAGACGGCTTCACCAATTCTCCCTTTGTGGGACCGGCGGCATTCATCAGCCGTTCCAGTTCTAAGGAAGTGATGACGTCGGGACTTTTGGAATACTGGAATTCGTCAAACCGTTCCACGGATATGGGCTGAAACCCTGTTGCAGCTACAATGGCTCCGTATTTCCTGGTGATCATCTCATCCTGCTGGTCAAAGTCAATGGCTCCCACGCCGCAGGTTTTTTGGCATAAGCCGCATTTACCGGTTTTAAAATGAATGCAGGCTTCCCTGTCAATGGACGGTATATTGGGGATTGCCTGGGCAAAGGGGATATAAATGGCAGGCCGGTTATCCAGCCTTTCATTAAATTCGTTTCCCGTTTTCTTAGAAGGGCATTTCTCCGTACACGCTCCGCAGCCCGTACACTTCTCTTCCAGTATGCTTCTGGCTTTTTTCCGGATATCAACGGTGAAATTCCCCACAAAGCCTTTTACCTTCTCCACTTCACTGTAGGTGAACAAACGGATCTTCTCATGGGCTGCTGCGTCCACCATCTTAGGCGTGAGGATACAGGCCGCACAGTCCAAAGTGGGAAACGTCTTATCAAGCTGAGCCATTTTTCCGCCTATGGTCGGTAATTTCTCTACAATGTCAACTTCAAATCCTGCATCTGCAATATCAAGGGCCGTCTGGATTCCCGCAATTCCTCCTCCGATCACCAAAGCACGCTTTGTCACCGGGGTTTCTCCCGCTGTCAGTGGTTCGTTAAATCGGACCTTGGCAATTGCCGCCTTTGCCAGGAGAATTGCTTTTTTCGTTCCTTCTTCTTTATCTTTATGGATCCAGGAGCATTGCTCCCTGATATTGGCGATTTCCACCATGTAAGGATTCAGTCCCGCAGCCTGTGCAGCTTTACGGAACGTGGCTTCATGCATGCGCGGGGAGCAGGAGCACACTACGATTCCGGTCAGCCCCTTTTCCTTTATGGCATTTTGGATCATAAGCTGGCCGGCTTCCGAACACATGTAGGAATAATCAGATGCAAAAACAACGTCTGGTTCTTCCTTAGCAGCTCCTGCGACCTTACTTACATCCACAGTAGCCGCAATGTTGCTTCCGCACCAACAGACAAAAACTCCTATTTTCTGCAAATTCATCCCTTCCTTTCTTTTGTCACCTGCTGTACTTTCTGAATGCCGCCATAAGGGCCTGCTGGGGAAGCGAAGGATCCAGCCGTTCTGCCACATCCTGGGGCTTCAGCCGGTTACCCTCCGGCGCCCTTAACTTTAAAACCTGGACGGCTTCTATGAGTTTCTGAGGCTTTACCCCTCTGGGGCACCGCTCCTCACAGACCAGACAGGACATACAATAATACTGGGATTCCGATTCCAAAAGGGGGGATATATGATTGTTTTGAACCATTTCCACAAATTGATGAGGGTGATATTCCATCTTTTCAAATGCCGGGCAGGAAGCTGTACATTTTCCGCATTTCATGCATTTTAAGGGATTCACACCGCTGATCCTTAAAATTTCTTCCCTCACGTTCCTTCCTCCTGTTCTTTCACTCCCAAAGCTTCCGCAAAAAGTTCCGTAAAATAGTAGACCGGAATGCCATCTTTCAGACCGCCATTTTCCAGATTGTATTTACATAGGGGACAGGCCGTGATCATGCCTTCCGCTCCCTGGTCCATAGCAGCTTCCATAATAGAGGAACTTTTTTTAGAAGCGAATTCCTCATCTTCCACGGTCACATACCCGCCGCAGCACTCGTTTTTTAAAGCGTAGTGAACCGGTTTTGCACCGATTGCAAGGAGAAACTCTTCCATAACCGAGGGATTTTCCGGATCGTCAAAATTCATTACTTCAAAAGGCCTCAAAAGCAGGCAGCCATAATAAGGAGCTATCTTCTTTCCATTAAGAGGTTGTTTTACTTTTTCCCTGATCCGGTCAAAGCCTATCCGGTCGCGAAGCAGTTCTAAGTAGTGGATCACCTTTGTTTCACCTTCATAACCATTCTCAGGTTCTAAATAAGCGTTGATCTTCCTCCTCATTTCTCCGGAGGTCTTTACATCCTCATTGACTCTTTTTATCACGTGGTGACATGCAGAGCATACAGTCACCAGATCCTGCTTTTTATCCCCGGCCTCCCTTAAGGCGCGCACAGGAGACAGGCGCGTAGCAAGTTCGTCTGCCATTCCAGGGTAGACGCCTCCGCAGCATTGCCAGTCTTCTATCTCTTCCAGCTCAATCTCAAATATTTGGGCACAATCCCTGGCATAGCGGTCCAGCTTTTTCGCCTTTGCCTTCAATGTGCAGCCCGGATAATAGCTGTAAACCATTGTATAAAACCTCCCAACCTCTCACATTGATAATAATTTATCATATATCGGAAGTGAGCGGAATCATTGGAAAGTATTGAACACATTTTGTAAGTAAAATAAATGGACTTGCGTTTCTTACTTACGTAATTCATTCTTTACTTTCCTATTCTTCTTTTTTCGCCAGGGTTTTCCTATAATGATTAAAAACAAAAGGAAAAGGAGAATTTTTATGGCAAAGTATGTAATGGCATTGGATGCGGGCACAACAAGTAACCGGTGTATTCTGTTCAATGAAAAAGGGGAAATATGCAGCGTTGCTCAAAAGGAATTTACCCAGTATTTTCCAAAACCCGGCTGGGTGGAGCACGATGCAAATGAGATTTGGTCCACGCAATTGGGGGTTGCAGTGGAAGCTATGTCCAAAATAGGTGCTTCTGCAGAAGACATTTCTGCAATCGGAATCACCAACCAGAGAGAAACTACTATCGTATGGGATAAGGCAACCGGAGATCCTGTTTATCACGCAATCGTATGGCAATGCCGCAGAACTTCCGAATACTGTGATTCCTTAAAAGAAAAAGGATTGGTCGACACCTTCCGCTCCAAAACCGGACTGGTCATTGACGCCTATTTTTCCGGAACCAAATTAAAATGGATCTTAGACAACGTAGAGGGCGCAAGAGAAAGGGCTGAAAGAGGAGAACTTTTATTTGGAACCGTAGAAACATGGCTGATCTGGAAACTGACAAAGGGACGGGTTCACATAACAGACTACTCCAACGCTTCCCGGACCATGATGTTTAATATCAATACCTTAGAGTGGGACGATGACATTCTTACAGAACTTAACATTCCAAAGTCCCTGCTCCCCCAGGCAAAGCCTTCAAGCTGCATATACGGAGAATCAGACTCCCAGTTCTTTGGCGGTCCTATTCCGGTCAGCGGTGCGGCAGGGGATCAGCAGGCAGCACTTTTCGGGCAGACCTGCTTTACCGCCGGTGAGGCTAAAAATACATATGGAACTGGGTGCTTCTTACTGATGAACACCGGCGAAAAGCCTGTATTCTCCAGCAACGGTCTGGTGACTACCATTGCCTGGGGACTGGATGGAAAAGTGAATTATGCCCTGGAAGGCTCCATCTTCGTAGCAGGAGCCGCCGTCCAGTGGCTTCGGGACGAACTGAAATTTATTGATTCTGCTCAGGATTCCGAATATATGGCCCGTAAGGTAAAAGACACCAACGGCTGTTACGTAGTTCCTGCATTTACAGGACTGGGAGCTCCCCACTGGGATCAGTACGCCAGAGGCACTGTGGTGGGAATTACCCGGGGCGTGAACAAATGCCACATCATCCGCGCCACCCTGGATTCCCTGGCCTATCAGGTCAATGACGTACTGCAGGCAATGAGATCCGATTCTGGAATCGAACTGGCATCCTTAAAGGTTGACGGAGGAGCCAGCGCCAACAATTACCTCATGCAGACGCAGGCAGATATCATAAATGCACCCGTTAACCGCCCGCAATGTGTGGAGACTACTGCTATGGGCGCCGCCTATCTTGCAGGACTGGCAGTTGGATATTGGGAAAACAAGGAAGATGTCTTAAAGAACTGGGCCATTGACAGGACCTTTGAACCAGTTATCTGCGGGGAAGAAAGAACGAAAAGGATCAATGGATGGAACAGAGCTGTGAAATATTCCTTTGATTGGGCAAAAGAAGATTAGAAAATCAAATAAAAGATTCAGGGAGGAAAAAAGTATGTTAATGTATTTAGCGGAATTTTTAGGAACTATGATTTTGATTTTGCTCGGAGACGGCGTGGTCGCCAATGTTAACCTGGATAAGTCCGGTATGAAGGGTGGGGGTTCCGTCCAGGTCTCCTTTGCATGGGGGTTCGCGGTTATGATTCCTGCTTTCATCTTCGGTGCAGCTTCCGGAGCCCATTTTAATCCGGCTATTACCTTTGCCCTTGCAGCAGACGGAAGCCTTCCATGGGACTTTGTTCCGGGATATGTGATCGCACAATTTGCAGGAGCATTTACCGGCGCCGTCCTGGTTTACTTATTGTTTAAGGATCAGCTTGACGCAACGGAGAGCCAGGCCACGAAACGAGGCGTTTTCTGCACTTCACCTGCGATTCCCAACACCGGCCGCAACTTTTTAAGCGAAGCTATCGGAACATTCGTTCTGACATTTGCCATTAAAGGCATCGGGCAGGCAGGAGCGGTTCCTGCAGGAGTTAATAACTTTCTGGTGTTTGCAATCATCGTTTCCATCGGTATGTCCCTTGGAGGCTTAACCGGATACGCCATCAATCCTGCCAGAGACTTAGGCCCCCGGCTTGCTCACGCAGTTCTCCCCATCAAGGATAAAGGCAGTTCCAACTGGAAATATGCTCCCATCGTGTTATTCGGGCCTCTGGTCGGTGCCTTAGCTGCAGTACTTCTCTACAGCGCGATCCCCTGGGCATAATGATTCCTTTACTATCCTGTTAATGTGACCAATAAAAAAGGAAAAGGCCGGAACACCTGCACAGTGTTTCCGGCACTTTTCTCACTCTGCCAGGCACTCCTCTTCGATTATGTAGCGGTAAACAACACTGGGCCTTCCTCCAGTGTTATAATCAATGTCGCTGATAACCCTCTGTTTTTCCAACAGATAGTTCATGTACCTTCTGACAGTCACACTGGATAACCGGACCTCCTTGGCGATCATATCGCTTGTCATCGGATCCAGCTGGTGCATCTTCATATAATCCATGATACTGCTTAAGGTGGCTTCCTGGATTCCCTTGCTGTTTTCTTCTGCCTGGGGCAGAGAAGAAATATAAAAAAGCTTATCTAATTGAGACTGGGAGAAATTACGAGGCTTCAGCAGCTCCTGACTTTTCGTAAACTTCTCCAAAGCATGGTTAAACCTGGTATATTCAAATGGTTTTATCAGATAGTCGATAATTCCAAGCGAAAGAAACTTCTTAACATGCTTTACATCATTGGCAGAACTTACTACTATGACATCCAGATCCTTCTCCTGTCTCCGGATCTCCCGCAGAAGCTCCATTCCATCCATTTTCGGCATATACAGCTCCGTGATGGCCAAATCTACGGAATGCTCCTCCAAGTAGTTTAAAGCATCCTGTCCATTGTTAAAACAACCGCATACTTCCATATCTTTATTTAATTCTACAAAATGACGGTTAATAGAAGCAACGATAGGGTCATCCTCTATGATGATCGTTTGATACATATTCCCCAACCCCTCCTGTAAATAATGGCTTCAACTAAGTTCCCCTTTTTTCCCCAACAAAAAAGCGCACCAAAAGACAACTTTTCAGTTGTCCTGCTGCGCTCTCTTTCTCTCTGGACCTATATAAGCTATTATAACATATCATAATCTCTATTTCAATATCCAATCCGGCTAAAGATCAGATCCCTATCTTCCGGCCCTGGCTGCCTGAAGCTGCCTGGTCAGTTCCGGGACGATTTTCTTCCAGTCACCGGTGATCCCGTAATCTGCGGCCTCAAAAATGGGGGCGCTTTCATCCTTATTGATCGCAATGATCAAATCAGACTCTTCCATACCTGCCACATGCTGGATCGCCCCGGAAATTCCAACGGCAAAATACACATTGGGACGAACGGTCTTTCCGGTCTGGCCCACCTGTAAGTCCTTCGGCTTCCAGCCTGCGTCCACTACGGCCCTTGAGCAGCTTACCTCTCCACCCAGTGCACTTGCAAGCTCTTCCAGAAGGCGGAAGTTTTCCGGGCTGCCTATGCCACGCCCCCCTGACACCAGTATTTTAGCGTCCATAATATCTGCTGTTTCATTTACGGCCTTCACAATCTCCAGAATCTCTGTATCGTTCCTGCTAGGATGAAAGCCAGGATTGAATTCCTCAATCACAGCCTTTCTCCCCTGGATCTTCCCAGCGGCACGCATCACTCCCGGACGGACCGTGGCCATCTGGGGACGATGATTGGGGCAGGCAATGGTCGCTATGGTATTGCCGCCGAAAGCTGGTCGGGTCATCAGAAGCTGATTATGCTTCTGCTCCTTATCCGAAACTGGATGTAATGGAAAATCCCCGATTTCCAGCTTTGTACAATCCGCAGTAAGACCTGTTGCAATTCTGGCCGACACCTTGGGCCCTAACTCTCTTCCCACAGCAGTTGCGCCTATGAGAACGATTTCCGGCTTGTATTTCCTGATTGCAGAAGCAAGTGCATGGGTATAGGGCTCTGCACGGTACTCCTTATACTCCGGTCCGTCCACGACGATCACCCTGTCGGCACCATATGCGGCCAGTTCGTCCGCCAATCCCATAATATCAAAACCAATGAGCACTGCGGTCACATCTGTATTTAGATCCTTCGCAAGTTCTTTTCCTTTTCCAAGCAATTCAAATGAAATGCTGTTTAACCGGTTATCTGTTTGCTGTGCAAAAACGCAGATCCCTTTGTATTCTTCCAAATTCATATTGCCTGCCTCCCCTCTCTTCCCCTAAATAACATGTCTTTCCTTTAACTTTTCCACAATAAATGCTGCAGATTCCCCAGGGGTTCCATTTATCATCTCTCCCGTCCCTGTTTTCACCTTGTCGGAAGCCTTTGCTATCTGGGTGGGAGAGCCTTTTAATCCAATGTCCGTATCCGCTACGTCTTTTAAATCCCCTCTCCCCCATACCGTAATATCCGCATCATACGCATCAAAGATACCGCCTGGTGTCATGTAACGGGGCTCGTTAAGCTCAGAAAGCGCTGTGATCAGGCAGGGAAGCTTTGCCTTTAAAATATGATACCGGTCCTCAAACTGACGCTCTGCAATCACATTGTCTCCCTCTACCCGGATCTTCTGGGCATAGGAAATCACCGGAATGCCTAAATGTTCGGAAAGCTGGGGACCAACCTGTGCGGTATCCCCGTCAATGGCCTGCCGTCCTGTAATAATCAGATCGTATTCTAAGTTTCTGACCGCTCCGGCCAATGTGGAGGAAGTCGCCCACGTATCGGCTCCTCCCAGCACCCGGTCCGTTATTAAGATTGCCTTATCCGCCCCCATGGCCAGGGCCTCCCGCAATACCTCTTCCGCTTTTGGAAGTCCCATGGTGACAGCAGTCACTTCCCCGCCATGCCGGTCCTTAAGACGAAGGGCTGCTTCCAGTCCGGCTTTGTCGTCCGGGTTCATGACACTTGCCATGGCTCCCCGGTCCAAAGTGCCGTCCGGCTTGAATTTTACCCCGTTTTTTGTATCAGGTACCTGTTTGATACAGACTACTATTTTCACAACAAGTCCTCCTTATTTTAAAATATTCCCGGATATGACCATGCGCTGCACCTCCGAGGTTCCCTCATATATCTCCGTGATTTTGGCATCCCGCATCATGCGTTCCACTTCGTATTCCCTGATATATCCGTAACCACCATGCATCTGGACCGCCTTTGTGGTCACATCCATGGCTGCCTCCGATGCATATAGTTTTGCCATGGCTGCTTCCACGCTGTAAGTCTTTTGCGTGGCTTTTGCCATAGCGGCCTTATATACCAGCAGCCTGGCTGCTTCGATCCTGGCTGCCATATCTGCTAACTGAAACTGGGTATTCTGGAACTGACCGATGCTGCGGCCAAACTGCTTTCTTTCCTTCACGTATTTTACCGTGGAATCAAATGCTCCTTCCGCAATGCCCAGGGCCTGGGCGGCAATGCCGATCCTTCCGCCGTCCAGGGTATTCATGGCGATCTGAAATCCCTTTCCTTGGCTTCCTAGTAAGTTTTCCTTTGGGATACGGCAATCCGTGAAAATTAATTCATAGGTAGAAGAACCTTTGATCCCCATTTTCTTCTCCTTTGTCCCGAAAGAAAAGCCCGGAGTCCCCTTTTCCACCAGAAAGGCGGAGATTTCCTTTATCCTTTTTCCACGCTTTTCCACCGTGCCGGTCACTGCGATAATTACGTAGACATCGGCTTCTTTTCCATTTGTAATAAAGCATTTGGAGCCATTTAAGATCCAGTGGTCTCCTTCCAGTACTGCCTTTGTCTGCTGTCCCTGGGCATCGGTTCCTGCCCCGGCCTCCGTCAGTCCAAAGGAGCCAAGCTTCTTTCCTGAAGCAAGGTCAGGGATGTACTTTTGCTTCTGGGCTTCCGTCCCATAGTTAAGTATGGGATCAATACAAAGAGAAGTGTGGGCGGATACGATGACGGCTGTGGTTGCACACGCCTTGGCAAGTTCCTCCACGCACATAACGTATGTAAGGGGATCACAGCCCTGGCCGCCGTATTCCCTGGGAACCGGAATTCCCAGGAATCCGTATTTTGCCATCTGTTCAACGGTTGATTTCGGAAACTTTTCTGTCTCGTCGGTCTCCTGCGCCAAGGGCTTTGCTTCATTTTCGGCAAACTGCCGAAACAGGGCTCTTGCGAGAAGGTGTTTTTTCGATAAATTGAAATCCATGCTTGCGTTCCTCCATTTTCTATTCCATAAGTCCGCAGTGCAGCTCACGAAACCTGGGGTTTTGAGAGCTCACGGGCGGTCGCCTTCTAACATCTGCTGAAGTTGCTTTGCAGCCAGGCTTAAGGGCCGGCGGCTGTCGCTGACAATGCAGATACTTCGTTCCGGTATCTGTTCATGCAGCTTTATTTCTACGATCTCTCCCTTTTCAAGAGCCGGCTGAGCCAGCTCTTCAGGAACAAACCCAATGCCTAAGTTCTGCACGATTACCGGAAGAATCAAGTCAATTCCCGCCACTTCAATGGCCGGCTGCATGACCAGACCGCAGGAATGGTAAAATTCCTGAAAAAAGGCAAAGGTAGTTGTGACGTTTGACATGGTTATCAGGGGAAGTGTGGAAAGTTCCGAAAGGTATCTGGTTTTTCCGCTGTATTCCCCATACTTCTTTCCTCCCGCCAGCAGACTGCGGAAGGTCTTTACCTTGACTGACTTTATGTTCTCATCACAGTAAAACGGCGTTGTAATAATTCCCATATCAATTTTCCCTGCCTTCAGTTCACTTAAGGTCTGTGGCGTGTTATAGGTGAAAATGTTTAGCCTGACCTGAGGAAATTGTTCTTTAAACTGATGAAGCCCAGCCAGCAGATAGGAGTGCATAGCCATCTGGGTGGCTCCCACATTGATCTGCTCACTCTGTTTACCCAGGCTCTCCTTTAAGGCTTCCTCTCCCTGCATAAACTGCATACAGGCGGGCGCTATGTAGCTGTAAAGCAGTTCCCCTTCACTGGTCAAAACAACGCCTTTTTTTGACCGTATAAACAACTTGCAGCCCAGCACATTCTCAAGGTTCTGAATATAACAGGTCACTGAAGGCTGACTGGTTAAAAGAGCATTGGCAGCCCTTGTGAAATTCTTATACTTAGCCACATAATAAAAAACTTTGTAATGTTCAAAATTGGCCGACATACTGATTCCCTCTTTTCTTTTATTGTTTTTTCCTATCTGTTATCATCAGATATTCGTATCAGTATCCGGATTGACAAAGGCTGCTTCCTGCTGTTACACTGTTTCAAAAGGAGGGTTCGCCATGATAGGAATAAGAGAGCAGATTGAAATGATCCTCAATAAGAAGGTACGCCCGGCTTTGGCCCAACACGAAGGCAACGTCACGGTACTGAGCCTGGAAAATAACATTTTGAAAGTCCGGTTAACCGGCAAATGTTCCGGATGTCCCGCTGCCAGCCGAACCAGCGAAGAACTGATTGCGGCTGAAGTCAAAGCCGCACTCCCCTCTGTCGCAGATGTTGTCCTGGTAGAGGAAACTAGCCAGGAATTACTGGATGAGGCAAGGAAACTGCTGGGGCTCTCTTCTTAAAGACAAGTGATACCTTCCCGGTCCGGATGATATCTTTCCGGACCGGGAACCGGGCATCTCTGCAGGACCCGGCATTTCTTACATACCATATATCCCAAGTTATTACAAGGCTTTTCCGCATGAAACGTCTCCTAAAAACATCTTTTATACTCCTATTTAAGCCCTTTAAACGTCTTTCCCTTCATTCCGGTAGTTTCTGCCGCCTGGTCATAAGTAACCAGTATCTCCTGCGCTTTTCTCGACCGCTCCACCAATGTATGAACATACGAACCCCTCCTTTGTTACTCTATTCTGGTTATTTTTTTAACATTCTTGTTTTAATTTTAACACATTTTATCTTTGTTGAAAAATACCAATAATTGATTACTAATGATAGGATTTTTGAATGAAAAAGCAAAAAAATAAGCCAAGTAACAACTCGGCTTATTTTGCGTACTCTTCCTTTACCTTCACTATTGCATGACCTATAAACCTGCTAAACCTCACAGCGCCCCTGGTCATTATACAATCACCAGGGGCGCTGCCATATTAAAGTACCTTGCTTAAAAACAGCTTTAATCTGTCATTTTGTGGATTGGCAAAGAACTCATTTGGTTCGTTTTCTTCCAGGAAATAACCGCCATCCATGAACATGACCCGGGTAGCCACTTCTTTGGCAAAACCCATTTCGTGAGTGACCACGACCATGGTCATCTTCTCGTCAGCCAGCTCCCGCATTACATTTAACACCTCACCTACCATCTCAGGATCAAGAGCAGATGTCGGTTCGTCAAACAGCATGACATCCGGATTCATGCACAGGGCACGAACAATGGCGATACGCTGTTTCTGCCCGCCGGATAGCTGATTTGGATAGGAATCTGCCCTGTCGTCAAGGCCCACTTTCTGAAGAAGTCCTAATGCCTGCTCTTCCGCTTCCTTCCTGCTGCGTCCCTGAAGCTTCATTGGAGCAAGGATCAAATTCTTTAAAATCGTCATATGAGGAAACAGATTAAACTGCTGGAACACCATTCCCATCTTCTGACGGTGCTTATCAATGTTGGTTTTCTTATCTACTATGTCCACGCCTTCAAACAGGATATGTCCTCCGGTGGGTTCCTCCAGGCGGTTTAAGCAGCGGAGAAATGTGCTCTTTCCCGAGCCGGAAGGCCCGATCACGCATACTACGTCCCCTTTATATATATCAACGGAAATATCCTTAAGCACTTCCACGTCGCCAAACTTTTTCCCCAGATTCTGTACCTGAATCAAGGGGGGTTCCATTCTATTAATGCTCACTTCTGTGCAGCCTCCTCTCCAGTAATTTTACGAGATATGAAAATACCATTACCATAACCAGATAAATAATGGCCACTGCAATCAGAGGCATAAACGCAGAATAAGTACGGCTCTTGATGATATCGCCGCCCTTGGTCAAATCCTGCAGCCCTATGTAACCTGCCACAGAAGTCTCCTTTAAAAGGACGATAAATTCATTGGCAAGGGTAGGAACCACATTTTTAAAGGCCTGGGGCATAACGATGAACCACATGGTCTGGGCGTAATTAAAGCCCAGGCTTCGGCCGGCCTCAAACTGTCCTTTTTCAATGGAACTGATACCGCTCCGGAAGATTTCCGCCACATAGGCGCCAGAGTTGATTCCAAATGCCAGAATCGCGGTTGGCACCTGGCCCGGATCAGTGGATGCAAAGATGACAAAATACATGATCATCAGCTGCACAACCACCGGCGTCCCGCGGATCACCGTCAGATAAACGCTGCAAACTGCATTTAATATCTTCAGTTTATGGGTATTTTCATAGGTTGAACGAATGATCGCAACCAGAAATCCCAGCACAATACCGATCAAAACTGCAAAAAACGTGATCTTCAACGTGTTTTGCAGGCCGCCGGTAATGTATTTCCAACGGTCATCTATGATAAAATTCTGATAAAAATCATCTCTTAGCTTTTCCCACATGTCACTCTTCCTTTTTTATTATTCCGCAGTAATGTATTTATCCACGATCTTCTTTAATTCACCGGATTCCTTTAATTCCTTGATGGCACTGTTCATCTTGTCTAACAGCTCTTTGTTGCCCTTTTTAATAGCGATCGCATATTCTTCCTCGGTAAATGCTTCATCAAGGATTACCAATCCGGCATTTTCCTTTACAAATACCTTTGCAGGCTCACGGTCAATGATGACTGCATCAATTTTATCCTGAGAAAGTGCCATAACAGCTTCCATTCCCTTATTGTAACGATTAACTTCCGCATTCTCAATATCATCTGCATAAATATCGCCGGTGGTGCCGGTCTGCACGCCGATCTTCTTTCCCGTTAAATCATCCGGTGTTTTGATCTCGCTGCCTTCCTTAACAATGATGACCTGGGCTGCTTCTGCATAAGTATCGGTAAAATCAACATTTTTCTTACGATCTTCATTAACGGTCATACCGGCGGCAGTAAAGTCTGCCTTTCCGGACTGAACAGCCGGGATCAAAGAATCAAAGGCCATATCCTCAATATCCAGCTCAACACCCAGCTTATCAGCGATTGCCCTTGCAATATCTGCGTCAATTCCAACGATTTCATTTTTATCATAATATTCATAGGGCGGAAATTCTGCGTTGGTCACCATAACCAGCTTTCCGGCCGATTCCTTCTGCCCTGCCGCAGTTGTTTCTGTTTTAGTTCCGGAGCCTGCACAAGCAGTTAATAAGGCTGCCATGCATGCGACACCTGCCATTGCAATTACATTCTTTTTCATAATGATTCCTCCTCTTATATACACAAATATGCATAATTATTAAACAAAGTGCTAGTTATACATTATATAGCATTTTCGGAATTAATCAAGTACTTAATAAGAAGAAGATTCTTATTTTCCGGGGAATTTTCATTTACCTTGCATGAATTCAGGCAATCCTATATAATATGGTTTATCGGAACTTGCAATATGGCTTTATCAGAATTAAGAAAGAAAGGTCGGTAATCGCTATGAAGGAACTCCTTGAAAAAACAGCATGGCCCATGAATCCGCCGGCTCCTTATTCCCTGTTCCATATCATATTTATTGCCGTAGGGCTTGCTTCTGTGGTCTTTCTCGCTTATTATACCACCAGAAAAATAAACAGCTCCAGACTTCCGCGGCTGCTTTTTTTCTGCGGCCTTCTTCTGGCTGCCACCGAATGCTGGAAACAGCTTTTTTTATATTATGTGGTAAATGAACAGACCTACAACTGGTGGTATTTTCCATTTCAGCTTTGCAGCCTTCCCATGTACCTCTGTCTCATTCTTCCGCTGGTCCCTTCTAAGGACGGGCAAAGGGTGCTATGCACCTTTATGCAGGATTTCAACCTTTTAGGAGGCATCATGGCACTTGCAGAACCATCCGGGCTTTTTCATCCTTACTGGTTTTTAACTCTTCACGGTTTGATCTGGCACCTGCTTTTGATTTATATAGGGCTGGTCATCGCATTTTCCCGTCTTTCCGATACTTCGCTTTTGGGATTCGTGCGGACGCTTCCCCTGTTTTTCATCTGCTGCATCATAGCTTCTATTATCAATCGGACGGCAAAGCCTCTGGGTCAGGCAGATATGTTCTACATTTCCCCCTATTACCCGTCGGCTCAGATCATTTTTCATGAAATTGCGTTAAAATACGGCATATCCATAGGGAATGCTGTTTATCTGTTTGCCACCTGCCTGGGCGGCTTTCTGTTTCACATAATATTTTATAAATTCCGCTTGTTCTCTGCCCAGGCCGAAGCTTGACCGGGCAATACAGAGGATATCATAACTTCAGGAGGAAACCTTACATGTCAGACACAACATCAAAAAGAGTGGAAGAAGCTCTAAACAAGCATTCAAAAGGGTATAATTGCGCACAGGCAGTCTCCTGTGCCTTCTGTGATAAAACAGGCATTGACGAGGAGACCATGTTCCGCGTTACGGAAGGCATGGGCCTTGGAATGGGCGGCATGGAAGGTACCTGCGGGGCAATCAGCGCTGCTGCCGTACTATCCGGACTAAAGAACAGCTCCGCCCGCCTGGACAGGCCGGATTCCAAGCGAACCTCTCACGAAGCATCCAAAAAATGCTTGTCAGAATTTAAGGAACAAAACAAAAGCGTGATCTGCAAGGATTTAAAGGGAATAGAAACCGGAACTGTCCTGCGATCCTGCAATGACTGCATCGCAGATGCCGTAAGAATCATAGACCATGAATTATTTGGAGAAGAATAACGTACCTTGGAGGAATCTCCAATAAGCCTGATATGGCCTATTGGAGGTTCTTTATCCTTATCTTTCCCCTTCATCCGGCAGCTTTCTGGCCGCTTTCACATCTGAAAGGAACTTCTTCCACGCATCCTCGTGAGCTACAAAGTACCTTGGACAGTCCTTACCTGTGGCATCATAATGCCTTATCACGTCTTTTTCCGTTAATCCAAGATTCCTGCAAAGCCAGGCAGTCAGCTTTACCAGGGAATCATAAGTTTCATCGTTAAATTTCCCTGTCTCATCAGGATGGCAGCATTCAATGGATACCGTATCCACATTTTTTTCCTTGGATGTGGCATAAGCCACCTCATAAATGGGGATTCCCTGAAGTATTTCTCCTTCCAGTCCAATCATAAAATGGCTGCTGGCCGAAATCTTTTTATCTCCTGTCTGGTTCTTTAAACTGTCAAAATAATTTAAGTTCTGTTTGGCCGTAGTACGTGGATTGGCCACATAATGAACCACAATTCCATCAGCTCTTTTCATTTCTGTCCCAGGTCTTGAGTAAGGATTCGGCTCAATAAAGTACTCTTCCACCCAGTCAGGCATGGTAACCCTCTTTAGATCCACATATTTTTTAAAAAACAGCAGACTGATCCCCCATGCGATCCCGGCCAGGGCTATGGACAGAATGAGTACTCTGACCACTATGTAGATGATCCGCTTTCTTTTTTGCTGCTTCTTTTGCTTCTGCCGCCTTATTCTGGCGCGGCGGCGGCGTTCCAGTTCATCATAGCTTTCTTTTGTCTGATTCGTCATATCTCAAACTCCTGATTTTCCCTTTTACTAAGTTTACGTCTTTCCTTAGGATAAAGTCAATCAGAAACAGGCTAAAACTGCAAATTAAAGCTCTTATTGGATTAAATTTGATCAGACCGGATCCTGCCCTGCAGACTGCAGACCGCTGTCAGGGCAATGTCCATTGAAACAAACAGGGAAAGCCGGTCCCCTTTTCCTTTAATAGATGGGACCGGCTTCTACCGCTCTGTTTCTGCGTGATGTTCTAATATTCCAGTCTTTAGGCGGCATGGCCTACTAATTCTTCAGGAGAAGCTGCTGCATTGTGGCAAACGATCTCTACCTGTTTTCCAATGCCGATGAGCATAACTCCCATCAGCGATTTTCCGTCAATCACCAGCTGATTGTAAATGACATCAATATCAAAGCTGCACCTTTCCGCTCTTACTACAAATGCAATCAGATCTTCCACCGTAGAAAATGTGTGTTTCAAATTCCTCATCTCTGGCACCTCCTTTTCTTGATACTTTTTGTGTGTCTTTTCAACAAAAACAAATGGGTTTTTCACAAAAAAATATGCACTATTTCATATATGTTCCTATTATTTCCATAGCACTGGTGCTTATACAGGAAAAAATGAAAATTTTACTAAAAGTACTACCCAAAATCATATTTCTCGTGTATAATTGTATCGTTCGTCTTTTTCATAAGGCAGAGCATATACGAAGCGGCCATTGCGGACCTGATTTGAAATCACGTAATCTCCGCATACAAACAGCATATTTACTACATGGAAGCGTATCGAAGTGGTCATAACGAGCCGCACTCGAAATGCGGTTGTCCGCAAGGGCACGTGGGTTCGAATCCCACCGCTTCCGCTATACCCCCCATAGAACACATTCTATGGGGGTTCTTTACCTTTTGGAAGCCCGCAGCGCTCATTTGATGCCCACATTCCCAAAAACATATAAAAAGAGCATGAAGCTTAAGTAAACAGCCGGCTTTGTAATCAGCAGCTTATAATCGTTGCATGAAATCTGCCAAAAATTGCAGATGATTTCCCAAAAAGTTTGAAATAAACGCAAAAATGCCTGACTGCATAGCGCAGCCGGGCAAGGTGTGATTTATTAACTGTTATATAGTGCTATGTGTGTTCATCTTTTAGCCGGAATATCCTGTTAGGGCAGGCTTTTTTAATAAGATACCAATTGTAGAATGGTTCCCATACAAAAGAAACACGGTGATACCTCCTAGGATACCACCGTATCCTTATTTTAACACACCCTTCGAATTTCCAGTTTTGAGAAAGGAAAACGGCGGTCTTTTTAATGGTTTTAACAACGATTCCGCTTATTTAGCGATTCTCTTTAGCTGCATAGTTATCTGCCGCAATATAGATATAATAGCTTAATCCTATCTGCTGGCTTTCCAACATTCCACGGTGAAAATCATCTGTGAGGAAAAAGCGGGACTGTGCGGCAAAGCCTTTTGCGTCAATCTCCATGTTCCTTTTCAAAAACTCAAGGTGCTTTTGAACTGCGGCTAATACCTTTTCATCACTGGCACTTACCTTATCTGCAAGGGACATCGCCATGAAAGAAATAAATCCGGCGGCTTCCTGTGCGCTTTCGTTCATCGCATCTGCGTCGATGATACTGGTGTCAATAGAAAACCCGTATTCTTTTCGTAAGTGTTCATTTTGCGGCTTAAGGGCTTCACCCCACGCTTCTTTGTTCAGACCGACAAACATTTTATCCGTACTCATAGGAACTCCTTTCCGAGCGTGAGAAATTGTTTTATCTAAAGTGTTCAGAATAGCAGTTAGCCTTTCTTTACGCGCGATCAATAGAGCTTTCTGCATCTCTAAACAATTCAGTCTGTTTGGCTCATTCTCCAAAGCAGTCTTAATTTGATCCAGAGAAAAGTCCAATTCACGGTAAAACAAGATTTGCTGCAACCGTTCTAACTCCTTATCAGTATAATATCGGTATCCATTGTCACCTACTGTATGGGGAAAAAGCAATCCTACTTTTTGATAATGGTAAAGCGTTTTAACCGTTGTGCCAGAAAGATTGGCAGCTTCTTGAACTGTGTAAGCCATATTCTCACCTCGTTATTTAGTCTAAGATCCTACCTAAGGTTGGAGTCAAGTGTTTTTTTAATTTTTTTTTAATTTTTAAAAAGAATTGTTTAATTCAGTATCCATGTTGGCCTTTCCATTGCTGCTGTTGCCATGCACCATTTCTTCATTAGCCTTATCAAATAAATGGCGGGTTTTGTCCAACCGATCGTCTGGCTTTCTTGCCTGAATAAAAATTTCTCCGGTATTTTGCTGGTACCCTGCGTGTTCTGTTAAAAAAACTCCACAGCCTTTTGTTAACTCTGAAAGCTGCTCTTTGTAAATTTGAGATGTGCGGGCTGGAATTTTTCCAGCCACTACAATTTCATTATGCTGTGTTTTTATTGACTCAATCATTGCATGATATTTTTTTAAGTCATTATAAACACGAGCGTTGCAATCTTGGGGGACATAAAGTTTGAATGACAAACACGGTTCCAATAACTCTGTACCTGACTGTTTTAAAGCTTGTTCAAGCACGATAGGAGCCAGATGCCTGAAATCAGCCGGTGTACTTACCGGACTATAATACAATCCATATTCAAAACAAATTTTTAAATCAGTTATTTCCCATCCATACAGCCCTTGTTCGCAGCCAGATCGAATACCTTCTTCAACGGCATTCTGGAATGACTTATTTAAATACCCATATGACACTTTACTTTCATATTGCACTCCTGCTCCAATAGGAAGAGGCTCTATTGATAATCCGATGGATGCCCAAAAAGGATTTGGTGGAACTTCAATATGGGCGGTAAAAGCTGCTTTTTTTAAAGGACGTTCTTTATAAATAGTTGTTACATTTTCTATTTTAGCCTGAAGATGGTATCTGCTCTGCAATAGGGCAACAATGATCTCCATTTGAACCTTTCCAAGAAACTCCATTGTGATATCACTGCTTCTGGAATCCAGTTTATATTGTAAAAGAGGATCTGTTTCAGACAGTTCCGACAAGGCTTCCAGTAAAATTGCTCTATCGGAAGAAACCTTGGGGGAAATATTAGCCTGCATTATCAGGCTGTTATCATGCAGGACCACGTTGTTTCGTGGTATTATTCCTATGGTGTCTCCTATTTTAAGCCGGGCTTCATTTGGGAAAATAGCAATATCACCGCATTCAATTTTGTCGGCTTCTACAATTTTACCATTACTTGAGGTTTCCAGCTTTTTTATTTTCATACTGTCAGAATGACCTTCGGGGGTCAGTACATCACGGGTTTTAATTGAGCCTCCAAAAATACGCATATATGTGCGCTTATTCCGATTATCATCTCTTTCAATTTTATATACCAATGCGGCGAGCTTGGAGTCTGTCTGTAATATAAGCGGATCGAATTCTATAAGAATGGCATCCATTAGTTCTTTTGTTCCTATATGTTTCAGAGCACTGCCATGATAAATAGGCAAAAGCTTACCGCTGCTTATATTTTTTCTTCTGCTATTTAACAGCTCCTCAGTTGTAATAGGCTGATCTAGCATATATTTCTTCAGTAAAGTATCATCCATCTCAATAATCGTATCTCTAAACTCTTCTGACAATTTATCAATTTCCGTGGGTAAAAGAGCATTATCTTTTGTAATTCTCTGCATGACAAGAATATGAGAAGTTAATTTCTCTTTGATATCTTTATAAATCAACTCAAGATCAATATCTGGCTGATCAATCTTATTAATAAAAATCAAAGCAGGAAGCTTCCTTTTTCTTATTGCATCGAAAAGAATACGTGTTTGTGCCTGAATACCATCCTTGGCAGAGATCAGTAAAACGATACCATCTAATATATTTAAAGAACGCTCTACCTCTGAATAAAAATCTATGTGCCCTGGGGTATCAATTAAGTTGATTTTAACATGTTTCCATTCATAAGATGCTATAGACGCCTGTATCGTAATTCCTCTCTGTTTTTCAAGTGTCATAGAATCTGTAATCGTCGAACCGCGATCAACACGCCCAGATTCAGCAATTGTACCGCTGGTATAGAGCATGCTCTCTGTTAATGTTGTTTTTCCTGCATCTACGTGAGCCAGGATGCCTATATTCATTATTTTCATAAGTCACACCTCATACAATCGTTATAATACAAAAGTCCCCTGTGATTGAAATACTTTCGTCACAGGGGACTGCTATCATAACAATTATGCGCACGACATGAAAAGCTGTTAGAAAGAAGATTCTACAGCGCAGCGGCATTAATAAAATATGAAAGTATTCTTAAATTAAGGTACAAAAAACCAAGCCCATTACACCTGTCATAAGGCTGAATAATTCATACCTACCATCATTCAATTGATTGTTATTTAAGAATACCTTGCCGCATTGTAGTTTATCTCCTTATATTGCTTTTCTCATATTACCTTATAAATACCAGATTTGTCAAGTTCGTTTGGAGTTATTCGAGCTTCGGCAGACAATGGAATGCTCTTCTGTTACATCATATGATCTATCCCTCATAATTGAAAGAAGATCGTCAGGTTTTTCTAAGTAATAATCTGCCTGTATCTCCCTGGAGAGACTGCCCCAGCCCGCCAAAGCAAAATCAACCTTGGCACTTTTGGCACATTCCCAGTCATATACACTGTCCCCAATATAGATCAGTTCGTTATTGCTCGCATTTGAGACTTCCATATATTTGAAAAGAGGGTCTGGATCTGGCTTATGCCCCACCGTAGGTTCAAACCCTGATTTAATCAGAAAATCTTTCGTACCTTTCGATTCGTCATCTACGTTAAGAGTACTTATTTTTTAAAAGTCCATTTAGAACGAAACCAACCAATCGATCATTTATAAACGCACCTATGGATATCTCCGGAACATACCCTCTTCTTTGCAGCATTTGTTTGAATGTTTCAATGGATAATTTCATTTCAACCTGATAATCGGAAAATGCATTCAGAAATGCTTCGTGAAGTGTTTCTATACTTGCATTATTTAAAGTCCTATAATCTAACATTTGTCCTCTTCCGCTAATTGCTTATCTAATTTAATAAGATGATTACTTTTTTGCTTTTATAACCAGAAATGCAGGCTTAATAAATTCTTTCACCAGATCAGGCTTTTCCTTTAAAGCCCATGGCTCAGGTGTCGGCTCTACCACATCTTTAAGAATAAAGCCTGTATGGGCTAATGTTGATATGATTTCTCCCATGGTACGATGGTAGTTAATTACACCATCCACAAACCACGGGCCAACACGCTGACCGCTTTTCCCATAGTCAGAAAACGTATAAGAAATAAAGTTTCCGTTCTCATCCACGTTATGATGACCTTTACAATCCATAGTGGCTGTTACAATGGGATGTTCCTGGGAATAGATCAAGTACCCGCCCTCATTTAAGAGCGGGTAAATATCTTCGATAAGTTTTTGAAAGTTTTCAGCGTAATGAAAGGCAAGTGAACTGTACACCAAATCAAATTTCTGTGTAAATGCGGCTAATTCTGACATATCCATACGACAGTATTCAACGTTTGGGTGAGGAAATTCCTTTTCTGCTACTTCAAGCATCTTTTTTGAAAGATCAATGCCGACTACTTTTTTCGCCCCTTAATTTCATATACTCTTAAAAAACACTTCATTGTCATATATATTTTGGCTCATGTAAGACTCCCCTTTGTTCTTTTAATTAGTTACATCTCATAATTCCCTATGATACATCATCGTTGCTCTAGCCTTGATTTAATTATGCATGTGACAAAACAGGAAACATCACTTGATGATTCACAAACCAATGATTCTTTCCTTTAAGAACAAAAAGAGTTGTATCCTCTTCTTCGAGAATTTGTGAATGAAAATCCCCATGTTCTGCAGGAGTAAAGCCAAAAACCACAGTGTGAATTTGAGACTCTGCCACTCTTGATACCATGTCGATCAAAGCGTGGCCACCGTTGCTAAAAATATCATAACAGGTTAAAATCTCATTTTTATTTGAAGCAATTATTACAGCATCAAAATCTTCCAGAAAATACACACAGTCTTTCATCAATGAAGTACAATAAAACATAAGCAATTCATAGTTATCCTCCATTGTAAGCGCAGAGTATGGGTTGGATTTCGAGTAATACCCCTTCAAGAGTGCACGATCAATTGCTCGGCTCATGTCAAGTTTCCTAATGCATCCTTTTGTTGGAGTGATTGGACTGCTGCATTGGTATTCAACGGCTTTTACAAAACCAAATTTAGGGTAAAAATCAAGAACACTGTCATTGGCAAACAGATACATGGTATCGCATTTCTCTTTCCATTCACTTAAAATTCTTTCAATTAAATATCTGGATAACCCCTGGTTTCTATAATCGGGGTCCGTCATGACCGTGCCAAGCTGGATGCACCGTTTTTCCTTCCCATTATAACGGGATTTAATAATATTCACAGAGGCATTAGCGATTACCTTTCCATCATCAATCAAGGAATATGGAATATATTTATCTGTCCAATATCCATTCTGATAAAAATCTTCAAAAGACAGTCCAAAGGTTTTTTCAGCTAAACGGTTATAACTGTGCCGTAATGCATCCTCCTCTTTTATGCTGTTTGTAAAGATATAATTCAAATAACATCCCTCCTTCTCTTCCCGCTTAAGCTATCATGTTTTTTCAGCGTACAAGCTGGTGATTTTTTTGCACATCATGGAAAAAGCCTTTACTTCCTCTGCCGTTAATGCTTCTTCAATTAAGTTCATGATTTCATTTCCAAAATCATCGACACGGTTTAAAAAGGCTTTTCCTTCACTGGTCAGTATAATTTTATAGGAACGGCGGTCATTAAGCTGCCTTTCCTGTACGATATACTTTTTTTCCAACAGCCGTTTCGTCAATTTTGAAATGCCTGACTGCGAGATTCCTTTCATTTCGGCAAGCTCTTTTGTTGTTTTCGGCCCTTGATTACTCAACGTATCAAGTATATAGTACTGTGCTGTTGAAACGCCTTCCACGTTAAATTTGTTTGAATCAGATACAATCATACACTGAAAAGGTACATAACTTTCTTCTAATTCTATTTCTGCCATAAGACCGATCTCCTATATTTTATTCATATATTTTTTCAGGGATTTTCCTGTCAGGGAATCTTTACAATTAATTAAATCTTCCGGCAGCCCTGTAAACATAATTTTACCGCCATGCTGTCCGGCATATGGGCCTAAGTCAATAATCCAGTCTGCCTGACAAATAATATCCAAATTATGCTCTATTACAATAAGGGTGGAATTTTGTTCTACAAGACGACTCATAATACCAATCAGCTGTTTTATGTCAGCCATATGCAAGCCTGTTGAGGGTTCGTCCAAAACATAAACCTTCCCTCCGCTTTCCAGCTCGGAAGCCAGTTTGATCCGCTGCAATTCCCCTCCTGAAAGGGTGTTCAAGGGCTGCCCCAAAGAAATATAGGTAATTCCAACATCTGAAAGCCTTTTAAGTACTGTTCTTATTTCTTCTTCCCGAAAAAATTCCAAAGCCTCCGATACGGTCATCTTAAGTATTTCACCAATATTCCTACCTCTTAGCTGATACCCAAGCACTTCGTCGGTATAACGGTTCCCATGACATTCTTCACATACTGTAACTATGGTATCCATAAACGCTAAATCTGTATAGGTAACACCTAAGCCTTTACATGCAGGACATGCGCCTTGGGAATTGAAACTGAACAGGGAGGGGCTGACTCCGTTGCTTTTTGCAAATAGTTTTCTGATCATATCAAAGATACCTGTAAAGGTTGCTATGTTGGAACGCTTTGATGCTTGTATTCCCTTTTGATCGATAAAAACAGTATCGGGATAAAATCGGGGCAGCACCTGACTAATAAGCGTACTTTTTCCTGAACCGGCAACCCCTGTCACGACAGTCATTACTCCTTTGGGTATTTCAACTGAAAGGTTCTTCAAATTGTGCAGCTTTGCATTGTGAATGGACAGCCAGCCGTTGGGGGTACGTGTGCCGGATTTTAATTCCGGCCGGTAAGACAAATACTTCCCTGTCAATGTACCCGATGCTTTTAACCCTTGCAAGCTCCCTTGATATACGATTTCGCCTCCATGAATTCCCGCGCCGGGTCCCATGTCAATCACATGGTCAGCAATCTTTATTATATCTGGATCATGCTCCACGATAAGTACGGTATTGCCTTTGTTACGCAAAAGTTTCATAAGGTCATTGATCTTGCTTATATCGTAAGGGTGAAGCCCGATACTGGGCTCGTCAAAAATATAAGTAAGGTCTGTTAAGCTGCTGCCCAGTTGGCAAACCATTTTGATTCTTTGAGATTCCCCGCCTGAAAGAGTGGAGGTTTGTCTGCTTAAACTTAAATAATCCAACCCAATAGATACCATTTGCTGCAGGCGATTCACCAATTCTGAAACGATTGTTGCCGCCACCGGAGCATTGATGGACTGGATAAATTCTAATAGTTCGTTTATCTGCATATCAGCGCATTCCGCTATATTTTTACCGTTCACTTTGCAGGATAATACTCTGTCATTCAGGCGTGTCCCATGGCAGTAGGGACAATCCTGTTTAATGACAAAGCCCTCAATTTCTTTGCTGTATCTGACTTTTTCGCCATCCTCTTTTTTGAGAAAGCTCCGCTCGATCCGTGGAACCACCCCCTCATACAATGAAGTTTTAGGCCATTCGGGAAGAGGATCCTTCACCTTAATGCCGTCAGCGTAAAGTAACAGCTCCAGTTCTTCGGGTGAATAGTCTATTATTTTTTTATCATTATTAAAAAATCCGGAATAAATATAACGGGTCAGCCGCCAGCCGCCGGGTTCAAAAGTTGGAAAACGGATTGCTCCCTCATTTAAGGATTTGTTTTTATCTAACAGCCGTTCAATATCAACCGCTTCCATCTTTCCCAAGCCCTGACAGCCGCCGCACATTCCTGCCGGATTATTGAATGAAAAAACATCAGAATAGCCGGCAAAAGGAGTTCCAATCCGTGAAAACAACAGGCGCAATAAAGAATAAATATCTGTAATCGTGCCTACCGTTGACCGTGCATTGCCACCCAACCGTTTTTGGTTGATTATAAAAGCTACCGATAAATTTTCCATAGTATCCACATCAGGTTTTCCGTAATGAGGCATACGGTGGCGGATAAAACTGGTGTAGGTTTCATTTAATTGCCTTTGGGATTC
Organism: Lacrimispora sp.; assembly: GCF_032078915.1. Lineage (GTDB taxonomy): Bacteria > Bacillota > Clostridia > Lachnospirales > Lachnospiraceae > Lacrimispora. The sequence goes on along the minus strand of NZ_DAMAUN010000025.1, from coordinate 42,959 downwards.
TGCTGCTATCGTATCAAACACAAGTGACGATTTACCAGAACCGGATACTCCCGTAAAAACAGTAATTTCTTTTTTGGGTATCAGGACATCAATATTTTTTAGATTTCGCACCCTTGCGCCAGATACCCGTATATCATTATCAGACATAATTTTACCTTTCCACTATATATATGACACAGTTAATATATGAGTGTGTCATATATATCTTATCACCATTTTTACTTCTTTGCAATGGCCTTTTTCTTTACCGTAGTTTTGCCTCCTGTCCGATCAGAGCAGTTTCTTCCATTATTTTCCAGACTCCTATATTGTATTCTGGCGGATATCTGTTAAAATAAGGTTATAAAAAGTCGTAAAATAGGGGGAATAAAAATGGCAGAGATTATTAAAGTCTATAAAGAGCATTTGCCCTCATTGCGTTTTATTGGGAAATGCTATACCAACGCTGACAGATCTGGCGGATTTGGTCACAAATGGATGGAATGGTTTCGAAACGGCTGGTTTGGGGAGCTTGAAAAGCCTGGCGGTGACCCGAAGATCGAAAACAGTTATCTGGGCTTTATGCGCTGCAACAGCAGCGATTTGGAAAACACGTTTGAATACTGGATTGGCATGTTCCTTCCATCCGATACATCTGTCCCCGATGGCTATGATTTTATAGATTTGGACGAGGGCAGCATCGGTGTATGCTGGATTAAAGGCAAAGAGGATGACGGCGGCATCTATGGCATGCATGATGAGTGCATGGTTAAATTCCAGGAACATGGTATGGGTAATTTTAAGGAAGACAATGAGAACAGGATTTATTTTTTCGAAAGGTATAACTGTCCGAGATTTTCCGAGAAGGATGAACAAGGAAATGTTATTTTAGACTATTGCATATACTTGTCAGAGTAAAAGGCTTAACCATAGGGTGAAAGCATTAAACCGTTTAAGGATACCTTGATCCAGTGCAGCGGAGCCGTACTGGATCAAATGTATAAGGTACAAACGAACAAGAGCCGTTGCATCTTCTTTCCGATGCAACGGCTCTTGTTCGCTATATTCCTAACTACTTTTTTCCGGAAAGCATTTAATCATTTATAAAAACCTGAGCCATATGAATGAGAAAACTCAATGTACGCAGGATAAACACACACCCTGCAATCACATATACCCAGGGAATGCCCAAAGTTCCAAGCAACCATAAAAGCAGCATTACAACTGACACATCCCGCATAAACCGTCCAAACATGAAACCGATTCTTTCTTCCCTTAGAGACAGGGGCTGGTCAGCGCTCATCAGCCAGCGCCACCTGGGAGAAGAAAAAATAAAGGAAAGAAAAGCAAAAAGCAGAATTCCATAAATCATGATATCAATCCATTCTCTTTTAGAAATTCCTGGGCGACTGCAGCAGGTGACTGCTGTAATTCATCCACCTTATAGTTCAAATCGATCATAACCTCATTGGTTAAAAATGGTGCCAATTCTTCCATGATACCGGCGATTTCCGGACATTTTTCCAATGAATCTGCCCGAATAACCGGAATTGCAAAATAGGGCGGGAAAAAGTTCTTATCATCCGTCAGCGTTTTTAAGTCGAATTTTTTCAAAAGTCCGTCGGTGGCGAAAGCATCAATGACATCCACCTCACCGCTTCCCAGAGCCGTATAGCGGGGAGAAGAGTCTAATGTGAGGTTTTTTCCCATTTGGAAACCATATGTTTTCTGCAGTCCGGATAATCCATCCTCCCGGTTGGAGAATTCAAACGTAGTACCGGATGTCAGGGATCCGCTTATTTTAGCAAGATCACTTATTTTATCCAAATGATACTTCTCTGCCGTTTCCTGAGTTACAGCCAATGTATAAGTATTATTAAAGCTCATCTGCTTAAGAATCTCCAGATCAAGCTGCTCCTTATACTCTTTCTTTACCGTCTGATATACCTGCTCCATATCACTGATAGGCGGATGTTTTAGGATATCAGTGTATGAGGTACCGCTGTAGTCAATATATAGATCAATATCTCCGGTCTTCATTGCAGCAAAGCATACCTGTGACCCGCCCAGGCTCAGCTTTCTGTTTACGATGATATCAGTTCTGTCTTCTATTAAATCCGCCACCATATTCCCAAGGATCTCCTGCTCCGTAAAATCCTTGGAGCCGACTGAAAGTGTACGCACATCCCCTGATACACTGCCAACGGATGTGAAAAGGAATATAGCCGCAATAAACATTGCAGCCGCTCCAAGCATTGCCTTCTGGATATTCCTGCTTTTTTTCTTAACCGAGGCATCTCCCTTTTGAAGGCTGACCGGCGTAACCAGCTTTTCAGTCAGGCCAATCAGAAAGTCTACCATCAATGCCAAAAAGCAGGCAGGAATGGCGCCCGCCAGGATTTGATTGTTATTTACCGTCCGTATGCCGGAAAACACCAGATATCCCAGGCCGCCCGCACCAATAAACGCAGCCATGGTCATAAGCCCCACCGCTGTTACGGAAGCGATCCGCACTCCTGCCATAATGACCGGAAGGGCAAGGGGAATCTGCACCTTTGTCAGCACCTGAAACGGCGTCAATCCGATTCCTCTGGCCGCCTCCAGTGTCTGGGGATTGATATTATCAATTCCTGTATAGGTATTCTTAATAATGGGAAGAAGAGAATAAAGAACGACTGCAACAATTGCTGGAATGATACCGATTCCCAATAGTGGGATCATAAAGCCAAGCAGAGCCATGCTGGGTATTGCCTGAATCACGTTTGCAACTGCTAAGATCGGCTTACTGGCTTTTGCCGCAAAGGAAATAAAAATTCCAAGAGGCACTCCGATCAGGATGGCCAGACCTACCGATATGGCAGTCAGTTTCAGATGTTCGATCAGTAATGAAAGGATCTGGGGATAATTGCTTATTACATAATTCCAAAAATTCATTCTTCCTCTCCTCCTTCATAGTCAAAATATTGCTGACTCAGTGTTGTCACCAGGCTGCTCCGGGTAATAAGCCCCTTAAGGCGCCTTTGGTCATCCACCACCGGAACTGTTGACACCTGGTTTTCCGTCACTATTTTCAGTGCATCCAGTATACATTGGTCCGGTAAAAGGGCAGGGAAGTCTTCATACATAAATTGTTCTGCCGACTGGGTTCTGTCCTCTATGCCTCTTAATCTGCTGGCCTTGACAATTCCCATCAAACGCCGGGTATCCCGGTCCACTATGAGAAGGCTGTCAACCTTGTTTCTTCGCATCTTTTCAATGCATTTTAAAACAGATAAGTCTTTGGTGGCAGTGACCGGCTGCTCAATCATAATGTCGGACACCTTGATGTACTCCGGTGAAGACCAGATCCTGTTTTTTCCTACGAAGCTTGAAACAAACTCATCCACAGGGTTGTTTAAGATATTCTCCGGCGTATCATATTGAAGAATGTCGCCATCCTTCATGATGCAGATCATATCCGCAATCTTAATGGCTTCGTCCATGTCATGAGTCACAAAAACAATCGTCTTCTTTAATTTTGCCTGTAGCTGCACCAGTTCATCCTGAAGATCTGATCTTGTTATGGGATCCAGGGCCGAAAAAGGCTCATCCATCAGGATAATATTCGGATCCGTGGCAAAGGCTCTGGCTACTCCGATCCGCTGCTGCTGCCCACCGCTAAGCTCCGTCGGATAACGATTCAAAAACTCATCGCAGTCAAGTCCAACCATCTGCATCAGCTTCTTTGTATTTTCTTCAACATCCTTTGGCAGCATCTTTTCAAGCTTTGGAATCAGCTCTATATTTTCCTTAACCGTCATATGGGGAAACAGTCCCGTCTGCTGGATCACATATCCGATTTTCCGCCGCAGGGCTACTTCATCCATGCTGCCGATATTTTTCCCGTCAATGGAGATCGTACCCGATGTGGGTTTGATCAGCCGGTTGATCATTTTTAAAAGTGTGGTCTTTCCGCAACCACTCTCACCAATAATAGCCACCAGGCTTCCGCTATTTATCGTAAATGTAATTTGATTCAGAACCTGCTTTGTCTTATAACGTTTGGAAATACGTTCAAATTGTATCATATATCTCCCTCCTTTTTAGCAAAGTAACAACTTAATTATATTATAAAGTTGTCACTTTGTCAAATTTCAAAAAAAACGCCTGGAGCAAAATGGCTTCAAGCGTTATGATAAAACTCTTATTTGGACGGATATAAAAATTCTCTTACATGATCAGGGGTGTCATCCTGTGTTATGAAATATATGGTATCATTTTCCGAAAGAGCAACGTATGGCCCGGGGGATTTTATGACAGTGTCATTCCTGCTGACTGCGATCACCGTCGCCCCAGTCCGCTGCCAAAATTGGATTTCCGTTACCGTCTTATTTAAATGGACACAATTGCTGGTGATCCGTATCTCAAACGGCATAAACGGATTCATTGACCGGAAATGAACGGAGGCCTCTATCAGATCCTTCAGGCAGTCATTTAAATACTCCATTTCCTGTTTTTGGCGGCTGACACTCTTTAAAAGATTTTCTTTGATCGTATCGATGGTCTGCCGCTTACTGTTTTGCTGGATGTACTCTGCTGCTTTTTTCTGGGACTTAATGATGATCCCATTCCCCTTTTCTGAGGTTACGATCCCCAGATCGCTGAGTATGCAGATCGCCCGCCGTGCAGTCTCCGGAGATACGCTGTACTGGCTGGCCAGGGAGGAACGGGCGTAAATCTTCTCACCAACCTCATATTCTCCATTGGCAATCCGGGCTGCCACCTCTACGGCAATTTGCTGATAGCGGGGAATTGCTGCTTTATGCTTAATCTCTATGTCCATGTGAATCACGTTTCCTTTGCCTATTGTAGTATAAAACAACACCAGTATAGCCTAAAACGTGATACAAAGCAAGGTGAGGTTAATTCCATCCCATCTTTCTTTTAAGATCATTTTCTTTTTTTGATCATTTTCCTTTTTCTACATAAGACAAATCATTCACCGTTTCAACTGTATATATGCCATCTTTGACAACCACTTTCGATACACTGGCATTTTTAAGCCCTGCTGCCGGCACTTTAGCATTTGCATCGACTGTAGAAAGAAAAGTTCCGATGCTTAATCCGTGAGAAACCACAAGAACGTCAGCATAGCCTTTGTCCATGGATTCCTTTACGATATCGCTAAATGCCGCCTGTAAACGGGCTTGTATTGTGGCAATATCTTCCGCAGGCCAATTGCCCTCTTCCCCAGCCTTATCCTTATCCAGCTGTGCCAGAGCATCTGCAAATGATGCAGCCGTGTCCATGAAACTTCCGGTCTGCATGTAAGCCATCATATCCTCCAGTGTCATGCCCTGCGCTTCTGCGATTGCTCCCCACATCTCATCATTTGGCATACCTTCATAAGTGCCAAAGTTAAACTCCCTAAGCCTTTTGTCTTTATGAATCTCAAGATTCTGGCCCTTTTCGTTCAGTACAATTTCTGCCGTCTCAATGGCCCGCCCGCTATCGCTTGTATACACAGCGTCAAATTCAACTCCTTCTAATTTTAAGCCCCGTCCCAAAGCGCTTGCCACCTCGATACCGGCGGGTGTAAGCGGTGCATCGATCCAGCCCTGTGAACGATCCGATGTATTTAACATGGTCTTACCGTGACGTGTAATATAAAGTGTCACCGTATCAATCGCTGACGCAGACTCTTCTGCAGATGCTTTCTCTGTTTCAGTCTTTGTTACTGCCGTTTCAGTCTTTGCCACTGCCGTCTCCGGCTGCTTTACAGATGCCGTCCGGCAGCCTGTTAATAGCATGGTTCCTAATAAAAATACTGACATATATCCGGTAACTTTTTTCATTCTTTATTCCCTCATCCCCATTATTATATACTCCTCATGATCATTTCCCCCGGATAGCCGCCGGCCCGCCTCCTCTTGACGGGCATGGCATCATTCCCTCCGGTTTTAATAGGTCAGATCTTCCCCATTGGCAGCAATGACTTTTTTATACCAATAAAAAGATTTTTTTCTGGAGCGTTTTCCGGTTCCATTTCCTGAATCATCCAGATCTACATAAATAAACCCATAGCGCTTACTCATTTCTCCGGTGGAAGCACTTACTAGATCAATACAGCCCCAAGGCGTATATCCCATTAAATCCACACCATCGATTTCGACCGCATCTTTCATAGCTTCAATATGAGATTTTAAGTAGCCAATGCGGTAGTCGTCTTCCACATATCCATTTACATCAGCCACATCTTTCGCACCTAAACCATTTTCCACGATAAACAGCGGCTTTTGGTAACGGTCATACAAAGCATTCAGGGTAATTCGAAGGCCCAGAGGATCGATCTGCCAGCCCCACTGGCTTGCTTCCAAATAAGGATTTTTCAGGGAGGCAAATACATTGCCTTCCGTTGTTCCCGCAGCAGTTGGATCCCCGCTGGCGACTCTCGACGAATAATAAGAAAAAGAAATGAAGTCAACAGGAGATTTTTTCAATATTTCCAGATCATCGTCTGTGATATCCAACTTAATGTTTTCTCTTTCAAAGCGTTTCCAGGCATAATCAGGATACTCGCCTCTTGCCTGCACATCAACAAAGAAATATCCCTCTCTATCACTTTCAAATGCCGCCCATACATCCTGGGGATTGCAGGTAAATGGATAATATTGACCCGCCGCCAGCATACAGCCCACCTTGTTCTGCGGATCGGTCTCATGAGCCATCTTGACTGCCAACGCACTGGCAACCAGTTCATGATGGGCTGCCTGATACTGAATCTGCGTTCTGTCTTCTCCCTCTTCAAAATATAATCCTGCCGCCATAAAAGGACCATGGAGAATCATATTGATTTCATTAAACGTAAGCCAATATTTTACCAGTCCTTTGTAACGGGTAAATACGGTCTTACAGTAATTTACAAAAAAGCCGATGACCTTTCTGTTCCTCCAGCCGCCGTATTCTGTGATCAAGTGCATGGGACAGTCAAAATGTACCAAAGTAACAAGCGGTTCAATTCCATACTTGTGGCATTCTTTAAAAATACTTTCGTAAAATTTCAACCCTTCCTCATTGGGAAGGTCATCGTCCCCATTAGGAAAGATTCTGCTCCATGCAATGGAAAGACGATAAGTTTTAAAGCCCATTTCCCCAAATAATTTAATATCATCAAGATAATGATGATACATGTCAATCGATTTTTTTGCCGGGTAATAGTGTTCCTCATCAAAATCGAACATTTTCCTGGCTCCGGTAACGACAGCCCAGCGGTCTTTGCCATGTGGAACCACATCCACATTGGCAAGGCCCCTGCCTCCCTCTGCATATCCTCCTTCGCATTGGTTGGCAGCAGTTGCACCGCCCCATAAAAAATCCTCTTTAAACGCCATATGATAACTCCTTTCTTCTATCTTGTCCGCCCATGTTCACTGGGCACAAAAATCATTGCAGAGCTGCTGCTCTCTCAATTCCAATCAGGCAATCCTCTGTAGTGACCTTTTTTTCTTTCCACAAGATCATACCGTCATGTTCATTTAAATTTGTAATCAATACCGGTGTCACTAATGAATATCCCTTAGAATTTATAAAATCCATATCAAACTCCAATATGACCTGGCCTTTTTTTACTCTCTGCCCCTGCTCTGCCTTAGCAATGAAACCTTCCCCCTCTAATCTCGTGGTATCCATTCCAACGTGAATCAGAATCTCCAGACCATTGTCTGCCTTAATGCCCAAAGCATGTTTTGTATGGAAAAAGGCGCTGATCACACCGTCTGCCGGAGAAACAACTACTCCTTTTGATGGCTTTACCGCAATCCCCTTTCCCAAAGTACCGCTGGAAAATGCAGCATCTTCCAGATTTTCCAATGGAACAATATCACCTTCTACCGGAGAACGAACCTCTATGAAAAGAAACTTTGCAGGACTCTCTTGTGTCCCTGCCGATGCGTCAGCTCCCCCGTTATCCTCTTCCGGCGTTTCCTTATCATTCCAGAAGAAGAAAGTAAGTAAAAATCCAACCAGGGAAGAAACGGCGATACAGATAAAGGAAGTAACCATTCCGCTGGCATCTCCTGTTGCAGTATTGATATAGTTTACCACCCCAAAGATTCCAAGGCCACCCATAGTATAAGAAGACGCATTCATAGTAGTCATAATAGCTCCGCCTACCGCACCACCGATCATGGAGTAAATAAAGGGCAGCTTTTTCGGAAGGGTGATACCATAAATCGCAGGCTCCGTAACACCGCAGATACCGGAAACCACGGCGGGAATACAAAGTGATTTTGTTTTCTTATCCTTGAGTTTAAAGTACATGGCAAGCACACAGGCAGTCTGTGCAAAGCTTGCACCATACATTCCGCTTAATACGTTGATATATCCCAGTTCAGCCAACTGAATGAATGCCAAAGGAATCAAAGCCCAATGAAGGCCAAAAATAACCAATACCTGCCAGAAGAATCCCGTCAGAATACCAAATAGGATAGGAGAAGCTGTAAAGAGGGCAGAAAATCCTGAGTTTAAGAAACTTGTCAGGATAGATATTACCGGCCCTATGACCAAAAATCCCGCAACCATGGATACAAGCATAACAACAAACGGAACAAAAAAGTTCTGAAGCATCTCCGGAATTATTTTTTTTGCGAACTTCTGCACATAGCTTGCAAACCAGACCACAATAATAACCGGAATTACACTGCTTAAATAGTTATTCGCGACCCAGGGCACTCCAAACGCCTTTAAGTAATAAGCGCTGTGGAAAACGCTTCCTTCAAACAGCACGCCAAGGGCGTCCCCTCCTGACAGGGCAGATAACTGGATGCCCGGATAACACAGGGCCGCACCAAGGGCCATGCCTGTCATCCGGTTTACATTAAATTTTCCCGCTGCAGTAAAGCCAATGATGATGGGCATAAACTGGAACACAGAATCACCAATGGCATTAAGCATTGCATAGGTGCCTGACGTAGTGGAAAAGACGCCGAGGAATACCAAAAGTGCGCATATACCCTTTATGATACCTCCTGCTGAGAGAATCCCTAAGAATGGCTGGAAGCAGCCGCTGATCGTATCGATCAGCTTATCAAACAGCTTTTTACTGCCTGCATCCGCTGCTGCCCCTCCTTCGCTGCTGATTCCCGCCGCCTGACAAACCTCTTCGTACACGGCAGGCACATGATTGCCGATAACCACCTGATATTGTCCGCCGCTTTTCATAACCGTAACGACTCCGTCCATTTTCTTTAAGACATCATCGTGTGCCTTGCTCTCATCCTTTAACTGAAAACGAAGGCGGGTAATACAATGGGTCAAAGACGCAATGTTTTCTTTCCCTCCTACTTCTTTGACAATTTTCTTCGCCAGTTCCTCATATTTTCCCATGGCAAATCTCCCCTTTCTAGTCTATTTTTATATTTTCATCAAGGATCTTAATGATATGGATCGCCAGATATAAACCTTCCTGCTCTGTAAAGCAATATTTATAATGGATCCAAAAAAAATCCCTGATTTTTTTTACACACTGAAAAGTAGCTTCATACCGTTCGGTTAAGTGATCTTTTAATATCTCGCTCATATCGGCATCATTTAATTGAGACCCCTGGAAAATCCGTTGGGCCAGAACACGCAAGTGAGTCACAAAGCGGTAATAGGCATAACTTTCTTCGTCATAATCAATTAAAAAGTGATATTTCACTATATTTAAGATCTCACCAATGAGCTTTGTTATCTTCCCTGCATGTTCCATGCCGGATTCCAATTCTGCATTGACAAAATGCATGGCAAGGGTCGCTGCTTCATGATCATCATACAAGGTATCATAAAGCTTATTAAATTCCGCCACCAGCTCCCTGCTTAGCCGGAATTCATCCTGATACAGCCTCCTGATATCCCAAAGCATTCTGTTTTCCAGATAAGCCCCCAGCTTCCCACGGGCAACCATGCTGTTTAAATGGTCTGCCAGGGATATGACAAGAGAATTCTGCAAAGTACGGTTTAAGTCCTCTTTGGCTTTCGTAACAAAACGGCCGGCCAATTCAAAAATCCTCCCCGGTATTTCCGAAAATAGTTGAGTATACTGAGCAAGCTGTGAGCGATCATCTAAAATGAATATTTTATCAATCATTTCACGCGATATCTCCTCATTTTTATGGGATAAATGAGCGATTCCCTTTCCCATGACAACCAGTTCATGCCCCGTCTCGTCTAAGACCAGTGCGGCATTATTGTTTAAAAATTTTACAATCCTCATCTTCCTGATCCCCCCAAAAAAGAAAACCCACCTGATTCCAGGGATAAAAATCCCCGGAACCAAGCAGGTTTCGTATACGTTCAAGCCATATTCACGATCCAACTGTGCTTCCTGATATGATATTAACAAGTTTTTATCTATTCACTTTTTGTTATGGGCTTACATTCTATCTGTTACCACCCCCTAACTATTGAATAAATATTAACATGTCATTTTTTTAAAGTCAACATTTTTTTTACGTTTTTCTTGTTCATTATATTAACTTTTTTTTTCAATTCACGTAATAATATCATCATTTTAACTATTAAAATTGTTTTTTTAGTATGTTTTTTCATGCTAATTGACTTTTATAATACTGATTCAAGTTAAGGCACTTCTCTGTTTATGGTTTGATATATCCTAATAATTCTCATAATCTTACAATAAAAAATTAATTCATCAAAAAAATACTCTTCTTGGTTGACAAACCAAAACCCCCTGCATATAATGTTCTGTAATCTCTTTGCACTGCATTACATCCGATTGTGGATGCGAGATCAACGGTACAAACTGAGCAGGCGATGAACCTTTTTGCAAAGGTCATGGGGCCGGGCCGCCTAATAAGTGGCAACAGATTGCAATGATTGCACATCTGTGGGACAGTAGTATGGTTTATGAGAAGTTACTTTTTAACTCCTTATAAAAAGACGCAGCTTCTGCGTCGTCCATCCGGTTATGAGAACATCTTTTTGTTTTCATAATATGTTCCATAGGTGTATTTTTTTACACAAAAATGGAACAGAGACCCCGAAAATGGAGTGCCATAGAGCTATCAAACGAACGCCGGAAGGCTAAAACGGAGGTAACTTTTATGACAAACAACAACGATCACATGGCAGGTCTGACTTCTGCCGAAGCAAAGCGATTGCAGGAACAATATGGCAAAAACGAATTGACACCGCAGAAAATGGAGAGCATTTTTAAGAAGGTCTTTCACATTATCTGTGAGCCGATGTTTTTGCTGCTGATTGTTGCTGCAATCATCTATTTTATTCTGGGTGAGCCCAGAGACGGTGCCATCATGCTTGTTTTTGTAGTGGGTGTCATCAGCATAGATGTCATACAGGAATGGAAAACCGATAAAACGCTTCATGCGCTGAAGGATTTATCAGCTCCTCATGTGACGGTAATCCGCGATGGCATTGAACAGATCATTGCCAGTGCTGATCTTGTTCCCGGCGACTTAATGACGATCTGTGAGGGCGTCAAGATCCCTGCAGACGGTATAATCGTGAGGTGCAACGACTTATGTGTAGATGAATCCTCCCTCACCGGCGAAGCTGAGGGTGTTTGGAAATTATGCGCGGATGAATCATCCTTTATCTGCGAAGCTGAGGGTGTTTGGAAGTTTTCAGCAGATCATGAAGATCCCGCTGATGACTACTGGCGCCGTGACTATTGTTATGCAGGTACCCTGGTCACCCAGGGCACGGCAACTGTTTGTGTAGATAAAATCGGTGCTGCCACGGAATACGGCAAGATCGGTGCAAATGTGGCCGCAGCTCCTAATGAAGATACCCCTTTGCAAAAGCAAACCCGCAGTCTTGTTAAGCTATGCGCGGGAATCGCTGCGGTATTGTTTGCCCTTGTGGCAATATTTACTTGGTTTAATATTCCGGACCATACGTTTCACGACCGGCTGATTAAAAGCATTCTATCCGGCATTACCCTTGCCATGGCAATGATACCAGAGGAATTTCCGGTTATTCTTACCGTTTTTCTTTCCATGGGCGCATGGAGGCTTGCAAAAAAGCAGTCTTTGGTGCGTAAACTGCCTTCCGTAGAAACCTTGGGTGCGGTATCAGTCCTTTGCGTAGATAAAACCGGTACCATTACCATGAATCAAATGACAGTGCAGGATGTGTGGGCACTGGATGGAAATGATTATGCATTATGTGAAACCATGGGGCTTGGCTGTGAAACAGATGTTTATGATCCCATGGAAAAAGCCATGCTTTCCCATTGCAGCAATCTTGGCATCACCAGGGATCATCTTTTTAACGGAGAGCTGGTCAGCGAGTACGCGTTTACCAATGAGCTGAAAATGATGGGACATATCTGGCGCAGAAACGGTGAGTTAGTCATTGCAGCGAAAGGTTCCCCGGAACGGATTCTGACCATCTGTAGTCTCAGGGATGAAGAAAGAGAAACCGTCAGCCATAAAATCAGGGAAATGTCCATGGAAGGTCTTCGTGTCATTGCAGTCGCTGCTGCTAAACTCAAAAGTGAAGCAGAGATACCGGCTGAGATCACCGGATGCTCCTTGACACTTTGCGGCTTGATCGGGCTTGCCGATCCTCCCCGGGAAAGTGTGAAAGCAGACATTGCCGTCTGCAGCAAGGCCGGTATCCGTGTGGTGATGATTACAGGTGACAATGGCATTACTGCTTCTTCTATTGCCAGGAAAATCAATATGCCTGACAGCGATCCTATTATTACAGGCGATATGCTAAACGAAATGAGTGATGAAGAACTGCGTAATAAAGTAAAAGATGTTTCGATCTTCTCCCGTGTTGTACCGGAACACAAAATGCGGATCGTTAAGGCATTTAAGGAAAACGGCGAGATCGTTGCCATGACAGGTGATGGGGTAAATGATGCTCCTGCAATGAAATACGCCGATATTGGTATTGCCATGGGAAAACGGGGCAGCGAAGTTTCCCGTGAAGCCGCAGGTCTGATCCTGATGGATGATAATTTTACTACGATTGTGGAGACCATAAAAGATGGCAGACGTATTTATGATAACATCCGCAAGGCGGTTGGTTATGTATTTACCATCCACATCCCGATTGCATTTGCTTCCTTGCTTGCCCCTATGCTTGGCATCGGGCCCACTGCGCTTTTACTGATGCCGCTGCATGTTGTGCTGATGGAACTGCTAATTGACCCAACCTGCTCCATTGTGCTGGAACGGCAGCCTGCCGAAATGGATATCATGAACCGAAAGCCCCGTGATCCGAAAGAAAAGATGCTCACTCCAGCCCTTCTTTTTAAAAGCGTCCTGCAGGGACTGATCATATTTTTCGTTTCATTCGGCACCTATTATACCTTACTTGATGGAAATGAAGGAAACGCACCCACAGCCCGTGCAATGGGGCTTACTATCATCATGCTTTCCAATCTGTTTCTGGTACAGGTAAACAGCTCAGACAACGATTTTGCAGTTCAGTCCATAAAACGTCTTGTAAAAGACAAAGTGATGTGGGCGGCGATCTTTGGAACCTTTACAATGCTGGGGATCATTTTGTATTCACCTTTAAATACGTTTTTAAAGCTGGCTCCGCTGTCTGCAGCCATGCTTTTCACTGCTATAGGCATTGCTGCATTCGCAGTATTCTGGTATGAAGCAGTAAAACTGATAAAAAGATGCAAAAAAATGATGTAACATAAAACCATAAGTGTTAAAATATACAATGCAAAGATAAAAACACAGTTCCGGTTGGTAGTCCGGACGCAGTGAAAGCTGTCAGTAACCTGCCTCCTTGGTTGTCCGTTCTTTGTAAGGCATTTAAAAGGAGGATTTAATCATGAGAAAGGCTGGTTCCAGGCTGACTGTATTCTTTGAGGAACCCTTTTGGGTAGGCATCTGTGAGCGTGAATTTGAAGGCAGATACGAAGCTTGCAAAATCACCTTCGGGGCAGAACCAAAGGACTACGAAATCTACGATTTCATACTCAAAAACTATAACAGGCTTCGGTTTAGTCCATCTCTGGAAGCGTCACCAATGACGGAACGGCGCATCAATCCAAAGAGAATGCAGAGGGACATTGAGAAACATCTGCAAAATAACGGGGTTGGAACAAAGGCGCAGCAGGCTTTGAAGCTTCAACAGGAGCAGGTAAAATCGGAACGCAAATCCCGTTCCCGTGAACAGCGGGAAGCTGAGAAAGAACGCCAATTTGAACTGCGGCAGGAAAAACGCAAGGAAAAGCACAGGGGGCATTGAGCCTCCCTGTGCTTTTCTTCTGCATTTCTTCTGCATTTGTTATAATGATACGCTGCTTAAACGGTATGGCGACAGTGCTGCCGCTGTCTGCTAAGCCGCATTATTTTAACAATTGGTAACGTAATCCATAATCCGTACTGTACCATATCAGCATTCCATGTTCTCTTTTGGGAATGCGTACATTTAAATTCCATTCAGGATATTGCTTGATGATCTGGAGACGGTCGCCGGAAGCCAAAGCCACAAAGGAAATGTAATGTTCTTTATCCATAGGATGTTCACTGGTGATATACCAGTCATCTTCTACCAAGTGTACGGTCAGCCTTTCGCCTTCTTCAGCTTTTTTCAATGTCTGGGCCGCTAATTTTTTGCCGCAGCATGAGACTTCCGCCTCTCCCGTGCAGAGCGTTATATTCTGGCATGTGGGACAAACGAAATATTTTGTATTTTTCATATTACCTCCTGCAAAATTGTTGGGAGTCATATCACCGGCCAGTAAATTCATAATATCAATCTCCAAAATCCTGGAAAGCTCCGGTATAAGAGAAATATCAGGAAGACCCAGGCCCCTCTCCCACTTGGAAATGGTTTTATCGCTAAGGTTCATTTTATCCGCAAGTTCCCTTTGTGTCAAACGGAGTTCCTGGCGTAAGGTGCGGATTATGCCGCCTACTCTATTGTTTTCCATGCTTTACCTCCATATCAGGAATTAAGGATCAGGGTTTTGGTTCTTTTCCAACCATAATTCCAGAAGTGTATTAACATCGTCAGAAAATTCACGATCCGTCTGTGTTTCATTTTTTTCAATTTCCTCCATAATTTCAAAGGAAAATCCGGATGCCCCGGACTCCTTCCACGCATCCATCATACCTGGTTCAGTACATGAATCCGTTGACACAAAAAATTGGAACCGGTTTTTTGCACCCTGCATATCTTCAGTTGCCCGAAACCATACTTCATCCCTGTCCTTGCATTTAATACAATATACGCCCCCGACTATTTTTCTACTTTGATACTGCTCTTTCAGAGCTTTCCTTGAAGACTTATCCATTTTATTTCACCATCTTTCTTAAATTTAAAGTTTCTTCTCCGCATATCATTGTAGATGTTCGTCGTGGGCTTTTCAATCTACGCTCCGTAGAGTTACTTCCATTTATAATTTCTTCATCACGTAATTTGTCAAAATAACGCCTTTACGTTCTACCCGCTGTTCCTTGATAACCCTATATCCGCGGGATTCAAAAAACGGCTTCGCAGTTATGGAAGCATGTGTTGTCACCGGGCCGGCAGGGAAATCTGCTTCCAGCCGGTTACAAAGGGCGGTTGCAATCCCCTGCCCCTGATTGTCATTTTCTCTCCCAATTTATGCAGTTTCTTTTTCACGATTAGTCGTCCGCAGTATCAAAAAAAGCTGCCGCAGTCTTATGGGTATTTTACCACAAACAATTTCAGTCTGCTATCCAAAAGAAAAAATGAGGATATCCCAAAAGACATTCATTGACTTTTGAGATACCCTCATTTATTTAATTGTAACTATCTGAAAAACTGCATGAACTGTTGTACCATCCCCTGTGTCATGACATCGGCCATTTCCAGGGCTCCCCTCTCAATGTCCGCAAATATATCGATGCTGTCTTCATAATTCTGTGTCAGAATATCAGTAGCTTCCGTCTTTGTCATTGCCAGGTGATTATAAAGCATTTCCTGCCAGTCATCGACCGACCAATTGGGATTGATATTGGAAAGGAACGTTGCAATCTGATCTGCATTTTCATACCAGCGTTTTTCCGCATCGGAAGCAGCATCAACGTTGCCTACCTTCGACGCTATAACAAGTTCATTGGCGGTGGTAAGGTGAGTTGTCAGCAGCTCTGCAAATCTTGAGGCTATATCCTGCCCATAAAACGTTACCAATACTTCTTCGAAATCCTTAGGATTCTGCAGAAGGCGATTTGTTGTAACATTTAAACTCGGAAGATCAAAAGCTACGCCTTCAATAACCATTCTCGTCCAGTATACATGCTGTAACCATAAAAGCCTCAAGTAGTTAGATACATTTTGTTCTGCCTCGGTGATACACATGGTGATAGGGGGTTGGGGTTGAGGCATCGGCTGCGGCTGCGGTGTCGGCATTGGCTGCGGTGTCGGCATCGGCTGTGGTGTCGGCATTGGCTGTGGTGTCGGCATTGGCTGTGGTGTCGGCATTGGCTGTGGTGTCGGCATTGGCTGCGGTGTCGGGCAGTTTGGTGGCTGCCTCTGTCCAAATGGGATACAAATCACCTGACCAACAAACAGATTTGTTGGATTAACGCCTGGATTTACAGACATGATCGCTTCAACCGTAGTCTGAAAACGTTGTGCAATAATCCAAAGGGTATCCTCAGCCTCTATGATATAAGAATGTAATCCTCCTGGGCAGAGATTCTCGGTGCGTCCCCTCCGGCCTTCTTCTTCCGTGCGCCTCCTCCGGCCTTCTTCTTCCGTGCGTCTCCTCCGGCCTTCTTCTTCCGTGCGTCTCCTTCGGCCTTCTTCCTCCGTGCGTTCCTCTCTCCGTCCTTCTTCATTACGTGGCCGGTTTTGTGGACTTTCAGGCGTAGCGCATTCTGCTGACCGAGGAATGCAGATTACCTGGCCAACATACAGATTACCAGGGGTTATACCCGGGTTAGACTCCATAATTGCTTCTACTGTAGTGCAATGGCGCTGTGAAATAAGCCATAAGGTATCACCGTCCTGAACTGTATAGGGATGTAAACCTTCCGGACATCTGGTCCTTATGTTTCTGCGCCTCCTGTCTTCCTCTATAAAAGATTGAGACATAGGCTGATTCATAGGCTGTGTCTGGGGTTGAGTCATAGGCTGTGTCTGGGGCTGGGTCTGGGGCTGGGTCTGAGGCTGGGTCTGGGGCTGAGTCGTAGGCTGGGTCTGAGGCTGGGTCTGGGGCTGGGGCTGGGTCTGGGGCTGGGGCTGAGCTTGTGAAGGCATATTACGATTTCCGCCCGCCTGTGGAATACAGATAACCTGACCAATAAACAGACGATTCGGATTTATGCCTGGATTCGCCTCCATAATTTCGTCAATGGATATGGAATGACGCCGCGAAATAAGCCACAGGTTATCTCCGGCTTGAATTGTATAGGATTGCATCGTTCCTGAACAATTATTCATACCGTTTTCCGGAACAGATGTCTGGGGCTGAGTCTGGGGTTGTGTCTGAGGCTGAGTCATAGGCTGTGTCTGAGGACCAGTCATCGGTTGTGTCTGAGGACCGTTCATCGGCTGGGTCTGAGGACCGTTCATCGGCTGGGTCTGAGGACCGTTCATCGGCCGGGTCTGAGGACCGTTCATCGGCTGGGTCTGAGGACCGTTCATCGGCTGAGTTGTAGGCTGGGTCTGAGGTCCAGTCATCGGCTGGGTCTGAGGACCGTTCATCGGCTGGGTCCGGGGCTGGGTCGTAGGCTGGGTCTGAGGCCCGGTCATAGGTTGTGTCCGGGGCCCCGCCTGTGATGGCATATTGCGGTTCCTGCTTCCTTGGGGAACGCAGATCACCTGCCCAACCATCAGATTATTGGGGGTTATTCCAGGATTTACAACCATAATTTCCTCTACGGTAGTACGAAAACGCTGTGAAATAAGCCATAGTGTATCACCGGATTGAATCGTGTAGGAGAGCAATCCTTCAGGGCAAGGAGTCATAAGATTACTGCCTTTCAATTAAGCAATTTTCCATATTTTATGATTTATAAATCAAAATAGTACCTGTCAGCCCATAAAAAATATATTTTTGTAAAATATTGACAAAAATGAACGCCGGAAAGCAGCGCTCTCCGGATCATAGATTCCCCTCCTGTTCATGACACTACCCGCTTCCGCTGCAAACCAAAATCTTCCTGGCAAGTTCTGTCAATAAAATTCAGATAAATTAGATTTTTTGTTTTAAAAGTGAAAATTCTTGTAAAAAAACACAAAATATAAATTGCCTAATAAAAAAACTTTTGATATTATTTTATTACAAATAGGTGCATTTTAACGCCTTACTTATTAAATTCGCGTAAAGGGGGTCCTGTTATGGCAAAAGAGGAAAAAGAAAAATTTTTCATGCAGATGCCGTTAGGCTATGCCTACTATGAAATTATCTTTGGAAGCACGAAACACACACGGGAATATGTTCTTTCAGAAGCAAATGATGCCTTTTTTGATCTCTGGGGCCTTGACAAAGAAAAAGCGCTGCATAAAAATGTATCCCTGCTTATGAAGGATAAAGCGGAAGCCCCCGCATGGCATACGTTTCATGAACGCTTAGGGAATGCAGAAAAAGATAAGCATTTCACCGTGACCATAGGGGAACGCAGCTTTAAGGTCACTGTCTGCAATCCCACATCAGACGGACTGACGGCTGTTTTTGACGACATCACGGAAATCAATGGGGAGCTTGAGTCTCAAAGAAAGAAAAATGAAAGACTAAGCCGGGATATTGATATTTTTTTTAACAGCACCCAGGATGGTTTATTTTTTCTGGAATATAAAAACGGAGAATTCCGCTATATCCGGAACAATACGGTCCATCAGAGATTGACCGGAATGACCATTCCTCTTATGGAAGGAAAAACGCCCATAGAAGCAATGGGTGATGATGTGGGGAGTATTCTGCAGGAGGGATATAAGAAATGTATCGCCTCCGGAGAAGCCATAATGTACGAGGAAACCGTAGAGTTTAAGGGAAGCCTCAGGAATTGGCTGGTTCGGCTTACCCCTGTTAAGGAAAACCGGAAAGTCTCCTATATTATCGGATCACGAATTGATATCACAGAATTAAAAAAGCTGCAGGAAGATAAGGAACAGCTCCTTGCAAACTTAAATTCCATGTTTACGGAGCACTCTGCAGTCATGCTGATCCTTGATATGAATACCGGGAAAATACTTAGTGCCAACCCATCATCCCTTAGCTTTTATGGCTATACCAGAGAAGAAATTTTAACCATGCACATACAGGATATCAGTGAAACTCCCAATGACGCCATGAAACTTATGCGTGTTCAGGCCCTCAATAATGAAAGGCCTTATTCCCTGTTTTCCCACCGCTTAAAGGACGGAACTGTCAAAATGGTAGACGTATATTCCAGCCAAATCACCTACGAAGGAAAGAGCCGGCTCTTCTCCATCATCTTTGACGTATCAGACCGGGAAAAATTCAGATATGACCTCTATTGGGACAAAGAATTGTTAAGCGTTACCCTTAACTCCATTGGTGATGGCGTCGTTACCACCGACAACGAAGGAAAAATAACCTATTTAAATCAATCCGCCCAGGAAATCACGGGCTGGAATCATGAGATTGCCACCGGAAGGCCTTTTGAGGAAATCTTTGATTTAAGAAATGAGACCTCCGGAGAAGCCATCTCAAACCCGATCCGAGCCGTTCTTAAAACGGGAAAGATCGTGGAATTTGCCAATCATACCGTTCTTTTAAACAGGCAGGGAGATTTTATTCCCATTACAGACAGCGCCGCGCCCATCAAGGATCAAACAGGACATATGTACGGCGTTGTCATGGTCTTTCGCGATGTAAGCCACGAAAAAAAGCAGCAGAGAAGGATTATGTACTTAAGCTATCATGATTCATTGACTGAAATCTTCAACCGCAGATACGTGGAGGAGGAAATGATCCGGATCGACAGGGCCTCCATGCTGCCTATTACAGTAATCATGGGGGATGTAAATGGTCTAAAGGTAACCAATGATGTCTTTGGCCACAAAACAGGGGATCT
Source organism: Lacrimispora sp. (assembly GCF_032078915.1). GTDB lineage: Bacteria > Bacillota > Clostridia > Lachnospirales > Lachnospiraceae > Lacrimispora. The sequence continues at coordinate 22,992 of NZ_DAMAUN010000025.1, read as the reverse complement.
ACTTTTAAGGGAAGTTGCGAAAATTTTTCAACATGCCTTACCCAAAAACGGGATCGCAGGCAGATGGGGCGGAGACGAATTCCTGATCCTGCTGCCAAAAACCGATACCACTTCTGCCCAGGATATCATACAGAAGCTGGAGGAGGAATTTAAGCAAAATGACCGCCTTCCCCTGCAGATCAGTGTGTCCCTGGGATTTGATGTAAAATACAGCGTATATGAAAATCTTCATCAGGTACTGCAAAAAGCGGAAGAACAAATGTACCATAAAAAGCTTTTAGAAGGGAAAAGCTACCGCAACCGAATCATAAATACCCTTTTGGCTACTCTGCATGAGAAGAGCATGGAAACGGAAGAACATACCTTAAGGATTGAAACCTACTGTATCGCAATGGCCCAAAAACTGGACCTGGCTCCTGAAGAAAAAAATGATTTATCCCTTCTGTCCATGCTCCACGATATTGGAAAAGTCGGAATCAGTATGGAGATCTTAAAGAAACCAGGCCCCTTAAGCGATGAGGAATGGAAAGAAATGAAACGCCATCCGGAAATCGGCTACCGCATCGCCCAAAACACTCCTGAGCTCTCTACTGTATCTGATTACATCCTCTCCCACCATGAAAGATGGGACGGGTCCGGCTATCCCAGAGGCTTAAAAGAAACTGAAATCCCACTGCTGTGCCGCATCCTGGCAGTTGCCGATGCATTTGATGCCATGACAAGCAATCTGGCCTACCGCAAGGCAATGGACAGCCTGGATGCAATGGAAGAAATCAGACGCTGTTCCGGAACACAATTTGACCCTGAGATCGCCAAACTGTTTCTGGAGCTTAACAAAATTTACTGATAAGCTGCGCCCGAACCAAATGTCCTCCTTTTTAATAACATGTTATTAGGAAAGGAGGCAATCCTCATGAACACCTGTAATTTTAACGGGCTTACCGGTCGTGTTGTAACTCCAGACGACCCTTATTATCATGAACTAAGACAAGTATATAACAGGGCAGTCCAAAAATTCCCCCTGGCAATTGTTTACTGCCAGAACCAGGAAGATGTCAGCAATGCTGTTTTGTGGTCCCGAAGAAACCACGTCTGCCTGCGGATCCGAAACGGAGGCCATAACTATGAAGGCTACTCCACTGGAGATGATATACTTGACATTGATTTAAGTGAAATGAACCAGCTTGCCATCGATGAAAACGCCCATTTACTTCACGTTCAGGGAGGCGTAACAAACAAGCAGCTATACGAATTCGTCTCATCAAAAGGTTACCCCTTCCCTGGCGGGACCTGCCCATCTGTTGGGGTAGGCGGATATGCCTTAGGCGGAGGCTTCGGACTCTCCTGCCGCTACTTTGGCCTTGGCTGCGACAATCTTTTGGAAATCCGTATGGTCAATTACGAAGGCCGCATCATAAATGCCAATTCACAGGAAAACGCCGATTTATTTTGGGCATGCCGGGGAGCGGGGGGAGGAAACTTTGGCGTAATTGTTTCCATGACATTCCGCCTTCCCCATAAGGTAAATAAAGTTACGCTCATTGACATAAGATATCCCCATGCAGACCAGGAAAAGCAGTCCTCATTTCTGCTGACCTGGCAGGACTGGCTGAAAGATGCCGATCAGAGGGTAACCTTGATCTCAAGGATCTACAATGACCGATTGGAAGGACTTGCAATCATAGCAAGAGGTATCTTTTATGGCCCTCCTGAAGTAGCCCTTGGAATCATTGCTCCCCTCCTTGAGCTTGGCGGTGTAAAATACAGTTTAAAATACGTGACCTTCCTGGAAGCTGTTACAATTATCGGGGATTTTTATCCACCCTTTGAAAAGTTCAAATCAGCAAGCCGTTTTGCTGTACGGGACTTTAGCAGCTGTGAAAGCTTAAATATTGCCGGACTTATAAAAGAACGGGCCGAAGGCTCCGTTTATGCCAGCATTTCCTTTTATGCCCTGGGAGGCAGGGTGGCGGAGGTGGAGGTGGATGAAACCGCATTTTTCTACCGCAATGCCCACTTTATAGTCTGGCTTGACACCGTATTTGAAGACCATCGATGTAAAAATGCCGCCTGGGTTGCTGATAGATTCAGCTATTTAAAATCAGTTACCGACGGCTCCTATGTAAATTTCCCCTATGCATGCCTTCCCTGCTATCTTGAAGAATATTATGGTACCCATGTCTGCAGATTAAAAAAGGTAAAGGAGAACTATGATCCGCTCAACATTTTTACCTTTCCTCAGGGGATCGGCGAGTTTTATAACATGGACTTTACAGCTTCTAAATGCTGTAACCTTTCCTGGTAACCCATGTATATGGCAAAGGCATGAATGCAAAAGCACCCTCGCGCAAATCAGGATTCACGCGGGGGTGCTTTTGTGGGGTCGGTCTGGCCTAAGATCTGGTACAGAAGCCGGTATAAGGTTTTGAACTCCTCTTTATTTACAGGAACACATTGGGACATCCGGTCAGGGATGGTTACAGCCTGGTCTTTTAGCTGCTCTCCCTTTTCCGTCAGTTCAACGATCACACTTCTCTCGTCTTCCTTGGCACGGCTTCGTTTGAGCAGCCCGGCAGCTTCCATCTTTTTTAACAAAGGGGTCAGGGTGCCGCTGTCCAGATACAAAAGCTCTCCCATTTTCTTTATGGTGACCTGCTTTCTCTCCCATAATACCATCATGGCAATATACTGGGTATAGGTCAGACCAATCTCATCAAGGAATGGTTTATACCATTTGATGATCTCACGGGAGCAGGCATAAAGAGGAAAACAAAGCTGGTTCTCCAATTTTAATTTTTCATAGTCCATAACTTCTATCCTCTCTCCCATTGCGATCCTCGATACGTTTTTTCATAGCAGACTCTCTACAACTCCTTTTACATACTTCATATCCGCGGTAGGTTCAAAGCGCCTGACCACGTTTCCCTGGCGATCCACAAGGAATTTGGTGAAATTCCACTTAATATCCGGTTCATTTTTATAATTGGGATTAAGCGTTTCAAACTTCTGTTCCAGGCGGGAAGTCAGCTCGTGTCCCGGATCAAAGCCTTCAAAGCCCTTTTCATTCACCAGATAATGGTATAGGGGAATCGCATTCTCTCCATTTACGTCAATCTTTGCAAACTGGGGGAAGGTGACTCCAAAGCGTCCGGTACAAAAGGAATGAATTTCTTCGTTATCGCCAGGCGCCTGGTTTCCAAACTGGTTGCAGGGAAAATCAAGAATCTCAAATCCTTTGGCCCCATACTCATCATACATGGCCTGAAGGTCCGTATACTGGGGCGTAAACCCGCAAACCGTCGCCGTATTGACGATCAGTAACACTTTGCCTGCAAAATCGGATAAGGGTTTCTCTGTGCCATCCATCTCTTTCACTGTAAAATCATAAACAGACATTTCATGTACCTCCTTCTTATATTATACAAAATTATAGTTATTAAAATCATTCTTATCATAAGACTTTATTCGTCATTTGTCAATGGTGTTGTAAAATTTAATTGTGCAAAATCAAAAACTGCAGGTTTACCAAATTAATGGGGCCAGAAAAACGAATGATCTATATCATGGGACAATGACTGTTATGTGACTCAATCACAGACATCTTTTAATTTCTTGTTTATACTTAACCAAACAACATGTGATCATTCGTTATTTTAAAAATATAGCAGGAGGCAAATTATGAAGAAAATTGTAATTATCGGCGGAGTAGCCGGAGGAGCCAGCTGTGCAGCCAGGCTGCGCAGACTTGACGAGGAGGCAGCTATCATCATGTTTGAACGGGGGGAATACATTTCCTACGCCAACTGCGGCCTTCCTTATCATGTCGGAGATGTGATTAAATCCAGGGATGCATTGCTGCTGCAGTCGCCGGAAGCCATGAAAAAGAAATATAATATTGATGTCAGAGTGAAACATGAAGTCACCTCCATTGACCGGGAGAATAAAAGAATTACGGTCCGCAGGCTGGATTCCGGGGAAACCTATGAGGAAACCTATGACACCTTAGTCATTTCCACCGGTTCTTCACCGGTCCGCCCGCCCATTCCGGGAATCGGATCTTCCCGTATCCAGACTCTCTGGACGGTTCCTGATACCGACCGCATCCGCGCTCTTATTAAAGAAAACAAAATTAAAACAGCGGCTGTCATCGGCGGAGGCTTTATTGGTCTTGAAATGGCTGAAAATCTCCGTCACGCAGGTCTTTCTGTTTCCCTCATTGAAATGCTGGACCAGGTTATGACGCCTGTGGACTACGAAATGGCTCAGCTGCTCCACGAGCACATCCTGCAAAACGGAGTAGACCTCCATCTGAGTGACGGTGTCGCTGCATTTGAAGATGAGGCCGGATCTGTGGCCATTACTTTAAAAAGCGGAAAAACCATCTCCGCAGAGCTGGTCATCCTTTCCATCGGTGTACGGCCCAACAGCGAACTGGCAAAAGCAGCCGGCCTTTCCGTCAATGAGCGCGGCGGTATTGTAGTCGATGAATATTTAAGGACTTCGGATCCGGATATCTATGCCGTAGGTGATGTGATCCAGGTCGATGACCTTATATTCCAGGAACCGGCAATGATCCCCCTTGCAGGACCTGCCAACAAACAGGGGCGTATTGCAGCCAATAACATTGCAGGAGCTCAGGAAACCTATAAAAAGACCCAGGGAACATCCATTGCAAAAGTATTTGATTTAGCTGTAGCTTCTACCGGTGTAAATGAAAAGGCACTGATCAAGAGGGGCCTTCAAAAGGGAAGGGACTATGAAAGCATCATCATTACCCAGAATTCCCATGCAGGCTATTATCCCGGCGCCGTTCCCATAACTCTGAAGCTTCTTTTTTCCGCCGATGGAAAAAAGATCTTCGGAGCACAGATCGTGGGCCGTGACGGAGTTGATAAACGGATCGATACTCTGGCAGTGGCCATCCGCCTTGGTGCAGGAATCTCTGACTTAAAGAGCCTGGAGCTTGCTTATGCTCCTCCTTTCTCCTCTGCAAAGGACCCGGTCAACATGGCTGGCTTTGTGGCTGAAAACCTGATTACAGGAAAGGTTGCATTTTCATCCTGGGATGCTGTGGAGCAAAACCCGGAGACAGTACTGCTTGATGTCAGAGAGGATGCAGAGTTAATGGCCTTTTCCCTGCCAAATGCAAAGCATATTCCTTTGGGACAGTTAAGAAACCGCTTAAAGGAGCTGGACCCTTCAAAGAAAATCATCGTCTTCTGTGCCATTGGAGTCCGGGCTTACAACGCTGCCCGCCTCCTGATGCAAAACGGATTTCATAATGTCAGGCTTTATCCCGGCGGCGCCAGATTCTATCAGTCGACCCATTATACGGCTGAAGGGGTTCTGCCTTTTGAACAAACCGTTTATTCCGACAGCGGCCAGATGGAAACGAAAAATATCCCCACCTCCGCCATGCGCTTGGACTGCAGCGGAATGCAGTGCCCCGGTCCCATCATGAAGGTGTTTGAAACCATGAAGGAGATGCCGGATGGAGCAGTCATGGAGGTGTCCGCCTCTGATCCCGGTTTTACCCGGGACATTGGCGCCTGGTGCAGGCGTACCGGTAATGAGCTTATGGCCTGTGAACTCCGCGGAAAGGATTACGTTGCCCTTGTAAAGAAAGGAACTCCGGCTGCCCCTGAAAAAACGGAAGCAGCCGAAGGAAAGACCATTATCGTATTTTCCGGTGATCTTGACAAGGTTTTGGCAAGCTTTATCATTGCTAATGGCGCTGCCGCCATGGGCAGACCTGTTACCATGTTCTTTACCTTCTGGGGATTGACGGCATTAAGAAAGACAGAAAAACAGCCGGTCCGCAAATCACCGGTGGAATCCATGTTTGGATTCATGCTTCCCAGGGGCAGTAAAAAATTAAAATTGTCGAAAATGAATATGGGCGGCATGGGAACCGCTATGATGAAAAAAATCATGAATGATAAACATGTGGATTCACTGGAAACCCTGATCCAAAAGGCCATGAAATCCGGAGTAAAAATTGTTGCCTGCACCATGAGCATGGATGTCATGGGAATCCGGCCCGAGGAATTGATCGACGGAGTGGAGCTTGGAGGCGTAGGCGCTTATCTGGGGGATGCGGAAGAATCCAATGTGAATTTATTCATTTAGAATAGATGGCGATTGAATCGATACAGGCAGAAGAAGATGTGTTTAGTAATCAGGCGGGTCCGTAATATGTGTACGGATACCCGCCTTTTTATATTTCTATTAAAGTCACTCTCCATCTGAATTTATATTTACCATATTTAAACCCGAAAAAACGCTTGACACATTCCCTATTGTACCTTATTATTACCTAAACAGTGTATTAAAACAACAATAAGGAGTAATTGGTATGAAAGAAAAATATTATTCAGTGGAACAAATTTCAGAAATGCTCAACATCCACCCAAAGACAATCCAGCGCTACATCAGGGAAGGCAAGCTGAGAGCTGGAAAGATCGGAAAAAGCTGGAGAGTGACCGGACATGACTTAAGTGTTTTTATGGAAAGCACAAAACTGCCAACCGGAAAGGAAAACAGCCATTCCATAAAAAAATCCGGCTATGAAACAAAAGTATCTTCCGTAATTGATATTGATGTAGAGGGAATGGATGATGCCATTCGTATTATGAATACTGTTACTGCCGCGCTGAATACCAATCTCCCGGAATATGGCCATCCGACCATGCATGCACAGTTTTTGGAATCAGAATGCAAAGTTCGTGTCACCATATGGGGGAACATCCAATTTGCACAGGCAATCATTCAGTTGATTATGGAATTGGTTGAAACTATTAGACAGGAGGATTATTAATGAAGCCTGTACAAAAAAAGGGGAGACTTGCCATGCCTGTTCTTCTGATTGCCTAAGAAAATAATGTTACCATTGATGCCCGTGAAGCGGCACGCAGGCTTGCTGCCCTGGCTCCAATGTCGGAAACCCACATACTTCAAGGCTGCGGGCATATACTGGCAGATGTATTGGATCTGGAAGTTCCATTCCTGGAGAAAGAAGGATTTAGATGAGATGAATATAAAAACAATAAGAAACCAGAACATTGTAATTCTTAATAAGGACGAAAAGATATCAACTGCTCAAGATATCCTTGATCTCATGGCTTCGTCCCAATACCAATGTGATTGCATCGGCATGATCCTGTATAAAGAAAGCCTTGAGGAAAGCTTCTTTGATCTTAAAACAGGTTTAGCAGGGGAAATCCTGCAGAAATTTTCAAACTACCGTTTTAAGCTTGCAATCATAGGGGATTTTTCAAGCTATACCAGCAAAAGTCTAAGGGATTTTATTTATGAATGCAACAAAGGAAACCTGATTTCCTTTAAGAATGACTTAGATAGCGCCTTGTCGGCGCTGGTACCGGAAAAATCCATGGAACGTTAAAACTGATTCCATGATATAACCGATTGGACATGGAAACGGCGGCTTTGAAATCACAATCAAAGCCGCCGTTTTATGCCTTCCTTTATAGCTCAATTCCTCTAAGCTTAATATAATCCTTAATCAGCTTCGCGGTCTGCTCTAAGTCAATGCTGCTGGTATTGATAATCAGATCATAATTGTTCCAATCTTCCCAGTTTTCGCCGGTATAGTAGCGGTAATACTCCTTCCGCTCCCGGTTAATCTTTTTTACCCGCTTTGCCGCTTCCTTCTCATCAACCTTATCCACTTCCATGGTGCGCTTGATGAGGGTTTCCGTATCTGCGTAAACAAAGATTTTTACCAGGCCCGGGAATTCTTCCTTTTCACGGCCTAAGATATAATCCCCGCACCGCCCGGCAATAATGCAGGACTCTTCCGAAGCCAGCTCTTTTATGACCTGGGACTGGAAACGGAACAGATTCTCCGGTTTCACAATGTCCGCATCCGTAGAGGGTTTCCCAAGCTGAGGCTTTAAGCCGCTTACGATCTTATAAAGCAGATTACTTCCCGCCTTTTCATCCGCCAGACGGAAAAATACCTCTCCAACGGCACTTTGCTCCGAAGTTATGGACAAAATCTCTTCATCATAAAAATGAATTCCCAGCTCCTCTGCAAGGGCTTTTCCCACGATTCGGCCGCCGCTGCCGTACTGCCTTCCTATGGTGATGACCAGATTTTTCTTTTCTTTCATAATGCCTCCTTCTGCCCACGTTCTTTTCTAACGTTTCTTAATTATATTTTACTCCATTTTGGCAGAATTTACAATTATTATTGATTGATTATCTCATTGAAGCAGATGGCTCCATATGGCCTGATGCTCATCCGGTAAGCGTTGCCTTCTCCCATGGATTTCTCAATATAGGAAATATATTCTTCTACCAGCTCATTGGGCAGCATGGTCATGATGACACCGGCAAATCCGCCTCCATGTATTCTGCACGCACCTGTATTTTTCTCTGCCAGGAAAAGTTCCGTAAGAGCCAGGGCAATGGTGATTCCCTGCTCCTGGAAGCTGGTGTTGGTAAAGCAGTTCTGAAGCCATTTCCAGGAGGAATTTCCAGATTCGGTGATTTTCTTTAAAAAGTCCTCAAACCGGTTTTCTTTTAAGGCTGCCACTTCTGCTTCTACTCTCTTGTTCTCTTCAAAGAAATGGAGGGCGCGGAGGACCGAACGGTCACCGGCAAATTCCCTGATTTCCTGTAAATTGTCAATGACCTCTTTTTCCGTGATTTCAGCGCAGACTTCTTTTCCGAAGAATTCAGCAACCTTTTTCATTTCAGCCGGAACTGAGGAATAATCTGCGCTTAAATCCGCATGACCCTTTCCTGTATTGACAATAATAAGGCTGTGGTTCTTAGAGCCAAAATCAAAATCAATCTTTTCTACGACCGGAACTGCCGGGTCCTTAAAATCAATGGTAATAAGTCCCCCTACTGCACATGCCATCTGGTCCAAAAGACCGGAAGCCTTGTCCCAGTACACATTTTCAGAAAACTTGCCGATATGGGCATATGCCACGGCATCCATAGCGCTATTATTAAAGAATGTATTTAAAATAGAGCAAAGCAGCATCTCAAAGGAAGCAGAGGAGCTGACACCTGCCGCACTGATGACATTGCTTGTTACGCAGGCATCAAAACCGCCGATCTCATACCCGGCCTCTAAAAAGCCCTTTAAAAGACCTTTTACCAGGTCAATGGTTCCTGCCTTCTTATCACTTGGAGCTAAGTCATCCAGATCGATCTCAAAGCTCTGGTTATAAGTTTCACTGATAATATTTACTTTTCTGCTGTTGTTTTTTGCAGCTACTCCTACACAATCCAGATTAATACTTCCAGCCAGCACTTTTCCATGGTTATGATCGGTATGGTTTCCGCTGATCTCCGTGCGCCCTGGCGAGGAAAACAGCATCACATCATCCTCCGGAAATTTCTTCTGGAAGTTTTTAATAAGGCTCTGATAACGTTCAATATTCTCCCTGACTGCCTCTTTTCCATATAAGGCAGTCATAAGCTTTTCTGACTCTTTAGACTCCAGCAGCTGAATCGTATCACTTATCTTCATGTCACTTGCTCTCCTTTTCCGATTTACTGCCCACGCTTATGGGCTGGGCACACCCAATTTATATAGCAACCTGGTAGGTTTCCCCCATTCATTGACAAAGCATTGTCATTGCTACGAGTATATCATAAATGCCAAAGATTTCACAATATAATATTTTACGAAAACCTATAAAATAATTTGACAGGTCATCCGGGGGACCCGTATAATGAAACAAACAAAAATAAGTGCGAAGGAAAACCCTGCGGGCATACCTTTATGCCCAAAAATCACGGGCAGAAAAGAGGAAACCATGTTCTGGAACGAAAAACCTTATCATTCCCTGGACTATGAAATGAAAAAACAATACGGGCAAAAAGTCTACAAGCTGGCTCTTGACGGCGGCATGACCTGTCCGAACCGGGATGGGACCCTGGGAACCGGGGGCTGCATTTTCTGCAGCGGCGGGGGATCAGGAGAATTTGCGGAATCCTTAAACCTTCATTCCTCCGTCACGGAACAGATCGAATCTGCCCGCAAAAGGATCCAGGGTAAAATAAAGACCGAAGAAGGCCGTTTCATCGCCTATTTTCAGTCTTATACCAATACCTACGCTCCCGTACCCTATCTGGAAGAGCTGTTTACCCAGGCCATCTGCCATCCGGATGTGGCGGTCCTCTCCATTGCCACCCGTCCCGACTGCCTTCCACCTGATGTCCTGAATCTGTTAAAAAGATTAAATAAAATAAAGCCTGTCTGGGTGGAACTGGGACTTCAGACCATCCATGAGTCAACAGCCGATCATATCCGCAGAGGATATCCCCTTCATACGTTCTATGAAGCCTACCAGAACTTAAAGAAAGCTGGTCTTACGGTTATCGCTCATGTCATTTTAGGGCTTCCAGGAGAAACCAGAGATATGATTTTGGAAACTGTAAATGATCTGGGTCATCTGGGGGAACATGGAATCGACGGAATTAAGCTTCAGCTTCTTCATGTGTTAAAAGGAACTGATCTTGCCGCAGAATATGATAAAGGCCTGGTTCCTGTCTATACCCTGGAAGAATACACAGACCTGGTGATTGACTGCATCGCCCTCCTTCCGGCCGAAGTGGTCATACACCGGATCAGCGGAGATGGACCGAAAAAACTTCTTCTTTCGCCTTTATGGAGCGGAAATAAAAAGCTGGTCCTCGGCACTCTGGCTAAACGGCTAAAAGAACGAGGCATCTGCCAGGGTGACAGATACCTCGTCTGAGTTTAATTGTTATTATTGTGAATAACGCCGTTTTCATCAACTGATACGTCAAAGGAGATGCTCTGGAAATATTGGTAGAATTCCCGGATCTCGCCTTCCTGGGTCAGCGTTCTGGTATATCCTGCCTTTGATGTCCCCGGGACTAAGGACAAGGTGGTGCTTCCCTGTGCAAAATCCACCTGTGCCCTTATAAGGGCTGTCTTTGGGATGCTGCTTCCAAAGATGAAATTGCCAAGGCTGTAGCAGATAGGCTTGCCGTTGTAATATTCAATTCCCTGAAGAACATGGGGATGGCTTCCCATCACTAAGTCAGCCCCTGCGTCAATGATCTGCTTTCCTAAAGCCCTCTGATATTCCTGGGGTTTCTCATCCCGCTCCACTCCCCAGTGGACATAAACCACCAGATAATCACAGCTTTCTTTTGCCTTTTTTATTTCTTCCAAAAGGATGGTGGGATCATAACCGCTTACCATGCCTGGTTTTTTGCTGCTCGCCACCCAGTTGGGATCGGGATAAACCCTGGACGCTCCCAGAAAGCCTATGGACTTTCCATTCACTTCTATCGTCTCAAGCTGTTTGGCACGGTTCATATCAGGGCCTGCCCCCACGTACTTAATACCGGCCCCATCCAGTGCCGTGCAGGTATCCACAAGGGCATCTGTTCCATAATCAAGGGAATGGTTATTGGCCAGAGTAACAATGTCAACTCCGATTTCATTCATCAGGGAGACCTTGGAAGGCGGCAATCTGAATGTAAACTGTTTATCCGGTGCAGCAGAGCCCCTGTCGCTGAAAGGAAACTCCTGGTTGGCCATAAAGATATCCGTACTGCTGATTTCGCCCCGGTATCCTTCGTCCAGGACACCATTCATGTCCCCTGCCTTATCATAAGCCGCCATCACATGACTAGATAGTAATATATCGCCAGCAAAGAGGAGCTGAACGGCTGTTTTTTGCTCTGTTTCTTCCTCAATTGGAGCGGTTTCTTCCTGAGGCTGGGATTCTTCCATCGTCAGGACTTCCGTTTCCTCTGATGTCTCAGGCTCTGAATGGGCCAGGCTTTCCCTTGGAACTGCCTGTTTTCCATTCCTTTCACTTACCCCGATCCACCCAACAAGCAAAACAAACAGCACTATGGGTAGGAAAATCAGAATCTTCATCAGCCCATTTTTTTTCTTCATCTACTCCTCCTGATTGTTGACTATTTCCACATGGTTTTACATATTTCATTACTTTTTCCACAAAAACCATGGGTTTTTCCATAACTTTTCTTTCATATTTCTATGGATTATATTCCATTTTTTTATCTTACACTGGTTCCATGGATTTGTCAAATATTCCCTTTTACTTATTTTGTACGCTTAAGACATACCGGAACCTGCAGTTATCCTGGCACCACATGGAAAAATTTGTTCCCCATTTATTGTTAAACAGGCAATAGGAAAATCCCTTTTTCATATCCGGAAGCTCCAGACAACCGCCATACAGCCGTCTTCCTCCCACACTTACCAGAGGAGAATCAGGATTCTGTATTTCTATGGTCCCATCCGCCCCGTCATAGACCAGCTTTTCTATGCAGTGCTGCCTCCGGTTTCCTCCTTTTACCACCTCCAGGGGAGAGATTTCCTGATCCATGATCTTCATTTTCCAGAGATAAGGGTTTTCAACATCAAGATTGACATCAAACCAGAGGGCTTCAGGCATTTTATTAGCATCTTTATTTTCCCATAAAAGATCGCACAATAATTCTTCTCCAAATGTGTAGGTGATCCATGCCCGCTCAGGGCACCCGTATTCACTTACAGCCGCCTGATTCCCTGCCAGACGGATCCTCACTACAGAATCAGACCTTCTCATCTCCCGCACTCCAAAGGTATAATTCCTGTTGGTAAGTCCCTCCACGGTCTCCAGTCCGGGCTTTGAAAAATCCGCTTCTGACCAGGCCATATTTTCCTTAAATGCATGATTGTACTCATAGTATTCCGATACCGTATCCATAGCCCCATAGGTTTCATAAGAAAAACGGCCAAAGCAGCCTGACTGGATCCAGACCTTTCCCCCCTTTTCCAGGTATACCACTGAGCCGCCTCCATCAAACGCCGCTTTCCAGTCCTGTATGGAAAGGATCTCAAAAGGATGGACCTCTCCTCCCTCTTCCCATGGCTCCACCTCTGAAACCGGATCCCATACCAGGGCCTGCCTGGCTTCCTCTTTAAGCTCCTCAGGCAGCAGCCGGACCGCTTCGAGCAAATAGGCCCGCTGTTCCTCATAGGAGCTTTCGTACCGGTCATAAGTGCTCTCAAGATGATCCACACCTTTCTCCTTATATATGGCATGTAAGAGAGCTGCATTTCTTTCCGTAAACATATCCTCCGTTACATGATTTTCTTTTCTGGCTCTCTTAAAATCTTCCTTTTCCCAGTTTTTAAAATCAAACAGGTGCTTCTTATAATCCAGCCCCCACGTATGTTCGCATACCATCAGAAGGTTTTCCATAAAATCATGGAATTCCGGCCCTTCATAATCAAACTTCCCTTGTTTTTTCCATTGATCCTTAAGGCCCAGAAGCCGTCTGAAGCCGCTGACCTTGACCGGATCCGAGGCAATGCCGTGAATCCAGGTATCTCCGATTTCCTCCGTTATTACGGGAAGCTCTTCCCTTCTTTCCCAAAGCTTCCCGGCATAAGCATCCAGAGTGGAGGCCTCCACTGATGCACCCGGATATTTCTTTTCCAATTCCTCTAATTGACTTAAAACCTCTTCCCTGGTGGGAAGGCCCAAATTATCTCCTAAAAAAACAAACTCCAGAACATCCTCCATCCCCTCCATATAACATGTCGAGCCATAAACAGGAGAATACTGGACAAGAATCTCGCTGTTTCCTGACCGCCATACAAAGCTTTGTGGAACCATTGGATTCATGGATGAGGCATTTACTCCGATATGAAGATATCGTTTCCCATGGCGGGCCATGATCGGCACCATGGCTTTTGTATGGCCAGGTACATCAGTAAGTTTTACAGCCATGGTCTTCCTTCCAAACTCTCTGTCCAGTCTGTCTCCATAGCTTAGATTAAAATTCATCAGGTCCGCATCCATCAGTTCCGTATGAGTGGTAAAGGCCAGTCCATGCCAGCTGATATCTCCTCTCGTCACGGCATCTTTCAGCTTCTGCGCTTCCGCCTGAGAGGCTTTTTTTAGATACTGGTCAATTAAGAATGCCCCTAAGGTCCAGATAAACCGTTTCCTTCCATCCTGGTTTAAGTCCATGGCAAGCCTGATGGCTTCAGGAATAAAATCCTGGATATAGCTGGAAAGAACACGGTCTGCCAGATCCGTGAATCCCATGTCAAAATGGGTCATGAATACTACATGCACCCTTTTTATTGTTTCATTTGTCACTATTTCATTCTTTGTCATTTTTTTCACCTGTTATATAGTAAGGATTGGAAAGCAACACCGGAATATAAGGATATCCCTCAAGAAAACTTCGTCTGATTTCTGCCCTGAGATATCCGGCCTTTCCGGCAGTTCTCTGAATGGACAGCCGGCCCTGCCCGCAGGAGATTTCTTCCCTGCCGTCCTGGGAAACCAGGAACAGGATATCGCCCTCGTGTAAGTTCCAGAAGGTAAACATGATTTCACTTCCTTCCGGGATCTCATCTCCCATGAGGTCCTCCCCGGCCCAGGTCTCCATCATGGGACCTTCCGGAGATATGGTCAGAAAGGAATGCCCTTTTTTAAGTCCTTCTAATATATCCCCGGCGGTACTTGACAGGGCGTACACGCAGGTACAAGGAGAAGCCGGCATTCTTCCCGGCTCATATTTATGAAAATCGCTGCCCCCTGTGATTGGGATCCTTTTCCCTTCTTTAAGCCTTTCATCCCACCAGGCCAGGCAGGCCTGGTTGCTCTCCGCCATCAAGCCTCCATTCCAAACCTCCACCCCGTCAAAGGGAACCTTCTCCATCCCCCACTGCCAGCCGCACCAGGGACAGAAGGGGTGGTTTAACACCGTAAAGGCTCCGTTTTTCCTTGCCTCTTCGATGATTTCCACGGTTCTTTCCAGAGAATTGGAGAGAAAGCTTTTATATGGGCGGTTCCTTCCCAGCATTCCCATATGTCCTTTGTAATGGGTCCACTCCACTCCCGGAATCATGGTTACCAGATCCGTGGAACGCAGCTGGTAATTGTGGGCATAATTGTTATGATCCGTAACAAACAGGAAATCCAGCCCTTCTCTTCCGGCAGCAAGGGCCAGTTCTTCCGGAGTCATATTTCCGTCGGAGCCGCTGGAATGAAGGTGGGTATCTCCTTTATACAGCCGCAGGCCTTTTAAATGGAATGTAATTTTATATGTAATTACCACTCCCTGTTCCTCTACCTTATAGGCACCCAGAAGTATGCTCCATTGTCCCTGGTTTACAGGAACCGATGCAAAACCAGCCATGCTCCTGTGCTCTGAAATAACGATCCGGCTCCGGTTGGAGCCGGACCAGCCGATCAATTCTCCCGTTTCATTTAACAGGCCGAAATCTATGATATTTCCGTTCCTGTCGTAGTCGTATGACAGTTCCATGGCTTCTGCCTGATCCGGCACTAAAAACGGTACCTCTAAATACAGCCCTTCTTCCTCTTTTAAAGCTGTCCGTTGAAATGTGATTGTCTTTTCCTTCATACCGGTCCTCCTTTAGCCCTTAACGGCCCCCATGTTTATGCCCTCCATGAGAAATCTCTGGGCAAACATATAGATGATCAGCAGCGGTATGGTTGAGATCACGATCGCCGCCATAATCGCGTTATCCGGAGTCGCTGCCGTTCCCGAAGTGGAATCCACAGACATGATCATCTGCTTTAGCATCAGAGGAAGGGTATACTTTTTCTCGTCCGTGATCAAGGTCGCCGGAAGCATGATAGAATTCCATCTGGCCACATACTCCATGAAGAACACCGTTGCAAATCCCGGAAGGGATATGGGCATATAAATACTTCGGAATATTTTTAACTCTCCGGCCCCGTCCATTCTGGCTGATTCCGCAAGAGAATAAGGAACCGTCTCAAAGTAATTTCTCATCATCATAATGCTGAAACCGGACACCAGTCCGTTTAGAACCAGCCCCTGATAAGTATTTAACAATGATAGCTGCTTATTAAGCTGATAAACGGATATTAAAGTTAAGTCCCCCGGCACCATCATGGTGAGCATGATGAATGAGGAAATAAAATTTTTAAGAGGAAGGCTCTTTTGTATCAGAACATAGCCTGCAAGGGCTGATAAAAGGACCTGGATCACAGTACCCGAGGTGGTTATAAAAAAGGAATTTAGAAATGGCCTTGCCATTTTTGTCACCCGGAATACATAGAAAAAGCCTTCCACACTGAATGTTGTCCACCACAGCTTGATCCCGCTCTGTGAGGAATCAAGGGCTGTTGAGGTGGACACCACAAATACATTCCACATGGGTAGAAACATGGTAAGAAAAATGGCTGCCGTCAAAAACAAAAATAATACTCTAAAGAAACCTGTTAAACCTTTTTTATCTAGATTATTCTTCATATCTCTGCCCTTTCCATCAGGAATATATCTCATCATATTTCAGCATTTTTCTGACCGCCGAGGTTATCAGCAGGGTTGCGAACAAAACGACGGTCGCAGCCGCCGTGGCAGTCCCCACATTAAACTGGATAATGCCCTGTTCGTAAATTAAAACCAGCAGGTTTTTTACCTTATCGCTGATGGATGCATTCATCATAACAAAAATCTGGTCAAAGTTCCGCAGGATTCCCATGACTGACAGCACTGCCACCACCTTCATGGTGGGCACGATAACCGGCAGAGTGATGTATAGGATCTGCTTGATTCTTGTAGCACCATCCATTCTGGCGGATTCATACAGCGCCGAATCGATTCCGACCATGGCGGCCAGGAACAGGGCCGCGAAATAGCCGGCCCCTTTCCATGCACCTGTAAAAATCATGATCGATCTGGCGTAACGTCCCTCCGACATAAATACCATGGGAGAATAACTGGTTCCCATAAAAGCCCTCATGATGCCGTTTACCATGCCTGCAGGCGATAAAATGGAAATCCACAGACCTCCTACCACAGACCATGACAGGAGATACGGTATGTAAGTAACCGTCTGGAACAGGGATTTGGGTGCCTTACTTCTGACCTCATTCAGCAATACAGCTATTAAAAGCCCCCAGACAAACTGCAGGAGAAAGGTTCCTCCTCCTACTGTAAGGCTGTTAATAAACGCCTGTCTGTACTGCCTATCCCCAAAAATCTCCTTGTAATTGCTAAACCCTACCATCTCATAGCCGCCTAAAAGCTTTACCTTCTGAAAGCTTTTTATGATTCCCAGTACCAGCGGATAATAGGAAAATACAAGAAAGTAAATGAGAACTGGTATCAGCAGCAGATAGATTTCCTTATACCGCAATATCCTTTTCTTAAACTGTCCTTTCAAACCGATACCTCCTGTTCATTTTAGGGATTGTGATTACCGGTCAGTCACTTTCCGGTCAACAAGCTCTTTTCTCATGCCGCTAAGCCCCTCCTGGGCAGAAACTTCTCCTTTGATGATCTTGATCCCCCATTTGCCAACGATTTCCTTGTAATCCGCTTCATTGGGAATGATCCTGTCAATGGTTGCATAGCTGCTGTAGCTTAACGCCTCATCCACTCCGGGATTGAACCCGAAAATCGGCTTAAAATCCTTATAGATAGGGAATGGAGCGCCATGGTCATTGCCGTGCTGAGCCCCAGTTTCCGTCAATTCAAATTTCCCTTCTGTGCCAGTATAATCATAGCCTAAAATTCCGGTTGAAAGAAGATTTCCGCCTTCCTGCGTTGCAAAATACTCTAAAACCTTCATGGCTCCGTCAGGATTCTTTGCATTGGCAGGAACTGCAAACAAACTGGCGCTTCCTTTGACCAGCATATAGCTTCCGTCAGGGGTCTTAAGACCAGGAAGAGAAACGATCTCAAAATCTTCGGGAGAAATCCCCCCCGCCTTAGCATTTGCATTATGTAAACCAACCCATGCCGCCCAGTCAACCGTTAGAGCCGTCTTCTGAGAGGAGGCCCCCATTTTGGCCCTCATATCCTTTGTCTTATCTACAAAGGAAGATGGATCCAGCAGACCATCGTCATACAGCTTTTTAAACCACTCCCAAACAGGCGCAGCTCCATCTTCTGCGTATGGCGCAAACCGTTTCCCGGAATCGTCCAGGACCACGCCGTTCTTTAAGCCCACTGCCGCCATCCAGGGCTGTAAATCATAGGTTTCAGATAAAATGGAATCAAATGGATAAAAGTCCGGGTCCTGGCTGCTGTCTTTTAATTTTTTCATCACATCATAATATCCATCCATGGTAGGCTCGATCTTCTTATAATCGATTCCGGTCTTTTTAAGAAGCGTGTTGTTTAAAGCCACTACCCTGTGGATCTCCTTTTTGTTGAAACCGGCGTAGATCTTACCGTCAATGGTGATATCCTTCCACTCAGCCGGATCCACATTGCCGGTGAGAATCTCCGAACCATTTACCCGGTCCGTAATATCCATTAAGGCTCCCTGAGCCACCAGATTGGCATACTGGCTGGCAGTGATATAAATCAGGTCATAGATCTCACCGCCGCTTAACTTCTGCATCAGAACCTTGTCATAATCCGATGCCGGCTTTTCAAATTCCACCGTAAGGCCTGTAGCCTTTGAAAGGGCTTCTGCAAAAAGCTTCATTTCCGCTTCATCCTTGCCTCCCGTATTGGCTGTCATGATCTTTACGGTGCCCCCTGCTTCTTTATCAGGCTGGCCGGCTGCTTCTGTCTTACTTTCGTTTGCCTTACTTTCGTCTGTCTTACTTTCTTCTGTCTGGCTGGCTTTTGTGCTGGCGCTCTCCTGTTTTCCGCAGGCGCTTATGGAACATACCATAAGTGCTGCCGCGAGCAGTAACATACCTCTTCTTTTTTTCATTTTTTCTCCTTTCAATCCAACACTCATCGGGACTACAAAATCATACTATATTATATTTTTGATTTTGTAAACCATATTTACTCAACTTTTACATATATTTTAATTAAAATATATGTTTTATTTATTTATAATACCATATCACACTTTTACTTTCAACTGCATATCGGTATTTTGTTACTAAAATACATATTTAATCAATATTTTTTATGCAATATTTACAACAATCAAAAAAAAAGAGAGCAGGACAATTATAATCATTGTTCTGCTCTCTAATTATTGCAAGAATTAAATATATATTTTAGTATTCGCAAAATATTCCAGGTATCAGACAATCCATCTGGCTGTAGGACGGATCTTTTTCTATCTGTTTTAACAGGATCCTGATGGCTTCAAAGGCAATTTTCTTTTCATTCTGCTTTATATGAGTAAAAAGAGGACCTCCGGGAGATAAATAATCTTCGTCAATACAACATACGGTAATTCCCTTCCATTTTCCAAGCCATCTGGCGATTCCATACTCGGCGCAGATAACCGCATCTAAGTCCTTATTATCATCAAGATACTGTTCAATCTTCTCGCTGAGGCCTATATCAAGATCATCTGAATAAATATTTATTTTTTCAGACCCTTCCAGACAGCATTCCTCCATATTCTCAACCCCGGCAGCCCTTATGGCCTCACGGAATCCCTTTCTTCTGTCCTTAATAGAAGAAGTGCCGTTTTCTGAAAATGTAATGAAGCCGATCTTTTTATTTCCTTTATGAACCAGATAATCCACCAGCTCTTTCATGGCAAGATGGTTGTCTGTTCTTACGGATGGTACCGGGATCCCTTCCATTTTCTTATCGATCAGTATCATAGGAAATTC
The DNA here is from genome assembly GCF_032078915.1 of Lacrimispora sp. Classification (GTDB taxonomy): domain Bacteria; phylum Bacillota; class Clostridia; order Lachnospirales; family Lachnospiraceae; genus Lacrimispora. The sequence goes on along the minus strand of NZ_DAMAUN010000025.1, from coordinate 3,406 downwards.
TTCAACCACAAGCTTTAAAATTGCCGTATTATAATAGATTCCATGGCAGGGCATGACGATGATCCCACTGACGCCAAGCTCCTTTAAAAACTCAATTTCCTCTGTTTCTTTCTCTCTCTCTCCGTAGGAAAACCGGACACAAAGCTTATAGCCGGCCTCAGCCGCCATGGCATCCATTGCATACATCATGTCAAGCCCAAAGCAGGAGGATACATGCTCCAGTACAAGGCCCAGCATCTTATCCCGGTCCGGGCTCTCATATCGTTCCGATGCAGCATCAAAGCCGCTTGTTAAAGTCCCTGCACTCTTTACCGGAAGCTGTATAAAGCTTCCTTTCCCCTTGATCCGGTTTAGGTAGCCCTCCCCTTTCAGGGCATTTAAGGCATTGGTAATGGTTATGGTACTCACTCCATACGACGCCGCTAATTCTCCTGTCTGGGGCAGACATGTTCCTTCCTCCAGCTCTCCTGCAAGGATCTTATTTTTTAAATCCAGATAAATTTTTTTATATAAAAATTGTTCTTTTTCCATCGGGCCCCTCAAGCTTTAGTATTTTTATATATTATATCTTTTACTCCTACAATTTTCAACAAAAATATGTTTTTCTTATTAAATAAAATGGAATCAATAAAAAAGCACCTTTTCGGGTTTATCCCAAAAGGTGCTTTCCTTCCTCCCCGTATGCTATTTCACTATCAGGATCCGCTTTCCTTCAAAACAGCTCCATTGCTTGCGATCACATTTTTATACCATTCAAAGGATTTTTTCCTGCTGCGTTTTAAGGTTCCATTTCCTTCATTATCCTTATCAACGTAGATAAATCCGTATCGCTTTTTCATTTCTCCTGTAGATGCACTGACCAGGTCAATGCAGCCCCAGGGGGTATATCCCAATAAATCTACTCCATCCTCATCCACAGCCTCTATCATTGCTTTTATATGCTCTTCCAGATAATTTATCCGGTAGCCGTCAATGATGCTTCCATCCTCTTCCAGCCGGTCCACTGCACCAAGGCCGTTTTCCACGATAAATAACGGTTTCTGATAACGGTCATACAAAGTATTCAAGGTAACCCTAAGTCCAAGTGGATCGATCTGCCAACCCCATTCCGATTCCTTTAAGTAGGGATTCTTGACGCTCTTCATCACATTGCCTGATGTGGATTCTTTGATGGCTTCTTCTGCTGTGCTGACACACCGGGATGAGTAATAGCTGAAGGAAATAAAGTCCACCGTATGCTCTTTTAATATTTCATCGTCCTCCGGGCCTGTTTCAAGCTTTATTCCTTCCCTTTCAAACATTTTCTTTGCATAGGCAGGGTACTCTCCTCTGGCCTGTACATCAATAAAGAAATAATTATCCCTGTCTTTTTTAATGCTTTCCCAGACATCCTTAGGATTGCAGCTAAAGGGATAGAAATTTCCTGCGGCAAGCATACAGCCTATTTTAAAATCCGGATTAATCTGATGAGCCAGCCTGGTTGCCATGGCAGAAGCCACTAATTCGTTATGGGCAGCCTGATATTTCACCTGCATTTCATTTTCTCCTTCAGAAAACCGGATTCCTGCGCCCATAAACGGCAGGTGAAGAAGCATATTGATCTCATTAAATGTGATCCAGTAAGTCACCTTATCCCGGAAACGGCGGAAAATGGCATCGCAGTATTTCACAAAACAGTCAATGACCTTTCGGTTTTTCCAGGAATCATATTTTTCAACAAGAGCCAGCGGCATATCAAAATGGCAGATGGTCACTACCGGTTCGATCCCATACTTTAAAAGCTCATCAATGAAATCCTCATAAAACTTAAGCCCTTCTTCATTCGCCTCCTCTTCTTCCCCTGTTGGAAATATGCGGGACCAGGAAAAGGAAAAGCGATAGCATTTAAACCCCATTTCTGCAAATAAGGCGATGTCCTCCTTATAATGATTGTACATATCAATAGCATCCCTGGAGGGATAATAGGAATCTTCCGGCAGCTGCCTGTAATCCATCTCCCCCTGCATAACCGGAAGACGGTTCTCTCCCCATGGGATCACATCCACAGTTCCCATTCCCCGGTTTCCTTCCTTCCAGCCGCCTTCGCACTGGTTTGCCGCAGTGGCTCCTCCCCACAAAAAGTTTTCTCTCATAGTTCCCATCCTTTCTTTTTATAATACAGCTTTTGAAAGGCTGTTTTTCGGCCTTTCATAAAACGTACTGTCTTTTGACCTCATCAGGTAAGTCCCCCACTTTAATGCCGGTACGACATAAGGGGTGGGGGGGGACTTATGATATTCCAGATTTCCCCTAAAATAAAAAACTGGTCATATTTACGCCTTGCCTGAGCAAAAGTATAAATATAACCAGTTATGCCTGCACGATTAATTACAGTTACACCTAGTCAAACTCTCTATTTGTGAGCATTTTAACATATTTTCCCAAACTTGTAAAGCATTTATCGAACATACTTTACAGAGTCATGATGATTCCGCCGTCACTGGCGTATACCGTAGCAACTCCGGCTGTTTCAACAATGAGCACATCCTTAAATACAGCCTGCTTAAGCATTTCCTGTTTTACATGCTCCGCCCGCTCCGGATTATTACAATGAGCAATTGCCAGAACCTTATCTCTGGTATTACCTCCGTACTTAATGGCAATCTCCACCATGCGGGACAGCGCTTTATTGATTCCTCTTGCCTGATCCAGCTTAATGATTACGCCGGAATCAGATCCCATAACCGGCTTAATGTTTAAGGCTGTGGCAAAAAATGCCTGAAGACCCGTGAGGCGTCCATTTTTTCTTAAAGTATCCAGACTTTCCAAAACAAAATAGGTATTCATATTCTTGATGAAGGTCCTTGCCTTTTCTTCAATCTCTTCAAAGGCCAGAGATGCCTGGCAAAGAGACTGAACGTAAAGAGCGATATTCAGCTGTCCGGCTGAGGCAGAGTCTGAACCAAGCACAGCGATCTTTTTCCCGTCATTCCCATGTTCTTCTTCATAAAGCCTTTTTCCCAGAACTGCGCTGTTATAGCTGCCGCTTAAATGCTCGGACAGAGTGATAACAAAAATCTGGTCCACGTCGCATTCAAAGGCTTCTTTATAAAGCTCCGGTGACGGACATGCTGTTTTAGGACACTCGCTGCTGCCTTTTACCAGCTCCAAAAAACTCTTCTGGTCAAAGGTCTCGTCATCGATAACGTGAGTATTTCCCACTTGCAAAGTAAGGGGAATTATCTGAAAGTGAGGATCTTTCTTTAGATCTGCCGTAAGATCCAGGCAGCTGTCCCCAATGATTTTATAGCTCATATCTCTATCCTTCCTCCTGGCGAAAAACTTATCATGTAGTATTCATTACCATATATTATAGAGAAACCAGACTCGGATGTCAATAGAATAATTTTACATGATCCGGCTGCTA
>NZ_DAMAUN010000024.1:4395-75702 GCF_032078915.1 Lacrimispora sp. | reverse complement strand
ATTATCCATTAACGGGATATTTTGGCTATCAATATGAACACACACATCACCATCGAATTGTTAATAATTCCCTTGTGCCCGGTTGCGCTATGCAGCCGGGCTTTTTTGCGTTTTTCTCAAAAGTTTTTTTGAAAAATCCACTGACATTTTCGGCGTTTTCAAAAAGCCCGGTGTTGAGGGTTTATGAGAGGGGAAATCATCACCCGCTTTCGCGGTTGCGAAAGGAGGTGAATACCATGAATGAACCTGTTCGTACCCAATGGCAAATCCGTTGCGCCTTTAACGGCTATTGCAAACGGGCGTTGAAAAACGAAGCAGCCAACGCCCACAGGGACACAAAGCGTCAGCAGCTACGCGAAGTGACTTTTTCTGATCTGTCCCCGCAGGAGGAAAATCAGCTTTACACCAATGACCGCTATTTTGCAGATGATGAAGCTGAACAATCCTTTTGCGTGGCGGGAAAGGAAATCACCGCAAAGCTGCTTGCCGAAGCCCTGCACAGCTTGCCGGAAGAAAAACGCAACGCCGTCTTACTGTATTACTTCTTTGATATGAGCGACGCGGAGATTGCAGAACTATACGCAATCCCGCGTAGCACCGTACAGTACAGACGGACAAGCTCTTTTGAGCTGCTAAAACGCTATTTGGAGGAACGCGCCTATGATTGAAACGATTGGTAACACCGAAAAAGACGAACGCGGCTTGTTACCCTACCCGGTAATCATAGCTGCAACAAAGGGCGACCCGGAAGCTATGAAGATTGTCGTACAGCATTACGAAAGCTACATAGCCACTTTGTCTATGCGGAAGCTCCGCGACGAACGCGGAAATACCTACTACGGCATAGACGAGGACATACGCGACCGCTTGCGGTCAAAGCTGATGCGGGCTGTCCTTTCATTCAAGGTTTGAGTTAAGCAAGCTGCGCCCCCCTTTCCGCAGAGTGTAGAACCTCACCTTGCTTTTGCTCCTTGACAAAGAAAGCGACGGAAAAAATGCCGACGCAGTATAAGGCAAATCGGATACGTTCTTTTTGTGCCGAGCCATAGGTTGGGTGCGCCATGACCTCTATTTCAGAGAGAGCGAACAACACTACTACCCAAAACAAGTGTAGCGGCTTGCGGGCGACGACGTGCAAAAAGGTACAATGATACTCCCTTATAGCCACAGTCCGAGCGTTCAAAGCGTCGCAGGCAATGGATAGGGCTGCATGAGAACCATGCAGGGGTGAAATTCCCGTGAGGTTTTGCTAAAACCGTCCGATTAAAGCCTCTTTTTTCGACAACATACCGTACAAGCGGTTTTGCATATGCTGTATTGAATACCAAAAAGGAGGGGGAACAAATGTTAACAGTAAAACAACTGGACGAAATGAGCCAGTCAGGAATAGAAAAGATAGATAAAACTGGACTTGTGGATATTCGTGGAATCAAGATTGACACGAACCTACCCCCGGAACAAAGAATGATAAATTATTTAGAACAGGTAAAAAACCCTTATTGCTTTTTGTGCGGTGACAGTGCCGTTCGTGTAAGGTTTGAGCCTGCGGGTGATGAGCTAAAAAGTAAGCTGAAAGACTTTTTTATCAGCTTAAAAAAAGTCTAAACAATATGAACTTACACATCATATACAGTGACTTTTAAGCTCAACTATGGTATAATAATAATGTGATTATAGAGGACGGGAGGTATAATGGCTCGTGTAAGAAAAAGCCTTGATAAAACCAAACAAATCCTCGCTCTATGGAAAGTAGCTTTGTATATCCGGCTATCCAGAGAGGACGGAAACGACGAAAGTTACAGCGTAAAAAACCAACGTCAACGATTAAAAGAGTATTTGGAAAGCCTCATGCTTGAGGAGGAAATGCAGCTTTTGGATATTTATATCGACGACGGCTGCACTGGCACAGACAGCGACCGGGAAAATTTTCAACGTATGCTTGAAGATATTGACAAGGGCATTGTAAATTGTGTCATAGTCAAAGACCTGTCGCGTTTGAGCCGTAACGATTGGGAGTGCAAAAAGTATCTGCAACATCTGTTTGTTGTAAAAGATGTACGGTTTATCTCTTTGGAGCTTCCCAAACTGGATAGCTACAAAAACCCTGATGAAGTTTACGAAATGGGCGTTTCTATTCAGAGTATGTACAATGAAAACCACTGCCGGGAAACCTCAATTAAAGTCCGGGGAACCTTTAACATGAAGCGCAAAAAGGGTGAGTTTATCGGAGCCTTTGCACCATATGGTTACTTAAAAGACCCTGACGACAAACATTGCTTAATTGTGGATAATGAAACCGCCCCGATTGTGCAGGATATTTTTCACTGGTTTGTTCGGGACGGAATGAGCAAAAACGGGATTGTGAAAAAGCTAATTGGCATGGGAACCCTTTGCCCCGCTGCTTATAAGCGGCAAAACGGCATGAAGTACCATAATCCCGCCATTGTCAACAATGAACCGCTATGGTCTGCCCGCAGCATTACCGCTATTCTTACCAATCAAATGTACTTAGGTCATATGGTGCAGGGAAAGCAGAAAGTAAAGAGCTATAAGGTGCATACAAGGATTAACACACCTGAAAGCGAATGGTTTATTGTTGAGAACACCCACGAACCGATTATTGACAAAGAAATCTTTGATAAAGCACAAGGGCTAATGCAAAGGGACACGCGAACCGCTCCACAGTCTGGGCAGCTATACACCTTTTCCGGCTTCCTACGTTGTGCCGATTGTGGAAAATCAATGGGACGCAGAACATCAAAAAATCTTGTGTACTATGCTTGCAGGACAAATAACACGACAGGGTTATGTACCCGACATTCCATAAGAAATGATAAGCTCGAAAGTATTGTTCTGGAAACCATTCAAAAGCAAATTGCACTGATTGATGGTATGGCAGAGCTTATCAACGACATAAACAATGCTCCTGCCCCCCGCACCGTTTCAAAACGGCTGACCGCTTCTATCAAACTGCGGAAACAGGAGCTTGAAAAGATTTCGGGTATCAGCACAGGGCTTTATGTGGATTGGAAAAACGGCGATATTACCCATGAGGAATACCACCGCATGAAAAAAGAGTTTGAGGAAAAGGAACAGCAGCTAAAGCAGGATATAGCCAACCTTGAAGAAGAAAATAAGGATATGGCACAGGGGGTAACTTCTGATAATCCTTACTTTGACGCTTTCCGCAAGTACAAGAACATATGCAGCCTTGACCGGGGTATTGTTGCCGAGCTAATCAAAGTTATCCATATCCACGAGGGCGGCGACGTAACGATAGACTTCAATTTTGCAGACCAACACCGTCGCATAGTGGAGTTTATCGAGAACAACAGAAAAGAATTAACCGTTGTAGAGAATAACAAAGTCGGCTAAACAAGCGGCTTTATCCATTCTCATTTTAATTTACACAACGTTGTCATAAAATACATGCAGCCACCGGTGCTACCGGCGCTACCGGCGCTCAGGGACCGACTGGACCTCAGGGACCTCAGGGACCGCAGGGACTTCAGGGACCAACTGGACCAACAGGTGCTACCGGCGCTACCGGCGCTCAGGGACCACAGGGACCAACCGGACCGACCGGCGCTACCGGCGCTCAGGGACCTCAGGGACCGCAAGGACCTCAGGGACCAGAAGGACCAACTGGACCTACTGGACCAACCGGCGCTACCGGCGCTACTGGCGCTACTGGCGCTACTGGCGCTCAAGGACCACAAGGAATTCAGGGGCTGCAAGGACCAACCGGACCGACTGGACCTGCAGGACCATTTACGCAATTACGGGGATTTGACCTGCAGCTCACTGGAGGTACCTCAGTAGCAGATGGAAACCGTGTAATATTCAATACCATTTTAAACAACCAGAGCCTTAATATTTCTTATAATACAACAACAGGCGTTGCAACACTTAATGCAGAACAAAATTACTATGTATCCTGGTGGGTAAGTACAGATGGTGCAGGCTCATCCACTTTCGTTGAATTTTCTTTAGAGATCAATGGAAGCAGCGGCATAGCATCCTGCTCGCCAATCGTAACAGGCCAGTTAAGCGGAATCACCCTGATTACTGTAGGCGCAATCCCATCCACCATTGCACTTATTAACTCAACCGGGCAGACCGTTTCTTACGGTGCGACCCCAGTTCAGGCACACATGACTATTTTCGAGGTTTCCCAATAATTACTGATGCAAAGTCATTTTAAAGATCTATGATTTTAAAAAATGCGCCGGAAGCATATGCTTCCGGCGCATTTTTTCATAAACAGCAGATTTTTCCTATTGCTCTACATAAGCGGTGCAAACAGTCTTAACGCCCGCCCTGCCAAAACTTCATACCAGGGATAATTCCTGCAGTCTTCCATGGTGATTCTGCGGCATTGGGCCAGAGTGTCATGAAAATCTCTCTGTATATCCCGAATAACTTCATTCCGATATAGGTAGACTGCACATTCAAAATGAAGGTAAAGGCTTCTGAAATCCATATTAATGGTTCCGACTACTGCCTTGATGTCATCGCTTGCATATACCTTTGCATGGACAAAGCCTGGTATATATTCATAAATCTGGACCCCGGCCCTTAACAGTTCTCCGTAATGAGACCTTGCAAGCAGGAATGCGTATTTCTTATCCGGTATCCCCGGCATAACGATAACGACCTCCACGCCCCGCTTGGCGGCAAACGTAAGAGCCTGGATCATTTCATAATCCAGAATCAGATATGGCGTCATAATGTGGACATAATGTCTGGCGGAGTTTATGATGTCCAAATAAACTTGTTCCCCAACCGATTCCTGGTCCAAAGGGCTGTCCCCGTAAGGAATCACAAATCCATCCATGCTAAGCTCCAAAGGATAAAAATATTCCGGATCTCTTAAATATTTCCCATAGTCCTCAGGCCCTTTTTCAGAAATGTTCCACATCTGCAGAAACATCATGGTAAAGCTGGTAACGGCATCCCCCTTCAGCATGATTCCTGTATCCTTCCAATGGCCAAAACGTACACGCCGGTTAATATATTCATCTGCCAGGTTTACTCCTCCGGTAAAAGCTGTAAGACCGTCCACCACCAGGATTTTTCTATGGTCCCGGTTGTTCTGGTAAGTGGTAAATGCAGGCTTAATGGGAGAAAACATCTTTGCATTAATTCCCCTTGCCTGTAATTCCTTTGGATAGCTAAACGGAAGCAGGGCCAGGGAACACATGCCATCATACATGAACCGGACTTCCACCCCCTCTTTTGCCTTTCTCTCCAGAATTTCCAATATGGCTTCCCACATTTCCCCGTGTTCCACAATAAAGAATTCCATAAAAATAAACCGCTTTGCACCCTCCAGCTCCTTCTTCATCTCTTCAAACATGGTTTCACCCAGGGAAAAATACTGTACATTCGTATTTTTATATGCCGGGTAATGGCCTGAATGTTTGATATAGTAAGCCAGATTGGCATTTCGCCTGCTGATTCTGGACAAATCCTCCATGACCCTTGGGCTCTGGTTCAGAAAGGTTTCCGTATCTTCCATGTTGACCCGCAGCCGTTTATTTGCCAGTTTTCCCAAAATCTGCAGCTCCACAAACAGATAAAAAAATGTTCCGAACACAGGAACAGCCGCGATTGGGATCATCCAGGCCAGCTTAAAGCTCGGATTTTCCTCTTTGTTCAGAATATAAATGATAACAAATGCACCGAGCAGAGCAGAACCACCATAGAAATAGGCGAGGTAACGGCTTAAAAAGCGGTATGCCGTAAATAGAATAGCCACTTGTATGATAAGAGAAACGACCGCAAACGTAGTCCGGCCAAAAATAATCCTCAGCATTCTCCTGATCAGTTTCATCTTGTGCACCTCCTATGCTGCCAATTCAATGAATCATATCTTTTTAATTATACAGCCTGCCTCTTTATCTTGCAACCTCCGGCAGACTCAGTATTCTTTTCAAAGACGTCAAAAACAACGGGAAAACCGCTGATACCGCAGTCTTCCCGCTCCTCATACCTTTCTTTTACTGCTCCAGTGCCTGTCTGATATCTTCCATAATATCCTCTGCATTTTCAATGCCAACACTCAGCCGGATCATGGACGGATCAACACCCGCTTCAACAAGCTGTTCATCCGTCAGCTGTCTGTGGGTATGACTTGCCGGATGCAAAACGGAAGTGCGGGCATCTGCCACATGAGTCACAATAGACGCCAGTTTCAGTCCATCCATAAACTTAACCGCAGCTTCCCTTCCCCCCTTTAAGCCAAAGGAGATTACGCCGCAAGTGCCATCAGGCATATATTTTTTTGCCAGTTCATGATATTCATCCCCCTCCAGACCCGGATATTTGATCCAGGCCACATCTTCCCTGGAGCTTAAATACTGCGCCACCTTTAATGCATTCCCGCAATGGCAGGGAACACGGAGATGCAGGGTTTCCAGACCAAGGTTTAAAAGGAAGGAGTTCATTGGGGAGGGAATCGCACCAAGATCTCTCATCAGCTGAGTGGTCGCTTTCGTTATATAGGCCTTTTTCCCAAACTTTTGGGTATATACAATGCCATGGTAGGATTCATCAGGTGTGGTAAGCCCCGGATACCGCTCTGCATGAGCCTCCCAGTCAAAGTTTCCGCTGTCAACGATGCAGCCGCCTACGCTGGTGGCATGTCCATCCATGTATTTTGTTGTAGAATGTGTTACGATATCTGCGCCCCATTCAAAAGGACGGCAGTTGATCGGAGTTGCAAACGTATTATCCACAATCAGAGGAACACCGTGCTTATGTGCAAGCCCCGCAAACTTCTCAATATCAAGAACCACAAGAGACGGATTGCCGATGGTTTCACCAAATACTGCCTTTGTATTTGGCCTAAATGCCTTTAAAAGCTCTTCTTCTGAAAGTCCCGGATCCACCAGAGTGGATTCAATCCCCATCTTTTTTAAGGTTACGGTAAACAGATTGGTGGAGCCGCCGTAGATGGTAGCAGAACTGATGACATGGTCTCCCTCCTGACAGATGTTTAGCAGCGCATAAAAATTGGCAGCCTGTCCGGAAGATGTCAGCATAGCAGCCTCTCCGCCTTCCAGCTCGCAGATTTTAGATGCCACCGCATCGTTGGTAGGATTTGCCAGTCTGGTATAAAAATACCCCTCATCCTCTAAATCAAACAGCCTTCCCATCTTATCGCTGTCATCATACTTAAATGTTGTGCTCTGAAAGATCGGAAGCACCCTGGCATCGCCGCTTTTCGGCTGCCAGCCCCCCTGTATGCAAACCGTCTCTCTGGAACGCCTGTTCTGACTCATCTTATATCCTCCTGTGAACCGTAGTCATTTGCTTCTCCTAGTTTAGCATAAATAGTTCTGGAAATAAAGACCAAATTGCCTTCTTGAATTCCCTGATTATTTACAGTATAATAAGCGGTATCATATCACGGATTAAAGGAGACCGAAATGGAAAAATCAAAGGTTTACTATACGAGCTTTCATGCTACTTTTCAGGAAAACCTTCCTCAGAAATTTAAGAGACTTATAAAAACTGCCGGAATGCTGGAGCAGATTGACTTTCAGAATAAATATACAGCCATTAAGATTCACTTTGGCGAACTTGGAAACCTGTCATTTCTCCGTCCCAATTATGCAAAAGCAGTGGTTGACCTTGTAAAATCCCAGGGCGGAAAACCATTTTTAACGGATTGCAACACCCTGTATGTGGGAAGCCGGAAAAATGCTCTGGACCACTTGGATACCGCTTATGAAAATGGCTTTTCCCCCTTTTCAACCGGATGCCATGTTTTAATTGCAGACGGCTTAAAGGGAACTGATGAAAGCCTGGTTCCCATTAACGGGGAATACATAAAGGAAGCAAAAATCGGACGGGCTGTTATGGATGCCGATATCTTTATTTCTCTTACCCATTTTAAGGGCCATGAAAGCACCGGCTTTGGCGGAGCTTTGAAAAACATCGGGATGGGCTGCGGCTCACGGGCAGGAAAGATGGAGATGCATAACGCAGGAAAGCCCCATGTAAGCGAAGAAACCTGTATCGGCTGTCACGCCTGTGAAAAGAACTGCGCCCACAGCGCCATCTCTTTTCAGGATAAAAAGGCTTTCATTGACCATAACAGGTGCGTAGGCTGCGGCCGCTGCATCGGAGTCTGTCCTGTGGATGCCGTTGAGACAGACTTTGATGAGTCCAATGACATCCTGAATTATAAAATTGCAGAATACACCCAGGCAGTTCTCGGAGACCGGCCAAATTTCCACATCAGCCTGGTTATGGATGTATCTCCTTACTGCGACTGCCACGCAGAAAACGATATTCCCATTATACCTAACGTAGGTATGTTTGCTTCCTTTGACCCGGTAGCTCTTGATGTGGCCTGTGCAGATGCCGTAAACCACCAGCCTGTTATGACAGGAAGCATACTGGAAAAGCACGGCAGCCATCACCATGACCATTTTAAAGACACTCATCCCAACACAAACTGGAAATCCTCCATTGAACATGGGGTGAAAATCGGTCTGGGCAGCGCGGAATACGAATTAATTACGCTGTAATACAGCAATGTTTAAGAAATACGCTTTTATGTGAGCCATAAAGAGGGGAGGCGCAAAAGTATTGCGCTCTCCCCTCTTTGTCCTACTCAATTCAAATCTCTGATCCTATTCGTCCAGTGATGGGTTTTGCTCTCTCCCAGGGGTACCTTGTCCCTTCCGATCTGCCAAACGGAAAGCGCTGAATCCTTCATCTTCTTTTCAGGAACACCTTTTGCAATAATAAGCTCCGGCCATACAAACGTGGTTTCCACAGCCTTTCCGTCAAAGCATATCCTGGAATAAGGCGTGAAATTTTCCCCGTAAACCAGAACATTGGAATCATTGTACACCACATGGTCAACAACGATATCATCAATTCCCATTTTAAGGTTTGTGGACTGGTAAGGGCTTTCTCCGCCGTACACTTCACGGCCTCCATAAAGAATATCATATTCCAGAGTTTTCATATCCCTTAAATAACTTTCTTCTTCTGTTTCAGGGTTACTGAAATATTTCTGATGAAACCTCATCATAGTCCCCTCATGAATGTTAAGCATATCCAATACATGAGCCGCAAGCTGATAAGCCTCCACATTCTTTTTCTCCACAGGAAGATTCATGTTGTTCCATATCACATATTCGGTTTGAAACAGGGAACGGTTCTTCATCTCTTCCTCTGACCACTCAAATCCAGGTAAATGATCCCCATACATGACCAAAACAATAGGTTCCTTCCTGGTCCGCAGGGTGTTGACAAGGGAACGGATAAACTGATCCATCTCTCCGATCTGCTGGCAGTAATACTCAAAGTTTGGATATTTCCCATGCCCCTGAACGGAAATGGTATAGATAAAATCAGGGCCTGCCGTAGAATCCAGTGTCCTGATGATCTCACCGGTGAGAATCTTGTCCTTGCACCAGCCCGTTGGATTTCTTTCTACGTTATTCATATATTCAATGGGGGTAAAGGTATCAAAGCCAAGCTGGGAAAACACCCGGTTCCTGTCATAAAAAGTGGCCTCGTTGTTATGGATCGCATGGGCACTGTAACCTAAGTTTTTTAGGTCAAAGGCTACGCTTTCACAGGAAGTTTTCTTTAGCACGGTTTTATAGGGATACTCTCCAGGTCCGAAAAAATCCAGATTCATGCCTGTAATCGATTCAAACTCCGTATTGGCGGTACCTGCACCCACAGAGGGTACACTTAAATAGCCTCCCGGATAGCTCTGCTGAAGGTGGTGGAAAAATGGGATGGGGTCATAATTTACCGGATTGTTTTTCCATAAGGAAGGATCAAAAAAGGATTCCAGCTGAATCATGATCACATTCGGCTTTGTATCCTCAGACAAAGCATACGTATTCTCCGGAACCAGTTCCTCATCCCGGATCTCTTCCATTGTCTCAGTCCCATATCCCTCCGGCTTGGATATTCCGGTGTTAAACAGGGAATTGGAAAAGCAGTATGGAAAGCCATAGCTTTTAAATGCCTCTCCGATATTGCCGAAATGAACTGCCACCAAACCCGTATTCATGGAGGCGCTTGTCAGTCCCAGCACAACCACTCCGCTTATGGCTATTAGCCCTACTCCAAAGCCGTACCGGACCTTTTCCTTAGAAACAGGCGCTTTGCGCCAAACTGCGGCTATAAATATAACTGCTGACACAATGCCGGCCCCAATAAAAATAATCTGCATCCAGGTAAAATAAACCGTGGCCAGGCTGACCGCATACTTTATCAGACGAAAATCCGCCGCGGTAAAGGGGGTGGTCCGGAAGATAAGCAGGATGCCGTTAACCACTCCCATAAAACACCATATCAACGATATGGTAATGCAGGCAAATGCCTTCCGTTTCGTCACAAATACAACGGTAAAGGGAAGGGCAATGATCAGAGTGTTCAATAGAAATACCGGAAAGCTTCTCCATATATAAAAACCAAGACTTGGCAGAGATTTTCTGCTGACCAGTTCAATAAAGACATTAATAATGGCAGCAAGTGCAAAAAGCCTTCCAAACCATTTGACATATAGTTTCATGATATACCTCGTTGCAGCTTATTTCTTTTCATAGTCGGATTTAGTCTACCACATTTTACGGAAAATTTACATACTTTTTTTAAATCGGAAATAATAAAATAAAGGCCGGCTTTTTAAGCCGGCCTTTTAAGTAACTATTCCTGTTCTTCTGTAGGTTCAAATGCGTCTTCACTAACCGTATTAATTCCGGCTGTTGGATTTACTTCCTCTGCAGGCGTTTCCGCTTCCGGTTCCACTTCTTCCACAATATCTTCTTCTGTATCAGTCTTCTGGGCTGATTCCTTTACAGGAGCTCCGCACTTTCCACAGAAATAAGAACTTTTTGGAACTTTAGCTCCACACTCCGCACAGATACGGGTTCCCTCGCTTTGGCTCAGTTCGATCTCCAGAGCGGCAATTCTTTCCCGGCTGGCCCTTACAACTTCATAAGCCTTTGCATAAGCTTCATCCGGCTCTTTGTTCGCTTCGTAAAATTGTTTACCGATGACCGCATAAGCTTCTTCCAGCTTTGTCTTCTCCACACTGATCTGCGTCTTTAGCTGTATCGTCTCAGTCAGCGCTTTTGCCTTGGTTGCAACCTCTTTGCCGGTATCACTAAGTGTCTTTCCCAGCTCTTCAAAAAATGCCATCCGTGATTCCTCCTTTGACTTATGCTTCTATCATTTTAACTTCATTGGAAGAAAAAGTCAATGAAAGACTGTTTACACGTCTTTTTTTATCTTACTGATTTCATTTTTAACGGATTCCGGTAATTGATTTAGTGGAATGGTACAGGAAGTTTCACTTCTTCTTCCCCCTGATTCCGTTACAGCTGAGAAACTGATCCGTTCCTCTCCCCTTCCGCCAAAAGGATTCATGTTGGAATACCCATCCATTGCCGCAAAGCCCATGATCTGACCGATCTGTTCCTCATCGGTGATTGTTAAATATTGAGAGCCTTTAACTTCATATGTGGAACGATAATCGTTGAACTGATAGGTGTCGATATTGATCTCTTTGACATTATCCAGGCTATTCCAGCTCTCTACGTCAACCTCACACTCTTTTAATAGTTCCAGTGTGTTTTTAAAGGAAGGGTAGACCGGATAATACCCTCTTGAGGTAACATCGCTGTATTTCCAGGAGCTCTGGATCTCTTCCCGCTTTGTTTCCGCATTCGCCTGCATCTTCGTTAAAAACTGGATGGTAGCCACTGGATATTCCTGTTCCATGGTTTCCACCTTTAAGTTTTTTAAATCCTCCTGATAGGCAAGGAGTAATTTATCTGTCATAGCTTTCTCTGTACCGTTTCTGTCACGGCTGACAACATTGGTCTGTTCTCCCCTGCTTACTCTAACCCAGGCAGTATCTTCCGTGGTCTGGAGAAGGATGGGATAAACTGCTTTTGCAAACTCCTGGTTCTCAAAGATCTCCGCGATCTCCGGCCGGACTTCATCTCCTGATAAATGGTAAGTGCGGTAAATATTCTTTCCGTTTTTCAATGTGTATCTTATGGAAAAATTATAGCTTATGCTTCCATTGTCCCACGTATCAGAATAATCATCTCCATGATACAGCTTTTGGTTCCTGTCCACAGCATCACGTACCAGGGCCAGGACCGGTGCCGTATCCTTAAGCTTCATATGGTTAAATATATATTCATCGGAATCCTCATACTCCCAGTAATATTCTCCCAGGGAATTCTGCTGTGCGCTTCCATAAGAAACCCAGAAGTTCACATCCGGCATGGAAACCGCAACGGATTCGATGGAGGCTTCAGACGGTATATATCCGTCATAGCCAAACAAATCATAACGGAAGCCGCAAAATAGCACTGCCGCCAGTAAGGCACAGGCTCCCATCTGTTTCCAATGGCAAAACAGTTTTCTGAATTCAAAATGATAAATGATCTCAATAACACAGTGGGATAAAAACATTCCGCAAATCAATCCGAATATTCCCCAGCCTACGCTGGAACGCATGGACCAGAAAAAAATGCTTCCGCCAAGAGACGATAAAACCACAATCGGAATCCTGATTACCGGCATGCTGAGCTTAAATGCCATGGCTCTTCCTGCTGCTTCTGAGCCTCTCTTTTTATACAGCCAGTAAGAAAGGAGAGTCAAAACTACTGTTACGGCAAGAACCGCTAAAATCCTGACAGCCTGAGTTCCCGCCGTACTCCCCGGCTTCAGCCGTTCTAAGTTTACCATGAACAGGGCAAATGGCGAGCATTTATCCATGAACCGGTTAAATACATTCCCGCCTCCCTGGTAGCTGGTATAGAAAAAGCTGCTGTAGCAGAATTCCAGAATTCCGATCACACATACAAAATAAAATTGCAATACCAGATTTCCAAGAATTCCGACCAGAACATTTCCTGTAAGAACCATGGATATCACTGTCACGGAATACATCATGCAGTAGTGGATCATAAACAGCAGGAATCCCGAAAGGGCTGTTTTCCATACCTCCACAGGAGAAATGCCGTTCACCGCAATCACTCCCATGGCAATGATTAAATTCAGCCCATATACGGCTGCCGGAATAAGAATTCCATTAAAATAATTCACCCAGAACAAATGCTTCCTGTTTACCGGAATGCCGTGATAAAAATCCACCTTCTGCCTGGAATGAAGATAAGAAAAGCTGGTCACTCCCATAATAAGGGACAGGAGTATTATCACTGCCGCAACCCAGCCGTTCTGAAAGCCCAGCCAGGATCTTAAGGTGGATAAAATATACGTTAGATCAATTTCCCCTCTCATTCGTTCACTTAAAGAAAGTGCGATTCCCACCGGAAAGGTAAAGAAAAACACTAAAAATGACAGTGCCATGGACCAAAGGCGTCTTTTGCCATCTTCTCTTAATAGATTATAAAATAAGCTTTTTGATGTCATATCCTGCCACCTCCGTCTCGCTAATGAATATTTCTTCCAGAGATAATGGGATAATCTCATAAAAAACCGGTTGGTACGATTCCATCAGCCCTTCCACTTCTTCTCTGGTTCCCCTAACCGTAATGGTATAGAGTTTTCCTCTTGTTTCTGTCTTAATACGCTGCAGGGCCGTTAAGTCTTCGGCAGTCATCCCATCTTTTAAAACACACTGCAGCTTATGGATGTTGAGTTTCATATCATCTAAATCCCTGGAAAGCAGTATCCCTCCCCTGTGAAGAAGCCCCACATGATCGCAGATATCCTCTAACTCCCTTAAGTTATGGGAAGCAATGATAGGAGTTAAATTTCTCTCAGACATATCATTTGCAAATATGCTCTTCACCGCCTGGCGCATCACCGGATCAAGCCCGTCAAAGGTTTCATCACAGAAAAGGTAATCCGTATTGGCACATATCCCGCAAATGACGGAAAGCTGTTTTTTCATGCCCTTAGAAAAAGTGTGGACCTTTCTCCGGGCTTCCAGTCCGAAACTTCCTAAAAGATTGTGAAAGCGTTCCTTGTTAAACTGAGGATAGATCCTGCTGTAAAACTCCATCATATCAAGGGGCGAAGCGTTATTAAAATAGTATTGGTCGTCGGAAATGTAAAAAAACCGGCCTTTCACCTTTTCATTTTCAAAGATCTGTTCTCCATCGATGGTAACGCTTCCTTCATCAGGCTTTAAGATACCGCTCAGCATCCTTAAAAATGTACTTTTTCCAGCTCCATTGGTTCCAATCAGGCCAAATACATTTCCATCCCTTATCTGTGCACTTACATGGTCCACTGCCACTATATCGTCAAATTGTTTTGTCAGATTCTCTGCTTTTATCATCCTCTCTCTCCTCCCCGGTCAAATATTCTTGTCTTACCCATTCCTCTGCAACCCATGTATGAGCTTTATCCTCTGTCAGACCTGCCCGCTTTGCTTCATGGATCCAGTTAAGAAGCTCCTTTTTCAGTTCACTGTTCTTAAGCGCACGAATGGAACTGGAGTCCGCCACAAAGCTGCCTCTTCCTTTCACGGAATAGATGAATCCTCTTCGTTCCAGCTCCGCATAAGCTCTCTGAATTGTATTGGGATTAATGGATAAGTCTGTTGCCAAAGCGCGGACAGACGGCAGCTGCGCATCCTGTTCCAACACGCCGCAAATCATAAGATCCTTTAGCTTTTCTACTACCTGCTCGTATATCGGCCTGCGGTCTTTGTAATCAAGCAGTATCATATTCCACCTCCTAGTCTGTATTAATACTCCTAATACACTTAGTATAGCAAAAAACCTCTGATCTGTCAATCAGAGGTTCCATTTTTTTCTAAGGCCTTTGGTCTTCAACAATCAGGATACGAATCGCATCCTCCACATTACTCCAGTTAAATACGTACAGGGTATAGGAAGCATTGCCCCGTATATAGATATCAGAGGTCAAAAGGAGGCTTCCGTTACGAGTGGTGCTGTTCATCACAGAGACCATATAAAAGCCTGTTGTGATATACTGAAAGCTGGTCACCTGCATATAATCAACATCAAAGAACGTTACGCTTCCTCCATTTAGGATCACATGAACCCCTGGGTTTGTTATGGATAAGTTGCATACGCGGAAACAGCCTGTGCTAATTCCGGCATTGCAATACATATCTAAGATTACCATCAAATCCAGTCCGTGATCCGTATTGATGACCGCGACAGTAACTGCACGGTCAACCGGAACCGTAATCTTCTTTTCCACGTATACATATCCGTTCTGCCCGCCTACGGTTATGGTCTGCTCTCCTGCAGAAACCCGGCCATATTGGCTCATTTCTCCGTTATTCAATCCGTTCACAACCAACTGATTGTTTATATATATAAGAAATGGATTATAGCCGGCTACCGCATTTAAAAACCGGACAAGGCCATTTTGATCCGTCTCGCAAAAGTAGCACGGGATGATTGGTTTTGGAAATACCGTAATAATAGAGGTTCCTGTGCCTTCAGGACCTGACTCAGGAATCTGTAAATCAGGAACAGGCTGTTCCGTTTCCAGATTCGGCGGAGGTGTGTTCTCATTATTTTCTTCTGATGGTTCCGCCCCTGGTTCTTCTGATGGTCCTTCTGATGGTTCTTCTGATGGTTCTTCTAATGGTTCTTCTAATGGTTCTTCTGATAATTCCTCCCCCGGTTCTCCTGTTTCATCTGTATGGTTTCCGTTTTCTTCATTCGCTGGAAACTCGTCTTCTTCCGGAGCTGGCGGCATATTCGGCTCCATATCCGTATCATTCTGCATATAAAATAAACTTTCCATAGAAGCCCTCATTTTTATCGTTATATAGTAAGTTTATTCTCTCATAAATGCCCAGTGCCTGTCTTATTTTAAATACTCCCGCCTTTTTGGGGAAATTCTTTGAATTCATCCATAAAAACAGGCCCGGATGGTTTCATCCGGGCCCGTAACTTATTATATGAAGATCAATTAATCATTGCCGTATAAAGTAACCAGCTTCTTCAGGTATTCATACCGATCTTTTGCATCTTCCTCATTCCTTGCAAATAATTCAGCTGCTCTCTCAGGATTCTTCATAGCTAAGGATGCATAACGAACCTCGCCCTTTAAGAATTCCTGATATCCTTCTAATGCAGGAGCCTTGCTGTCTAAGGTAAACTTCTTCTCAGCAGCAGGATTGTAGCGGAAGTTGTTCCAGTAACCGCACTCTACAGCCAGCTTCTCTTCTGTCTGAGCCTTGGACATACCCTTCTTGATACCATGGCTGATACATGGAGCATAAGCGATGATCAGAGATGGTCCTGGATATGCCTCTGCCTCAGAGATTGCCTTAACAGTCTGTGCATAATCAGCGCCCATGGCGATCTGTGCAACGTATACATAACCATAGCTCATAGCGATGCTTGCAAGATCTTTCTTTCTTGTTTCCTTACCGCCTGCTGCGAACTGTGCAACAGCACCTGTCTTGGTAGCCTTTGAAGACTGACCGCCGGTATTGGAGTAGATCTCTGTATCGAATACCATAACGTTAATATCCCTGCCGCTTGCAAGTACGTGGTCAACGCCGCCGAAGCCGATATCATATGCCCAGCCGTCACCGCCGAATACCCACTGGGATTTCTTAGCAAGGAAATCCTTGTCCTTAACGATGGCCTTGCAGGAATCACATTCAATTCCATCTAATGCTGCAACTAACTTATCAGTTGCGGAACCATTGGTTGCGCCTATCTCAAAGGTATCTAAGTATTCCTTGCAAGCTGCCTTCACTTCATCGGAAGCCTTCTCGGAATTCATGATCTCTTCAACTTTGGTCTTTAATCCGCCTCTGATGGCGCTCTGAGCCAGCATCATACCATAACCAAACTCTGCATTATCTTCGAATAAGGAGTTTGCCCATGCAGGACCCTGTCCCTTTGCATTTACGGTATAAGGTGTGGATGGTGAGGAGTTGCCCCAGATGGAAGTACATCCGGTTGCGTTTGCAATATACATTCTGTCACCGAATAACTGGGTGATCAATTTTGCATAAGGTGTCTCGCCACAGCCTGCACATGCTCCTGAGAACTCAAGAAGAGGCTTCTTGAACTGGCTGCCCTTAACGGTATTCTCTTTAAACTTGTCGATAACTTCCTGCTTGATCGGAAGTGTTTGGCCGAAATCATATCCTTTCTGCTTCTCTTCGCAGTTTTCTTCCATGTTGACCATAACAAGAGCCTTCTCGCCCTTCTTTCCAGGACATACGTTTGCACAGGAACCGCAGCCTGTACAGTCAAATGCGGATACAGTCACAGCGAACTGGTATCCTGGCATGCCTGTCATAGGAAGAGTCTTCATTTCCTCTGGCTTTCTTGCTGCTTCTTCCTCGGTCAGAGCCACGGAACGGATAACAGCATGAGGACATACATAGGAGCAGAAGTTACACTGGATACAGTTTTCCGGAACCCAGCCAGGAATAGTAACTGCGATACCGCGCTTCTCGTATGCAGAAGAGCCAGATGGTGTGGAACCATTGACATAATCGCTGAATGCGGATACAGGCAGGGAATTTCCTTCCTGTGCGTTTACCTTGGACTGAATGTTATTAACGAAATCAACAGCATCCTTTCTGCCTTCCGTAATAAACTTATAATCAAGGCCTTCATCTTCGCAGTTTTTCCAGCTTTCCGGAACGTCTACCTTAACAACGCCCTTTGCACCTGCATCGATGGCTGCCCAGTTCTTCATAACGATTTCTTCACCCTTACGTCCGTAGGTTGCCTTTGCAGCAGCCTTCATCAGTTCGTTGGCTTTCTCGGAAGGAATGATTCCGGTCAGTTCGAAGAATGCGGACTGAAGGATGGTGTTGATACGTGTCTGGCCCATACCGGTCTCAATACCGATCTTCACACCGTCAATGGTGTAGAATCTGATATTGTGGTCAGCAATGTACTTCTTCACCTGTCCTGGCAGATGCTTCTCAAGACCAGCTGCATCCCATGGACAGTTTAATAAGAAGATACCGCCGTCAACCAGTTCCTGAACCATGTTATACTTACGGATATAAGCCGGATTGTGACATGCCACAAAGTTCGCCTGACGGATCAGGTAAGTGGATTTGATCGGCTTGTGTCCAAAACGTAAGTGAGACATGGTAACGCCGCCGGACGTCTTGGAGTCATAAGCAAAGTAAGCCTGAGCGTACAGATCCGTGTTGTCACCGATGATCTTGATGGAGTTTTTGTTGGCGCCTACGGTACCATCTGCACCAAGACCCCAGAACTTACAGTTTGAAGTTCCTTCCGGAGTTGTAACGATTGGTGTTCCTGTCTCAAGAGAAAGATGGGTCACGTCATCTACAATACCGATCGTAAACGGACTCTTTTCCTTGTTATCATAAACAGCAACGATCTGAGTCGGTGTGGTATCCTTGGAACCTAAACCATAACGTCCGGTTAAGATCTTCACCTGGTCAAACTTAGTTCCCTTAAGAGCTGCAACAACATCAAGATATAACGGCTCGCCTAAGGAACCTGGCTCTTTTGTTCTGTCTAATACAGAAATGGTCTTAACTGTATCCGGGATAGCTTCAATGAAAGCCTGTGCGGAGAAAGGACGGTATAAGCGAACCTTGATTACGCCTACCTTGTTTCCTGAAGCAAGAAGATAGTCAAGTGTTTCCTCAATGGTATCGTTTACAGAACCCATGGAAATGATTACGTGCTCTGCATCCGGTGCTCCGTAGTAGTTGAATAATTTATAATCCGTTCCGATCTTTGCGTTAACCTTGTCCATATATTTCTGAACAATTGCAGGCAGAGCATCATAATAAGGGTTGCAGGCTTCTCTTGCCTGGAAGAAGATATCAGGGTTCTGAGCGGAACCTCTTAATTCCGGATGGTTTGGATTTAATGCGCGGCGGCGGAATTCGTCAATCGCATCCATGCTTACCATCTCTTTTAAGTCCTCATAATCCCAGGTTTCGATCTTCTGGATCTCGTGAGATGTGCGGAAACCGTCGAAGAAGTTGATAAATGGTACTTTTCCCTCGAGTGCTGCCATATGAGCAACCGGAGTTAAGTCCATAACTTCCTGTACGCTGGATTCGCATAACATAGCACAGCCTGTCTGACGGCAAGCATATACGTCGGAGTGGTCACCAAAGATAGATAAAGCATGGCTTGCAACTGCACGTGCGGATACGTTGATTACACCTGGTAACTGCTCGCCTGCGATTTTATAAAGGTTTGGGATCATGAGTAAAAGACCCTGAGAAGCTGTATAGGTGGTGGTCAGCGCACCTGCTGCTAAGGAACCGTGTACTGCACCTGCTGCACCTGCCTCAGACTGCATCTCTGTAATCTGTACTTTCTGACCAAAAATATTGGTTCTTCCGTCTGTCGCCCATTCATCTGTTGCCTCAGCCATAGGTGAAGATGGGGTAATCGGATAGATAGCCGCTACATCAGTATATGCGTATGACGCATGAGCTGCTGCATGGTTACCATCCATGGTTTTCATTTTTCTTGCCATTCTTGATTTCCTCCTGCAAATGTGAATAATGTATAAATTGGTTCCCGTATAGGGAAAGTGACCTGACATTATTATAACAATTATTCAACAAAAAGCAAATATTAAAACAGGAAAATTAAGTATTATTTTCGAAACAATCCGATAAAAAGGGACTGGAACGAGTATTCTGTCCAGTCCTGTCTGTTTTTGTTTTGTTTTTAATTTGTTTTTATTTTGTTTTTGTTTTGTTTTCAGTTAAAAGGATTGGGAGGAATCACATTCTGACCTCCGTTATCGCCTGCCGCTTCTGTGGTAGAAGATGGTCCCTGTGGCTGGGTAGGCTGAGTTTCCGGGGTACCGGGGCCTTGAGGTCCTCCGGAATTTCCAGACGTCTCATTATCGTGAGGTGCTGTGGTCTCTCCCGGTCCCTGCGGACTTGCTCCAGTGCTTTCAGGGGCAGAGGTCGCGGGATCAGTGGCCGGAATGACAACTCCGGATTTATTCCGCTTGATGGTAGCCGGCTTTCCACGGTACGTACTGTTATGGAAAAACTCATCGCTTACCACAACGCCATTCTTTTTGGTCACCAGATTGGTCACCCAGCGGCTTCCCTTGGTCTCAGCCTTAACGATCTTTTCTTCCGTAGGCTGAAGTGTCTGGTCTTCCTCGTAAACCGGCGCCGGAGCATCTAATTCCGCTGTTTTCTTCGATGTCATGGATAATGTGACACCCTCCTCCAGAATCGGAATTCCCACGATAGAGATCTTAAGCTTCCGGTCGGCAAAACTGGTCCTGATGGCTACTGCAGTGGAAGAATTATTGACAAATTTCATATCAGGTCCGCCGTAGCTGACCATGGCATCCTCTCCCGGTGTTACATAGGAAGGCTCGTAGCTGTGGGCGTGGCGCTCCGTAGTAGAAAGCCCTGAAAATACTACCGCATTATATAAGGTAGAAGACACCTGGCATACGCCTCCTCCGGGTTCCTCAACTAATTCTCCGTTCAAATAAGCGCCGGCCGGCCGATATCCCTTTGCCGGGGAACGCTCACCTGTGGCTTTATTAAAGGAAAATTCTTCTCCAGGCTGCAGGATTAAGCCGTTTAAGGCTTCAGAAGCCAGTTCAATATTCTTATTCCTTGCACTGTTAGCCGTAGTTGTTGTTGTATAAGTGCCTATGACCTTATACATTTCCTTTGCCTGGGCTTCGGTTATCTTAGGGGCAACTTCCTTGCCTTCTACCGGAATAACCGCCTGGAAATTCTTAGCCTCAAGCTGGGCCAAAATATCCGATGCCAGCTTATCCTGATTAATCACAACTCCGTTTTTCTCTCCGGAATAGACAAATTTCCCGGCACTTTTATCAAATCCTGAAATAGAACCGTTCTTGGCCGCAACATCCCATTTTCCTGCGATGGCTTTTACCTCAGCCTGAACGTCTTCATCCAGTCCGTCAAATTCAAGAGTATAACTTTCCTTCGGTTCCCCTGAATATATCTCTTCAAGCAGGGAGTCCAGCTTTTTGTCCAGCAGATTCTTAAGCTCGTACTGATCGTCATGATAGGTGACCTTCATTCCCCACTGGTATTTCTTTTCAATGGCATCCCGGGCCTCTTGCCTGGACATGCCGGCGATGGAGATTCCATCGACTTTAACTTCTTTCCGTAATTCCGTCTCTGAAACAGTTGGGGTATTGACCTCCGTCTCTTTTGCCTTACGGCCTCCAATAAGCTTAACAGCCGCCATAACGCAGATAAAAGCAGCAACAGCCAGAATGATCGCCAGAAGTATCTTTGTGATGTTATACTGAGGGCCTTTTTTTCTTTTCTTTCCCCGCTTTGACTGATAGGAGCTGCCTGTTCTGTAAGCCTGTCCTGTCCTGCGGCCTGTTTCCGATGCATTTTTACTGCTTCCATTCCGGGAAGAATTGGTTCTTCCCCCACCTCTTTGTCTGTTATCTATTTGATTCATTAACTTCACCTTTTTACATGATTTTGTAGCTTTACATTGAGTAGTATACCATACTTTGTGGGAAATGCTATTACGATTTTATGAATTTTCTTAATTATTTTTCGTCTTTTTTCTACATTTTACAGAATGAAAAAAACATGTTACTATAGTGTTACCAATCTATTTCAATTTGGAGGTTTTTATGAAATTTGTCGATTTGCATGTTCACTCCAATGCTTCGGATGGCACATTCACTCCCTCCGAAGTGGTGGCCCTGGCCGTAGAAAAGGGCCTGACAGCCATTGCACTGACCGATCATGATACCATAGACGGTCTTTCAGAAGCCCAGGCGGCTGCCGCCGGGCTTCCAATTGAAATCATTCCCGGAATTGAACTCTCCTGTGTGTACCAGGGAGAAGAAATTCACATCCTGGGGATTTATGTAGATCCCACGGACCGGGAATTTATCTCTGAAACGGATGCTCTTAAAGAAATTCGAAAAAAAAGGAATGAGGAAATGATACGCCGTTTCCAAAATGCCGGTATTTCCATCACATTAGAGGAAGTAATGGCAGGAAATCCTGACACGGTCATAACCCGTGCCCATTTTGCCCGGGTTCTTCTTGAAAAAGGCTATGTAAAGAATATGGACCAGGCATTTAAAAAATATCTGGACTATAGCGGTCCCTACTGCCCCCGCAAAGAAAAGATCACGCCAGAGCATGCCATGAAAATCCTTACCGATTGTAAGGCTTCCCCTGTTTTGGCCCATCCATACCAATATCACCTGGGAGATAAAAAAACGGAGGAACTGGTCTGCTATTTAAAGGATCTGGGGCTTCAAGGTCTGGAGGTCTACCACTCTTCCAACAATCAGCATGAAAGCGGCAAATTAAGAAAGCTGGCCCGTAAATACGACCTTTTTCCAACAGGCGGCTCTGATTTTCATGGAAGCAACAAGCCTGATATCCGCTTAGGTGTCGGACGGGGAGGCTTACGGATAACCGCGCTTCTTTTGGATGATATTAAAAGGATACGGAGGGAGAAGGGCCTTTGACCCCCTCCCCCGCCATCTTTCATCAGCCGATTTTTCCTTCGTCCATGAAACGGGCAAGTTCTATTGCGTAATACGTAATAAGGATATCCGCTCCTGCGCGGAATATACTCACCGCTGACTCGCAGACAATCTTTTCTTCCTCAATAAAACCGGCTTTGGAAGCCGCTTTTATCATGGCATATTCACCGCTTACGCTGTATGCGGCTACAGGAAGGTCGTGGCGGTCTGCCACCTCTCTTATGATATCCAGATAAGAAAGTGCGGGCTTTACCATCACGATATCGGCCCCTTCCGCCACATCTAACTCCACTTCCTTTAATGCTTCTTTCCTATTATGATAATCCATCTGATAGCTCTTCCGGTCTCCAAATGCCGGAGCAGATCCGGCAGCCTCCCGAAATGGCCCGTAAAATGCGGAGGAATATTTGGCAGAATAAGCCATGATCGGCACATTCACAAATCCTGCCTCATCAAGGGCCTGTCTCATGGAACCGATCCTGCCATCCATCATATCGGAAGGAGCTACCATATGAGCGCCTGCTTTTACATGGGACAGGGCTATCATGTTCAAATATTCCAGAGTCTTGTCATTATCAACAGATTCTCCGTCAAGGATTCCACAGTGACCATGGGATGTATATTCACACATGCATACATCCGTAACAATGTATACCATAGGATAATGCTCTCTTATAAAGCGGATGGCCCGTTGTACGACACCCTTCTCATCGTAGGCCTGGCTTCCGCAAGGGTCTTTATGATCCGGAATTCCAAACAACAGAACTTTTTCCACACCGGCATTTACCAGCCGGTCCATAATCTGAGGGAGCCGGTCCACACTATAGCGGTATTGTCCTTCCATGGAAGGGATTTCTTCCACAATCTCTTTTCCATCCACCACAAACAGCGGATAAATAAGGGATTCCTTTGAAACTCTGGTTTCCCGTACCATTTTTCTTAAGGTATCTGATGTTCGTAATCTTCTCGGTCTGTATATTAAATCCATATCCAATCCCTCCATTTTATTTCTGCAGGCAATGAGCCATTTGATCTTGTCCTATTATACACCCTCTCAAATAAGATTCAAGTAATTCTTGCAGCAATGGAAAAGATTGCTTATAATAGTATCCATATAAAATGAATCAGAAACGAGGTACTGCTTTATGGAAGAATTCTATCAGGCAATTGAAGAAGCCATCCGCATGACCGGCTATAAAGGCCCGGTGGACGGGGAAGAAATCTACGACGAGATCTGCGATGAAATTGAGGATAAGGAACCGGGGGCCTATGTATTCATGTCAAAGAAAACGGATGATACTTTTTTTGAATATAAAATCCAGGTTTTCGAAGACCAGTTTAATTTAAGCTCCATTGACATCCACTCACTTAATCAGGTTTATCACGCAGATTTTGATTAAGGCTGCTCTTTGGAAAGCCACAGGTCCGTCAGGGAATGAACCACGTTTCCCTTGCTGCCTGTGGTTGTTTTTGCCATGGCAAGAGAATTGAGGACCGCTTCCTCCGTCGCCTCTGCTGCGGCCGTAAAAGCCGTCTCCAGGGCACTTTCTTTTAGTATGCGGATAGAAAGCAGTTCTTTTTCTGCCTGTTCCGGTATCCTGTTTGCTGTGGTAAAGCCAATCATAATATCACCGCTTCCGTGACCCATATAGGAACCAGTTCTGGAAAGTCCTACCCCAGCCCGCTTTATAATTCTCTTTAACTGACGGTCTGAGACAGGAAGATCCGTAGCTATGACTGTCATTATGGAGCCTCTGTCCAGGATCTGCGGCTGTGTTATCCGGGCAATCTCCTTTCCAACCGTCCGTCCGCCTATCATCAGGTTCTCGGTGCTTCCGAAATTCGACTGCACCAACACTCCAAGGGTATAGGTCTCTCCTCCGATTTTAAACCTTCTGGAGGCGGACCCGATTCCTCCCTTTAAGCCATAGCATACCGTGCCGCAGCCGGCTCCTACAGCCCCTTCTTCAAAGTCCGGCAAAGCATCTTTTACTGCCGCCCTCACCTCTTTAAGTCCCACAACCCTTTCGCTGATGTTATTTAAGACCGAATCATTGCACTCTCCCACCACAGGATTTACAGAAGCCAGTTCTGCGCCCTCTTTCCTGCATGTCTCAAGCATCAGATCCACCAGAGCATCGTGAACCTTCCCCACATTTAACGTATTGGTAAGGGCAATGGGTGTTTCTAAAGTTCCCAGCTCTTCCACCTGGATCAGTCCCTGGCTTTTGCCAAAACCATTATGGATATAAGCCGCTGCCACCAGCTTCCTCCGGAAGGGATTATCCTTACAGGGTATAATGACCGTGACTCCTGTTTTGTGATCCATGGTATCGATTGTGGCATGTCCCACCATAACTCCTTCCACATCCGTGATTTTATTGAGGGGTCCCGGAGCCAGTCTTCCCGTGATGATGCCATATTCCCGTATCCTTTTCATGTTCCAATCCTCACTTTTCACATTTATGTTCTTATTATACATAATAAACAGTGGTTTGACTTCTTTTTCTGGTTTTTTCCATATTGTACCAGAGAAAGAACACTGCTATAATAAGGACGTAGGAAATGACATTCATTTCACGGACATTCCAGAGGAGGGATTCACATGAAAATTCAAAATATCACAGATGTAGAAAAATTCTTCAAAGTAATCGAGCAGTGCAAAGGAACCGTTGAGCTGGTTTCCAAGGAAGGGGACCGGATCAATTTAAAGTCCAAATTAAGCCAGTACCTCTCCATGGCAACCATTTTTTCCAACGGCAGCATCATCAATGAGTTAGAGCTTGTTGCCCATGACCCGGAAGATGTGGAAAGACTCATCAAATACATGTATCAGGGTGAATAACATAAAGAAGGATTTCATTTCTGATAAAAACCGTAGGATCGTGCCCTGCGGTTTTTATTTTGTTCCAGTCCCTGCCTTTATAGCGCTTAAAGCTTAAGCTTGACACTATACCCCCTTTATTGTATAATCAACTTGTTGAATATACAATAAAGGGGGTATTTATATGTCACTTAAGCATGGTCTGCTGGGATTGCTCAATTACGGCTCAATGACGGGCTATGAGCTGGATAAGGCGTTTAAGGATTCTCTTTCTTTTTTCTGGCAGGCAAAAAACAGCCAGATTTACCGTGAACTGGATGCCATGGAGCGCTGCGGCTGGCTGACCAGCGAGCGGGTTATCCAGAACCAAAAGCCAAACAAACGGGTATATAGCATAACAGACAGCGGAAAAGAGGAACTTGGCAAATGGCTGTCCTCGCCGGAAACAGATATTGCCGACGCAATGCGTATAAGAAGTGCATTTCTGATGCGCGTATTCTTTGCCGGAGAGACAAGTATCGATCAATCATTGGAAATGCTCCGCACATATCGCGGACAATGCACGGAAAGCAGCAAGGGACTGAGCGTTGCCCATGACATAATTTCCGAATATGGGGCAGTTGTCGGTGACGATAGAAAGGCGGAATACTGGAAAATAGCAGCCCTTTACGGTGAGATGTTTTATGATGCCAGCCTTAACTGGGCAGATAAGGCAATCGCTATATTAGAGGAGATGAAACGATGAAAATCTTAGTGATAAACGGTTCTCCCAAAAGCGAACGCAGCAACACCATGTGCCTTACCCGTGCATTTTTAGACGGAGCCCAATGGAACGACGCAGAAATTATTGATGCGGCCGAAGCCAACATAAAGAGCTGTTTGGGCTGCTTTGCCTGTTGGTATAAAACACCTGGAACGTGTGTCATAAACGACGATATGAATGAAATTCTCACCAGGATGATTGCAGCAGATGTGATTATCTGGTCCTTTCCGTTGTATTATTTCAGCGTTCCCGGCGGATTAAAAAACCTCATCGACCGCCAATTGCCGTTGAACTTACCATTTATGTCCCAGGGAAAGGAAAGCGGAAGTCATCCTGCAAGGTATGATTTAACGAACCAAAAACACCTTATCATTTCAACTTGCGGCTTTTGGACATCAAAAGGTAATTATGACGCCGTAATCTCCATGTTTGACCACTCTTGCGGCAAAGATCACTACACATCAATCCTTTGCGGTCAGGGAGAACTGTTCCGTTTGCCGGAATTAAAAAGCC
Organism: Lacrimispora sp.; assembly: GCF_032078915.1. Classification (GTDB taxonomy): domain Bacteria; phylum Bacillota; class Clostridia; order Lachnospirales; family Lachnospiraceae; genus Lacrimispora. The sequence goes on along the minus strand of NZ_DAMAUN010000024.1, from coordinate 49,135 downwards.
GTACAGATGCATATCTGGATATCGTCCGCCGTGCTGGGGCGGAATATGCTTGCGGAGGAATTCGGGCCGAAACACAGGCAGAGCTTACGGAACCTTTATATCCCCGCGATGTGTTTGAAAAAATGGCGGATGCTTCCTGGGGCATTTCTAAAAGTGAGGATTTAAGTACTCCGGCAGACGACAGCCTAAGCTTTACCACGCAGATGGCGGCTTTATATAATCCGGACGGCGCGGAGCGCGTATTAGAATTTTATTATTCCGACATTGATAAGACCTATCAGCTCTTACTGACAAATCAAGGAGCTGAGGTCATAACGGATGGATTCAAACCGTATACCACAAGGATTGAAACGCCGTACTCGATCTGGCGTTCCATCTCACGCGGTGAAATTTCCGGGCAGGATGCGCTATACCGGCGGCTTTATAAAGTCCACGGTGATTTTAATCTTATGCTTAAGTGGAATGAGTTGTTTGGTATACATACGCCGTCAAAATCAACCAATAGAAAGCCGCAGGGCAAAACCAACATGAAAATTTTTCTCGCACCGTGGATTGTCATCTGGACCATAATGGGGATAAATTCCACTGCCGGTGCGGCAGCAGGCATTGCCATTGCAGCGTTTGTTCCGCTTTTATGGATTGTGTTCCGGCCTGTTGTCTATGAGCAAATCAGCATTCCATTCGTAGCCGGACTTTCCCTGGCAGTATTATTCGGTGCAGATACAAGGATTGTCGTTTCCGGCAGCTATTTGATATTCGGTTTGATATGGATCATCGGTGCCTTTACCAAAATACCGCTGACCGCCCATTACAGTGCAGAGCACTATGGCAGGGAAAACGCCCTTTCGAATCCGATTTTCATGAGAACAAACCGCATATTGACCGCCGCTTGGGGAGGGTTGTATCTTATCACGCCGATTTGGACGTATATGCTGATGGGCACTGGTTTCTCAGCTTATATAGGTTTCATCAATTCCGCTTTGCCTGCGTTTATGGGTATTTTTACCGTATGGTTCCAGAAATGGTATCCGGCACGCTGGGCGAGAGGATAATAACAGGAAGTTACTAATATAACAAATAAAAAAGCTGCCCTGCTGGCCGTAAGAACCAGCAGGGCAGCTTTCTTATTTGTTGTTTTTAGGCCTCTTCTGCTTATCCAGCCTTTCATTCACGATTTCCCGAAGAATGGCATACACCACAGAACAGAGAGGAATAAAAATCAGCATTCCTACAATTCCCATGGCGCTGCCACCGATGGTGACTGCAGCCAGGACCCAGATGGAAGGAAGTCCCACGGAGTTTCCCACTACATGAGGGTAGATAAAGTTTCCTTCCACCTGCTGAAGCACAAAGAATATGATTAAAAAAATAAACGCATCCAAAGGCCTTACCATCAGCATTAAAAATGCCCCGATAGCACAGCCGATAAATGCACCGAACATCGGTATCAGGGCTGTAAATGCAATCAAAACGCCGATAAGTATCCCATATGGAAGGCCAAAGGCCGTCAGGGTCAAGAAAAACATGCTCCCAAGAATGACTGCTTCCATGCACTGCCCCGTAAGGAAATGGGAAAAGGTTTCAGAAACCAGCGTTAAAATCTCAAGCGTCCGCAAGGTTACCGCTTCCGGAAGAAATGCCTTCATCAGCTTTTGTATCTGCCGTGAAAGAATCTCCTTCTGAAGAAGAATATAAATGGCAAAGACCAGGGCGATTAAAAAGGCGGTCATCCCACTGATAATGGAAAGGGCGGCCGAAACGGTGGAAGTAAGTACCGTACCTGCTCCTGCAGATAAAAATCCAACTGTTTTTTCCAAAAAGGATTTCCAGTCAATCTCAATGCTGCTGATATAATCTGCAATATCAGGGTTCTGGGCAAACAGCCTCTCCGCTTCCTCCTTAATACTTGTAAGAAACGCTGGAATACTGTTTTGCAGGCTCATAACGGTTTCAAGAAGCTGAGGTAACACAACAAAAATAACAAGCAGCAGGAGCCCAATTACAAACACCAGGGTAAGGCAAAGGCTTAATGGCCTGCGGACTTTGTTATCTTTCTTTACCGGCAGCAATTGTTCGATCCTGCGCATCGGCACATTGAGGATAAAAGCCATGACGCCTCCCAAAAGAAAGGGCGAGATAAATCCCACAAGCTTCATCGTCAGGGCAAATAAGCTGCGATAATTCCAGCCTGCCACCACCACGATTACGGCAAATACGATCAGACCCCGTATTTTTTTAATTGTACTGTCATCGAATTCCATCATACTCTCCTTTTATGACTCCTCTTCAAAAGCTTTTCTGATATCTTCCTGTAAAGCCTGAAAGGTGCCCTGGGCCATCAGGGAGCTTCCTCCTCCCCGGCCGTTTAATCTTCCATTCAACGCTTTGCTAAGCGTCCTCATGTCCTCCCGGCCGCTTCCAAGTGCATACTGAAAGACACCCTCATCTCCGGAACATGCCAAAACAACGCTTCCCTTCTTTCCTTCATACAGCATCGTGCAAAACTGTCTCAGCTGTACCGGGGATAAGTCACGTTCAAAAACCAGAAGAGGCGCATCCAGTTCGGGATAATCTCCGGCCTTTCTTTCTAAAAGCTCTTTGGAAAGCTGGCCGATTCTTCCATCCTTTTTCTGTCCTTCTTCTTTTAATCTGTCAACTGCCTCCAGGAGATGATCCGGTTTTGCCGACAGCAGGACGGAAATACCGGACACCGTCTTCTGTTTCTTGCGGTAATCTTTGAGAGCCATCCTTCCGCACAGCATGGTCACCCTGACACCGCCCTTATAATGAATCATCCCCGTCACTTTCAAAATACCGATTTCTCCCGCCGTTATCACATGGGTGCCACAGCAGGCGCACACATCGCCTCCCGGAAACTCGATCAGACGGACTTGTCCGGTCAATTCCTTTTTGCTCCGGTAATCGATACGGGAAAGCTCTTCCTTTGACGGATAAGACTCCAGAACCAGGATATCCTGCCAGATGAGTTCATTCACTTCCGTTTCTACCGCCTCTATCTGTTCCATGGTCAGGATTCCGTTAAAGTCCACGGTCAACTCATCCTTTCCCATGTGAAATCCTACGTTATCAAAGCCATAATGCTTATGTACGATTCCCGACAATAAATGCTCTCCGGAATGATTCTGCATATGGCAGAATCTCCTCTCCCAGTCTATGATTCCATTCACCCTGCTGCCAGCCTTTAGGGGCTTATCCGTAATATGAACAATGCCTTCCGGCCTTTCCCTGACATCTAGGACCGCCGCTTCTCCCAGACTTCCCATATCAGCCGGCTGTCCGCCGCCCTCCGGATAAAAAGCCGTCCGGTCTAGTAACACCTCAAATAAGCAGTCCTTTCCCGGTCTGCAATCTATTACTACCGCTTCGAATGTTTTAACATAAGGCCTGTCATAATATAATTTTTCCATCTTTTGCTCCTCATTTCTCTATTGTACTAATTATACACAACAATTGGATAAGTTCAATCATAACAAATCTAAAATTTTTAGAAAAATTGGAAACAGTGGCAAGCTGACATTCATACACTTACATTGTAAACAAATTATTTGGAGGAACCAATATGAGTGATCTGGCAGCAACTAACTGTGGATGCGGATGTGATGGAGGATGTGGTAATAGTGGCGGCTTCAATATTATCTGGCTGATCATTATCCTGTGCTTCTGTGGCGGTGGCGGCGGCTTCGGTTGCGGTGGCGGTTGCGGTAACAGCTGCGGTGGCGGTTGCGGTAATGATGGTGGATGCAGTTGGATTTTAATCATCATTCTGCTCTGCTGCTGCGGAGGTGGCGGAAATAACTTCTTCTGCTAAGCAAACATAAAACAAGGCCCGATCTTTTACAGATCGGGCCTTGTTTTTTATTTATTAGCGGCTCTGACCGTTGTTTTTGCCAGGTCGTTGAAAAGAGTTCTGGCTGCTTACTCCTTTTAAGGAGCTCTTGTTCTGTTTTCTCTTCATGCAATCTTCATCAATTTCATATACTGCATTTCCATCTATGATTAATCGGCTATTCATATCTAAATCACTCTCCTGTAATACTAATATATGCAGACGCATATATTGTCAACAAGAAAAGTAAGGAATCTTATGCCATGAACAACGAGCAAAATATTCGCGCAAATGATCTGGACTCCCTTATCGGTGATAATCATCTTCAGATGATGAAGGCTGCCCTGCCTTATATGAGTGTTTCCCAGCAGCGTTTTATGTCCTACTTCGTTAAAATAAACGAGCTGCGCCGCACCATTAACCTTTTTGAAGAAGGAGAGGTGGCTGCCATGGGACTCAACTCCTCAAGGGAAAGAGAGCGGAATAACAACCCCATTGACATGCTGAACACCATAAAGTCCTTTGCGAATCCGGCGGAACAGGATCTCATTGACCTTATTATCAACTTCTCCCAGGGCCTTAGGCTGGCCAACTCTTCCCCGGATCCAGGCCCGGTACCTAGTTCCACCATTCCGGTCCAGGCCCAATCCCAATCCCAGTTCCAATCTCAATCCCAGCCTGAAGGATCCGGCAGGCCTGCTGGCAGCCACCGGCAGAATAATAATCCCTTTGGACGGATGCCACTGGATCAGCTCAAGAATTTCATGCCGCCGGATCAACAGGCCCGGCTTGAAACCATGCAGCTTATGATGTCCGCCATGCAGCAGATGAATTAGTCCATGTTCCTCCCCTGGCTCCCTTACCATATCCCATAGAAAGGAAGAATAACAACCTATGAACATTAACTGGAAACAAGACCCCAGACTTAAAAATATGAATCCGCAAAAACTCTCCATGCTGACTGAATTTGCAAAGCGGGTAGAATCCACTCCAAAAGACCAGCTTGTTCCAACGCTATTAAACTTAAATGCAGAAGCAAGCCGAAAAGGCATTCAGTTCAGTAATGAAGAGACTGACCTTCTCATTACCATTATGAGCGCCAACATGACTGCAAATGAGCGGAAACGAATGGATACCTTGCGGATGCTCTCCCAAAATATAATGAAGCGCAATACAAAATAAGAACAAGGACATTATGGGCGGTCCCAATAGGGTTCCGCTATAATGTCCTTATTTTATCACTCAGCACTTTGGCCTGACCCTTGGCCGGCCTCCCTGCTTAGTCACACTCTCCATATGCTTTTCTATGTAATATTGAGTATTAATAATAAACCACATTTGATCATCGAATCTCATGATCGTCCAAATAGATAAACCCTGAAGGTTATATTCTTCTACCAGATCTGCTCTTGCATCAAAGCTTCTTGCATCTTTAAACCATATTAAATGCAAACTCCCATCACAATTCTCATAATAGAAGTAAGGCGACTGAGCTGCTTCATTAAATTGTATAACCTGACCATGTTCCGCTGCAATCTGCACCGCTCTGTTATTTGACATTACAACAGCCCCTGTGGCACCTGGAATATATGGAAGCGTCCAATCATAACCCTGAGTGGTGACTCCCAATAAGATTTTTTCACTAGGAATAATACTAACTGCGTAATCTAAGAATTCTCTTAAAAAATCAACCGGGAAAATTGAGCTTGGATAGCTGAAAGACCTTGCCCAATCATAAGAAGCAAATATGATTCCATCTACATAATCAGATAATTGGGAATAGTCCAGTTTTTCAAAGCCGGCGTAAGGAGTTTCAATATTTGTGATAGGTGTTATAGTAATCACCATCCTGAAACCTGCTGAACGAATTATCGCCGAGGCTTTTTTCAAATATTCTGCAATACTGTTTAAATTGTCATAGGTGATGTCTTCGACATATATGTTTATGCCATAATAACCTTTACTATTTAGTGTTTGAAGAGCGTTATCAATAAGACGATCTTGTACAGAAGGATTATTTAAAATAACATAGTTCACTTCATGACTGGCGATTCCTTCTTCAGAAATAGTGGAAACGAACAACATGGGCGCAACACCATATGTTTTAGCCAGCTGGATAAGTTCCGTATCGTCACTTCTTGCGACAATTTCTCCCTCACCTGTAGCCCTATAATTGAAAATAGTCAAATACGTCAGAAAAGGAAGTGTTTTTATTAAAACAGATTTATCTATATGCGGAAAGGTATAACCACTCGCAGCAATTGTTCTTGTTTTATTCGTTTGATAACTTATTACAATCGTTTCACCGGAGTACAGAAATTCTCTATCAGAGAGATAGGGATTGTTTCTTAATAATTCCATTGGTGAAACGTTATGCTGCAACGCAATGCTATTTAGAGTATCTCCAGGCTGGACAGTATAGAGTATTTCCGGTTGAACAATCACAATGGTTTGGCCTACTGCTAAATTGTCAGGATTTATAATTCCGTTTTCTAATATTATTCTGTCAACAGGTATTTTGTAATACTCTGATATTGAATGGATGGTTTCACCAGGTTGGACAACATGTATGATCATGGCTTCCCTCAAGTGATCTTATTAATTCAATTATATGCTAATCCCACCTGTTCATACGATTAAAATTCCACTTTCCTTTGGTTGAAGGCAATCTAATTATTCTTAGTAACTCTCATTCGTATCTTGCCATTGCGCCAGCTCTTCCAATTTCTTCATTTGCCGGTCAGCTCGTTCGTCCATTGTTGGAAGCCTCCGACTATCGCCTCTATAATAACTTGAAAAAATAACACTTGCAAACAACAGTGTATTGACCACCAGCAATAAAATTACACCGTTCCATGTTACGTCTTGATTTTGAAGAACTTCTTCCGTATAATTTCCGGTAATAATCGGAACCAAATTATTGTTGACAAAATGCAAAATAACAACCGTCCATATGTTATCGGTTTTTAAATAAGCCCAACCATAAAATATTCCCAATGTAACACATGTAATTAATTGTCCTGCCAAGCTTATAATCCCAACAGAGGGAGATGAATAATAAAAGAAGTTAATGGGCAAATGCCATACGCCCCAAGCAATTCCAAGAACAAACACACCACGAACCAGTCCAAACTTTTTTTGCAATATAGGCTGTAGAAAGTACCTCCAACCGTACTCCTCTCCCAAAAATGCGATAAATATCAAAAAATAGTTTATGGGCAATGTTAATAACATCAGCCAAGTAACAGGCTTTTGCATAATATCTAACATGTTTTGCATTTCACCGCTTAAGATATACATGATAACGGTTCTGCCAAAGTAAAGAATTAAATATAGCAGAATAATGAGAGCAGCTGTTTTCCAATGCCCTCCTTTCAATCCATAAGCAATACGCTTATCTTTCTTCTCCGTAAGCAGTAAAATCCATGCTATAACAGAACCAAGTATCATTATATATTGAGAAATAACATTCCAACTCATTCCAGGCACAATCATGCTTGCCACTGTACAAACCAATAACAGTAAAGTAATAATTAAAAAACCAATAAAAAATCTCTTAGGAATCAGATGATCTTCCTTGTGTGTAATGAAAGCAGCCAGTATCGCCCCCGAAGCAGGGTAGAACATTTGGGCTGAGGGGAAAACCGATACATCAAGCCCCTTCCTATAGCCAAATCCCATTAAAATCCCAAGTATATAAGGTAACGCAAAGGCTACTCCCAGAAAAATAAGCATCTGAGTTTTCTCATGATTTTTTTGACGTTCCATTTCGTTCTCCTTTTTAATAACATTTTACCTTGCTTATCTTACCACGGAATAAACTTGGATATTAATACCCTAAAAATCTTCGCTCAAGAGATAGACAGCAAAGGTGACCCCGGTCTGTGTATCGTAAATAACGGATATATAACCATCTTTATATTTAAAATGCATGTCACCATCTTGATCACTAATTGGTTCCCCAAAGGCATTATGAAAGCTTTCTGTTTTATCACCGATTTTAGCACCTTTGAAGTCCAAATCTTCCCGCTGGGTAAATACCTGGTTGACAGTACCGGTATCCGTATTAAACCATACTCGAATCCCAGTCTCTTTAAACTCCAAACCACCTTCGTCCACTGATTCCGGCTTCTCACTTATATCATTGATCAGATCCTGTTTACCTGAACCCAATAAGTCAAAATATTTTTCAAATGAATTGACTTCGGTATCCGGAGAAGGCGCCTGGTCATGAGTAACTTCTTCCTCCTCGGAAACCACAATAGGGGGAGCCTGTGTGGCAAAATCCTCACCGTCCTTTGAACTGCTTTCCGCTTCTGTGGTATTTTGCGGATTCGTTTCCGGGGCAGAACTGGACGTACTTGAGCATCCGTTTAATAAGACAAGGCACAGCAAAGCTATAACAGTCCATTTAATGAGTGTGTTTTTGTATTGTGTAATCATAATAATTCTCCTCTTGTTTTTACTTTCTGAAGCTCCTGGGTTTAAAGTCAATGTTTTATTATAAAACCCCTTCCTTATTTAAAATTGACTTAACCGACTTTTTCTCCATACAATATATTCCAGCAACCTTTTTGATGTCTCCACATTTTATATATTCATCAATAATATCCTGTACCGTAAACTCATAATAAATTGGCTCATTCATGTATTCAATCATTAAATAATAACTCTCTTTCTAGTATTTGCTATCATTATACTATTTTACGGACACAAAAACTACCGGATTTTTTAAATCCGATCGTTCTAATCGTTACTTCCAAACGGAAAGCCGCAAATGACGGTCCGGTTTCAGCAGCGGATATGCCTGGTAAAACTTTTCCGCAATCCATGTTCCAAGTGCACCTCTGCAATGCCTCTGTAACGCACCAGAACACCCATATTGCCCTTTTAACGCCATTGGTGGTATGTGTGGAAGTACCACCCTGATAACCCTACCGACAGTACAGAAGCAACACAGGCCATTAACGAAGAGTATGACAGTTTATTTAAGGAATTAAAGGATAGACATGATAACAGATCAAACGGCAACAGAACCGACTATGATAATATGAAGTATGACTTTGCAGAAGATGAAAGGATAAAGGAAGTGTTGCGGCAGGTCATTTCCTTTGTAGGTATTAATATAGAGTGTGTAGGCGCATGGATTTGGATAGATGGAAACACATACGGTTATAAAGCTGAACTGAAAGCCCTGGGATTCAAATAGGCATCAGATAAAAAGAAATGTTACTTTCATACCGAAGCATTCAGGAAACGCAGTCATAGGAAATTGAGCTTTGACGATATCAAGAACTATTATGGAAGCGCAAGAGTTAAACCAGAAGGGAAAGTGTTATTGCAACCGTAAAAAATAAGGGTGTGACCACAAATTGAAACGACTACACCCTATCACTTATAAAGGAGAATATAAGACTATGAAGAGAACTGTCAGAACAATCGGGAGCTATTGCTATTATGGGAATTATGCTAACAGGTGCTTATCTCTTCGGTACTATACAAGCTGATACTATCACGCCAGAAAGGGGCGTTGAAGTCGTGCCAGATGGATATATAGACAGCACAAGCGAAGAATTTTACAATAACTATGTGGACATGAGAAGCGTTACTGACTTTGAAACCGATGGAAACGGTTTACAACTGTATTGCAACGATGTCAGCGGATACTATTGGGAAAGGTAGAACAATATAAAACAAGTAAAAAAACAGGGCCAGGAGCGGTTAAACTCCCAGCCTTTTCTTATGATATTCTATGGAGTGACTCTATTGTCTTATAAAGCGTTTTACGGCTCATATTCGGCTTGTATTGTATAGATGTAGAAATGCAAATATAGGTCAATTTTAACGTGTAATAACTATGTGTATAGTGATAGTTGGTGGTGGTGAGTTAGTTGGGTGGTGATGGAGTGATAGTAGCAGGAAAAACAGCAAAACCATAAACTATGTATTTAGTATGTTATTAAGTGTGTGGGTAGTGGATAGGACGTCCCCCCCGGTATATTTACATTTCTAAGTTAATGCAGCAATGCAGCAAAGGGTCTATCTGTTCTACTCACACAATACGTTAAAATTTAGACCTTTCCGAACTATCAATCTTTTGTATAATTTTAATCATGTTTTAGGCTGAATTATCTTCCGTGTAAATGGTAATAATCTCCATAAGAAGAACTGGATGTTAAAAAATGAGGACATCAAAAGACATTCTTACAGAGAAAGAGATGGAATACCTTGGTACACAATAATTCATGTTAAGCATATCATCCATCCAATAAGATATAAAATTGCAATATGAACTGGATAAAATACATAGAAAAAGTATTTATATCCCCTTCCCTTCTTTCCATTATACAGTAAAAGGATAGGTAAGGCTGCCAGCATCATCCATTGATAGTTGTCAAATAGTATGTACTCCAGATTAATCTGGGGAATTGAACAATCTATTTGAATGATATTATCACATACATATTTCAAAAATTCATATGTACGCTGATATCCCCAAAAATCTATACGATATAAAACTCTGGTTGTAAACCCTGAAGCAAAAAGTATAAAATGCAGAAAGCAAAATACAATATAAAATACAGAAAAAAGTTTTTTATTAAAACTGCAGTAATATATTCCAATCCCTAATATAACATATATAATCCCACCTTCTAGGAATAAAATGCTTCCACAGATTGCTGTCAGGATCAAATCAAAAAATGTTGAATTTACAACATTTGGGATAATCACAATTGCGCTAACAATTTGCCATAAGACATAATATAGTAAAAGGCGATAGCCTTGCTTCTTATTTTCTATAATCTTATCAATAATGGAAACTAGGATTGCTATTGTAAAGATTACTCTAAATATATTATTTGTTATGTAATATAAATATTGACTATTTGGCATATTATCTATCTCAATTAATATAGCATCCACAATTCCCATAATAATACTGGAAACATATAATTTTAAAAGATATTTTTTTCTGTCTTTTGTATAATGCATTGCCAATGCACTACAATAAAAAAAAATGGGTGCTGATATTCTCCCAACCCATCGTAAATATATAGGCATACCAGGTATGAATTCCCCTATATGATCTATTAACATTAATATAGCCGCCAATATTTTTAAAGATGTGCTTGTCATTATGCCTCTTTCTTGGAGTTGAATATATATAATTATGATTATTCTACAAAAAATCAGAAGCCAGTAAAGACCAAAAACTTTTTATCCAAACAAACTTCTGATTTTTTGCTAGATGGTCAAGATACTTGCATTGAAACTAAATTACACGATTACAGCTATTTTTCCTTATTTTACCGTCCCATCAAAGTTTGATGGAGCTAAAAATGATATATAAAACGTGTTATCTACTTTATTTGTGGTAACTGTAAACGTAGCAGAATTACCGCCTTTTATTTTTTTATTTCCACCTTTGGCACCTACACACTTAACGGTTAAAGTTTTATTATGGTCGTTATTTACAGTAATTGTGTAGGAGGTCTTGCCTTTAAATTTATAGTTTGTATAAAGAGTTGAATTATCGGCTGATCCGCCAAAATCATATGGTTCATTTGAGATGTTCCATACATCAGTCGGTTTGCCTAAGCCGCGAGTTGCCACACTAGTCCCTGGTATTTCAAATCCCACACCATAATCTCCTGCAACTGTCGCAATAGACTTATTGTTAGCCATACCAATATTTGTATTTGCGTAAACTGGGATAGTAAACATCATTACAGACATGCCTATAACTAATAACTTCTTTACACTTTTTTTCATTGTCTCTTTCTCCTATGTAGATTGAATTTAAAATAATAGTTCTTGTTGGAGGTGGCTTAACCCATTGGACTCACTCTCTTTCTAATAAAAAAGTCAACAATATACAATAATCTTATCGCTTTGTATAGATGCTCGCTATTAAAAAGAATAACTATCCATAAAACCAGCTATCGCAATTGCTCGTCTTGCAAGCCCCTTCTGTAATTTCTACTACATGTAGTACTTTGAAATTAACATCTATCGTAACATTTGTCAATACTTTTTTTATAAAAGTCAACTCGTACTAATTGACATTGCTACATTTAAGTAGTAATATTTAACTAAATAAAGAAAAAGGATGTGCGAATATGAGATATACTTTATCGCAAACAGAACAAGATATTATGACATTACTTTGGCAAAAAAAGCAATGGCTATCCGCGGCGGATTTTTGGGTATATTTTAATAATAATGGAAAAGAATGTAAAAGGCAGACTATACACACATATTTAGTCCGTATGGAAGAGAAGGGTCTTCTCGTGAAAAATAAGAAAAAGTATATGTATACTTTTAACGAAGTCGAATTTGCGCAAAAGAAGGCAAAAGAAGTGCTGGATACTATGTTTAATGGCTCATTAAAGCAACTAATAGTAGCTTTAGCTGGAAATAAAAATATAAGCTCCGAAGAGGCTAATGAATTAAAGGACTATTTAAACGATCTGGATTAGGTAAACAATTATGAATATAATTTTTACAATGATAATATCAAGCAATACATTATTTATGATATTTATGATTTTGGATTATTATAATAAAAATCTCTTTAGTCAATACCAACGATATACCATCTTGAAGATATCCTTATTCATGATGCTCATTCCGCTTGGGTATATAAAGGTGGTTTTCGCTTTGTTATTTCAATATTTTCCCGATTGTCAGGAAATTGAGTTATTGATTAAAGGAAATGCCCCAATAATAATGATAACACCAGAAGAATCTCATTTTAATAGCTCTTATGGAATTGATATGATTGTTACTTATCTATGGATAGGTATCACCTTTATATCCCTATCATATCATCTATGGAAACATCTAAGGTTCAGAAAATTTATTCTTCGCATAAACCATGAAACCTTTTCGCCCGAATTATTGAATATTGTAGAAAAGTACAGAAACCAATTACATATCAAAAGAAACATAAGAGTTTATCTATCAGATATTAATATTTCACCATTCACCATTGGTATATATAAGCCTATCATTGTAATGCCTGGACTAAAAGATACTTTTAAACATGAATTAATTATAAAACATGAACTATATCATATTAGAAGATATGATATTTTAGTCAAGCTTTTGCGTACAATAGCAATTGGAATCTATTGGTTTAATCCACTAGTATATATACTGGATTCTTATTTAGATGAGTCATGTGAATTCGCATGTGATGAGGCCATAACTCAATCTCTTAGTAGGGATAATAAAAGGAAATATGGGCATTTAATTATTGATATGGCTGCGCTCAATCCAATTGGGCCAATGAATTATATTACTTCCTTTAGCAATAATAAAAATAAGATAAAAGAAAGGTTAAACTTAATTATGAAAGAAGAAAGAAAGAAAAACAGTTTGGCAATCTTACTTTCCATTGTGGCAGTAGCATGTAGCAGCTTAACAGTATTTGCCTATGACAAACCACATACGATGACATGGGCAGAGCAGCCATCTGATGATGTCTATCTTACAGACTCAAACCAGATGATTATATTTTCAAGTAATCTGCAACCTGAAAATTCAAAATTTCTGCAAATCACATATGACTCACAATTTACAGATATTTATGGAAATACTTATCGTATTGATGATCGCCCACTTACAAGAAAAAAATGCTCACATACCTATGTTGATGGAAAATATTCAAAACATACAAAAAATAAGAATGGAAGTTGTTTGACAAAAACCTATTCTGCACAGAGATGCAGCAAATGTAAGGCTATGAAATTAGGTTCTCTTGAAAGCGAAACCAAATACACCAAATGCCCTCATTAAACATTGAACCACACTTGCCAAGTGGTTATAAAAGTCTCTTCAACTTTCACTAATGCTCTTTAAATTTACTTCCTCCGTGACACTACAAACGACAACCCCAGCACAGAAATAACAGTATGTTCATCTCATGGCAGCTCATGCTCATAAAAATATAATTAGCAAAAGGGGTAGTAACGAGGCTGCTCTATGCTACTACCCTATCCTTTTAACATTATATATCTAATATGCCTTAACTTTCACCTTCAGCAACGCATCATAAATGTGCTTTCGAACCTTATTCTTATATTTTGCCGCCATCAATAACACATCCGCTTGTTTAATCTTCTGATATTCCTCAAAGGCTTCTTCTGGTGTATCCCAATAGGATAATTTGATCACATTATTGGTTCCACATAGCTTAATCTCACCATAATACTTTTTCATGCTATCATTATAACGAACACCTAAAGGAAGGTTTTCTTTTGGTTCGCTCCATTTTGAACGATTAACATGTTTCTTCTTGCAATTTGCCAACATAGTATTCTTGTAGTAATTATTGTTTATGTCTCTGTCTATATGCCAAACGCTTTCACAGCCAATAGGCTTAATCAGGAAATGCTCCGCTGTTAATCTATCAAGTGTTTTCTTCATTTTAGTTCTTTCTCCTCTGGTGTTATAGCTTGTCAGTGTGAAATGTATGGGGAATTTCGTATCTGTTGTTGTCTTGTGGTAGTAAATCTTTCCTCTGAGATCATTAATGAGCCTCCAATAATTAGATAATCCAGTAATTACGTGTATCCTTTTCTTCTTGCCATAATTCTTTGTTCCTTCCTTTTCTGTTTAATTGACGACGGGATTAAACCCGTCGTTACACCATAGTTCCTTTTCCTTATATCAAACGAAACACAAGCTTGTTAGGTAAGTATTCCTTCACCAAAGGTAGTGAAATTTTCTGTACGATGGTGGTTATTAAATTTTTAAGCTTAAAATTCATTCTACGTAGTTTTGCTTACTGAGCTTGTAATCGACTCTTGGGCTTTGGATTATGACGTTCTTCTTCGATGACGAATGGAATATAATCCTTGTTTCAAGGTGTGCTTTTACAATGACTCTGTGACGCACCAGAATCTCCATCTAGGCATCCGAATCTATGGGAGTGGATTTGTTGAATGTATTATTTGAACGCTAAATAAGGACACTATAAGCCATATTTCCATAGCCTATAATGCCCTTACCTTAATGCTTAAATTGTTCAATTTCTTATTAGATTTTACACCAATTTCTTTACTCCATTACACCAATCCTACACCAAATAGGTAATAAAGCTTAATAAGATATAACAAGTTATAACAGGTTCAAGTCTAGTAAAATCAAGATTTATCGCCTATTTAAAGTTTTTGATATAATGACGGTTTTATTTGCACACAATATTTACAATTCTTCCAGGAACATAGATTTCCTTAACAATGGTTCCGGTTATCTTATCCGGGATCAAAGCCTTGCCCGCTTCAATGGCATCTTCCTTTGATACGTCCGCTGGAAGCTTTACCACTGCACGGGTTTTTCCATTCACCTGGACTGCGACTTCGATCTCGTCATCCTTCATAGCCTCTTCATCACATTCCGGCCACTGAGCATGGAATACGGAAGTCTCACCGCCAAGTTGCTGCCACAGCTCCTCACCGATATGGGGAGCAAAAGGAGCAACTAAAACTACAAAGGCTTTCAAGGTTTCTTTGTCAATGCCACCGGTCTTCTTGGCCAGGTCGATCAATTTATTGTTATATTCCATGAATCCGGAAATTACTGTATTTAAGTTAAACTGATTGAAACGCTGTTCAATATCAAAGATCAGCTTGCTGCGAAGACGAAGCATTTCCCTGGTGGCCGCTACATCCTTATTGCTGTTATCCGCTACCAGATGCCAGAAGCGGTGCAAGAAACGGCTGACGCCTTCGATTCCCCTGTCATCCCACTCCGCATCTAATTCCGGCGGCCCTACGAAGAGCTCATACATACGAAGAGCATCGCAGCCATAGTCACGCACCAAATCATCAGGAGATACCACATTTCCCTTTGACTTGCTCATCTTGATTCCATTCTTTCCGTTGATCATGCCCTGATTAAACAGCTTGGTAAAGGGCTCATCAAAGTCCACCACACCGATGTCGTTTAAGAACTTGGTGTAAAAACGGGAATACAGAAGGTGAAGTACCGCATGTTCCACACCGCCGATATACATATCAACCGGAAGGTATTTTTTCGCTTTCTCCCTGGATACCAGTTCATTATCGTTATGGCTGTCAACATAGCGAAGGAAATACCAGGAAGAACCGGCCCACTGAGGCATGGTGTTGGTCTCTCTCTTAGCAGGAGCGCCGCATACCGGACAGGTAGTATTCACCCATTCGTCAATATCTGCCAGCGGAGATTCTCCCGTACCCGTAGGCTGGTAGCTTTCTACCTCCGGAAGGGTGAGAGGAAGCTGGTCTTCCAGAACCGGAACGTTGCCGCAGTGCGGACAATGAATAATAGGAATAGGCTCTCCCCAGTAACGCTGTCTGGAGAATACCCAGTCACGCAGCTTAAAGTTTACGGTTTTCTTTCCAAGGCCACGTTTCTCGATCATTGCCGGAGCTTCTTTTTTAAGGGTGGAGGACTCCATTCCGTTCCATTCACCGGAATTGATCATCGTTCCGCTGGCATCGGTATAGGCTTCGGCCATGTTTTTGATTTCCTCGCCGTCCTTTGAGATAACCTGGACAATGGGGATGCCGAACTTCTTCGCAAACTCAAAATCCCTGTCATCATGGGCAGGCACGCACATGATGGCGCCGGTACCGTAGTCGGCAAGCACATAATCGGAAAGCCAGATGGGTACCTTGGCACCGCTTAAGGGATTTACTGCATAGCTGCCGGTAAATACACCGGTCTTTTCTTTATCCTGAAGACGGTCCACGTTTGACTTCATGGAAGCGTCGTAGATATACTTTTCAACCGCTTCTTTATTTTCCGGAGAAGCAAGGCCTGCGGCAAGGGCGTGTTCCGGCGCAAGCACCATAAAGGTGGCTCCGTATAAGGTGTCAGGTCTGGTAGTATAAACTGTGATGTTCTCCTCTTTTCCGTCTACCTTAAAATCAACCTCAGCTCCATAGGATTTGCCGATCCATTCAGACTGCATCTTCTTGACCTTTTCCGGCCAGTCAAGCTTATCTAAATCATTTAACAAACGGTCTGCGTAAGCAGTGATTTTTAACATCCACTGTCTTAAGTTCTTCTTTGTAACGCCGGTTCCGCAGCGCTCGCAGCAGCCGCCTACCACTTCTTCGTTTGCAAGTCCTGTCTTACAGGATGGGCACCAGTTGATGGGGAATTCCTTCTCATAGGCCAGGCCCTTTTTAAACATCTGAACAAAAATCCACTGGGTCCATTTATAAAATCCGGGATCCGTGGTGTTGACCTCCATATCCCAGTCATAGACGGCTGCGATCTCATTGATCTGACGCTTGATGTTTGCCACGTTCTCCGCCGTGGATTTAGCCGGATGGACTCCCATCTTGATGGCGTAATTCTCTGCCGGAAGGCCGAACGCATCCCAGCCCATGGGATGGATCACATAATGACCTTTTAAAATCTGATATCTGCTCCACACATCGGAGATTACATAGCCTCTCCAGTGGCCTACATGAAGGCCGCTTCCTGACGGATATGGGAACATATCCAGACAGTAATATTTCTCTTTTTTCCCATCGTCAACATTGATGGGATTCTTTGCCCAGTTCTCACGCCACTTTTTCTCAATAGCGCTGTGGTTGTAGGATGATGCCATAACAAAATTTCCTCCTTTTGCGAAAGGGATTCTCCCTGTTTTAAATGTGTTTCCTTAGCTTGTCGGCCGTGAACATAAAAAATGCGTCTCCGACCGTAAAAACAGTCATAGAGACGCAGGATCTACCGCGTGGTACCACTCTATTTCATACAAGGTTGTATGCTCTCACTGGATATGGCAAAGCATATCCGCCCGCTTTAACGGTCGGGACACCGGCAATGCCTACACAGAAGCTTCCTTCAGCACGCTACTCAAAGGCCAGTTCAGCGGTCATCCTCAACCGGCTTCCACCACCCGCCGGCTCTCTGCATGTTTCAGACAGCTTACTACTCCTAATCACAGTATTTTTGCTAACTACAAATGTAACATAATTGACAAAATGTGTCAACCGTATTTTATGAAATCTCCGAGATCACAAAGGTTACGGCAGAAACCAGGAAAAACAGGATCATTCCAAGATTTAAAAAAAGCGTTTTAAAGAACCCTCTGCCCCAGTTCTCCATAAGCCCCGGATACAGCACCAGCTTTTTTTGACTGATAAAAAACAAAATGGTTCCTGCAATAACCGCTCCAAGCATAAATATGGAATAGCCTGCCGTAAGCAGCGGATTTTCTCCAATTTGAAGTGCCACAATGGAACCGAGAAAATTGATCACCATGTGAAAAATAATGGTATAGCGAAGTCTTCCCGTCTTAATATAAATATATGCAAATACCAGGCCGATTCCAAACGCATAAAAGAACTGATAGAAGTTTCCATGGCTTAAGGCAAAGACAACACTGGACACCAGAATCGCTGCCTTGTCTCCATATAGCCGGATACGGTCGATCAAGACCTTGCGAAACAGGATTTCTTCACAAACAGGAGCCATTATTACCATGGTGACAAAAATCGCCCAGGTGTTTAAGCCCTTCATCACTTCTTCCACCGGGTTGATCATAGGCTTTCCCAAAAGGGCACTTACAATGGTCATGAGGGCCTGACCAATGAGATTTCCAAAAAACAAAGCGCTCATGCAGATCAAAAATCCGGAAACAAGCATTCCTGCTCCGGCCTTTTTTGCCTCAGGCCTGCATAAAACCGGCATATCCCTCACAATGATATAGGCAACAATGCCTCCAACAACGTAATTAACCAGGGAGACAATCACCATATACCAGTTCCCAAAGGTTATTACTATTCCAAAGCGGGACAATGCAAGAGCAATGGCCCCTATCTCAAGCTGTATCACAAGCGTCACAAGGAGGAATGCTCCGTAACCGATCCCAACTCTTGAAAATGCTTTCCACGCATTTCTTCTGTCTTCCACTATTCTCATACCTCCTGCCAGTAGGTATCAGTTTATCACAAATCAGAAAAAAGCGCAATTATTCCGGGTCTGGCATCCTGCCGGAATAAAGCGCCTTCATCCTGACACAATGCTCATTAAAAAAAGAAAACAACTGGTTCATAGCAGGAGCAGAATCAATTAAATTCTCCGGATGCCATTGGATCCCCATAATAAGCCCCTCCTCGTCCTCCAAAGCCTCTATCACTCCGTCGGCCGCATAAGCGGAAGCCTTAAGTCCCCGTCCCAGCTTTTTCACTGCCTGATGGTGCATGGAATTGGTTTCCAGCTTTCCTGCCCCCAGTGCAGAGGCAAGCCTTGTTTCTCCTAAAACCTCCACGCGATGGGTCAGATAGCTTCTTTTCCGTTTCTGCATATGCTGCAGGCTTTCTTTCTCCCGTAAGGAGATATCCTGATATAGGCTTCCTCCCATGAGAACATTTAAGAACTGATGCCCTTTGCATATCCCCAGCATGGGGATTCTCCGGGTGATGGCATACTGCCCCGCACGAAAAAGCGCTTCGTCGATCTCCGGCCGGATTTCCCCAAGTACCGGAAGGGGTTCCTCCTCATAATACCATGGTTGAAGATCCTCGCCGCCGGGAAACAGCAGGCCGTCGCAAAATGCCATCGCCTCTTCCGGCCCGTTAAGAATCGGGGAGGCCGGTATGACAACCGGAATACCTCCGTTTCTGAGTACCGCTTCCACGTAGGCAGTGTTGGCATAAACCCGTTCTATGCTGTTGAACATTCCCACTTCTGTCATAAATGTATTGCCCATAATACCGATCACAGGTTTTTTCACATCATCACCTCTTTTATCATTTTTCGCTGAGACTTACAGCAAATCCTGGCGGCAGATATGGCGGATCAGCGGTATATCCAGTCCCCTGATCACCTGGGCTGCCAGCTCAGACGCTGCCTCTAAATCTTCTGCTGCACAGAAATTATAGTGGGTGTGAATATATCTGGAAGGAACGCCCAGTACCAGGACGGGTACCGCCTTTCCTGTCAGGCTGATTTTTCCCGCATTGGTGCTTCCGCCCCTGCGGACTGCCTCCTGGTACTTGATCCCCAGACTTTTTGCTGTTTCTATGGCATATTCTATAAATACAGGATTGGAGATATAGCTCTTATCCATATGCCGGATCTGGACACCGCCCTTCATCTTCCCCTGGGTAAGACCTATATCGAAAAAGAAGTCATCGGATGGGGATCCTTCAAAAACAATGGCAAGGTCCGGCTTTACGACCTGGCTTGTTACGGTGGCTCCTCTCATCCCCACTTCCTCCTGGGCTGCAAAGGCTCCTGCCACATTGACCGAAAGCTCATTCCTGCCTCCGTAAAGCTTATTCATGGTTTCAATGATACAGGCGCACCCTGCCCGGTTGTCAAAGGCCTTCCCAAAACAGATGCCGTGTTCCTCATCGTATTCAAAGGATACATCGGGGATCATGGGATCTCCCACGGATATGCCGAAATCCTCTTCGGCCTCTTTTCGGCTGCCTGCTCCTACGTCCACATAGATGCTTTCTATATCAAGGGCCTGGGAATTACGCTCCCTGTCATTCATAAAATGCACGGGTTTTGAGGTAATAATGCCTTTCACAAGCTTTCCGGCTCTTGTCCTGACCAGCACGGAATGAGCCGGAATATTGGTGAGATGGAACCCTCCCAGCATCAGGATCCCCAGACAGCCGTTACTATGGATGCACTGTACCATAAAACCACATTCATCCAGATGTGCATCCAGCAAAATGACAGGTTTTCCAGCCGCAATACCGGGCATACGGGCATATAAGTTATTCATTGCATCGTTTTCCACCTGATACTTCCCCAGATAGCCTGCTGCCGTCCGTATTACATCCTCTTCAAAACCGCTTGGTCCAAAGGCATCTGACAATCTGCCAAACATTTCAATATCCATAATCTCTTTCTCCTCTTATTCGTCAATCGGATATCCGCAATCCGCGATCCTACTTGATAAGGTTAAAATTCTGTTGTTTTTCCTTGTTTATCTTATCGTCATACAAATGGCAGTATACATAATGGTCTTCATCTGCCTGATACCGCTCCGGCGCCGTGATACAGCAGCATTCCATACACTTCGGACACCGGGTGTGGAACTTGCAGCCGGCAGGAGGATTTAAAGCAGACGGTATGCTCCCTTCCAGAATCATCCGCTTCCGTTTTACCTCCGGATCCGGGACCGGAACTGCTGACAAAAGCGCCTGGGTATAGGGATGGAGTGGATTTTTATAAAGCTTCTCTTTTAAGCCCACTTCCACAAAATTCCCAAGGTACATGACTCCCACCCGGTCACTGATATGTTCCACCACACTTAAGTCATGGGCTACAAAAATATAGGTAAGGGAAAATTCTTTTTTAAGCTGGTTTAATAAGTTTAATACCTGAGCCTGAATGGAAACGTCCAGGGCCGATACGGGTTCATCCGCGATTACAAGCCTGGGTTCTACCGCCAGAGCCCTTGCGATGCCGATTCGCTGGCGCTGTCCTCCGGAAAACTCATGAGGGTACCGGTTGGCATGATAATCATCCAGTCCCACCTTCCGCAAAAGCTCAAGGACCTTATCCTTCCGTTCTTCTTTGGTCTTTGTGAGTCCATGAATGATCAGGGGTTCCGCAATGATATCAAACACCGACATTCTGGGATTTAAGGAAGCATAAGGGTCCTGGAACACCATCTGGACCTTTTTGCGCACCGGACGCATCTGTCTGCCGTTATAGGCGGAGATGTCCTCACCGTCAAGGAGTAATCTTCCGGAGGTAGGCTCTTCCAGCTTACAGATTCCTCTCCCCAGTGTGGATTTTCCGCATCCGGACTCTCCGACTATGCCGAATACCTCACCTGTTTTTACATCGAAGGAAACTCCGTCTACCGCCTTTACATACTCCGTTTTCCCAAGCCTGCGGCCGGAAACGGGATAATAAATCTTCATATCCTTAACACTTAACAGGTTTTCTGTCATTTGCCCTCACCGCCTTTCCCTTCACATAGCCAGCATCTGCTCACATGACCGTTCCCCATATGGAAAAAATCCGGCTCCTCTTTCCGGCACTTATCAAAAGCCCGGGAACATCTGGGAGCAAACTTGCAGCCCTCCGGCATGTGCCTGGGACTTGGGACATTGCCGGGAATGGATTCCAGCTCATCAACAGGAACCCCAAGCTTTGGTATGGAGGCCAGCAGACCTCTGGTATACGGATGGGATGGTGCGGCAAAAATGGACTTAACATCGCCTTTTTCCACTACACGCCCGCAGTACATGACCGCCACTTCATCGCAGGTTTCCGCCACAACCCCCAGATCGTGGGTGATGAACAGGATGGAAGTCCCTGTTTCTTTTTTCAAGTTGTTCATCAGATCAAGGATCTGGGCCTGAATGGTCACATCGAGGGCCGTGGTAGGCTCATCTGCAATAAGCACCTGGGGCTTGCATACCAGAGCAATGGCGATCATAACCCTCTGGCGCTGCCCCCCGGAAAGCTGGAAGGGATATTCCTTCATCATCCGCTCCACTCTTGGAACGCCGGTCATCCGCAGCATATCCTCTGCCTTCTTATAGGCTTCCTGCTTTGAAACAGCTTCGTGCTGGAGCACACACTCCGTCAGCTGTCTCCCGATTTTCATGACCGGATTGAGGCTTGTCATGGGCTCCTGGAAGATCATGGATATCCTGCCTCCTCTTAATTTCCGCTTTTCTTCTTCTCCGATCCGCACCACATCCTTGCCGTCGAGAAGGATTTCCCCCTGGGCAACCCTGCCTCTGGTCCCCATTAAAAGGCTCATGACAGACAGAGCGGTTACGCTTTTTCCGCTTCCGGATTCCCCGACGATTCCCAGAGTGGAGCCCTCCTTTAACTTAATATCCACTCCATCCACGGATTTAATGATTCCTCCGTCCGTATAGAAATAGGTATGGAGATTTTTAATTTCAAGTATGTTTTTCTTTGTTTCCATATAGTCAGCATATCCTCCTTAATCCGTAAGTTTGGGGTCAAGCGCATCACGCAGGCCGTCACCAAGAATATTAAAGCTCAGTACGGTAAGAAAGATGGCAAGGCCGGGAAAGAGAGTGGTATGGGCACTGGTCATCATATAGGTTCTCCCATTGGACAGAAGAAGGCCCCATTCAGGTGTAGGCGGCTGGGCTCCCATGCCCAGAAAGCTTAAGCTGGAGGCCGTCAGAATGGAGGAACCGATGGACATGGTATACTGTACGATAATGTCCGGCACCGCACCCGGCAGGATATGCTTAAACAGAATCCTGGCGTCCGTTGCCCCTAAGTTCCTGGCCGCATGTACAAACACCGTATTCTTAAGGGAAAGGGTCCTTCCTCTTACAAGCCTTGCAAACGTAGGGGTAGAGAATACCGCCACAGCAATGACCACATTATACAGGCCGCTGCCAAGGATCGCTACGATGGCAATGGCCAGGATGATACCCGGAAATGCAAACAGAGTATCGCAGACCCTCATGATCACGGAATCAATCATGCCTCCGTAATAACCGCCCATGAGGCCAAGGATGGTGCCGCATACCGCTCCCGCCGTAACTGCAA
Source organism: Lacrimispora sp. (assembly GCF_032078915.1). Classification (GTDB taxonomy): domain Bacteria; phylum Bacillota; class Clostridia; order Lachnospirales; family Lachnospiraceae; genus Lacrimispora. The sequence goes on along the minus strand of NZ_DAMAUN010000024.1, from coordinate 25,767 downwards.
GCAGCCCTATGGAAAGTGAGATCCTGGTTCCGCAGAGAATCCTGGAAAACAAATCCCTCCCGAATTCATCGGTACCGAAAAAATGGGCCGCTCCGGGTCCCTTAAGTATGGAAGAATAATCATATTCATTGATACCATAAGGCGCCAGTGCCGGTCCAAGCAGGGCAAGAACTACCAGGAACAGTACAAACACCAGTGCCGCCACCGCATTTTTCTGTTTCTTAAACTTTCGCACCATCTCGGATACAGGAGTTTTGATATCTGCTCTTTCATTTATTTCTATTTTCTCAGCCATACGTTGTAACCTCCCTTAACCAAGCTTGATTTCCGGGTTGAGGACCGCATAAAGGATGTCTACAACCAGGTTGATGATAATAAACTGCAGAGAAAAAATAAGGATCAGGGATTGAATGGCAGGATAATCCCGGTAATTGACGGATTCAATAAGAAGAGATCCCAGACCAGGATAAGCGAATACCGCTTCCGTAACCACGGAGCCTCCAAGGAGATAACCGAACTGGAGCCCTACTACCGTAACCACTGATATCATGGAATTCCGAAACGCATGTCTCCAGGTTACAGCCTTCTCTTTAAGCCCTTTTGCTCTGGCTGTCCGGATATAATCCTCTTTTAAAACCTCTATAATTGAAGATCTTGTGAACCTTGCGATCACTGCCGCTATGCTGATGCCCAATGTGATGGAGGGCAGAACCAGATTTTTAAAGCTGCCGGCTCCTGTGGTGGGAAACCAGCGGAGCTTTACGGAAAATATCATGATCAGGAGAAATCCCACCCAGAATGCAGGCAGGGAAATTCCGGAAACCGCAACGGTCATACCTGTATAATCCTGCCATTTACCCCTGTTTTTACCGGACCATACGCCAAAAAGCACTCCGGCAAGGGTACTCCAGACAAGGCTTGTGGCAGTAAGGGCAAGGGTATTCCTATATCTGGTCCCGATTTCAACCGCAACCGGACGTTTGGTCCGCAGGGAATTACCCAGATCCCCTTTTAAGAGTCCTCCGATATAGCGGATATACTGAACTGCCATGGGCCGGTCCAGACCAAGCTGCACCCTGACTGCCTCCACATCCTGCTGCGTTGCCTGTTCTCCCGCCACCAGCCTGGCAGGATCACCGGGAATCAGCCTTACAAAGAAAAAAACAAAGGTTATTACAATAATCAGCGTGGGGATCGTTCCCAGCACACGCCGGAAGGTATATTTCAGCATCCTCTTTCATCTCCTTTGGTTCTATGGGGTAATACGGCAAAGGTGCCCTGGTAACAGGACACCCCCGCCGCATCAATGATACCGCACCAAATCACTTGGACATTTTAGCATTCTTCATGTTAATGGCACCATCCGGATAAATCTTTACATCCGACACCTTACTGCCGGTCACCCATGTATTGTAATCCAACGAAACACATACCATGGGCACATCCTTCCATATAATATCCTGGGCTTTCGCATAAGCCTCCTTACGGACCGAATCATCCGCACTTTCAAGACCTGCCTTTATGTACTCTTCCAATTCGTCATTTTCATAATAACACATGTTATAACTCATAGGCGGTTCTGATTCCTTGGCAAGCAAAGGTCTGATCCCCCAATCCGCATCACCTGTGGAAGGAGACCAGCCGGATAAATAGCACTCCACCTCTACCTCAGAACCCGGGCCGGTAGCTCCCTGTATCTTTTCATTGACGATAGCACTTTCCATTCCGTTTAATTCCAGATTAATGCCGACCTCGGCAAGCTGCTGCTTGTAGAACTCTGCCTTTTTCTGATTGGCGGAAGTATTCTGATACATGAGACTGGTTGTAAATCCATCCGCATATCCGGCCTCTGCCAAAAGCTCTTTCGCTTTTACCGGGTCATAGGCAAGGGGATCATTTCCTTTATAGTACTGTACTGCCGGACCAATGATAGACGTTGCAGGCGTTCCCAATCCGTTCATAACGACGGAAACATAAGCATCCTTATTGATGGCATAGCTTACTGCCTGGCGTACCCTTACATCATTAAACGGAGCCTTCTGGTTGTTCATCATGAAATACCATACCACAATGCCTTCGCCCTGATATACTGACACATTGGAATCTGTCTTTAATGCCTCAACGCTTTCCGTGGGAGCCGGCCATATAATCTGGGCATCCCCGGACTGGATCATAGCCACACGGGTGGCATCCTCTCCCACGGGTTTAAAGGTTATGGATTTAAAGCCGGCATCTTTATCAGCCAAAGCAGTTCCTCCGCAGATATCTGCGTCGTAGCCCCACCAGTCCTTATTTAGTTCCAATGTCAAATGATCGCCTGCCACCCATTCCACATATTTATACTGTCCCGTACCTACCGGAGCCTGGGCGCATACCTCCGGACCTGCTTCGATCTGCCTGGGACTCATGATAACACAGGCCGGATGAGCAAGGTTATTGATAAATGCGCCGAAAGGTGAGGTTAAAGTAACCTTAATGGTATAGTCATCAATCTTATCCACATGATCCAATGTATTGCTTAAGAATGTGGTACGCTTTAATCCAAGAGTCTTATCTCCCCACTTGGTAAAGTTTGCGATGGCTGCATCCGCATCCCAGGGAGTCCCGTCCGTAAAAGAAATGCCCTCTCTTAGGGTGATGGTAAACTCCGTGGCATCCTCATTGGCTTCATAGCCAGTGGCAAGCATAGGGTAAATTTTCATATCATCATCAAAGCCGAACAACCCATCCATAATCATACGCTGGATACCGCCGGAAAGGGTATCGCTGGTGTCCATAGGGTCCATGGTAGTAAAATCAACTCTAACCGCCGCCGTGATATCCGTATCCTGAGAAACCGATTCCCCCTCTGCTGCGGCCGCAGCAGTTGTTTCTGCGGTTCCTGGCGGGCTTTCTGTTCCTGCGCTCTGCTTCGTACCTGACGAAGAGCCGCAGGCTGTAAGTACCATCATCGATACTACCAGGGCCGCAGCCGTCAACAGCTTCCATCTTCTTTTCTTCATCGCATTTCCTCCTCATTTTCTGACATATACAAAAAAGCAAGGTAAGCTACTGTTCCTTAAGCTTCCTTGCTTTTTCATCATTTTATATGTTACATTTATGAGTTGTCAAATAAATATCAGGCTTTTTCATCGCTGACACTTTAGAAATTAAGATTATAAATCATTTAGGTTGTTTAAGACGGACTTTATTGATACAATATACCCAATAATCTCAATAGGAGGCCGGAACACCATGGAAAAATCACCTAGATACCACGCTTTGATCGTATGTATAAGTGCTGCCATACGTCTGGAATTTCAATCCTATCTTCATTCCATATTAGGCAGATATATCTCTTTTGACACCATTGACCTATACCAGGTCCATACACCCTCCCAGATCACAGGCTACCAGTGCATCTTATTCTCCAGCGACCGCGTGCAAGATGAATTCCCCCTTCCGGTCTCTGCCGGTGTGGCCCAGTTTGTCTGCACCCGCACATTCAACCATGCCTTTCTGGATCAGATCATCCGCATCCCTCCGGGAGAAAGGGTCTATCTGGTCAACGATACCTACGAATCCATTCCCATCCTTATCCAGCAGTTTCGGGATGCCGGAATCACCCAGTACCAGTTTATCCCCTATTATCCGGGCTGCGGTGAGTCTGATGAAACCATACAATACGCTGTGACTGTGGGGGAACCCCAGCTTGTGCCTGCTCATATAAAAAATGTCATTAACATTGGGAACCGTATCATAGACATTTCAACCATCAACGAATTGTGTGTCTGCTTCCATCTGCCGGCCAGCCTTTCCAACCAGATCACTCAGGGCTACATCAACCGCATCCTGCAAATCACCAAGCTGACCGAAACCTATTACAGCAATTACATTTTTTCCCACCAGCTTCTGCAGGCAGTCATTCAAAACCTGCCCGCAGGAATCTGCTTAATGTCCTCAGAGGGTGAGATCACCATGCTGAACCGGCAGTTTTCCCTGGATCTTGATACACCGGAAGCAAACGCCTGCGGAAAATCCCTTTCCGCCCTGCTTCCTGACGTTTATTCCGGCCTTCCGTTCTGCCAGAGCACAGATTACCAGTTGGAAAGCAAAAGCGGAAGCCCCTTGTCCATAAGCATCCTGGAGCTTTCGCTTCCCAATCACCCTCCTCTTTACCTGGTTACAAGCAAAAAAATACCCCTTACCCCGGAACAGGAAAAAGAGCTGCATGGCAGGCGGACGGACCATATGGAGGCCCGGCTGTTAAGCAATGGTTTTTCAAATATACTGACCAATCAGGTTTTAGTAAAAAACATGCTGGAATATGCCAGAAGACTGGCCCTCTATGACTTCCCTGTGCTGATCCAGGGAGAAAGCGGAACCCAGAAAAAGATGATCGCTGAAGCCATTCACCGGGCATCCAACCGAAGGCAGCAGCCCTTTGCAGTTCTTCCAGGTACAACCAGCCCCCAACTGGCCGGAATTCTCAGTTCCGCAGAGAAAGGCACCCTGCTCATAGACCGGGCAGAGTACCTTTCTCTGGAAATGCAGGATTTCCTCATCGAGGTCCTTCAGCACGGCAGTCAGGAAAGCGGAGGCTTTCAGTCCCCTCCTTCTTCCAACTTCCGAATAATAGCAACAGCCGGCCATGACCTTTATGAAGATGTCTTAAAGGGCACGTTCCGGGAAGAGCTGTTCTTCCTGCTGAACACGGCTTCCATCGATACTATCCCCTTGCGGGAACGCAGGAACGACATTCCTGTATTAATGGAACATTTCTTTCAAAACTTATTTCACGATTCCAACCTCCGCTTAAAGGATATCATTTCCCCCAGCCTGATGGAATTCTTATTAAGCTATGATTATCCCGGAAATGTTCAGGAGCTCCTAAACTTAACCCGTTTCTTTTTCACCAATTATGCGGCCCACCCCCTGATTCTCTCCCAGCTTCCCTCCTACATCAGAAAGAGGCTGAAAAAGCCCCTGGCAAGGCAGAGTGCCGTTAAAAATTCCATTCTCTCCCTGATTGCCGCTTCTCCCCGTATCGGCCGCTCCAGCATAAAGGAAGCGCTCGCAAGGCGGGGAAACGATTTAAGCGAGGGAAAGCTGCGTTCCATATTAAAGGAGCTTTCCGACGAAGGCCTCATTAAAATAAACCGCACCAGGGGCGGGTGTGAGATCACAGAGTTGGGGATGACCGTGCTTTAAATGCTATTTCAAACCGGATCCGGGCTATGCATGATATTTCAGTTTTGTATCCACCAGAAAGTCAATGCCCAGCTCATCCGGTTCTCTTCTTATTTCTTTATTTTCACGATCAAACAAGTCCGGATATTTGGATACCAGAGGCCGTTCCTTGCTGATCAGACGGTTCAGATGATGGTTTAAAACTCCATGAAGCTGTTCAGAATCCTTTGCAAGGATGGCATCCACCATTTCTCTATGCTGCTTTACAACCCCAGGTTCAATTCCGGAGTCCGCCATGGCAAGCATCTGGATTCTTCTGTAATGGCCGGAGTTTGCCGCCAGTATATCATTGCAGTATCCCTTGTTGGCTCCTTCATAAAAGATGGAATGAAAATACATATCCTCTGCCCGAAACGCCCGGATATCTTTTGTTTTTTCAAGCTGCTCCTGTCTGTCCAAAGACATTTCCAATGCGGTGATCGCCTTTAAATTACATACCGCCATAAATTCCAGCATCACATTTTCTTCCACGCAAATCCTCAGAAACCGCTCATTGCGCACCTTATCATAATCAATCTTAGATATCATGGTTCCGCGCTGGGGAAGAAATGTAATGAGTCCCTCCTTGGAAAGGCTGATTAATGCATCCCTGACCGGAGTTCTTCCAACCTCATAGGACTCGCTGATGTCCTTGATGCTGAATATCATTCCAGGGCGCAGCTTCAAATCCAGTATATCGGATCTCAATACATCATAAATGGTATCTTCCTGGTTATTTTCTATGACGCCCATGAATGCCTCCTGTTAATAACTTAATACTTCCCTGTACATCTTCAGGGCTTCGTTTGAATTATAATTATAATACAAAAGAATATCAAGAGCAAATGGTGAATAAAGAAATCCATTTATTTTCTTGGAAAAATACATGCCGGCAATCTCAGATAACGCCCTGACGGTTGATTTACTCTTGTAGCCGAACAGTTTCCACAGAATCACTTTTTCCCTTCTGGTATAGATTCCTTCCTCCTCTTCCTCAAGGAAATGAAAAATCTCATGTCCCAGGATCAGCCTTTCAATCTGTTCCATGGTCAACAGGCCTTCAAACAGGCCATTTTTCGCCGCCAGCTCTATGGGTTCCTTCATGATCTGTATCTGGTCAGGAGGGGTAAAAAGAGCAAATAACACACTGTCTGCTATCTGCCCACTGTCCGCGTACTCCACGTTTAGTTTTAATTTTTCCGCCAGTTCCCAGGGATCCCAGGTTCCCAGACTGCTCATAACCTGATCTGCCATTTCATATCCGCAGCAGATCGCCTGTTCAATCATCCTCTTTTTTTCCGATTCGCTGACTTTGTCACGCAGGATGTCCCTGGAGAATGCATACATTCCCCAGGACAGATCATCCACCTGCGCAAGGCTTTCTGCCATTTCCCGCAATATCATCTCCGACATATCCGTCTCCATACAATTAATTCTGTTTTACATTGGCTCCAACAATCATAATTTCATCCTCTGGCTCCAAAGATGATACCTCCAGATCGATCAAAAGTTCCAGCTGTTCAAAATCCTGTGCAGCAAAATCCGTGACCCGGGCACCCATACAAATGTAAAAATCCGGCCTTATAATCAGGTCCGTCTGGTAAACAGCCATATCATCCCAAAGCTGTTTTAACGCTTCCAGATAATCTGCCGCTTTGACCTTCCGGCACATACCTCTTCCTCTCTGCACCTTAATAAAACCCTTTTTATCAACGATACGTATGGCACCGGGAGAGTCGTCCTCCACCTTTTCCCCGTAAATATAGAAGTAATCCGAACTTGCCAGCAGCTTTGTTTCCTCATCTATAATCCGCATATCCTGGGCAGCCAGATGTCTGGCTTCCGTTTCATCGCATTCCTTTAAAAGATCCGCTGTTTTAACCTCTGTGGATCCGGTCGCAATCGCCGTTACCTTGGAGGTCTGAGAATCAATCTCAATGTGGATTTCTACTGATTCCGCGGTTGCTCCGGACTCAATGGCCTTGTTTAATGCCTCATTCTTAATGGCACGGATATCTTCCTTAGATGGAGTAGGTATAATGCGTTCCACCACATCCCGCACCATGGAAAGAGCAACACCAATGGAAGAAATGACTTCTGCATTTTCCGGTATGGAATACTTAACGCCCATCTTTTCACTAAAATAGATAATCAGGGAAGCAGCTCCTCCGCCTACGCCGACCAGGGAGATCTGATCCTTTTCCAGCTTATATTTCTCCGCCAGTTCCAGTATGACCGGTTCAATCTTTGCATAGGCCTTTTCCATGATCTGCTTTGCAATATCTTCCACCGTGGTTCCGCAGTAATCAGCTAAGGCCGCCATGGCCTTTCTGGCAGCTTCCACATTTCCGTAAGAAAAATGCTCCGGCTTTACCAGTCCCAGCACATTGGCTGCGCAGGAATTGGTAAGCGTAACCGCAGAACCGTCCTCCAGCCGGATCCTGACATAATCGGCAGGATCACCGGGCTTGGGTGAAAAGAACTCCACCTTTGGTCCTTTGATCTTAGCCGGATCCATAAACACGGAATAATCCAGTCCTGCAATATGAGCAGAACGGGGACCTACATCCAGAACCCCCTGCTTATTCGCCCGTACCATAGACCCACCGGCTACGCCCAGAACCCGTACATCAAGAGAAGAGATATAAGTAGGATGTCCGCCGACAATGGAGTAATCAATGGCAGGACGCCCGTTTTTAATGACGCCGATGTTGGTGGTGGTTCCTCCCACCTCAAAATAAACGCCGTTGGATGCACGAAGATACATGAGTGAACCCATCACGGAGGCAGCAGGCCCTGACAGCATGGTCAGAACGGGACGCTTCTTCATTTCTGAGATTTCCATTACCCCGCCGTCGCCTCTCATAATCATCAGCGGCACATACACCCCCGCCTCTCTTACGGAGTCCTCTGTAGAATTGGCAGTATCCAGCATCTTGGGAAGGATGGAGGCATTGATGGCAGCGGTTCTTGTCCGTCTGGTAAGCCCGTAAAGCTTGGTAATATCGGAGGCCATGGTAGTGGGGATGCCTCTTTCGCTGGCCGCCTCGTAGACCTCCTGCTCCGGCCCTCCGTCGTCTACCCCAAAAGCCATGGAAGAAACAAATACCTCTGCTCCTGCTTTCTGCATCTCTCCAATGGTTTTTTCCACTACGGACTTATCCATTTTTTTAATATTCAGAAAATCATTGATAATTTTGATTTTCTTATGATTTCCCAGATCAATATCCGCAAGTCTTGCCTGCTTTTTTGCAAGGATTCCTTCCAGGCCGCCCTTTGCCATGCCGATAACGCCCACTGCAGCCACATCCCCCTCGATCAGCGCATTGGTAGCCTGTGTTGTAGAGTGAGCGACGAATACTACATCTTCCGGGCTGATATGATTTTCGCGCAGACAATTTTGGAAGGATTTCACCACTCCTGCCGCAACGCCTCTGGGATCGTCATGGGTTGTCTTCACTGAGGACTTTCCAATAATTTCATGGGTGGCATTATCAATGGCAACCGCCTTTGTATGAGTGCCTCCCACATCGATGCCCATTCTTACTGATCTTCCCATTATGACCATTCCTTTCTAAAGAGGGAACTGGCAGTATTCCCTGCCAGTTCCGTATTTATTTCATATTATATTACATTAAACCACCGTAAAGGACAAAGGCAAGAATACAGCAGATAAAGCCGACGATCCATCCTGTAGGTATGGACATCTTCATATAATCTTTTGTCGAAACCTTTGTATAGCCAAAGCCCCAGGCTACCCAGGACTGGGTAATGTCCAGATGCTGCGGTGCAATGGTCGTGATAGCAAACAGAGGATATAAGAATGCAACGGGTGCGTCCGGAAGTGCGGCAATGACAACCGCCAGAATCGCAGTTCCGCATCCAACAAGGTTCAAAGGACCTCTAAAGAAGCCCAGAGGAGTCAGGATTGCAAAAATAAGAGCAAGGACCAAAGCGCTCCTCGGAACAAAACCTCCCAGAATCGCAGTAAAATACGGTGCGGCATATGCAGCAGCGTTGTTGAACATGGACAGGGTAAGCAAAAAGCCGATCATAGGAGCAACATCAATGGAACCATCGGTAAACAGCTTAGCAAAAAGCCGGCAGATATCAGAATAGGTTCCTTTCAGCTTTCCAGTGGTTATAAGTGCATAAATACCGGCAAGGCAGAATCCAAGGATGATCGGGATCTGAAAAACCACAACACCCAGAACCGGAAGAATTACGGAAATCCAGGAAATGGCCGGAGCATTATCGCTTACGGTAAAAGATTTTGCCGCCCAGGCATGAGCCGCCTTTTTGCTCATGAAAATGTTGGCTACGATCAGCACCACCACCAGCGCGACTACCATACAGATAACGCCCATCTGGAAATAATCATTGTAAGTATAGTTTTCCGCAGCAGGGTTAAAGCCTGCATAAATCGTCTGATACTGTTTGAAGTTTACAATATTGCCAAAGATACCGGCCATAATGGAACCCATAAAGCTGAACATGGCAACAGGTGCCGGCACGCCCAGCGACAGCATGATCGGAAGCACGATAACCGCAATGGAGATTACAGGACCAATCCCTGTCATGGACATAAAGATAATTGCCGTAACGATACATAACAATCCCATGGTGATCCTCGGTTTGTCTCCTCCCAGCTCAACCACCTTACGGATAAGTGTTGATGCAATTCCCGTTTCTACCAGAACTCTGCCGAAGAATGCTCCGAAGAATACGTTGACCAGGATAGATTTTGCATATCCGGCCGGACCATCCGCATAAACGTAGGTCAGTACATCAATAAATGACTTGCCTTCCATAGCGGAATTGGGTGAAATGGAATTTCCCACCAACGCAAGCGCTGTCCAGAAAGTTGCCATGACTGCAAATCCCACCATGAGGTTCAGCCCTTTTACACAATACCATACCATGCCCAGGAAAGACAGAATCATGATAATGCCGATGAAAACATTGACGTTCATATGAACCCTCCTTTAAAAAATAAAGTTTATAGAAACCTGCAGAAAGCCACTTAAGCTTTCCGCCACCCCTTAAGCGGCAGCGAACCACCGTTCATACTAATATATTAGTACTAAAATATTAGATTGTATACGGGGATAATCCCAGTTTTTTTGGAATATTTTTAGTTATTATTTACAAAATATTATGATTTAATCTTCATTAATTCTGCATTTTAACAACGTCGAAAGTATGATAATGATGTCGAATTTCTCACTAATATATTAGTCCCCTATTCTCTCATACCGCATTTTTCTTATTGCACAAATCTTTTAAAAAATATTTTTTTCCTTACTATTTTTCCAATTTAACTTAGTTTCAAATGGATTTGTTTCATATTATTTATCCTTAACTTTATTTTAGCATTTATTCCTTTTTATCGTTGACACCCAAAAATCATTTCCGTATAATGCAAGAAATTGTTCACCTGACCAAATGGAGGAATGCTTATGAAAACAAATAATCAGGAATCAAAAGGACGCCGGGGACCTTCCACCGAAGAGCGGATACTGGATGCCGCGCTTGATATCATTCAGGAAAAAACCATAGGCGGACTCAGAATGAGACAGATCGCAGAAAAAGCTGATGTGTTTCAATCCAATATCCAATACTACTTCATCAGTAAAAAGGATCTTCTCCTTGCCGTCCAGAAAAAAGTCTTAAACCACTACCGTGAAATCCGTCAGCATTCCATCAGCCTTCTAAAAGCCGAATCCCGGTTATCTCTCGAAGATCACTTAGGCGTTTTCATAAATCAAAAGATATATACCATTCGAAGAGAAAAGAAGTATGATATTGCAGAGCTGGATTTCTGGAACCAGTCACGTCTGGAACCGGATATGCACCGGGAATTCTGCCGTTCCTACGAAAGCTGGCGCCAGGAAATCCGTGATATGATCGGAAATTTTGCGCCGGAAATGCCTCTCCTAAAACAGAATCTGCTTTCAGGCATTGCAATCTCCCTGCTGGAAGGGGCTACGGTTCAGTTTCTGGCAGATAAGCAGGCATTTGACCTGGATTTGTATTTTGCATACTGCAAGGAAATCCTGATAAAGGAAATAAAAGGATAGGAGGATTCCATGAAAGAATTGCTGAAAATGGAACATATCACAAAGCGTTTTGGTGAAGTATATGCAAATCGCAACATCAATCTCTCAGTACAGGAAGGAGAGGTACATACCCTGTTAGGCGAAAACGGGGCCGGAAAAAGCACTCTGATGAATATTCTCATCGGCCTATACCAGCCTACCGGCGGGGAAATCTATCTGCACGGAGAGAAGGTAAAAATCGATTCTCCCAAGGCCGCCGTCCGGTTGGGAATTGGTATGGTACATCAGCATTTCATGCTGGTCGAAGCCATGACTGTCTTTGAGAATATTATTTTAGGCAGCAAAAAGGATTCTTCTATATTTATTGATAAGGAGCAGCTGAAAAAGGATATTCTTGAACTGGCCCAAAAATATGGTTTGGATGTGGAGCTTGATAAAACTGTTACAGAAATTTCCGTCGGAGCCCAGCAAAGAGTTGAAATTCTAAAAGCCCTATACCGCGGGGCGGAAATTCTCATCCTGGACGAGCCTACGGCCGCACTCACTGACATTGAGGCGGAAGGCCTCTTTGCCATCATCCGAAAGCTGACAGGAGAAAACAAATCTGTTATCTTTATTTCCCATAAAATGCGTGAAGTACTTGCCATCAGTAACCGTATCACCATACTCCGGGCAGGAGAAACAGTTACCACTCTGGACAAGGATAAAACGGACGGTATTCAGCTGGCTAATTTAATGATCGGGCGGGAAATGGTTCCAAGCCACTACCGGAAGGTCACAGCCCCTGGGGCCGGGGTACTGAACTTAGCGCATGTGGATTACCAGAAGCTTCACAAGCACAGCGGTTTAAATGACGTCAGCCTTACCGTAAAAAAGGGGGAGGTTCTGGGCATTGCCGGAGTCGATGGGAACGGCCAATCCCAGCTTGCTCAGCTGGCTGCAGGAATCATCTCACCGGATGCCGGTACTGTAACGTTAAAAGCAGACCGGGTTTCTAAATTTGCTCCGAACGGATTTATCCTTTCCCATGTTTCCCACGTACCGGAAGACCGGAACAAAATGGGACTGGTCGGCAATATGACAGTACGGGAAAACCTGGTATTAAAGTCCACGGAAGAAAAGCGTTTCTCCTATGGCCGCGGCGCACTGTTAAAAAGTAAATCCATCACAGCATTCGCTCTTTCCATGCAGAAAAAGAATGACATTCGCTGTGCTTCCATTGAACAGGAGGTCCGAAATCTCTCAGGCGGAAACCAGCAGAAAATCATTCTGGCAAGAGAGCTGGAAAATGATCCGGAGCTTCTGATAGCGGTCCATCCCACCAGAGGACTGGATATCGGGGCTGCCAGATATGTTCACGATACCATGATCGCTGCCAGAGACAAAGGCTGCGGCATCCTTTTAATCAGCGCGGACTTTGATGAGATCTTAAATCTCTCCGACCGGATTATTGTTATGTTTGAAGGCCGGGTCATGGGTATTTATGCCGGGGACAACCCGCCCATCGAAGAAATCTCACTGGCTATGGCCGGAAGGGGGAACTAGGACATGAAACAAAAAGATAACCTGATGAAAGTCATCGTGCCGGTCATTTCCATTCTGTTCGCGTTTGTCATTGGAGGCATCATCATACTATGTCTAGGAAAGAATCCACTCCAGGCATACGGTTACTTATTTTCCGGTGCTTTTGGAAGCAGCAGAAAAGTCGCTCAGACACTGGTCATCGCCTGTCCGCTGATCTTCACAGGTCTGACCGCTGCCATCTCTTATAAATGCGGTGTTTTTAATCTTGGAGGAGAGGGACAGTTTATGATAGGTGCCATCGCAAGCATCTTCTTTGTCACTAAATCCGGTATGGAAGGAATGCCAGGTATTCTTTTGAGCCTGCTCATCGGTACAGCAAGCGGTGCCATATGGGGGACGATTCCCGGAATCTTAAAAATCACCCGGGGACTAAATGAAATGATCGTCAGCATCATGCTGAACTATGTGGCAGTTCTGTTTATGGGTTATGTTTACACCACTTTGCTAAGGGACGGAAGCGTTCCTCAGACCTATGCCATTCCGGACAGCACGAAAATCGGCGTTATTTCCAAAAGCTTTCCCGTACACTGGGGAATCGGAATTGCACTTTTCCTGGCTTTTGCAGGCTATTACTTCCTTTTTCACACCTCCAAAGGCTTTAAGCTGCGGGCAGTGGGCTTAAATGCAACCGCCTCATTTTTTAACGGCTTTCCGGTAAACCGGTATATCCTCTTTTCCTTTATCATCTCCGGAGCGACAGCCGGCCTGGGGGGCAGTGTAGAACTTCACGGTAAGCAGCTCCGCCTGATGGACGGCTTTGGTCAGGGTTATGGCTTTGATGGTGTGGCAATTGCGCTCATCGCTCAGTTAAACCCCATTGGAACAGCAATCGTTGCATTTATCTTTGCTGTCCTGAGAAAGGGGGCAAGCACTCTGCAGACTGGAATGCAGGTGCCTACCGCAGTCGTCGACATTATTCAGGCACTTGTCATTATATTTGCTGTCGCTGGTACCGCTCTGCTTAAACTGCCGTCTATCAAACAATACTTTAGCAGACACCCCGTAAAAAAGGAGGGAAACAACTAATGGAAGCTTTTTTCAATTGGAATTTTTTTGTGGAACTGCTTTTATCCACGGTCCGTATGGCAACCCCTATCCTTTTTGTAGCTCTTGCGGAAACCTATTCCGAACGGGCAGGCATGGTCAATATAGGTCTGGATGGCATAATGTCATTTGGCGCCTTAATAGGCTTCCTCGCCGGCTTTCGTACCGGAAGTCCTATGACAGGAATTGCAGCCGGCGCTTTATCCGGAATCGCCATCAATATGATCTATGCCTTTTGCACCATTAAACTCTGCGCTCCCCAGATTGTATACGGCATGGCCCTCAATATCTTTGCTCCGGCTCTGGCCTCCTTTATTTACCGCCTGTCATTTTCAGATACCTCCACACTGATCCAGGGGGTATCCATGAAAGCGATCCCTATCCCAGGGCTCAGCAAGATCCCGATTGCAGGGCCAGTCTTTTTCAACCATATTCCACTGGTATATTTTGCTTATCTTCTGGTCCCGGTCACTGCTGTTTTCTTAAACCAGACAAAAGCCGGACTGAATTTTAAGGCAGTCGGGGAATTTCCAAAGGCAGCCGAGACACTTGGAATCAATGTGATCCTTCAAAAATACATTGCCTGCATCATCTGTGGTGCCCTTGCCGGCATCGGCGGTGCATACTTAACCATTTGCTATACCAGCACCTATTCGGAAGGAATCGTTGCCGGGCGTGGCTTCATTGCTTTATCCGCTGTTATCTTCGGCCGTTGGATGCCTTCGGGTGTACTGCTTGCCTGCCTGCTCTTCGGCTTCTGCGATGCCCTGCAGATCCGCCTGCAGCTTTTAAGCCCCTCCACCCCTTACCAGATCTTACAGATGATCCCTTATTTGTGCACTCTGTTCGTCCTGGCATTCTTCGGAATAAAAAAGAGTGGTCCCAAAGCAAACGGGCAGCCTTACTACCGGGAAGAACGATAAAGATAATTACAGGATCTTTTCCTGAAGTTATATACTACTTCAAATACAAAAAAGGAGGATTTAATTATGAAAAGGACTATGAAAACTGCTTCTCTTCTTCTGGCCGCTGCCCTTACAGCCATAAGTTTGTCGGCATGCGGAGGTTCTGCCGCTCCAACTTCGGCCGAAACGGCTGCCGCAGGTACCACCGCCGCTGCTGAAACCACTGCTGCTACGGCTGAAAGTGAGAAAGCCAATGATTTTAAGGTGGCCATGATACTGGACTCCTCTGTTTCTGACGGAGGCTGGGGCGCAAGCTGTTACCAGGCAATGATTGGTGCCGCCGGGGAAAGCGGTTGGGAAACTGTGTATACCGACAATGTGGCTACTGCAGATTTTGCAACGGTCATGACAGATTATGCAGAACTTGGCTATAGCCTTATCTTTGCTCCGGGCAACCAGTATACCGATGCGGTAAAGCAGGTTGCAGAAGAATATCCCGAAATCAATTTTGCTTTGTTAAACGGGACGGTAGAAGCGGATAACATCACCTCTATACTTCCGGATGCAAAGCAGATCGGTTATATGGCAGGCGCACTGGCAGGACTTATGAGCAAAACAGGCAGCATCGGCTTCATCGGCGGTGTGGAACTGGACACGACTAAGGCAAAACTGGAATGCTTTGAAAAAGCTGCACAAAAGATAAATCCGGATATCAAGGTTTCCTCCGCTTACGCAGGTTCATTCAGCGACACGGCCAAAGGAAAGGAAATCGCTTCCTCTATGATTTCCACCTATGATGTAGACGTAATGTTTGGCGACGCATCTGCAGTCGATACCGGAGCCCGTGAAGCTCTTGCAGCTTCTGAAAACAGATACGATATCGGACAGCCTGGAGATTTAGGTTCTGCCGACAACAAGATCATCATATGTTCCGTAGTTACCGACAACGCTGCCTTGCTTAAGGCCTGCATGAATGATGTGGAATCTGGTTCCTACGGTAACAAAACCATCTATGGGGACTTAAGCAACGGCTGTCTTAACATCGGTACTTTCTCAAGCCTTGTACCGGAAGATATTCAGGCCCAGTATAAGGAAATCGCTGAGCAGATTAAGTCCGGAACCTTTATCCAGTAATAAGAAAAACCCATTGCAGGCGCATACAAGCAGGCGCTGCAATGGGTTTTCCTATGATTTATTTAAGCTTCTATCCTGTCAATCTTTGATGCTCTTTCTTCTACTTCTCTCTTCTGCACATCTCCCGGGGCCAGTTCATAGCGGCTGAATTCATATTCATAGGTTCCGATGCCTCCGGTCATGGAGCGCAGATCCGTATTATAGCCGAACAGCTCAGACATAGGCACATCCGCCTCAATGACCTGCTTCCCGCTATGGTTGGAATTCATTCCCAGAACGCGTCCTCTCCTTCGGTTTAAATCTCCCATAACATCTCCGGTAAATTTATCCGGTACCGTAACCTTAAGGAATGCGATCGGTTCAAGCAGAACCGGATTTGCCTCCATAAAGCCCTTTTTAAAGGCCATGGTTGCAGCCATCTTAAAGGCCAGCTCAGAAGAGTCAACCGGATGGTAAGAACCATCAGTCAGCGTAGCCTTTAATCCCACTACCGGATAAGCGGCAAGGGGTCCTTTTAAGACGCACTCGGCGATTCCCTTTTCAACTGCCGGAAAATAGTTTCTCGGCACAGCCCCGCCAAATACGCTTTCAGCAAATACATAAGGGGTTTCTAAATCCCCGGAAGGTTCAAAGGACATCTTTACATCGCCGTACTGTCCGTGTCCGCCGGACTGTTTCTTATACTTGCCCTGGACTTCCACTTTCTTACGAAGGGTTTCCCGGAAAGCAAATTTCGGTTTACTCAGTTCAATGTCAACCTTATAGCGGTTTAATAGCTTGCTTACAACCACCTCCAGTTGCTGGTCGCCGATGGCATAAAGGAGAGACTGGCGGTTTTCCGTATCATTGACTGCCTTTAAGGTCCAATCCTCTTCCGTCAGCTTTGCCAGAGCGCTTGAAACCTTATCTTCGTCGCCCTTTGTCCTGGTCTTATAACGCATATACGTATATGGAGTGGATATCTCCGGTTTATGATAGACGATCGGTGCAGAGCGGAGAGCTATGGTATCACCGGTCTGTGTCACGTTAAGCTTTGACACTGCTCCGATGTCTCCTGCTTTTAATTCCGTAACTTCAATGGCCTCCTTGCCTCTTAACACATAAAGCTTTCCGACCTTTTCCTCTGTATCCTTATTCACGTTATAGATGGCGGAATCAGGCTTTAAGGTGCCGGTACAAATCTTTAACAGGGAATACTTTCCAATAAACGGGTCCACAATCGTCTTAAACACACGGGCTGACAGGGACACATGATCGTTATATTTCGCTGTAAAGCGCTCACCCGTGGAAATATCCACGCCGATGCACTCAAAATAGTCGGGGGACGGAAAATACTTATCTATAGCCTGAAGCACCATCTTGGCGCCCTGGGCGTTAATTCCGGAACCAAGCATGACCGGAACGATATTTCCTTTTATCACATGTTCCCGAAGGGCTGAAGAAATCTCATCAAGGGTAAACTCATCACCGGAGAAATAGCGTTCCATATATTCCTCGCTGGTTTCTGCTACGGCCTCCATAAGAGCTTCACGGGCAATTCCCAGGTTCTTCTGGCTATATTCAGGAATCTCACATTCTTCATAATCACTGTTGACGGTAAAACGCCGGCCTGCCATTTTTACAATATTAACAAAACCTACGAACTTTTCGTTTTCACGAATCGGGAGGTGGAACGGCGCAATCTTTCTTCCGAACTCTTTATCAAGCTTTAATAACAATTCACGGAAACTTGCATGGTCGTCATCCATATTTGTCACAAAGAAAAGTCTGGGAAGCTTGTACTTTTCGCAGAGTTCCCACGCCTTTAATGTTCCAACTTCAATACCTGCCTTACAATTCACAACTATTACTGCTGCATCCGCAACACTGATGGCCTCTTCAACTTCGCCAACAAAATCAAAATATCC
The DNA here is from genome assembly GCF_032078915.1 of Lacrimispora sp. Classification (GTDB taxonomy): domain Bacteria; phylum Bacillota; class Clostridia; order Lachnospirales; family Lachnospiraceae; genus Lacrimispora. The sequence goes on along the minus strand of NZ_DAMAUN010000024.1, from coordinate 7,926 downwards.
GGGAGTATCAAGCAGGTTGATCTTGATGGGGCCATCCTCTCCTTTATACTCCAAAGGAATCAGGGTAGTAGAGATGGAGAACTGTCTCTTAATCTCTTCTTTGTCATAATCGCTGATGGTATTGCCATCGGTAACTTTTCCCATTCTGCTGATGGCTCCGGTAATCAACGCCATAGCCTCTGCCAGGGTGGTTTTACCGGCGCCCCCGTGCCCAAGTAAGGCGACGTTACGGATCTGTTTGGTTCCATACACGTTCATAAACATTCCTCCTGTTCGGTATTTAAGTCTATAACGATATTTTACTAAAAATGTCTTATAATTGCAAGCAAAAGGTGCAATTTGCACAAATATTTTTTATGCATATCCCAATTCAATAAAAGAAGTGGTTACTGTTATGAAAGATGTTAAAATTTTTATACAATCTTAACAACATTCATGTTGAAATATACAAAAATCGTGATAAAATATACAATGAAATAATAGCAAATTTTTTCAAACTGAAGAAAGTAGGAGGTTAATGGTGTTATGGGTAATTTAAGCTTATTTCTAATCATTTCCATTCTTGTTTCTATTTTTGCGTTTGCTTTTGCAGTGTGGTTGTACCGCTGGGTATCTGCACAGCCATCTTCAAATCAACGGGTGAAAGAGGTTGGGAGCTACATCAGACAGGGGGCAAATACATTTTTAAAAAAAGAATACATTGTTTTATCGAAGTTTTGTGCGGGAGCAGCGCTTCTGATTTTTCTGTTCCTTCCGGCTCCGATCTGGAGCGGAGGCACGGTTTTACATAACCTTACCATTGTTCTGGCATACCTATGCGGAACTGTTTTTTCTGCCATCGCAGGTAAAATAGGAATCCAGGTAGCTACCATAGCCAACATTAAGACGGCGGAAGCCGCTCAGAGAGGCGGCTTAAAGCCTTCTTTTCTCTCGGCATTCCGCGGCGGTGCAGTAATGGGAATGGCAGTCGTGGGAAGCTCACTTTTAGGAGTGACTCTTGTTATGATGATCAGCGGAGATTCCGTTGCACTATTGGGCTTTAGCTTTGGTGCCAGCTCCCTGGCATTATTTGCCAAGGCAGGCGGCGGTATTTTTACAAAGACTGCGGATATCAGTGCAGACCTTGTGGGGAAGGTAGAACTTGGGATCCCTGAGGATGATCCCAGAAATCCGGCGGTAATTGCCGATAATGTTGGAGATAATGTAGGAGATGTTGCCGGAATGGGCGCGGATCTTTTTGATTCCAACGTGGCTTCCACAGTATCCGCCCTGGTCATGGCTATCGCTCTGGGCAAAAAGATAGGAGTCGACTATGCAGCCATGGTATTCTGCTACGCTTCACTGGGACTTTTATCTTCGATCATAGGAGTTATGGCCGCCCGTATGGGAAAGAAGGGCGATCCTACCATGGCTCTTAATATGAGTACTTATCTTACCACGGGCATATTTGCCGTACTTACTGCCGGGGCGACAATCGTGTTTCAGTTTGACTGGCGTATCTGGGGAGCAACGGCTATAGGCTTATTTGTTGGTGTCATCATAGGAATTACCAGTGATTACTTTACAAATGATAATAAAAAGCCTGTACGTAATGTTGCAAAGGCCTCTGAGTCAGGACCTGCATTCACCATTCTTTCCGGTATTTCCTATGGCTTTTTAAGTGTACTGCCTGCTATGGTGGGAATCGGTATTTCTGCCATGATTTCCTATAATCTCTGCGCTTCCATCGCTCCTGAGGATCCTACTGCAGGAATGTTTGGAATTTCTATGGCCGCAGTTGGAATGCTTTCCATCGTCGGCATGATCATCTCCAATGATGCGTATGGTCCAATTGCCGATAATGCCAGAGGACTTGTGGAGATGGGAGATTTAGGAGATGAAGCACTTGAAATCACAGACTCGCTTGACAGCGCTGGAAATACAGTAAAGGCAGTAACAAAAGGATTTGCCATTGCGGCAGCTGGATTGACCATTATCTCCTTGCTAGGTGCATTTATGAGTGAGGTAAACGATGCAGCTGGTACTACAGTACTTACCGGATTCGATATTATCAACCCCACAGTATTTTTCGGAATGCTGGTGGGAGCTTCCGTTCCCGCTATTTTCTCTGCTATGCTAATGCTTGGAGTAGACCGTAATGCACAGAGAATGGTATCGGAAATCCACCGTCAGTTCAGGGAAATCAAGGGACTTAAGGAGGGCAAGCCGGGAGTGGTACCGGAATATGACAAATGCATTGATATTGCTACCAATGGTGCATTAAAGGAACTGATTCCTGCCGGGCTCATCAGCATTCTCGTGACCATTGTGGTCGGGTTTGTAGGCGGCGTTGAATCCGTAGGAGGATACCTTGCAGGAAACATTATAAGCGGTCTTTTGCTTGCCCTGTTTATGAGCAATTCCGGAGGGTTGTGGGATAATGCAAAGAAATACATTGAGGCCGGAGGAAATGGAGGAAAAGGAAGCGAAGCCCATAAGGCAGCTGTCGTAGGGGATACGGTTGGTGATCCCTTCAAGGATACGGCTGGCCCGTCCATCAATACACAGATAACCGTGGTTTCTCTGGTAGCTTCTTTGATGTCTTCCTTGTTTTTGGCATTTTCTCTGTTTTGATTGATAGCGGCAGGACTTAATAAGATCGTGGCAGGCTGCCGCGCACAGACTATAAAAAAATGGTGTCAGGACGCAAATCCTGGCACCGTTTTTTAAGATTCAGCTGATCCCGTCTCTTTCAATCCGTTTTATAAAATTCTTCTTTCCGTTTCCTGTGTTCTGGCGGCTTTAAGAGCCGTATCCAGCGCGTTCATCTTTGGTATCCCGATCTCAGTGCCCGGCAGTTCTGCCAGGACCTTCTCTTCCACCATACTCCGGATTATATCATTTTTAACCAGAACACTGCCCCAGAGCCAGAGGTTTCGCTTGTCCGCAGGACCCGTTCCAGCCATCTTTGCTTTCGTATCCCGAATAAGCCCCCACAAGGCATCCCCGCATTCCCGGTGAATGCGAACGGCTTCATGATCACCAAGGACCGCCGCCTGATATGCAAACAGGGATAATCTGGCGATCTCAGACTTTTCCATAAGATTGGCATTGATAAAATCATCTATTTTCTCCAGCGTATCAAGTCCTGTCTCCTTAATAATAAGAGGTGTGAGAACGGGACATTTGATTCGTCCGGACAGATCATCTCCTACTGCTTTTAAGGTTTTCAGCCCCATATCAAACCCGCTTCCCTCATCGCTAATGATGTGATTCCAGCCGCCGGTTCGATAGATACTTCCTTTTTTATCTCTCCCAAAGCATACCGAACCGGTCCCTGATATGACTACCAAAGCCGGATCCTCTGTCATGTGAAGGAAAACCTCGCAGTCATTTAGCACCAGCAGCCTTTCATGAGGAAATCCCATCTCCTCAAAGCTGGATCTGCAATCATGCTCATCTGACGGGGAATCGATCCCGCTGGCTGCAACACAGATGCCCAGACAGCAGTCCGGATCCAGATTTAGTTCTTTAAGAGCCGGGAGTACCAGA
>NZ_DAMAUN010000024.1:0-4385 GCF_032078915.1 Lacrimispora sp. | reverse complement strand
CCCGGTATCGAAGCCGGCTTTTCTCCGCTCCATCCGTATTGAGGCTGCAGCCCGGCGCCGTAAATTCTCCAAGTACCGCTCCATCCGAACCGCAGATCTTAAGCCTTCCATTGGTTCCGCCAATATCCAATCCTGCATAATAACCTTTCATGATGCCATCCTCCATATAGGTTTCATTTCCACGGCAGAAAGCCTGCTGTGGTAAACATCTCCTTCCCTCCAAGAAGATATTTTTTTAACGAGATCTGCAGCGAGGTGCTGCATGGGTAATTCTCCAGTTTTTCCATAGAACAATCAAAGCCCATAACCCGTTCCAGAATCTGGGGCTGTTCCGCCTTTAAGGGCATTTTGTAAAAACGCTCCATAAAGCTTATGATCCGGCTTTTCTCTGGCAGAATGGCCTCCAGATGAGGATCCAGAAGCCAGCTGTCGCAGACCAGAAGGCTTCCTGCATAATATTCTTTTGCCGTTTCCAAAGCAGAATCAATTTTATCGGGAGAAAGGTCTGCCCCTTCCGGAATGTGAACCGCTGCCGTCTTCTCTCCCGGAGCCAGTTGAAGTTCCCAGTCAGACAAATCAAGCGTTACTGCTTTCTCCATCTTAAGCACTCCCTGCTTAAGATCCGGCGAAAAACCAGTCACCGTTTCATTCAGAACGCTTACAGAAGTTTCGGACTCCCTGTTAAATTTTCTGCCATTGGTTCCCGAAAAATAACCATCCTGATCTACTTTTAGGCCAGGACATGCCAAAGCCTTATATTCGCCGGTCTGCCTGTTTTTAAAAATCAGGAAGGGAAGTTCATAAGTCACCTCCTCAAACTGCAGGCTTCCAAACCGCCGCACCTTTCCGGAAATGGACCGGAATACCCACTCAATCTGATCAAGGCCCACCTTGTCCCCATGGTATCTCCGGTAAACCTTGATCCAGATTTCAATATCCTTCATGGACTCCAGAAACACCAATTCCGGGATCCCCTGATTTTTAAATTCCTCAAAAGCCTCCGGCAGCATCCAGTCTATATAAACGACCGGAAGCAAATAAGCATCCAGATTCAGCATCTTCGCATGCCGGATCCCCAGTTCGACCGCCTCCGCGGCGTGTTCCGGGTCCTTCCTCTTCAGCAAAAGCTCCCTGCACCATATGTAATTGCTCATAAAAAAGGGATAACTGCTGAAAACGGCGGATGCAGAAGCAACCGCCTTTTGAATATCTTCACTAAATATATTGTGTCTTATCATGATTTTCCATAAACCTCACTATTAACCCGCCTGCTGTCAGTGTACGGTCCTTTTCATGAAACTCCGGCCGCAAGCTATCCGCATAAACCGCAAAGTCATCCAGGGATTTAAAATCATGGCTGCTGCCGCATACGCAGAAGTATGCCGTATCATCTCCATAGGTCCTGTATTCACAATCAAAAAGCTGGTCATTGACAGGTTCCATCACGCCGCTGCACCAAAGAGCGGCAAATCCATTCTTCTGCCTGCCCAAAAGCCAATGATCCCGGATCAAGACCTCCTGGAATTTTGGAGCCGGGAAATAGGCGTGGGTAAAGTGTATGGGATGCTCCTTGGGTATGTGGTAAACCGCTCCCAGAAGATTCCCTTTTTGAGCCAGAGCCGGCATCACTCCATTACCATACCAGAAGCCCGGCCTCATGGAACTGGAGTCACAAGTACCTCCCGGATGGTTGGTGAACAGATCCGTCTCCTTATCCAGCGCAGCATACCACATGTGCTGCTGGTAACCGTATACTCCCGGTTCAAAACAGGTGGTTCCGTGGAATCTTTCATTGAGAGACTTGGTGTATTCACAGGTGGAAGGATCTGCATCCGGGTCCAGAGTTAAATTCTTCCACCGCTCAAATCCCGGATCCAGTCTAGGGGACTGAACTGAGGTCATACAGTATTCCGGAGTCTTTTTCAGACAGATCAGGGCATTTCCCGTAGAATAGCTTTCATCTGCCGGCGCTTCCATAAGCTGTGTCAAACCGGCCGGCAGCCGGTATCTGCTGCTGGCATAAAAGCCCAGCCAGCCCTCACCAAAGGAATAAGGAACTTTTGGATTGATTAAATTCATCAGCGCCTGGGCCCCCTGTTCAAAGGGATGGACTACTTCCCGGTATACACGTCCCATGGGAGCGATAATGACCCCATCGTAGGTGTGACGGCAAAGCATTTCTAAAAGACGGTCCGTAATTTTTACAGCGCGTGCAGAAATCTCCGGCTCCGAATAATCAATGACGTTTAACAGAGCGGCAAAGGTAACGCACATATAAACGGTGCTTAAGAATTCTTCAAAGCCGTGTTCTTCCACGTCCTCCAGCCAGCGCTCCACCTTGGCCCTGCCTGCTTTCGAAAGTTCCCTTCCGTTCATATCCGCGCGAGGGAAGTAATCATCCGGATACATTTCCCCTGCATTCATGGCACAGGTATAGAACATCAGGGCATGATTCTCGCTCCAAAAGCACATGGCATCGGAGCCTTTCTGGTCCATCCAGTACCTCCAGTTAAGAAGTACCTCCTTTCCCCGTTTTGCCATGCTTTCATCCACCGGATAATTTTTCAAATACCGGATCATGCCGCACACCAGGAAATCCGAGCAGTCATACCGGCTTTCGATCTGGTCAAGGGTCTCATAAAGCAGGTCAATATCTCTTCCATCTTCCATGCCAAGGGCTTTCCTTGCAAGGATGTTGGAAATGGAAAAGCCAAACTTGTCTCCTCTGGATAAGCTTTCCGCATTCCCAATCCTGCGGAAAATGGCATCCCTGTTTTCCTCAAAATTCTTTCCATCTGAATACACCGGCTTCTGCGCCAGAATGTTCTCCACCTTTCTGGTGAGAACGGCATGTTCCTTCTTGACGCTTACCAAAATCACTCCAGGCTTTTCTTCGTCTAAGACCACTTTATCCCTGCCGCTGATCTCCTGCCACTCCTTCCGGCTCTTAACTTGAGCAAAATCAGGACTCTGGCTGTCATAAGCCAGCCAGGTGCCTTGGGGAGCATTTCCTTCATAGGTCAGAATAGAATCCCGTATGCAGAGGGAACTAAGCCAGTTTTCCGAACGGACCAGTTCATCGGTCTTTCCCCCATCCGGAAGAACTACGGTAACATCCGCCGTATGATCAAGGATCTGGATTCCGAATAAGGTTCTGGTATCCCGGACGCCAAGCGTCTGAAGACTGATGTAGATCTGGTTGATGCCTTTCTTTAACCGAAGCTCCATGGTCTCTTTCCGGATGGGTTTGTATACCGGCGGGTCCATGTGGCACATAAGTTCCCCGTTGCACCAGACATCCACTGCGGCATAAGACCATACAACGGCCTTTAACGTCAAATCCCTCTCAACCAGGATTCCGGTAACCGCATCCAGCTCCACCTTCTGAAGGGTGGAATAAAAGGTGCTCTCATCTACAAACCAGTTTCCATAGTGGTAATAGTATCTCCATGGCATACCAAGACGGCTGGTTTCTCCCAAAGCCACAGGCTCTTCCGGAAGTGCCAGGCTTTTGTCTGCCACCAATGATCTTAAATATTTCTCATAGCGCAGCTGGTTGTCATCGGTTTCATGATTGATAAAATCCGTTTCCCCAGGGCCGGATACCAGGTAATTGGTAAGAAAGCCCGATCTGTTTAAATGTAATTTTTCCATCTTCTTATCCCTTTACCGCGCCAGCAGTCAACCCGCTCATGAAGTAGCGGCTGGTGCACATATAAATGACTATGATCGGTATGATTGAAATTGTAGAGCCTGCAAACATCAGGTTCCATGCAGCCGTTCCGTCTCCGCTGTTCTTTAACATGACAACGCCGACAGTCAGAGGGCGGAGCTTGTCGTTGGACATGGTGAACACCAGCGGCATGATGTATTCATTCCAGCCGGTACGGAACGAAAGAAGTCCAATGGTCGCAATGACCGGTTTTAAAAGTGGTAATATTATTTTATAATAAATCTGGAAAAAAGTACAGCCATCTAATTTAGCCGCCTCATCAAGCTCCCTGGAAATGGTATTCATAAATCCACGTACCAGGAAAATGTAGGTTGCCTGTCCCATACCAGTGGAAATCAGGATAATGCTTAGAAGAGAGGTATTCATCTTCACCTTCACGGCAAGTTCAAACAGCGGTCTTAAGCTGACGCTTCCCACGTTGACAAACATAAAAGCCACAAAAATGCTGTACAATAATTCTTTTCCTTTGAATTTTTTCCTTGCGAACACGTATCCGGCCATGGTCGTTGTCAGGATGGACAATACCATGACACCAAGACTTATCATAAGGCTGTTCACAGTATAGACCGCGAAATTGGCCTTTTCCCAGGCCTGCTTGTAGTTTTCAAAGAAAAATGTGTTCGGCAGAATGTCGGTGCCCCCCAAAAGCAGC
>NZ_DAMAUN010000023.1:0-76036 GCF_032078915.1 Lacrimispora sp. | reverse complement strand
CCGGACGCTCCTGGGTATAAATAAAAAAAACGCCGCCAAGCAGCAGGAATAGAAGGAGGATGGCAAGCATGCCGACCCTCTTCTTTTTTTTATCTGTCATGAGAGTACCTTCCTTTCATTTTTTTGATAGAAGCAATTAAAGTATGTAATCTTCATAGCTTAAACTCCATACCGCCATTTTGCTCCTGTTCCTTTTGATGTGCTTCCAGCATTTCCTGGGTCGGATAAAGGAGCTTTCCCTCCTGCATCTCAAATACGCAGAAGTCATTCCGGTCGCAGATCATAATTCTATGCTGGTAATCCATCTGCATTTCTATAAATTCCTGCATTTCCTTTTGGCTGCAAAGCCATACGCCGGAGGTGTAGCGACCATCTGGCAGAAAACAATAGCCGCTGTACTGCGGTTGATGGCTTTTTAAATCCAGCGCTCCTGCCGGGCGTATCTGACTAAGCTGGAGCCTGGCATGGTCTGTGATAATTTCTGGCTTTGCAATGCCCATGATATCGCTGCGGTTCCAGCGTGCTTGCTCCCCGTTTTCCAGTGACACGGCAAAAACCGCCCGTCCGCTGGGATTGGGCTTGCTGCCGAAGCCTCCGGTACAAAAATACAGCTGTTTCTCCGCACTTCTATCATTTTCAGGCAGAGAGGATGCGCAAAGAATGACAACCTTGCCGGCAATAGAAAAGTCATATCCAATCTGCCGGCAATCCAGAGGGGTAAAAAGCATATTTTCTTCCATAACTTAGTCCTCCTTCCGCTGCTTAAGAAGCTCAGTCAATTCACCGATCAGTCCAAGACGTGTGCCGTCCGGCATTTGCTTAATGGCTGCACGGACGAAGGCTTCCACCGCTTCCGGGGACTGGTCTCCCACCTCGATGAGCTCCACCTTTTGAATACTGACCGCACCCTGGCGGACATTCATCTTTACGATATCGCCATAGTCCAATCCAGACGCGGAGCGCATCTCCTTTGGAATCAGTACACGGCCCTTGCAGTCAATAATTCGGTATGTTTTTTTTGAATTCATAAATAGTATCCCTCCTTCCTCATTACCTCCCGAATAGTATCGGGGTGAATTCCAAGTTCCTGAAAAAGCCCAGCTAGTTCCTCCGGCAAACGGTTCAAAATATCCGAGGCTAAAATAACAATAGCACCATCGCCGCAGATGATTTCCAAATCACTGTCTGCAGAAATCCCCGCCCCCTCCAACACCTCTCCTGGAAGATTAAGACCATCCTCATCCTCTGGTTCATCCTTCTCTTCCAGCGTATCCTCCTCCGGCAGAGCGCACAGTGGTATGGCAACTTCAATCCCTGCCTGCGTAAGTAAAAGAAGTGAAGCTGCTTCATCTCCCCTGGATGCAAGCACCACTTCAACCTGTTCACCAGGGGTAAGTCCGGCAGGAATCACAGGAATAGTTAGAAGCCCGTGGTGGTCGACTGCCGCTTTTGTTTTCATAATTTTCAAAATAAGTTCCTCCTTTATATTTTTTTCCGGTTAAGACTCATTGAAAAATAGTTCAGAATCAAAAAGATTCATTTGTAATGGCCTATCTCTCAGCCGTTCTCCGGTGTCATAGTTGGAGATGAATACCTCCGCGTATTCACTTCCGTTGTCATAGCGCTGTGCCAGATTGTTAAGACGGCTGACTGCTTCAATGTGAAAGCCCTGGTACAGTTCCCGGATAAATTCGCAGTCATTGTAACTGACCAAAAACTTACCCTTACAGACTGACAGCGTATCCCGCAAGCGATAGTGATCTTCCTTTCTAAACTCTACCGCATAATGTCCTTCTGTCTGATAGTAGGGAGGGTCACAGTAAATAAAGGCATTCTCCCGGTCGTACTGCCGGATGAGATCTTCAAAGTCCTTGTTTTCAATGACTGTGTCCCTTAAACGAATGTTGGCCTGCCAGAGCAGATGGAAGGTCTTTCGGATATCGAAAGGCTGACATCCGAAGCTGGTACAGCCGCTTCCGTAGCTGTAGCGAATGAGCTTAAAAAAGGCAGCTGCACGCTTAACGTCATTCATTACCGCTTGCTCCGTTAGAATCTGCTGTATGTCCTCATAATCAGGTGGAGGTAGGTGACGCTCAGCAAGATCCAGCTCCTTTGAAAGATACTCGCTGGTGAATTCCTTCTTTGAGAGATACCTGCGCAATACACTAAATTCATCCCGGCTGTTCAGCGGCAAAAAGTTCAGCTCCCGAACCAGGTCAAGAGTCTGCTCCTTTGCACACTTAAACAAATTTGCCAGGTCAGAGTTGAAATCGTTATACACCTCCATGGCAGTATCCATGGGACGCCCAAACAGCACCCATCCACCACCGCCGAAAACCTCAATGTAACGTTCGAACTCTTTGGGCATTCGCTGATAAATCAACTCTCGCAACGCCTTCTTTCCGCCCACCCAGCTGATAATGCTGTTCATTTATTCACCTACCTTTGCTGCGACGGTTGATTGCATCAACATCCGTTTTCATACAGGTTCCATCCGGACTCCAGCAAATGAAACCGACTTGGGGGTATGGGCAGCCATCACAGCGTGAGAGATCCTGTGGCAGTGAGACACCATAGCGTTTGGGTAAACTGGTTGCTCCCGTACCTTTTCTTTCTGTTGGTTTTGTATTTTGATTCATGCTTTGCACTCCTTTCGCTGAAAATAAAAAAGGCACCATCTTTTTTTCAAAGACAGCGCCTATTTATAATTATTTTGTTATTAGGTTGTTAAAAAAAGAGCGTCTCTCAGTTTCCATTGAAACAAAGAGACGCAATTAAATTATTATGAGTATATAGACTGGCAAATATAAACCGCATACCGTACACTTTTTTTCAAGCTTCATTTCTACGCCAGTAAAATCCAGCTATATATACTAGAAAATTAATTACCATCATTATATTGCAACTTCAATACTATTTGGTTATGTGCTTTTAGACGTTCTTTAAAATCTTTTCTTTGAATATTGCAATCTAATTTTTTTAATTCCTTATCAATTATTGAGTCGTCTTCTTTCTCTATAAATTCTTTTCGTAAATCATCGAATATTGAAAGATCATATTCGTCAAATGGAGATCTTTCAAGATTAAAATAAATATCATCTTTTATGTATTGCAATCTCTGACTTGGCATTAAATTTATGATATCCGGCTGTATGTGCCAATAGTCACATTGCATCATACTACCTTCAATTTTATTTAAAATATTTATAAGTTTATCAGTCATTTTATTCCATTCATTTTTTAATACATGATATAATTTTTTATCAAAAATCCAATAAAGTTCTGTTGAGTCACCATATGGTACTACAGTAAATAATAATATGCTTTTATTATTACTGATTCCCAAGAAGTGATGATTTAACATTGCAACAGGAATTTGAATCCCAATGTGCTTATACAATATGCACAATTTATCACAGGTAATTTCTACTGTATCTTTTTCCTTAACACTGTTAGAATAATTATTGAGTAACTCATTTTCAATTACACTTTTATATTCGCATAATATATAATGTTCCTCATTTTGTTTATTGATTTTTTTGGAAATTAGTTCTTCTAATTTACTTTCCATTACATTCTCTGATAACATTTCTTCTTTACTTTGTAGTTTAGATTCAATATCTTTCTTAACAATATTGATTATTTCTGTATAATAATTATTATCTTTAAAAAATTGATAACCTAATTCATTTTGAACTTTGTCAAATTTTGTTTTATATACAGAAAAACAAATACTCCTATATACTTGATATAGTATATCTTTTTCAGTTTCTTTAATTGATGAATTATCCAATGCATCAAATATTTTATCGTGGTCACAACAAAATCCTTTAAAAGATGATGCTTCAATTATACCCGATTCTGTATAAATAAAGGTTTTTCCATTATCCAATTTTATATCCCTATTAGATTTAAAGCATCCTAATTTCCCTTTTTTTGCAATAAATTGCAAGGATATTTTCTGAGATATTGCGTGTGAATTAATCGCATTTTTATTACAATTATAATACATACATCTATGGTTATTGTTTTTTTTAGAAAAAAAATCTGCTCTTTTTCTTTCTATAAGATTATCAAGTTCTAATTCGTCTTGCTTATTAATGGAAAACTCTTCCATCAGTTCTTCCTCCAATTTAAATCTTAAGTTCTAATAATATCAAACTTATACATCATATATTATTTCCATGACATATGTAACATTTCTTGTTCTTTATTGGTTATTGTATATGTCGCATAATCAAATTTATTGACTGAAAAATTTAAATCATAAAAATGAAAAAGAATTAATCTTAAAAATTCCGTACAAGAAACTAAACCTCTTATAGGTATCCTACAACATTGATTGTTTGATAATGTCATATGTGATATAGCATGTTTACATTCCACATGCTCATCAACATCATAGTCAATTCTTAACACCGTCGGAATTCCAACATTATCTCTGAACCAATCAGAATAATAAACATCGTCTCCTTCGTCAAATTGATCGATTAATTTCTTATCCCAAATTTTATTATGTTTTTTTATAAACAACAGCCTTTGCTTACAAATTTTATTATTTTTAACCATATATTCAATCTGAATTATACTCTTATCGTATAATAGAAAGGAATATTGATTATTAATCAATAATCCATCTATTAACTCATCAATTGAAATATCTTTATCATAGATAATACTGCTTGTATCATTCTTTGTAGACCATGTAATAGCATAATCATTATGTCCTTTGCATGTTACTGATTCGCCTATAGCTTCTTTTACAATGCCTATCTTTAATAGCTCTTCTTTAGTAACTCTAATATCGCTAATAATCTCTTTAACTATTCTTGGAGTACTCAATATTCTTCCTCCTCGCTAAGTGATCTAAGTAATTCTTCTTTAGTTGATATGCCCAATAATTCCATTATCAAGCGAGCATCCGTAATATTCTCTTCATTTCTCAATTTTTTAATCATATTTCTAGTGTTACCTATTGTTTTCATAATACTATCATCAAGATCCTTATTATTTAGAATCAACTCATTTTGCTCTTCTTTTGTAGGATATTTATCAAATTTAAGTTTATATTCATTACTCCTAATCTCATTAAATTCTTCGCATAATGTTCTCATTTCATCTCCATATCCTAATACTCTCACCCAGCCTTTGCTTCTCGTAATAGCGGTAAACAATGCATTTCTGTCACTTCTAGGCGTCAAAGAATTAATACATTTTTGAGCATTTACAATATATACCATGAATGTTTCATTACCCTTTGCTCTGAAAATACTGGTATATACTATTGAATTCTTTCTAAAAAAATCTTCAGGACTCGTAGTTCCTGCTGAATGTATCATGAACTCATCCTCATAATCATCATCTGCATATAATAAATTCATCAAAATATCCCTATTTTGAGAACTCTCAATGCCATCCATATCGATTATCATAATATCACTTGGTAATAAGTGCTCTTCTTTAATATCTCTCTTTAACATCTCTAGTAAGGAGAGTCTTAAGTCTATAAAATTATTATAACTAAGAAAGTCTATAATTTCATTTGAATCAACTTTTAAGAGGACTGGACTAGTTTCTTCAGTCCTATACAATAACGCGGATTTACCTTCTTGAATAGGCTCGTCACTACTATAACCAATTGCATTCCATACATCAGCTGATCCAGGAATTTGCAACAACCCTTCGTTTTTCCTATATAACCCCATCCCTATAGCATGAGCCGTAACTATAGCAGGCCCTTGATTTCGATAGCATACTGTTAATGGAGTATCTTTGGAGATATCCTGTCCAAATATTTCTATAGGTGTTGGCATAGTTTCTTCATTTAATTTTTGTAATTCATCATATGCATATACTAATCTCTGCTCATCTCCTAATATCTTTAGGCACAACGACATAAAATTTTTATCAAAATCTTGGGCCTCGTCAATAAGAATACAATCATACATTTTGCTAAAAATACTAATCTCCTTTAGAGCCATTTCACATACTTTAGAAAAAGCCCTATTTTTACCATATTTATTTTTTGCTTCAGTAAAATTCCATGGGCTAACCCCATGCTTTAAGCATATATCATAATATACACCAATAGCATTAGATGAACCCCATGCTTGCATTACTCTAATTTTAGTTCTATCATAATCAGAGCCATCATTTTTAGCAGCATAAAATTTTGAGATAAGATTAACAAGTTGATTTTTTAATGATCGTGTAGAATATGTTACAACTATTGTCCATTCTTTATGTGCCATATGCAATTCTACAGCTTTTCTAGCCAAAACAATAGTCTTTCCACTACCAGCCATACCTCTTATTCTTTGGATTCCTCTTGTGTCAGCTAAAATTGCCTCCATTTGCCTACCATCATACTTCTCGATTAATGAATTCATTTGATTGATATAAAAAGCTTTTGTTCCATTTTCTGCATCACTTCGTTCTATTCTATTATTAATCCCATATGCCTCTTGAATTCCAGAAAGTATATTGTTATATTTAGTATCGCTAAATACAGAATCTTCTTTGTACTCATCAATAATATCAATAATATTTTTTACAGAAAATCCTATAAGATTATCTTCTTGTATTTTTATTTTTTCAACTGAATAAGTGATAGTATAAAATTTAAAAATTAATTCCCTTTTTTTTACTAAAAAGGGTTGTTTTTCAAATTTAGCTTTCACTTTCATATATATTTCATCTTGAATTTGGCAATAGTCAGTTACAGCATCTAATAAAATATTAAATATAAAGATTCCAATTCTAGTTACTAGTGCTAAATCAACACAAATTCTCCTATTAGCTATCTCATCAATATAAATAGGGTATCCTAAATAAGCTTCACCTTCGATGTCTACATATTTTAAATCAAATTCATTAATAATCTGATCAACGATACTTTCTTTATCACCATCTTCAATTGATCCAATACGATGCAACATATTTTAGACTCCTTTATTAATTTTCCTTTTAATTAAAGTATAGTATAAAACCATATGAAAATATTTATAATTTGTATACTTTGTTTTATTTTATAACAAATTAATGATGACTCTATCGACAATGGATCCCATAGGTACTTCACCTTGTTTGGTATAAAAAATTCTATAAGCTTTTTATGATAATCTTAATTTATCTCTTACATGATCATAATTGGCTTTTATTCCAAGTTTACTTAAAAATAAATCAACAAAATTTATGCTATTATCCACTGCCCATTTCGCACAACCACAACCCAATACTTTATCAGGGAAAAAAGGATTACCCGAATTCATAAATATTTTTGAAACTTCAAATTTTCCAATTAACTTTTTCTCCATCTTATTCTGTACTACTTTTTCATGACAATTATTTGATTTTCCCATAGACCATTCTGGTTCATAATGCATTAAAGCATTTCGTAGCTGTATAAGTATTTTTACATTCTGAAACGGCGATTCACATTCATTAATTATTGGTTTTCCCAGTAAGGTCAATGCTATCTGATATTTTTCTAATATAGAATAAGATGCTGTCCGAGGTATATCTAAATTCCACATATTAGCTAACAGTCGTATCTCATCTTTAGATAGTCCTTTAATATTCTCCGGATTATCTACCGTATCGCAAAAGATCTCATTAATATTAGCTTCTAGAAAACATACACATGAAAAAATCGAATTAGTAACATAAGCTTTATATTCTGTAATTAACTCTTGATTAAACTTACCAATATATTCATTTTCTAATTTACTACTTAACCTGCAAAAAAGCGCTGCTGACTGAATATGTTGAATTGAAAAATATGTACGCATTTTAATCTCACATGTTTCTTGTATTTTAAGTTCAATTTTTTCATTAAAACCATTCATATAGCTATTTCTCCTTTATACGTTAGTATTTAGAGTGCCGCACTACTGATTACATCAAATTACTATAATTTTTAGTATCATCATTACCTTGTTCGTCTCAATACATTTCTAATAAACATTTTAATGAAGTACATACCATGACCTGCAAAAACCTTTTATAAATAATTTCAGTGAAATTCATCAATAAGAAATCGGTTTTATTAGTAATAAGTTCAATTATAATTAATAAAATTCCAATCTCAAGTATTTCCATAACTACTATACTTATGCCTTGTGTACAAAATACTCTCAACAATATTTCATAAATTATATACGTACCTACATTTTTTAACTTGAGTACCTTATTTTTATTTTATGACAAATTGTAAAATAATTCAATCAAAATATGGTAGTTTATTATAAATTACCATATTTGCATAACCGCAATAATGCTCTCTTATCATCTACAATTAGGGCAAAAAGTTACATTTTAAAAACTGAAAATGTAACTTTTTTTGCTTAGTTTACCAAGTGGTTCGTCCCTATAATACATAATTTAATTCACAAACTTTCATACCTGTGAACTAACGTTTATGTTCTTATTCCTTATCTTTCTAATTCCTTTGCAATTCGATATGTTCCTAAACCTTGTAAGTATAGGTCAAATATCTTTTGGACAATCTCTGCTTCTTCGGGAACTATAATTACCGTTAACATCTTTTGTGTATCCCATAAACTTCATGTAGTTTACCTGTACAATGCTTTGCTCAAACTTTCTAGCAATACCCCAGCGATTATTTTCACTTAGGATTTGGCTTTCTTCTAGCTCGTGGCTGCTCAATATGGTAATCAACAGTTTATCGGCGCTGTCCATAATATCAATGTTTTCTTTTTCAAAAACAATACGAATTTGCCGTTCTTTAAGCTCACGAATAATCCTTAGAAAATCCACGGTATTTCTTGCAAACATACTGATGGACTTAGTAAGTATCATATCAATTTTACTATCGTAGCAATCTTCAATCATATGATTGAAGCTATCTCGCTGCTTAGTACTGGTTGCCGGTTTACCTTGATCAGCATAAATACCTGCCAAACTCCACTTTGGATTGGCTACAATCTTTTCTGAATAATAGTTCACCTGAGCTTCATAGCTATTTTCCTATTGCTCAAACCGTGTACTGACTCTGCAATAGGCAGCTACCTTGAGTTGCTTTTGTTCCACTCATATATGTTTGTCATGATTTTCTGTTGGTGGAATAATTTTGATTTCTTTTTGATCTGTCATCTAAATATACCTCCTTCAATATGTATCCTCTATTGTAATTGAAAATTCTTAAAGGAGGCAATATAGATTGTAATTAAGAAGCATAACCTAAAGTAATGCTCCTCCCATCAATGGAATATTTGGAGTTAGGCACTACCCGCGTCTTCCGATGGTGCATGACAAATATATCAGGAAGTAATACAACCTATTCTACAGAAAATAAACCAAGAAAATATCTCAGTCTTCTCTCGTTAAATTGGAGTATAATTCAACTGCAATTACTTGGTTAATAACAAAACCATTCAGGATATTTGTCAGCCAATTATCATCGCAAATCCATCTAAACAAAATGGGCTGTCGAATATACGCTTCCTGCATCGCCTCTCGATCAGGCGACACAATACGTTCAAACCACAAAACTTCACGCCCATATTGATCTAGCCAAATGTAGGGATTTCCTTGCTTTGGATGGCATGCAAAAATTTTGCGCCAGATCGCTGCTGGTGCCACTTGACAGTTTCCAAAGAACAATTTTAGACCTCCACCAACTCGATTGAATAGACTAACTCCACCGTTGCCAAAAGTTGACCTACAAGTTTCATCTATTGAGCCTTCACAAGCAAGTAGACCAAAGTTTCCAATACACCAATCAAATTCTTGTCTCCGACTCTTGGTAAATGAGAAATCAATTTTAGAGGACTCAATATATATAGTTCCCCCTTTATGACCCCACGGATACCATAGGCTTGCAGCAAGCAATACTTTGCCTTCCGATATGTGTGCATGTGCAATATCATGTAGTTGTTCGTTGGATAACCCATTTTCTTTTTCTGTATTATATGCGGTCTGTACATCAGGAAACCATTCTTTATCAAAATTAACGATTGGCATTTCCGTTAATAGGAACGGATCCTCCACTGGAAGTAATCGGGATTTTTTGCGTATCAAAGGAATAGATGTCCATTCTCCTGCTTTGTCTTTACCATAAAGAATCTCGCCCGGTTGCATGTTGACGATAGGGATTTTATTATCACCAGTTTCGCCATAGCGATCTTCCAAATACATTTCCAACGGCGCTATTTGGGAAATATATCTACGAATTGAGTCAATGGAGGCGCTATTTTCACAATCTTCGACCAACGAAAAAAATCGTTCATAGTAGCTGTCATCTACCACCATCCCGACTGTTGAAGGTGTGTGATTTATAGCTGGAGCATTGTAAGAAATCACTTCTGGATTTATCCCCTCTGAATTCAGATGAAGTAGGATGCTGTGTAAATAATACTTTCTGGATAGCTCTGTACAAGCATCGTACATATTCTGCAATATACTGCGTAAACTATCCGCGCAAATCCCATCAGATGCCCATCTTGCAATAATAATTAACAGACATTCTTCTTGATTTTGGGTAAATGTATCCCATACCCCAGCAATAATATCCATAACATACGGAAACTGTTTGCCTAACAGGCTGATAGCGTATATTGCAGATTCCATCTTTCTGGCATTCTGAGTATCTATCTGTTCTAACATAATATAAAGTGCCAGTTCTTGGATAGACTTTGGTGTAGAGAATAGCGATACAGACTTTTTCTGATCTATGGTAACTTCAATATGATTATTTCCTGTAACCCATAATTCCTGAGTTTGAAGTTCTGCTTCGAGTAGTGTTTGCATTTCGGCTATGTCCTCTTTGCGATTTAACTTGAAAAGCAGTTGCATATTACGTGAAGAAATCTGGTAATCGTAGTCTGATAATTGAGTTCTAATACAGCATGCCAGTGCCCAGAATGCTTCACTGCCCATTGCGGAAATAAGTGAGCTAATTACAGAATCATACCTATCATATGTCCAATCCTTGCTCTTAAGGTAATGGCAAACAACGTCCAGAAAACTTTTGAAGTTTCCACTACAATCTGTTTCACTCGACAGTATTTTTTTCAATACTATACAATAATGATCCACAGGATTTGTTGATGCTTTCAATGTTGAAAGTAGTTCTAATGATTCCTCTATTGAAATATCGGCATATTGAACTTGTATAGCACCGATATCCTTGGCACACCGACTAGAATAATCATCTAAATCAGATTTCCAATCAGATCTTTCCGAAAGGTGTCCAATGATTACTAACCATTGCGGCGTTAATGACTTTACTTTTAAAGCAAAATCACTATTTAATTCTGTTGCTTTCTCTTGGCACGCATCATAAATGCATTTGGCTCCACTACGACCCTGCTGTGTATACCACGAATGAATTCCGCAGCTTAATATCCAAATCACTTCTAAATCAGTTTCATTGACCGCATTATGGATGAACTCAAAAAGAGAATGGTATATCTGGTCAGGATTCATGGCAAATTCATCATCCCAATTGCGCAATTCCCAATAATCTATTATGCCACATGTTGCAGCGGCTTTCGTAATGTTGTTGCTAATTTCATAAGCTGCATGATTGCTTGTTAATTCAGCTATTCTGGATTGTTTATACAGATTTGTCCCAAGGTCTTTCCATCTGCTAGGATCAACTTCGGTAATAAAATTAAAACAATCTAGCGGTGCATGCATTGCATACTCTTTGTCACCCACGTAACCAACAACATCCCATTTGAGCTGCATTGTGAACTTAAGCATCATTTCCGGTTCAACAAGTTCACCATATGGACGAAAGCGAGCATGCATATCGGCTCTATTTTCTTCCAAACTTATGTTACAGCAGTTTTCTCCATATAGCTCATGAATATACTCACTGATAATGTCAAGACGTTTAAACTGTTGGAGATAGTCCAGGATATAAGTCTTATAATACATCCCTAGGTGGTCAATGTCGAATAAGCTCACGTGTAGCGCAGCAACGAACCATTCTTCATTGTTAAATGTTTTACCTGCAGAACTATTAAGCAAAGTATAAAGTAGAAATCTGCGAGCCTTTGAATAATCTAGTGAACGCCACAAACGTGCAGATAAAAGCCATTCTACACAACCATCAAATGCACTGGAGTTTGGTGCACTATCCCAGTAGTATTTACCTAGCAGACATGCTACCCTAATAAGAAAAGCCGCTTGGCTTTTCTCTGTTTTATTACCCTCAAGCTCCAAGTAATATTTCGCTGAATGTTCAATCAAGATGTCGTCATCAATTTCTTTTTCGATACATCCAAGCAGAAATGCCCTTAACACAAGTGTAAAGCAGGATTCATCATATATTCGTTTAACAGTGACTTCCGCATTAACTACCAATTGATCAGGTAGATATAGTTGATCACACGTTGTTTTCATGGCAATCGCAAGGGGCTGCCATGCTGACTTTTCCTTATTATCGCTTACTCGAGTTAACACCGGTTCAAATATATGTGCAGCGCCTACAAAATAAATTTCTTCTAATTTGTCAGCGAAGATGCTTTGCGCCACGTAGCCTGATTGTATAGCATGTATGGCAAGCTTAAACTTTTTGTTTTTGATGCAATTATTGAAATATTGTTCACCAAAAGCGGTTACAGCATAACGATTAATATCAGAGTCGATTTCACTCATTAGTGGAACAGTAATGTTTAACTCGGCAGCGACTGCTCCCCAATGTTGAATGAAAAAACCTACTTCAGTAGACCTTAGTTCCCAGGGTTTATCTTCTGCAACTTTATCTGCACAAAGAGGTACAAATGACATGGGGGAATAACCTCCAAACCATTTTTTATACAGTGTAATTGCCCGCGAACAATGGTTTGGATTGCAGGAAGAATAAAGTTTTCTGCACAGAGTTAGCACATTTTTAAATTCACCTAGATTCTGGGGTGTAATTGGTAACGTTCGTATTTCAGAAATATCAATTGAACTTGCTTCAGGGAAATCATCGCTTATATAGTCCCTGTCAAAATATTGAAAACACCGCTTATGTTGATATAACGTTTTAATTGCCAGATATGTATTTTGATATCCCTTCATATCTTGATTGATACATGCAGCGTCATATGAAAGGTGAACGAATTCGTCTAATCTCTGTAATGACACACCTTCAGCTAAGGAATTAATAACGAAATTTGGAGTAAAGTATTTCGGAATAAGATGTTCTTTGTTGGCACATTTCAGTAAATAAATACCCAAGGTACATGCTAGAGTACCTTCCTCTCTTTGAAGGAGGTACTCTCCAAGTGTCAATGCAATTTCTTCGTAACGCGCTTGATATGGTCTAATTATTCCCATAAGGAATACCCGGAAGTCATTATGAAAAAGTGCATACTCTCCTTCATTCTTTGTTGGTACAACAAGCGGATATAGTCGGCTCAATATCATCTCCCAATCACTCTCACTCATTCCATACGTGAGAGCTTTTGCAAGAATTTTAGTATTTACACGACCATTCATCAAAAGTATGGGGCAAGCAACAATGCTCTCAGGACATACGGATATATGAACAATCGCCGAAAGTTCTCGCTTCATATAAGTCCAAATATGATTGTAATATTGTTGAGCATCTGCACTTATTCCGCTTTCTTGAAGTTTTGTGACTGCTTCATCTAAAGTGCATAATGCCTTTACTTCTTCAACTGCAAAAACTGCTGAAAGATTATTGCCTTCCGTTTTGTTATAAATAAAATCCGCAAGGCCATCGGCATCGCTTTCAAATTGATTGGCTTGTGCCAGAATCAACTGTTTTATATCGGCAACGCTAAGTTTTGGCATGCTGATATGTTCAACATAATCCTTGTTCGACAGCCATAAAGGATATTGGTCTTGATAAATAGTAATTGGTTGCCCGACAATTACAAAACAAACACCATCAGGTACTTCATTTGGTAACGGCAATGTGGTTAGAAATGAAAGTGGAGCATTGGCACGTGCTGCATGATCAATTCCGTCAATGCAAACAAATATCCGTTTTTCTAATCCAGCAGTATCTTGAGCAGCAATGCCCAACAAACGGATAACGTGATTTCGCATCATTTCAGCGGTTACCAACTTATTGCTAATTGGAACATTGTATTCAGCCAATTTACCTTTAAATCTCTTTCGGAGCTGAATTAATAGTGTACCCCACAGATTATCAGCTGTGCACATACCGGGATCCGCATTATAGAAATGCTGCTCTGGGGAAATGGGTTTAAATGTGTGATAGCGAAGCCAAAACAAATTGGTCTTTGATTGCAGATAACTGATCGTACTTGTCTTTCCTGATCCCGGATCCCCAGAAAGAAAAACAATCTTGTGTTCCGTTGAATGGATCTGAGTTTGTAATTGCTCACAAAACACTTGCCTGCTTTCAAAAAAAGGGTATGGAGGTGCTAGTCTGTGTTGACTTTCATCAATGTCTTCCTCAAGACCCAGTACCGAGTACACATCCTCTAAAGTAACACGCTCGTTACTCCGTTCAGTCGTTGTCCATTCGGTAAGACCTAAAAGCAGTTTACTAAACAATTCCAAAGCGATACCTTCGTTGCAGGAAAACACTTGTGCCAACAAGGCAATTAATGATTTCTTCATTAAGGCTAAGCTCATCTGATTTGCGTTGATTGAAAACTCTTTCAAAAATAACATTAACTCTTTGGAATCCACATTTGGTAGAACACTACATAATTCATTCCATTGGAAAAGTAGTGTTGAGTCATCAATTATGACATTCTCGTAGTCCGTTACATTTCTAATTACAGTCTGCATTTTCAATAAAAACTTATCAACAGGATAAGCACTATAGGTTTCGCCATTAAGGCTACGGCCGGCGTGTCTATTTAAAATCTTACGATTCGTAAAGAGAATTGGTTTAATTGCAGAATCAGTAGTGGTTCTGGATTCTTTCCATCCTTGAAACATTGCTTCGAACAGGCATTTCTTATCGTTCTTAGATTCTAACATTTTTCCGAATGTTAGATTATTTGGTGTAGAAGTATCAATTTCGTGTTTTACCTGATAACACAATTGCTTTTTGCCATCAATAAATTCTACTACTACATCATCGATAGTGTTATAAGATCCATGCTGAAAGATAACGCAAGAAATCCCGAAATCTGGATTTAGCATTTTTATTACATTTTCTAATCCTACATACCATTCATACCAATAAGGGTCTCCAATTCCGGGAGTAGACATATGTTCAACCTCCTTTTCGCTTTACAATATTATTACAAATTACATTTATATATTTTTCCACTATTGCTATACTTTCTATTTTAAATTATACCATAAAATTTACCAAATTCTAATAAATAACTTAAATTGATTTATATATTATCCTTAAAATTATATTAACGGTTTACATATTCATTTGTTCATGGAAACAAATCGACTGTATTCACTATTTCAGCCTTGATTTCAAAAACATTCAATCCAAATAATTTTCAAAAGCAAGTAATTTAGAGTATCACGGAAAGGGGGCCTACTGCTCACACTCGGCTCCGTAAAACTCAGCAATATTCATTATTTCACTGCTGAAATAAACTTTTAAAAAAGTACTTGATATGTTTTTGATGCTTTTTTTTATAAAAAATAGGCAGTGAGTTTTTCAATTGCTCACTGCCTATTATCTCTAGTTCAACTTAGATTAAAGGCAAAAAAGGTACATTTTCCAAACTGAAAATACGCCTTTTTTGTCCTTGATTTATCAAGTGTCCCGTCCCTATAAGTTATAATTTAAGCCGCAAGCTTTCATGCCTGCGGCTTATTGTTTAAGTGGAGATAGTGGGATTCGAACCCATGACCTCTTGAATGCCATTCAAGCGCTCTCCCAGCTGAGCTATACCCCCATATGGTCGAAAACCCTTTATTTATCTGGGTTTCCAGCATTTTACTTCTTTAATTCTACTTCTTCTTTGAGGGGTCGCACACCCGACATCTCGCGCTCCCAGCTGAGCTATACCCCCATATGGTCGAAAACCCTTTATTTATCTGGGTTTCCAGCATTTTACTTCTTTAATTCTACTTCTTCTTTGAGGGGTCGCACACCCGACATCTCGCGCTCCCAGCTGAGCTATACCCCCATGTTCGATATTATAGCAAAGCATTAAAAAAATTGCAACAACATATTGCATTTATTTTTTAAAATGTTATAATAATTCAAGAACATTTGAATATAGTTGTCTTCAGGGCAGGGTGAAATTCCCGACCGGCGGTAAAGTCCGCGAGCGCAAATTGCGCAGAATTGGTTTGATTCCAATACCGACAGTATAGTCTGGATGAAAGAAGATGTGTTAAATAGTGATAATACACCTGTCTATTTTTAACACCTGAAAGGCATACTTTCAGGTGTTACTTATTTTTCAGGAGGCTTTACCATGAATATGACACAGCAAACAAGTAAACTCACCCTCATGGCCATGCTTTGTGCGCTGGCCTTTGTAGCCGTTGTGGCGATCCGGATCCCTCTGATCCCCATACTGCCTTTCCTGGAGTATGAGCCCAAGGATGTTATTATCCTTACCGGCGGCTTCCTATTCGGGCCAATGTCAGCAGCACTGATCTCCGTCATCGTGTCTTTCGTGGAGATGTTTACCATCAGCAGCACCGGAATCATCGGACTGATCATGAACGTTCTTTCTACGGTGGCATTTGTCTGCCCGGCGGCTTACCTCTATAAGAAACGCCATTCCCTTTTGGGTGCATTCTTTGGCATGGTGGCAGGTACCTTACTCATGACCCTGGTCATGGTTTTGTGGAACTACCTTATCACCCCAATTTATATGGGATATCCAAGGGAAGCCGTGGTAAAGCTTCTGCTCCCTGCATTCGTCCCCTTTAACCTTTTAAAGGGAGGAATCAACACGGCCCTGACGCTTCTAATCTATAAGCCATTAGTCACCACGTTGAGAAAATCCAATCTCATGATTCCGGCTTCAACGGATGCACCAAAAAAACGGACTTTCAATCTTGGCATGACCCTTGCTGCAGGAATCATCTTAATAACCTGTATTCTGGCTGTCCTGGTTATGAAGGGAATTATCTAAGTCAATGGGATATTCGCAATCCGCTTCGCTATTTGCCCACAGCGTGCCCCGCTTCACCGGGCATAACCTCATAGCTGCTATCGCTGCTTGTCAAAGGAGCTTGCATCCCTTCTGACTTAGCATAACTCGCTTTATCGGGCACAAGTAAGTCTCTCCCACCACTTATGCCTTTACATTGAAGTGGGGACTTACTTGATAAGGTTAAAACATAAAAAAGAAAGAAGGATCCCCGTAAGGCACGCCTTCAATAAAAAATCATAAAGCGCACGGCATAGTCAGTTCTGGCTATGCCGTTTTGCTGTTTGTTTCGTTCATCCCCAGTGGTTCAATCACACTGACACAGTTGTAATGGATTTCCACCTGCTGTACCTATTTGCCGCTGCTCTTGCCGGGAGCATGGAAAATGATTTTTTCCAAAATGAAAAATATCCAGTTTATGGTAAGATGTGGTATAATTGGGTTAGAAAAATGAAGCAGGGAAAGGCGGGAAAAATTTAATGTATACTTCAAAATGTGAGGTGAAGAGATCTTGACAAGCAAAAAAATCACAGTACAATTTACGATACTGACATTTGCCATAGCCTATCTTGTGTCAGGCACTTTGATTGTTCTTGGACAATTCGGATATACGGTGCACAATTGGGTCCACTCGTTACTGCAATTCGGGATGAATATTCCTTTTGCAATCTATATTTTGTCGCCCGCTATTGCTTCCTATATCGTTCTGAAGAAAAATAACAAAATAGCAGATTTTAAGGAATGGTTGAAAACTGTTTTTTACGCCAAAAATAACATATCTATCTATTTGTTCGTTGTTGCTGGGCTTGCACTGTATTTTTTGATACATATTGCAGTTTCAGGCCGCGTGGAAATGGTGCTTCCATTTTATACGTTCTTTCTCTCCCTTCCCGGTAATCTTATTATCGGTGGTATGGAGGAATCTGGCTGGATGTATATATTACAGCCTGAGTTAGACAAAAAATATGGCTTTGTTTTATCTGCTCTTATTGTTGGAATCATTTGGACTTTATGGCATATCCCTCTCTTCTTTATTCCGGGGACGAATCACGGAGAGGGACTCATTAACTTTTGGATGTTTGCAGTTCAACTCATGGCGTTTCGGTTTTTCAACGGGGCAATCTACAAAATATCAGGAAAAGGCCGTGTGTTTATGTGCGTATTATTCCACACCATGTTCAATGCGGCATCTCCCATCTTTGGCACCACGACTATGACTTGGGCGGGAACAATTGCCGCAAATTCTATGATCGTTCTTGTTTCAATTGTAACCGTTGTGATATACGGCAAAAGGGGCAGGCGAATCGTATAAGCATTTAGGGTACCCTTTTGGAAACCCCGTTGCGCGTGTCAAGGCTTCGACCTGCTCCTCCAACTTAAAAGGCGGACTATCAGCTTTACGCCGATAGTCCGCCTTTTGTTGTCATATTCCGCTTGCCGAATACCCAATCTGAATGCTCCTTGATACTTCCTTATTGGGTGACAGCTAAGTCCCGGAGCATTTTTTATCCAAATGGATTTTCTGATTTATAAAGCATTCCCTTTGGCTGATTAAATCCAATCTCTTCTACCCCAAGATACTTAAATACTTCAAATATAGCCTTGCCATAATGTCCGAAAGCAACCGCTCCATGATGAGGGAAGTTCTTTTCGATCAGCACATGGCGGTAAAATCTTCCCATTTCCGGAATAGCGAAAACTCCGATGGAACCAAAGGAACGGGTGGCTACAGGAAGCACCTCTCCCTGGGCAACGTATGCACGGAGTAAATTGTCTGCTGTGCTCTGAAGGCGGAAGAATGTAATATCACCAGGAGCAATATCGCCCTCAAGGGTTCCCTGAGTAACCTCCTCCGGAAGCGCTCTTGCCATGATCATCTGGTATTTCATCGAGCAGGAAGAAAGCTTTCTGGAGCAGGTATTTCCGCAATGGAAGCCCATAAAGGTATCCTGGTGGGTGTAATCATGCTTACCCTTAATATCTCCATCATACATATCGGCAGGAACCGTGTTATTAATGTCAAGCAGGGTTACGGCGTCCATGCTGATGCAGGTTCCGATGAATTCACTGAGAGCTCCGTAAATGTCCACTTCACAGGAAACCGGGATGCCCATTCCTGTCAGACGGCTGTTTACATAGCAGGGAACACAGCCAAACTGGGTCTGGAATGCTGGCCAGCATTTTCCTGCAATGGCTACATATTTCCGGTATCCCTTGTGGGCCTCCACCCAATCCAGCAGGGTGAGTTCATACTGGGCAAGCTTTGGAAGGATTTCCGGCTTCTGGTTACCCTCTCCCAGCTCCTTTTCCATATCCTTTACTACATCAGGGATCCTTGGATCGTTTGCATGCTTATTAAAGGCCTCAAATAAATCCAGCTCCGAGTTC
This sequence comes from Lacrimispora sp., assembly GCF_032078915.1. GTDB lineage: Bacteria > Bacillota > Clostridia > Lachnospirales > Lachnospiraceae > Lacrimispora. The sequence continues at coordinate 56,606 of NZ_DAMAUN010000023.1, read as the reverse complement.
TCTTCAATCTCCACACCCAGGTTGTAAAGCTGTTTGATCGGGGCATTGCATGCCAGGAAGTTTAAGGGGCGCGGGCCGAAGCTTATGATTTTCAACTGGGAAAGTCCTACCAGAGTTCTGGCAATGGGAAGGAATTCCTCGATCATGTCGGCACATTCCTCAGCTGTTCCAACCGGATATTCCGGTATGTACGCTTTAATATTTCTAAGCTTTAAATTATAGCTTGCATTTAACATTCCGCAGTACGCATCCCCGCGTCCCTGGGTTAAGTCATCTCCGCTTTCCTCTGCTGCTGCGATAAACATAACCGGTCCGTCAAAATGCTTTGCAAGAAGGGTTTCTGAAATCTCAGGTCCGAAGTTTCCTAAATAAACGACCAGTGCATCGCAGCCGGCTTTCTTCACATCCTCCAGAGCCTGAACCATATGGATCTCGCTTTCCACGATACATACTGGACATTCGTAAATATTTGCGGCATCATACTTTGCATGATATGCCTCCACCAGAGCTTTTCTTCTGTTCACTGATAAAGTTTCCGGGAAACAGTCCCTGCTTACCGCTACGATTCCTACTTTTATTTCTGGGATATTATTCATTTTATAACTCCTCCTGTTGTTAATCAGGCATTTTCTTAGGATGATATGCCTGTGATTTCATTGTTAAACATTTGTCAAATAGACAGGTTTTCTCCTGATATTCCAATATAAGCATGTTCCGGAAGTCCGCCCTCTTTGTGTCCAATGAGCCATTTGTTCTTGGCAAACAGCAGTCTGTCTTCTTCATTTACTGCTTCTCCTGCCGGCTCCAAGTCAGTATTGGTATCCTTTGGAAGGATCACAACACACCGGAAACCGCCTTCCTCCGCATGGCATGGCGCATAATGAAGGGTCGTGGCATAAACCTCGATCACAGTTCCTGCAGGAACGAGGAAAGCTTCCATCTTACCTGAATCGTATGTATAACCCGAGGTAATGTCCTGCTGCCTTCCTAAAATCAGGATCAGATCCGTCACAGCAATATTGATCTCTGAACCTCTGTGGTATTCCACCGCATTCAGCTTCTTATTGTGGCCGTTGCAGTAACCTACCTGAATGGGCAGCTGGCCGTACAGCTTCTTTTCCATTTCCCTAGAAACCGCCAACTCCTCTAATTCCGCTACGGAAGGAACATAAACCACATCTTCCGGAAGGGGCGTCTCCTTCATCTTTTCCAACAGTTCCCCTGCATCATATCCTGTAACCACTTTCCCATAAGTCTGAAAGGCAGGATCTGTCACTGGTTTGATTGTTAATCCCATGGTTTTACCTCTCCTTTTCTATTCTCCGAATACAGCCAGATAATCCTTTTTAAATTTTTCAATGCCCTGGTCTGTGAGCGGGTGCTGTGTCATCTGAACCAGCACCTTATACGGCACCGTTGCTATATCTGCCCCTGCTCTGGCACAATCGATTACATGAATCGGATTGCGCACGCTGGCTGCAATGATCTCCGTCTCGATCCCATGTATCTGGAATATCTCCATAATATCTTCAATAAGATTGATTCCCGGCATGGAGATATCGTCCAAACGTCCCAAAAACGGGGAAACATAGGTGGCTCCGGCCCTTGCTGCCAAAAGCGCCTGGGCAGCGGAAAACACCAGGGTAACGTTCGTTGGGATATTTTCTGCGTTCAGAACTTTTACTGTTTTTAAGCCTTCTGCCGTCATGGGGATCTTCACGACCATGTTCGGATGGATCGCTGCGATCTCCCGGCCTTCCTTTATCATGCCTTCCGCATCAGTCGTGGTGGCCTTTACCTCTCCGCTGATTGGTCCGTCAACAATAGACGCGATTTCCCTGATCACCTGCTTGAAATCACGTCCTTCCTTTGCAATCAGGGAGGGATTTGTAGTAACTCCGCAGATGATCCCCATTTCATTGGCCAAGCTGATTTCTTCTACATTTGCCGTATCAATAAAAAAACGCATATCTTCACCCTCCTGTTTTCCTTTGTCTTTCCTTACAAAGCCGCAAGTTTCTTATAGCTGCCCTTTAAATCCTCATACAGTTCTTTATATAACTGATGGTATTTCTTATAAAGGACGGCCTGTTTTTCCTCCGGTCCCGTAGACTTATCCGCAGAGATTAAGGTATCACAGGCAGCTTCCACGCTCTCAAAAACACCGCACCCGACTCCGGCCAGAATAGCGGCTCCCAGAGCCGGTCCTTCTGTCTGAGCCACGGTCTTTACATGACAGTCATACATATCCGCCAGCATCTGCCGCCATACGGAACTCTTTCCGCCGCCGCCGCATGCCATCATCTCTCCTACTCTGATCCCCATTTCATTAAGGATATCATTGCAGTCGCTGAGAGAATAAGAAACTCCTTCCATTACAGCCCGCAGCATATGTTTTCTCGTATGGATGGCGGAAAGTCCAAAAAACACTCCCCGGCAGTCCGGGTCCAGATGAGGAGTCCTCTCCCCCATTAAATACGGAAGGTAAATAAGCTTATCGCTTCCTGCTTCCACCTGGCTCACATCCCGGTTGATGAGATCGTAAACATCAATCCCCTGTTTATTCGCTTCTTCCACATAGTCCTGGCAAAAATGATCCTTAAACCACTTTAAGGACAGCCCCGCCCCCTGGGTCACTCCCATGACATGCCATGCCCCCGGTACTGCACAGCAGCAGGTATGGACTCTTCCTTTCGGGTCAATGGTAACCTGGCTGCTGTGAGCAAACACAACCCCGGAAGTCCCTATGGTGGTAAAGGCCGTTCCATCCTTCACAACCCCGGTTCCGACTGCAGCCGCCGCATTGTCACCGGCGCCTCCCACGACCTTTGTCTCCTCCGAAAGCCCGGTTCTCTCTGCAATTTCAGGAAGAAGTGTTCCCGTTACCTCACAGGATTCAAAAACTTCTCCCAAAAGCTTTGAATCAATATCCAGCTTATTTAAAACTTCCTCGGACCAGCATCTTCCGGGCACATCTAAAAGCTGCATTCCGCTGGCATCGGAAACCTCAGTGGCAAAAACTCCGGTTAATATGTAACGGATATAATCCTTGGGAAGGAGGATATGCCTGCACCGATCGTAATTCTCCGGTTCATTCTTCCTTACCCATAAAATCTTGGCTGCCGTCCAGCCGGTAAGAGGCGGATTCGCGGTGATCTCAATCCAGCGTTCTTTTGGCATAATCGAAAGCATGTCTTCCACTTCGGCCGCTGTTCTCTGGTCGCACCAGATAATCGAGGGGCGTATCACCTCATTCTTTTCATCAAGCATCACAAGTCCGTGCATCTGGCCTGAGATACCGATTCCTTTCACATTCTCTTTTAAAACGCCTGACTCCGTCATGACCTGGGAAAGGGTATCAAGAACCGCGTCTCTCCAGTCTTCCGGCTTCTGCTCCGCCCAGCCATTCTTAGGCTGATAAAGGGGATATTCCCTGGATGCAGAAGCAATCACACCGCCCGTTTCATCGAACAGGACGGTCTTAGTTGCCGATGTCCCCACATCAATTCCAATCAAATACTTCATCCTAATACCTCCTCGTAAAATCTCTATTTTGATTATAATATACATACCCGAAAAAAGCGTGCGCTTATTTGTCCAAGTAATAGCACTTTCTTGCACTTTTGCAATGAGCAGTGTGAAATAGGCCATGACAAGATTTTCGTTGTGCTTGCACATAAGAAAATCTTGTCATGGCCTATTTCATAGGGCGAATGCCCGTGAGCGAGACCGCAGGTTTCGCGAGCTGCACTGCGGACTTATGGCACAATCACCCCAACAGCCAGATATACCGCCCCCTACCGCAAAGCATTTAATCGCATAGACACTTAAAGCCATACAAGGTATAATGAAGTAAAAGCGGGGCTGTCTGCCGGACAGCCCCGTTACCCAAGGAGGTTTTCATGAACTTAAAAGAAAAGATGAGAAGCGGAAAGCTCTACAATTGTGTTGATGATGCCCTGATCGCGGAACAGACCAGCTATCTGGAAATCCTCTATGACTTCAACCAGACCCGCCCATCCGAAGGCGAAAAGCGGCAGGAAATCTTAAAGAAGCTTTTTGCAGAAATCGGAAAAAACTGCTACATAGAACCCCCGCTCCACGCCAACTGGGGAAGTCACGTTCACATGGGCAATGACGTATATGTAAACTTTAATTTAACCCTAGTAGATGACGCCGATATCAACATAGGAAATAACGTCATGTTCGGCCCTAACGTTGTGGTAGACACCGCCGCCCATCCCATCCGCCCCGATATCCGAAAAAGGCAGATCCAGTTTAACGTCCCCGTTACCATTGAGGATAACGTATGGATCGGAGCCGGAACCATCATCCTTCCAGGCGTCCGGATCGGTGAAAACAGCGTAATCGGAGCCGGAAGTGTTGTGACCAGGGATATCCCTGCCAACGTAGTTGCCTATGGAAGCCCATGCCGCGTCATAAGGGAAATCGGCGAGCGGGATATGAAATACTATTTCAGAGACTGGGAAATCGATCCGGAAATATAAACTCTTCCCTACGCCTTCCTGCTTTCAAAGTAAACGAACTTATCAATCGCATCTAAAATATCGCTGAAATCTTCCCGGGGAGCCAGATCAATGTATTGTTTTAACAGCTCCCCTTCCTGCTTTTTATATGACCCGTAAAAAATATCATACAGGTTATGTCCCCGCATATAAATCTTAAATTCCTCCATATGGGTCTTTATATCTTCCGGGGATTCCATATCCTTCCCCACTGCCTCCGCAAACTGTTTTCCGCTCTTTAACCGGTAAAGATATTCCTTCCATTTATCAAACAGTATCCGGTAGAATGCATCTTCATCTTCCACCACTCCAAGCTTTGCCATGATTTTAGGATTCAGGAAATAATTTTCAAAAGAATAGTACTTTAATATAAGCACATTTTTTCTGGTGACCTTTGGAAGCTTGTCGATATCCTCCAGACTGCGGTCATCATAATACCGGCAAAGCTGGCCTGCCAGCTCCTCAGGGTTCTTACCGTCTCCATCCCGGATCATCAGAAACTGATCCCTTAGATACACCTGGTTCATATACTTTAAGTTTGCATACGTCTTTATATTGGTACAGCTGTTGGTGGTAATGATGGATATCCGGGATAAGTTTCCCTCCTTATCGTAGATCTCCGAATAATATTTTTCCAATAACAGCGGCAGACGGCTCTTATCCTGCTTCCCCTCCACAATGAACACAAAGCTGACCCCAAGAAGATCGCTGGCCCCATAGCCCAAATCGTCCAGAATGGCGTCAATATCGGTTCTGTCCCTTACAATGGAATAACCGTCACGCTCCAGCACCACCTGCCTGATCTGGCGCCTGGTGAAATTAAACAGCATGCCAGGAGAATGAGTGGTAAAAATCACCTGATTCTTCTTGGATAAACGGTAAAGGATCTCACTGGATATTTTCTGAAGCTGGGGATGGAGGAAAATCTCAGGATCCTCTACGATGACAATGCTGGGAATCCGTTTTTCATCCTCTGTATAGGTCTCCAAAAGAGACAGCATGTAAAGGCTTTTCATGCCATTGCTTAAGTTGTTTATAGGGCTTAGTTTTCCTCTCTCCACATGATAAGTCTCCGCTGTTACTTTAAATAATTCACATGGATTACAGTTTAAGGAAAAGTGTATTTCTTCATAGCCGCCGTTTTTTCTGTAATTGTCATTGACCCTTTCGGCAAAATTATTTAAATTTAACTGATACATCTTATATTCCAGCAGCTTAGCCGTCTCATAGATCTGCAGTTCCTCCGGCTTCTTCTGGTTGATCAGTCCGATGCACTTAAAGCACTGGTTGCATTCCCTTGCGCTGTCAAACATGCACACATGGGTCCTTAGCTTTGACAACTGGTCATCCTCCTGGAAAAGCAGCAGATCATTCTGAAACTGGTTTAAATCCCGTTCCGAGTCAATGTAATAAAGCCTGGGAAAAATCTCCCTGATATACCGGTTATTCTTCCGGTATCCATCCTTAAACCGGACGACTCCGTTCCAGTTTACCTGATAGGTGAACATCAGGCTTCCATCCCGGTAAGAAGGCAGCTTTGTTACAAAATCATGGAGCCATGCATCAAACCGCTTATACTGGCTCACCACCCCTCCCCTGTGAAAGGAAACCAGATCCTCCTGCGTAATTGCCAGGGTCATGGTGATCTCTATATTCTGTTTCTTCTCGTTAAAATCCTCTTCCGTAACTTCATATACGCCCGCAGCTGCCCGTATGGCATCTAAGACACCTGTTTTTCCCGTGTTGTTCTTCCCCACAAGTATCAGGGCATTTTCCACATTTTGAATTTCCATATCCCGTATGGATTTAAAATTTTTAATATGTACCGATGTAATCTGCATAGGCCTCTCCTTTATAAAACTCAGTATAAAAGGCTGACAGGAAAATTTCAAGTTCTGCCTGAAAAAAAATCACACTGTCCTTTCCTCTTTATCATAATATAGAATATATTCTTTTCACAGGAGTGGTTCCTATGTTTGATCCTTATCTGGTGCTCACACCTATGCACTATATTTATCTCATCGGCGTCATTGTGATCCTGACTGTCATGGTTCTTAGAAAGGATACGCCCCTGGTCTGCATCCTTTTTCTCTTCCTCCTTGGTCTTACAGGCCTTAAGTCCCTGACCGGAGGCATCATGACCGTATTCAACGCCATCTTGTATGCTTCTAAGGAGTTTATGGATATCATCGCCACCATTGCCCTGGTCACAGCCCTGTCCAAATGCTTAAAAGACTTAGGAAGCGACTATCTGATGATGATTCCCATGTCAAAGGTCATGAAAACTCCCACCTTTACCTGGTGGATCCTGGGAGGTACCATGCTGGTATTTTCCCTCTTTCTCTGGCCTTCCCCATCCGTGGCTTTGGTGGGTGCGATCATGCTGCCCTTTGCAGTCAAAGCCGGTCTGGATCCTCTGGCAGCTGCCATGGCCATGAATTTATTCGGCCACGGAATTGCTTTAAGCTACGATTTCGTCATCCAGGGCGCTCCGGCCATTTCCGCAGCTGCAGCATCCATCACAACTGACCAGATCCTGATCAAGGGTCGGCCTTTGTTTTTGGTAATGGGCATTGTTACAGTAGTTTCTGCATATCTGTTAAACAGGAACGAAATCGCTGCCTGCTGTCAGGAAGTCCATATCCAGAATGCTGAAGAACACCATGATACCGGGATTGCCGCGATTATCATGGCGATCCTTACCCCTCTTCTTTTCCTGGCCGACATCCTACTTATGCTGGCTTTTGATTTAAAGGGAGGAGACGCCACCAGCATGGTTTCCGGCACAGCCGTCCTGGTTATGTGCATTGGAGCGATTCTGGGCTTTGGCAGGCATTCTCTGGAAAAAGTGACATCGTATGTTACGGAAGGCTTTCTTTTTGCCATACGGATCTTTGCTCCCGTCATCATCATCGGGGCCTTTTTCTTTTTAGGAGGAGAGGGAATCTCCTCCATCATGGGGGATCAGTTCCAAAGGGGAATTATGAATGACTGGGCCATCTGGCTGGCTCACAATGTTCCTCTCAATAAATATATGGCTGCATTTTTCCAGCTGGTGATCGGAGGCCTGACTGGCTTAGACGGTTCTGGTTTTTCCGGGCTGCCACTTACCGGTTCCCTGGCCCACACCTTTGGTACGGCAGTGGGAGCTTCGGTTCCTATTCTGGCTACCCTGGGACAGATTGCCGCAGTTTTCGTCGGCGGAGGTACCATCGTTCCCTGGGGTCTTATCCCCGTTGCAGCCATCTGCAGCGTAAATCCCCTGGAGCTTGCCAGAAAGAATCTTCCTCCGGTCATGATCGGTTTTCTTGCTACTTTTATTGCTGCCTGTTTCCTATTATAGATAATCCAGCTTTAAGGAGGGATTTCCATGTGCGGAATTGCTGGTTTTTACAATCCAGATCACGATTACCAGAAAGATAAAGCCTATTATGAGAACATCCTGGAACAGATGTCAGAGAGCCAAAGACACCGGGGACCTGACGATTCAGGGATCTGGCTCTTTCACCAGGGAGGCATGTCCCATGCCCGTCTATCTATTATCGACTTAACAACCGGACGCCAGCCCATAATAAAAACCGAGGCGGGTAAAAGATTTGGAATTGTGTACAATGGAGAAATTTATAATACAAAGGAGCTGCGCAGGGACTTAGAGGAGCGGGGCCATTCCTTTTCCACCACCTCAGATACAGAAGTGATTTTAACCGGATATATGGAATACGGGCCTGATTTTGCGAAACAGTTAAACGGGATCTTTGCCTTTGCCATTATGGACTCATTCCGGGAACGCTTATGCCTTTGCCGGGACCGTTCCGGCATAAAGCCTCTCTATTACACCATACGGGATGGAGAAATTATCTTTGCTTCGGAGCTGAAAGGAATCTTTGCATATCCGGGCGTACGTCCTGTATTAGACCGGAAAGGCTTAAACGAGGTATTCTCCCTGGGACCGGCTCACACCTCCGGCTGCGGAGTTTTTAAAGGAATCAATGAGATCCTCCCGGGCCACATGCTTCTCTGTTCTAAGGACGGCTTCCACTTAAAATGCTACTGGAAGCTGGAAAGCAGGCCCCACGAGGACAGCTATGAGGAAACCATTGAAAAAACCTCATTTCTGGTTCAGGATTCCATCCGCCGGCAGATGGTTTCCGACGTCCCTATCTGCACCTTTTTGTCAGGTGGGGTTGATTCCAGCCTGGTTTCGGCTGTCTGCGCTGCAGAACTGAAAAAACAGGGCAAACAGCTTACTACCTTTTCCTTTGATTTTGTCAACAATGATAAATTCTTTAAAGCCAGCAACTTCCAGCCCTCCCAGGACCGCCCCTTTGTGGACCAGATGGTTAAATTTTTAAATTCCGACCATCATTATCTGGAATGTGATAATGGCACCCAGGCAGACCGGCTTTATGACTCCGTTCTTGCTCATGACCTTCCGGCCATGGGAGACATTGACTCCTCCCTGCTCCACTTCTGCTCCATGGTCAAACAGTTTAACAAGGTAGCTTTAACCGGGGAGTGCGCAGATGAAATATTCGGAGGATACCCATGGTTTCATAAGGAAGAATGCTTTAAAGCCCAGACTTTCCCCTGGACCATGGACTTAGGTATGCGCAAAGCCATCTTAAAGGATGAATTCCTGGATTATCTAAAAATGGATGAGTATGTGATGGAAGCCTACGAAAAGTCTGTTGCGGAAACTCCCGTCCTTTCCGAGGATAATCCAAAAGAAGCAAGAAGAAGAGAGATTTCTTATCTGAATCTCCGCTGGTTTATGCAGACCTTATTAAACCGGATGGACCGTGGCAGCATGTATTCCGGCCTGGAAGCCAGAGTTCCCTTTGCAGACCACCGGATCATCGAGTATGTGTGGAATGTTCCCTGGGATATGAAAACAAGGGATGGGGTGGTAAAAAATCTCCTTCGCCAGGCCGGAAAGGGGCTTCTGCCTGACGAGATCCTGTTCCGCAGGAAATCTCCGTATCCCAAAACCTATGATACCAATTACGAGGCACTTTTAGCCAAACGGGTAGAGGAAATGATAGCTGGCGGTTCCGCTCCGGTTATGGATTTTTTGGACGGAAAGAAACTGGAAAGACTCCTGACCAGTCCTTCGGATTACGGAAAGCCCTGGTACGGTCAGCTCATGGCTGGTCCCCAGATGCTTGCCTATATCCTTCAGATCAACTACTGGCTGGAAAAATATCATATCTCAGTGGAATAAAAGCAAAGAGGTGCAAACGTCTCTCGAAAGACCTTTGCACCTCTTTGTGAATCCTTTATTCAATCTCTTCCAGGATTCTTCCCATATCTGATGTATCGCCAATGAGTATAGCTCCTGTCAGCTTGCCTTCTACATAATAATACACGTTGTAAATCTTCTTTTCTACGTCCTCTTCCCGGCGCACTTCATAGGTTTTTCCAGGATCCTTTCCCGGGTCGCCCACTGCAAATAAGGAAGTATCCATGCCATTAAATGTGAGAGCTGCTGTCACGGTCTTATAGGAGATCCTTTCTCCGGCTGCATTGGCTCCTGCTGCCTTTCCCATCTCCACGGCCTGAGGCCAGATGGCATAATTGATCCCTTCATATTCCGCACAATCTCCGCACGCATAAATGCCGGGTACCGTGGTTTCCATGTGCTCATTAACGATTACTGCCCGTCCGGATTTAGCCCCGGCATCTTCTGCCAGAGATACATTGGCCCTGACTCCTGCAGATATGACCACCAGATCTGCCGGCAGGACTGTACCATCCTCAAGGCGGACACCCGTCACCTTCTCTTCCCCTTCTATCTCCCGGGTAACTGCCTGGAATTTCACATCGATCCCCTTTTCCAGGATAATGGTTCTTAAAAACTCACCGGCTTCCTCATCAAGCTGGCGCTTCATAAGCTGGCCGCCCTGCTCCAATACCGTCACAAAAAGGCCTGCCTTTTTTAATTCCCAGGCTGCCTCCAGTCCCAGCACGCCGCCGCCAATGACCACGGCCCGCTTTGATTCGGAAAGGAGGGAATTAAGCTTCTCTATATCAGAAAGCCGGCGTATGGCGACCACTTCATTTTTTTCACTTCCAGGTATCGGAGGAATGAAGCATTCCGATCCCAATGCATAGATGCATTTGTCGTATTTAAGCTTGATTCCGTCATCAAAGGTGACTTCCTTTTCCCTGGTATCGATCTTCTCCGCCTGTTTTCCCGTAAGGTTTAAGATACGTTTCTCTTCGTACCATGCCGGGTCATGAAGAAGCAATTCTTCTCTTTCATCTTTTCCCATCACGGCCTTTGTCAGCATGGGCCTTGAATAAGGCAGGCAGTCCTCTTTCGTTACCATGACAATGGAACAGGTGGAATTTCTTTCCCGAATCGCCTCTGCCGCACTGACACCAGCGGCACCATTGCCAAGTATGAGGTATAACTCCTCCGTGTTTTTATGGTAATTCCTTTCTTCCTCCTCATAAGGGACAAAATTTTCCGGTCCTACTCCGCATACCGGACAGACCTCATTCCCCTCTTCAAATACGGCGCCGCATACCAGGCACTTAACCATTTTCTTCTTACTTTCTCCCATGTAAAATACCCCCTTCTCACGTTTCCTTTGTAAGTACAAGCTTTATGTCTGATCCTATCATAACATAATTTTTTACGATTTCAAACTTCTTTCCGTTAATAATTCGTAAGCATAGAAAGAAAACTGTAAAGCCGAAAAGCCGTCTTTTTATGGTAAACTATCCAAGTAAGCAATGAGCAGTGCAACCAGGGCGGACACCCTTGAACGAGGAATCCCTTGTGATTCACTCGCTGCACTGCGAACTGAAAAGAGGAATCAAAATGAAAAAATACAGCATTGGAGAAGTTTCCGACCAATTAGGCGTAAGCCGGGACACCCTTCGCTTTTATGAAAAGAAGGGGATCATACAACCGGAAAAGCAAAAAAACGGTTACCGAACCTATACATATGATGATATTAAAAAGCTTTCGAGCATCATGTTTTACCGTAGACTGAACTTCAGCATCGATGATATCGGCCGTATCCTGTATAAAAGTTCTTTTCCTTCCTATTGTTCCATGATTCGGGAAAAAATTGCAGAGGAAAAAAAGCAGATGGAAAAGCACCGGCAATCCCTCATCCATCTGACTCATTTGCAGAAGCACTATCAAAATGTAGAAAAATGCTTAAACCGTTATGACTTAAGACCCATGCCTCCCCATTATCAGATGCCGGACAATCAATTTATCAGTCAAGAAGGCATCTCTGATTTATGCTATATCTGCCAGGAATATGAGATAGAGGGAAACCAGGCAAAGCAGATTAACGAATTCTTCATGATCACTGAGGATACTGCCTCGATTCTGAAGATGAAACAGGCATTAAACGGCTATCCCATACGAAATCCGGAACGTTGTGTTTATACCGTGATTGCATCAGACGGCCCTGTTTTAGAATCACAGGCTGTTTTAAATGCAGCCGACTGGGCAAGGCAAGAAGGATATTCTCCCCTCGGTACAGCCTACAGCGGGCATTTATTAAGCTCCGCCTTTAAGGATACCACAAAAGAAAATCAGGAAAAAAAAGCAGATACACCCGTCAATTACATTGAAGTGTATCTGCCGATTCAGTCATAGAGGCTTTATTTCTCCTTTGGAGCAGGCTTAAACGCTGAACTATAAATGTATGGAACCAGAACCGTAGAAACATTTCTGTGCTTCCTAAGTCTTTGCATAATGAAATAAGTAGTCTGGTTATGAAGAATATTGGCAAACCAGCTCTCTTCTATAAAACGGGTCATAACGACCGTAATCATTTCCCCCGGAAGCAGATTGGCTTCCTTTTCGCAGATATACTCATCAACAGGCTCAATAAGCTCCCGGTAAGGTGACATGATGACCTCAAGCGGTATATCAATGCCGGTTTCCTTCCATTTTTTCTGTAGCTGTTCGCATTCTTTCTCATCCGTTGCTATATGAAGGGCTACCACATTGGAAGTGATCAAATTGGCGTAATTAAGCGCCTTCAATATGGAACGGTTGATTCCTCCGGTAAGGACAATACAAAGATTGGTGTCCTGGCTGGTACTTTTATGATAATGAGACATAAAGTCATTGACCATTAACTGCCGGCCCACAAACTTATAATGGGTATCAATGCGATGCATGATATAAACAATTATCGGTATGATTATCGCCAGCGCCCAGGAACCCTGGGCAAACCTGGTTACAAATACAATGATCGTTCCCGTTCCCGTCATAAGAGCGCCCAGTCCGTTGATGAACATTTTATGCAAATAACCTTTTCCTTTCACCCGGGTCCATCTGGCCACCATTCCGCTCTGGGACAGGGTAAAGGATAAGAAAACTCCGATGGCATAAAGGGGGATCAGGTAATGGGTCTCCGCGTTAAAAACAATTAACAAAAATGCCGCTACAAAAAAGATAAACAGGATCCCGTTAGAAAAGCTGAGCCTTGTCCCTCGGTGCATAAACTGACGGGGTACAAATCCATCTGCCGCCAGAATCGACAGCAGTGTGGGCAGACCGTTATATGCGGTATTTGCAGCCAGCAGCAAAATAAGGGAGGTTGCAAACTGTAAGATATAAAACAAGGGTCCCGGTCCGAACACAGCCATTCCAAGCTGGGAGATTACCGTCTTTCCCTCCAGGGGAACAATGTTTAAAGAAGTAACCAGCACCACCGCGCCTCCAAAGATGGCAACAATGATGCCTACCAGTATAAAAAGCACATGGGTGGCATTCCGCTGTGACGGCTCCCGAAAGCTTGGAACCGCATTGCTTACTACTTCCACTCCCGTGAGGGCCGAACAGCCGGAAGAAAACGCTCTGAGAAGTAGAAACAGGGTAACCGTCCCGGCTCCGCCTGTAACAGGCTGTATGCTTTCAGAATATTGGACCGGCGAAAGATTCCCTGTTGCAAGCTTTACAAACCCAATTATAATAAGCACCAGCATAAGAACAATAAATGCGTATGTCGGAACTCCGAAAAGCTTAGAGGACTCTCTCATTCCCCTAAGATTAAGGAGTGTGACGATGCATAGAAAAAGCAGGGCGAACAGCAGCCTGTAATCTGACAATTGAGGAAAAGCAGAAATAAGCGCTGCCGTTGCTGCCGACAGGCTGACTGCTACTGTCATCACATAGCCGATAATCAGGGAAGATGCAGCTACCATTGATGCGCCTCTTCCAATGTTTTCGGCAGATACGACATATGCGCCTCCGCCGTTTGGGTAATTTGCAATGATCTGTGAGTAGGAAAAAGCCAAAACTAAAAACAACAGTATGATCGGCGAGGTGACATATCCAAGATAATTGACTGCCGATAACCCCAGGACCGGAACCAAAACCAACAGCATTTCTTCAATCGCATACGCCACCGACGAAACCGCATCACTTGCCATGATAGGGACTCCCCAAAGGGGTCCCAGCTTTTCTCCTTCCAAATCATTGTTTTTCAATGTATTTCCCAACAATATATTTTTTATCTTTCTCTTTGAATGCATATCCTAATGTCCTCTCTGATACATAATCTTCTTTCCTTAATTTTAGTATTGCCAATAATCTCAATACTATATAAAAATATACCTGATGAATCATAGGCTTAAATTTATGGATTGTCAAGTGAGAATACACCTTTCTGCCGTTAAAAAACGTTACGATTTTAACCTCATTAAATAAGAACCCCACTTAATGCCGGAAAGGCATAAGTGGGGGCCCGGTAAAGTGGGACATACCATGTCAGAAGGCGTGCATGCCCTCTCTGACAAGCTGCGATAGCAGCGATGAGGTTATACCTGGTGAAGCGGGTCACGCTATGAGCAAGCAGGAAAGCGGTCTGCGAATATCTAATTGACCCGGTTTAAAACAAAAAGCGTTTCTACTGCGGATGCCATCCGCAGTAGAAACGCTTTTTGCTTTAATTGCTGTAATTTTCATGAATGATTTCTACGTACAAGGAACTGTCCAGGCTCACTGGAAATATTTCACACCGGATTCAAAAATCTTCATATCCTGCTCACCGTAAATGTTCATGGCCACCGATTCGCCGCGGCGTTCGGAATGAGCCATCTTGCCCAGGATCCGCCCGTCAGGGCTTGTGATGCCCTCAACCGCCAGGAAAGACCCGTTAGGATTCCAGCACTCATCCATGGTAGGGCACCCCTTGTCATCCACATATTGAGTCGCCACCTGTCCATTGTCAAACAGCCGTTTCATCCATTCCTCCCCTGCAACGAACCGGCCTTCTCCATGAGAAGCCGGATTGCAGTAAACGCCTCCTAATTCTGCCCCTGAAAGCCACGGCGACTTATTCGTCACCACCTTTGTATAAACCATCTTGGAAATATGACGGCCAATGGTATTCATCGCCAGCGTAGGGGAATCCTCCCTCTGCTCTGTGATCATTCCTTCCGGCACAAGCCCCAGCTTGATCAAGGCCTGGAAGCCATTGCAGATTCCTAGCATCAAGCCATCCCTTTCATTTAACAGCTTCCCGATTTCCTCCCTGATCACCTGATTCCGGAATAGGTTGGCAAAGAACTTGGCAGAGCCATCCGGTTCGTCGCCTGCGGAAAATCCTCCGGGAAACATGACGATCTGGACTTTGGATATTTCCCTGCGGTAGACTTCCACCGATTCCCTGATGTCCTGGGCCGTTAAATTCCGAAAGACCTTTGTCACCACATTGGCACCTGCTCTTTTAAAGGCCCTCTCACTGTCATACTCACAGTTTGTACCAGGGAACACCGGAATAAATACATTGGGCTTTGCTGTCTTATTCCTGCAGACGTAGATATCCTTTGTATCATAAAGCTGCTCTGAAACAGGGGTCTTTTCTGCCCCTGACACCGTCGGGAACACATCTTCAAGTGGCTTCGTCCACGCGTTCAGCGCCTCATCTATGGCAATGGATGTGCCCCCGTATTCAAACACGCCTCCATCAGTGACTTCACCGATGACGGTATAGGGGACCGTCAGCTCCTCAAGCCTTCCTTCCGGAACTTCACATACTATGTCTCCCCAGCCGGCCTTAAAGAAATCACTTGGATCTACGTTGTTACTGATCCTTATG
Source organism: Lacrimispora sp. (assembly GCF_032078915.1). GTDB lineage: Bacteria > Bacillota > Clostridia > Lachnospirales > Lachnospiraceae > Lacrimispora. The sequence goes on along the minus strand of NZ_DAMAUN010000023.1, from coordinate 41,002 downwards.
CCCATCCGGTTTCCAAAGGCCATCTTGCTGACCGCCTCACAGATCCCATGGCTCTCTGCAGCGTAGGCAGATAGGATGCGTCCTGCGCAGATATCTTCAAACAATGCTTCATAGCCTTTCATGACCTGGCTGTATACCGGAAGATCATAGGAATCCTTTTCAATCCTAAATACCACGATCCTGCTTCCCGCCTTCTTAAATTCCGGTGTAATGATATGCTTCCCATCTGCAATATCCACAGCAAAGGAAACAAGGGTCGGCGGTACATCAATGTCACGAAAGGTTCCTGACATGCTGTCCTTTCCTCCGATGGAAGGAAGCCCAAATCCAATCTGGGCGCTGTATGCCCCAAGGAGAGCGGAAAAGGGCTGGCTCCACCGCGCCGGATCCTCTGTCATCCTGCGGAAATACTCCTGGAAGGTAAAGCGGATTTTTCTGTAATCGCCGCCTGATGCCACGATTTTGGCAACAGAGGACAAAACTGCATATACTGCGCCGTGATAGGGGCTCCAGCTTGACAGATAAGGATCAAAGCCGCAGCTCATCATGGTTACGGTATCTGTCTTACCATGAAGCACCGGAAGCTTTGCCACCATGGCCTGAGTCTCTGTCAGCTGGTACCTGCCTCCATAGGGCATAAACACGCTTCCCGCCCCTATGGAACCATCAAACATTTCCACAAGCCCTTTCTGAGAGCAGACATTTAAGTCAGAAAGCAGCTTCAGCCAGGCTTCCCTGACATCTCCGGTCTCCTGTCTCATAAACGTGCCTGGTTCTCTGTCAGGGACTTCCACAACAACCGAAGCCTCCTGATGGGCTCCATTGGTATCCAGGAAAGCCCGGCTGATGTCCACAATGGTCTTTCCTCTCCAATTCATCACAAGCCTTGGCTCTGACCTAACCTCCGCCACTACTACTGCCTCTAAGTTTTCCTCTGCCGCGCAGGCCAGGAACCGGTCTGCATCTTTCGGGTCAACCACTACTGCCATGCGTTCCTGAGACTCTGAGATGGCGATTTCCGTACCATCCAGTCCTGCGTATTTCTTTGGAACCTTATCTAAGTCGATCAGCAGGCCGTCTGCCAGTTCTCCTATGGCAACCGACACACCTCCTGCACCAAAGTCATTGCATTTCTTGATGAGCCTGCTCACTTCTTCTCTTCGGAACAAACGCTGTATCTTTCGTTCCGTGGGCGCGTTCCCCTTCTGGACCTCTGCTCCGCAAGTCTCAATGGAGGCTTCCGTATGGACCTTGGAGGAGCCGGTGGCTCCTCCGCAGCCGTCCCGTCCGGTACGGCCCCCAAGGAGAATGATTAAGTCTCCCGGGTCCGAAGTCTCCCGGATGACATTTTTTCTTGGAGCAGCACCTATGACAGCGCCTATTTCCATTCTCTTTGCAACATAATCCGGATGGTAAATCTCCTTTACATATCCGGTTGCCAGCCCGATCTGGTTTCCGTAGGAGCTGTAGCCGTCAGCTGCTCCAGTTACGATCTTTCTCTGAGGCAGTTTTCCTTTTAATGTTTCGCTCAAAGGCCTTGTAGGGTCAGCTGCTCCTGTTACCCTCATGGCCTGGTATACGTAAGTGCGTCCGGAAAGAGGGTCACGGATCGCTCCTCCAAGACAGGTGGCCGCACCGCCAAAGGGCTCGATTTCCGTAGGATGATTGTGGGTTTCATTTTTGAAATTCACCAGCCATTCCTCTTCTACACCGTCAATCAGGACCGGGACTACAATGCTGCAGGCGTTGATCTCATCAGATACTTCCAAATCCTCCACTTTTCCCTCCATGCGAAGCTTCTTCATCGCCAGGAGAGCCAGATCCATAAGGCACACAAACTTGCCGTCTTTTCCCTTTAAGACCACTTCCCGGTCTGCCAGGTACTGCCTGTAGGTATCCTCAATGGGCTTGCGGTAATCTCCCGAACGAAATGTAACATCCTTTAATTCCGTCTGGAAGGTAGTGTGGCGGCAGTGATCCGACCAATAGGTATCAAGGACCCTTATCTCTGTCATTGACGGGTCTCTTTGTTCTTCTTCCTTATAGTAATTCCGGATATGAAGAAAATCCTTAAAGGTCATAGCCAGATTTAAGGACTCATATAATTCCCTTAATGCATCTTCTGCAAGATCCGTAAAACCATCAAAAATAATCACATCTGCAGGAGTATCAAACATTGAGGCAAGTGTCTCCGGCTTTCTTTCCTCTGCTTCTCTGGAATCCACGGGGTTGATGCAGTAGGATTTGATTTCGGCAATCTGGGCTTCTGTAAGTACTCCGGAAATCACATAGGTGGTTGCAGACCGGATCACAGGCTCTTCATCTTCTTTCAGCAGCTTGACGCACTGCTCTGCGGAATCAGCCCGCTGGTCAAATTGGCCCGGTAAGTACTCTACGGTAAAAACCACATCCCCTTCCTTTTTCGGGAAAGCCTCTTCATAAACCTCATCAACAGGGGGCTCTGAAAAAACAGCGGTAAGAGCCAATCCATAGACTTCGTCGGACAGAGCCTCCACATCATAGCGGATCAGCACCCTCACACCAGTCACCGTATTGATACCAAGATAGCCTGCGATTTCTTCTCTTAATTCCATCGCCTTAACGGCATAGGCCGTTTTTTTCTCAACATACACTCTTCTTACACTCATATTTTCCTCCTTGCAAAAACTCCCCATGGTTTATCAGGACAGGATTTTCCCTGTTATTCTCGTGTATTAATCATACCACAAGTTATATAGATTAGAGAAATTAATATATCTTATGTTATTAATCAGTACAGTTAATATCATTGATGCCATCGGCAGAAGAAAATCATTATCCAGCCTTATGTTTCATCTGGTCTCCTACCACTTCGACGCAATTTGACAAAATTCGACATTTTTTATAAAAATACTTGAAAATTTGAAAAATTTGAACTATAGTAATAAAAGATTTTTTTTAATAAAGGAGTGCTAGATTTATGGATCTTCATCAGCAATTAAAGGACTTATCCCAAAAATATTCATTTGAAAACGCCTGCTTAAAGAAAGAGGAACAAAGTCCCTATCTGGAGGTATGCCTGCAGCTTAAAGAAGTACACATTGAAAAGTTCATTGAAAAAGCCGGGCAGCTTAACTCCATTGTGGAATCATGTGCCAACATGGTCAGCATCTTTGACGATTCCGCTCCAATGGAGGTTCTTATGCAGACCTCTCTGCGCTGTGCTGGAAGGGATATGCTTTATATCCGCACCACCCCTTCCATGGTGAAAATCCTCATAGAAACACTATTTGATTAAGTACTGGTTCAAGAGAAGCAAGGATGCCAAAAGGCTTCCTTGCTCCTTCTATTCTTCCCCTTTTTCAAAGGGGCTTTTTTTATTCCTCCATATGGGAAGTATCGTTCATCTCCAGCAGCATGAAATCTTCCGTCAGCGGACTGTAATTAACCGTTGTGATGCTTGCATTTTCTACAATAATGCTTTCTACCTCCGGATGATTGCGCATCATATAGGAGACAAGATAGGCGATGGTGGCGCCGTGGGATACAATCGCAACATCCTCCCTGCCTCCGGTGATCCTTAATATTTCCCTGACCGCCCACACACAGCGGCTTAAAACCTGGTCCCGGTTTTCCCCGCCTGGAGGGGATGCTTCGTCAGGGCATAAAGCCCACCGTTTGTATTCCTCTGGATACGCTTCCATGATCTCATCCCACGTCATGCCTTCCCATTTGCCAAATTCCACTTCAATAAGCTGGGGCATGGAACAGATTTCCACCTTTTGCCTGCTTTTGATCTTTTCGGCGGTTTCCATGGCACGGGTTAAGGTGCTGGAAAAAATCCTGGAAACCGGGCGGGAATCCATGCCCTTTGCCAGCAGCTCCGCCTGCCTTCGGCCCGTTTCATTAAGGGGAATATCGTGGCTCCCCTGGATTTTTCCCTGAATGTTCCAGTCTGTCTGTCCGTGGCGCATCAGATATATCTTCATCTCATCTCTCCCAGTCTCTTATTCTTCGTAATCGTAATCATCAGCCTCTTCATCCCCAGTGATTTCGATGCCCTCCACTTCTGCCAGGGCTTCTAAATCCATGGTTTCAGCATTCAAGCTCATGGCATCCATTGCAATCTTCATAATTCCCTTTATTTCTTCCACGGTCATCTTCATCTTGTCTGCCAGCTCTTCTACCGTTGCCTCCCGTCCCAGTTCCCCTGCAAGAAGCTGGGCTATCCGCTGAAGCACATTCACCCGGGCAGCCAGCTCTTCTCCTGTCTGCTTTGCAAACTGCTGTTCCTCCACAGCAGCATCAAGGGCTTCCTTGATTCTCTGGTTTTTAAAGCTGTCAAACTCCGGTCTGTCTTCTGACTGGACATACTCCTCCACAGCCATCATGAGTGCCATATTGGCTTCCTGGACCAGATCTGTCATAAGAACGCCCCTGCCGTCATATTCCCTGGCATATTCCAGGGCAGCCCGTAAGTTTCCTTCAACAAGCCTTTTTTTCGCTTCTTTTCTGCCCTCTGCTGCTTCCTTTAAAAGGTCTTCCTGCTCCTCCCTGCTACAGGGAGGGATATGTCCCATCTCTTCCAGATACATCTGGTAAAAATCATCATGCATACTCTTATTCCGCTCCTTCTCTTTTTCATATCCTGGCTCCTGTGCCCGTACTATACCGCACCCCAGGAAATTTGTCAAACGCCTTTACAAACCAATCAGATCCATGATAGAATATCCATATGTTTATAAGGAGGACTAATAATGGATATTAATTATGAACTTTATAAAGTCTTTTACCACGTTGCCACCACCTTAAGCTTTTCGGAGGCATCCAAACAGCTTTTCATCTCCCAGTCGGCAGTCAGCCAGTCCATCAAGGTGCTGGAGAAAAAGCTGAACCAGACCCTTTTCGTCCGAAGTACGAAAAAGGTCCAGCTTACTCCGGAAGGAGACATCCTCCTAAAGCACATAGAACCAGCCATTAATCTGATTCAAAAGGGAGAAAACCAGCTGCTGGAGGCCAATACCTTAAACGGCGGCCAGCTGCGGATCGGTGCCAGCGACACCATTTGCCGCTACTACCTTGTTCCATATTTAAATAAATTTCATAAAACCTACCCCAATGTACACATCAAGGTTACCAACCAGACTTCTATTGAATGCGCTCATCTTCTGGAAAGCGGGCAGGTTGATTTTATTATTACCAATTATCCCAACTCAGGGCTTTTAAGCTCCCAGAATACCCGGGTCATCAACGAATTCTCCGATGTATTTGTCGCCAATCAGGAATATTTTCCTTTGAAGGGACAGACCGTAAGCCTTGGGACTCTCCAGACCTATCCCATTCTGATGCTGGAAAGAAAAAGTACGACCAGCGAGTTCCTTCATCACATGTTCCAAAAGGAACAGCTTGATCTGGTCCCTGAAATCGAACTGAGCAGCAACGATCTTTTGATCGACTTAGCCCGCATCGGCCTGGGGATCGCATTTGTTCCGGATTTCTGCATTCCTGAGAATGACAGGGACTTATTCCAGGTAAAGCTTTCGGAAAAGCTTCCTACCCGTCAGATGGTCGTAGCTTATAATGAGAACTTACCCGTTTCCCAGGCTTCCAAACAGTTCATGGACATGCTTTAACCGGTAATGGCTGGTTTTCCGCTGCCGCCCCCTTTGGGGCGGCAGCTTTTACTTTCGCCCGGTCCAAAAGTTCTGGACCACTTCATCCACATTTTTTAGCTTCACTTCATAATACCCTTCCCATTCCCTTGGAAACAGGGCCTGATAATCCGTTTTTATAAAACGTTCATCAAGCAACGCGATAACTCCCTCATCCCGGACCGTACGGATTACCCTTCCTGCTGCCTGCATGACCTTATTCATCCCCGGATACTGGTAGGCATAATCAAATCCGTTCTGCTCCCTGGAATCGAAATACCCCTTTAAGATCTCCTGCTCCGTACAGACCATGGGAAGTCCGGTGCCAACGATGATGGCTCCGATCAGACGTCCTTCCTTTAAATCAATTCCTTCTGAAAATACGCCGCCCATAACGCAAAGGGCCACAAAAGAATCCTTCCGGTCCTCTGAAAATTCCTTTAAAAACTCCTCCCTCTCCTGTTCGCTCATGTGAGAGGCCTGGGACATGTAGGCAAACTCCTGCTCCAGTCCTTCTGTTTCCTCAAGAATTGCCTCTACTGCCTTTAAATACTGGTATGACGGCAGAAACACCATGTAGTTTCCTTTTCGGGCTGACACGATTCTTCGCATATAATCCACTACCTTCTGGTACTCCCGGCGGTTTCTTCTGGTATAGCGGCTGCTGACATCAGAAGCGACAAGGAGTAAACGTTTCTCCTGATCAAAGGGAGACTGGGCATATACTGCATATTCTTCCTGGTCACCGCTTAGAAGTTCCTTATAATACCGCACCGGGAGCAATGTGGCAGAAAAGAACACGGTACTGTTTCCCTTGTCCAGACACTCTTTTAAGTTTTTCGCCGGATTTACGCAAAACAGCCGGAGCATAAAGCGTCCGTCAGACAAAAGCTCTGTATAGATCCGGTAATTCTCATCCAGACGGTCATAGATATTTAAAAGATCCCGCAGTTTAAAATAGAAATCCAGAACCAGGTCCCGGTCTTTAAATTCCTCGCCGCTTTCCATAAACTTTTCCATTTCCCCGAAAAGTGTCATGACACCGGTCATAAAAAACCGGATGTCTTCCAGGATCTGAAACTCCTCACATTCCCGTTTCATTTCCAGAAGCTCTTTGTTGCACCGCTCCAGCATCCGGACAAGCTTTGGGCTCATGGATTTCAAAATCTTTTTAATAAGAAGAAAGTCCTCCTTATAGACAGTTGCGCTGTACATTTCCCTGGCTCTTGGAACAAGGTTATGGGCCTCGTCTGTCAAAAACAGGTAATCTCCGGCGATGCCTTCGGAAAAATACCGTTTCAAACGGACATTCGGGTCAAATACATAATTATAATCACAGATAATGGAATCCACCCAGTTGCTGATATCCAGGCAGAATTCAAATGGGCATACCTGATATTCCTCTGCATAACGAAGTACTGTTTCTCTGGTGATTCCGGCTTCCTTGTGGATAATATCATATACCGCATCACCCACCCGGTCAAAATGGCCCTTGGCATAAGGACAGGCATCCGGGTTGCATTCCGGTTTTTCAAGGAAGCACAGTTTTTCCTTTGCCGTAATAGTCACTGAGTTTAAATACAGCCCATGCTCCCGCAAAATATCAAAAGCTTCTTCCGCCACGCCTCTGGTTATGGTTTTTGCAGTCAGATAAAATAATTTATCTCCAAGCCCTTCCCCAATGGCCTTTATGGACGGATAAACGGTGGAAAGGGTCTTTCCGATTCCCGTAGGCGCCTGGATAAAAAGATTCTTCTTTCTGGAAATACTCCGGTAAACGGCTACCACAAGCTCCCTCTGCCCTTTCCGGTAGGGATAGGGAAAGGAAAGCTCCTTTATGGACTCATCTCTTCTTATTCCATGGTTATATAAATATCTTGCCCATTTAATGTACTCGTGAATCAGACCCTGAAACCAGCTTTCCAGTTCCTCAAAGGATTTTTCCACTTGAAAACGCCGTATTTCCTCTGTTTCAATGTTGCAGTAGGTCATCTGCATGACGGCCCCATTCAGCCCGTGGTCATAACAGTAAAAATACCCATAGCACATGGCCTGGGCTAAATGTACTTCAATAGGCTCTGATAAATAGGACAAATCCATATACATGCCTTTGATTTCATCAATGGTCACCCCTTCCGGTTTATCAATGATGCCATCGGCCCGCCCCTCCACCAGAATTTGAAACTGATCCACTTCTATCTCATGCTTTAATACCACTTCCGCCCGGTAGTCTGCACCCATGCGGCGCTGGATCTTCCTGTGTATCCGGCTCCCTTCCTGCATGGCGGTCTTTTCAGCCCCTCCGGTCCGCCGGTTATCTAAGTCGCCGGAGCGCAGAACAAGCTCAACTAAATTCCTGACAGATATTTTCAGGATCTTTTTCTCTGTCTCCTCCACTCCGGCGTCCCCTCCTTCCTTTTCTTTCCCGTTCTTTTCTTTTTCAGCTAAATATAAAGAGTGTGCAACTGCCGCGAAGCATTTTCCCATGAATAAAAAAAGGGAACTGCAGGCCGTACGGCATACAATTCCCTCTTTCCGTTGCATCTGTTTATGCTGCTGAACATTTACCTGGAGCTTTCGCCGCCAGAAATGCCTCAAACTCTGCATCTTCCCCGTTAAATTCAACGGTCAAAACCTGTGTCAAATCTAAACTCAATACTCCTAATATAGACTTTGCGTCAATGGTTACTCTATTGTAATACACGTCTATGTCAAAATCACATTTAGCAGCAGCAGCAACAAAATTCTTCGCCTCGGCAACATTCGGCAACATAATCTTAAACTGTTTCATAATCACAACTCCTTTTTAAAGTGAAGAAAAAGTTATAGAATATATATATCATGTTTGACATGATTTGTCAAATTATGTTTCATATACGATTATATGGCCTTTTTTTGTGCATATCCTGTAATTATCTCTGAGGGAAAGCTTTGTAGATAAGCATATTTTTGATGAGACAAGTTTTATTTTGGGAATGATTATCAATGATACTTTTCATTCTAATTCAATTTCACGGTTTTACCTTATGATTTTCATATAAAACGCCAAACCAAGCCCATGAAACTTGACTCCTGTCCATGGACTTCCTTTTCTATCATATTTTACCACAAACAGGGATTCAATAACAGCAGAATTAATTTTTTATTTTTTACTAAAAACTGTTGCAATTTAAAAACTTCTATGCTATACTCTCTAAGTGCTCAGGCAGAGTTAAAATGCCGACCCATAGGGGAATAGTTCAATGGTAGAGCAACGGTCTCCAAAACCGTAAATGGGGGTTCGAGCCCCTCTTCCCCTGCTTTTTGTTGCTTTGATTCCTTTATTCATAAGGGTTTCAGAGCTTCTTTTTTTTATTCTTGTGCCCAACTGTGCCCGGAGGTACATTCAAAAGGCATTCTGTATCATTGTCAAAGTTTCTAAAAAAACTCACCATAAGGCAAGCCCAGTGTTCGCATAAAGAATGGTATCACACTTAAACAGCAGGACCACAGACAGTTTTATCAAAACAGGAACAGCCGGCAGATATTCAAGGAGAGCGTCTGCCGGCTGTTATATGTTGTTGGAGATTATCTTTGTTATCTCTAAGTTAAGGCTGCGTTGCAAATATGTATTTAAATCGCTAGAAATCTTAGTACTTCATCAGTTTTTACAGGCCGTTAATGAAGTACTATGCCGCTATTATACATGCTGTGGTATAAATTTTTGCGATACTCACTCAGATACGGATCAAGGAAGTACTTTTCATTCTTATAAAATTCCAGTTAAATTACTTTTTATATCCGCACTTTGGACATACGCCGTTTTCATTTAAGGCAATACCACACAACGGGCAACGGTCAATTTTGTTTTTAGTCTCAAATTCTTCGGAAGCCGCATTAACACCGCTGGTAAATGTAATCTTGGCAATGTTCAGCTTATCCTTCAGCAGATCATAAACAATCTTGATCATACCTTCAACGGTCATGGTCTCTTTGGTCACAACCAAACGGCACTCCGGATATGCGGTTGCAAGCGCTGTCTTGAAAGCGGGGCCCTTCATTTTATTGGTCGGTGCACCGTCCTTAATGCCCTGCTTTTCGTAAACATCGAGGATTGCAGGCAACAGGGGATCGTCTTCCCGCAGGACCAGCGCATGATCGAAGTTTTTCAGGACTTCCCATGCTGTCTTCTGAATTTCATTGCAAGGGAAAACCATATTGACGCCGGAATTAACAGAATCTTCGACCTCAATCGTCAGGATGCCGGTGTGACCGTGCAAATATTGTGCTTCGCCTTTGAATCCAAAGAATCTGTGTGCGTACTGCAGGTCTAATGTTGTAATACTTCTCATAGTTATTCTCCTTATCTATATTATTTACGGGGTATTTCTATGCTCCCGTATGCGCACTAAACAATACTTTACCGAGATATCTGCGGTTATTCTAATGGATTGCTTTTGCATTCAGAGCAGATACCCTTGAAAACGATATCGTGCCCGGTAAATTCGAACCCATGGGTATCCTTGATAGATTTCTCCATATCTGCTATATATTCCATGTCCACATCAAAAACACGGCCGCACTTTACGCATCTTGCATGATAATGATCGCCGCAAAGATGGTCGTAACGGTCAGCCCCGCCGGGAATCTCCCTTTTTCGTATATCGCCCATTTCGCATAGCCGCTGCAGGTTCCGATACACTGTCCCTCTGCTGATATTTGGGTGTTCCTTAACAAGCGCATCATATATCTGGTCTGCGGTCGCGTGACACTTCAGCTTATTTACGGTCTCAAGGACTAACGCGCATTGAATGGTATTACGTCTAATCATAAAGCTAACCTCATCATAGTACTTATTTCTAATTAGGATTATATCTCAATAAGAACAATATGTCAAGTTCTTTTTTAATAAGCGGTCTTTTTTACTACCATAGATGAAATGCTCTGTATAACCGCTCTGCAAATAGCCAAATCGGACCTAAGCGCCGGAGCCGCCAGATGACTGGCGGCCCCCGCATTATATTTGATATTATTCTGCAAACGCACCGGTATATAGCTGATAATATTTCCCCTTTTCTTCTATAAGCTCGTCATGGTCGCCGCGTTCAATAATCCGCCCCTGATCCATAACCATAATGGCGTTGGAGTTTTTGACTGTAGACAGCCTATGGGCAATGACAAATACTGTTCGTCCTGCCATTAAGCCATCCATACCTTTTTGAACAATTGCTTCCGTGCGAGTGTCGATGCTTGAGGTTGCTTCGTCCAAAATCATGACAGGTGGATCGGCTACAGCGGCGCGCGCAATGGCAAGAAGCTGACGCTGACCGCCTGAAAGATGTCCTCCGTCCCCCGCAATCACCGTATTGTAGCCATCCGGCAAACGCATGATAAAGTCGTGCGCGTTTGCAAGCTGTGCCGCATGCATGATTTCTTCCTCAGTTGCATCCAGTTTCCCATATCGGATATTGTCAGAAATGGTGCCTGTGAACAAATGGGTATCTTGTAATACAACTCCAAGCGAGCGCCGCAGGTCATTTTTCTTGATTTTGTTGATATTAATGCCGTCAAACCGGATTTTACCGTCCGAGATATCATAAAAACGGTTGATCAGATTAGTGATGGTGGTTTTTCCTGCGCCTGTTGCGCCGACAAAGGCTATTTTCTGTCCGGGTTTCGCGTAAATAGAAATATCGTGCAATACCGTCTTGCCGCTGCTGTATCCGAAATCAACGTCAAAAAACCGAACATCGCCCTTAACCTCCGTATATGTAAGGCTTCCGTCCCCATGAGGATGTTTCCATGCCCATAGCCGGGAATTTTCTGCACACTCCGTAAGGTCACCGTTTACGTATTTTGCGTTGACCAACGTGACATAGCCAGCGTCTGTTTCAGGCTGTTCATCCATTAGGTTGAAAATCCGTTCCGCACCCGCGAGGGCTGTGATAACAGCATTGATTTGCGTGGATACTTGTCCGATTGGCGCACTGAAACTCTTTGAAAGAGTTAGAAATGCAGCGATGGTTCCAAGTGTCATGCCACCAACGCCGCCCAGCGCCAAAGCGCCGCCAACAAGTGCAATCAGTACATATTGCAGCGCACCGATGTTCATTGTGATTGGCAAAAGTATATTCGTAAGGCGGTTGGCTTTTATTACTTGCTGTTTTAATTCTTCATTCTTCTCGTCAAATTTTCTTAATGCCGCCTCTTCATGGCAGAACACCTTAACAACTTTTTGACCGTTTATCATTTCTTCAATATAGCCGTTCAGGCCGCCAATGAGCTTTTGCTGTTTGATGAAATGCCCCGCTGCCCTTCCTCCTACCTTCTTTACAATAAAAAGCATGACTGCAACACAGGTAAAAACCAAAAGGCTGAGGGGAATGCTGAGCGCCAGCATGGCCGCTGCCACTGTAACAACCGTGACGATAGAAGAAAGCGCCTGCGGAAGGCTCTGCGAAATCATTTCCCGAAGCGTATCCGTGTCATTGGTATAACGGGACATGATATCGCCATGTGTATGTGTGTCGAAATACCCTATAGGCAGCGATTGCATATGCGAAAACATATCGTCGCGGACTTTTTTGAGCACCCCCTGCGCAACAGTAACCATCATACGGTTATACAGCAGCGTGGCCGCAACGCCGATGAGATAAATGGTTCCCATGATAAGAATCGCTTTGAGAAGCCCGGAAAATATGGGATTGTCGCTTAAAAGAAGCGGGGAGATATAATCATCCACCAGCCTTTGAATAAACATTGAACCAATAACAGTGGAAAGTGCGCTGATAATAATGAAAAGAAATACAAAAATCAACGAAACTTTATACTTGCCTGTGATTGTCTTCATCAGGCGTTTTACGGTACTATTTTTCTGCATCAAAATCGCCTCCTCCCTGAATTTGCGAATTGTAGACTTCTTTGTATATCTGATTGCTGCTGAGCAGCTCATCATGCGTTCCGACGGCATTTATCAGGCCGCCGTCCATAACAATAATTCTGTCGGCATCCTGAATGGAGGAAATTCGTTGCGCTATAATCAGCTTGGTGGTATTTGGAATTTCTTCCTTGAGTGCTTTTCGGATCAATGAATCGGTTTTGGTGTCCACCGCGCTGGTAGAATCGTCCAAGATAAGTATTTTCGGCTTTTTGAGCAGCGCCCGTGCGATGCAAAGGCGCTGTTTTTGACCGCCGGAAACATTCGTGCCGCCCTGTTCGATATAGGTGTCGTAGCCATCGATGAAGGATATAACAAAATCATCCGCTTGCGCAAGGCGGCTGACGCGCCGGATTTCCTCGTCATCCGCATCCGCATCTCCCCAACGCAGGTTATCTTTGATACTTCCGGAAAACAGCAGATTCTTTTGAAGAACCACCGCTACCTCACTTCGGAGCGCTTCGATGTCATAATTGCGCACATCCACACCCCCGATCAGCACAGCCCCCGTAGTTACATCATAGAGCCTTGGAATAAGCTGCACAAAGCTCGTTTTGGAGCTGCCGGTGCCGCCGATAATCCCTATGGTTTCACCCGAAGAAATTTCAAGATCCACCCCGCATAAACAAGGCCTGCTTTCATCGTTCCTATAGCTAAAGCTTACGTTTTTGAATACAATTCCGCCGTCTTTTACAGCCATAACAGGATGCTCTGGATTCTTAAGGTCAGATTCCTCCTCCAACACCTGGACGATTCTTTCAGCGGAAACCCGGGAAATGATAATCATTACAAAAACCATCGAGAGCAAGTTTAAGCTCATCAATATTTGCATGGTGTAGGCAATAATGCTCATCAACTCACCGGTAGACATTGTGCCGCCTACAATCAGCTTTGCACCGATCCACGCAATCAGTATCATGCAGGCATTTACGCAAAGCTGAATCAGTGGTGCGTTGAAGGCTACCCTTTTTTGCGCTTTCGTGAAATCCGTATAAATATCGTTTGAGATTGCTTCAAATTTTTCCTTTTCCATTTCTTCACGGACATAAGATTTCACCACACGGATACCATGCAGGTTTTCCTGAACAACGCTGTTGAGTTTGTCATATCTTTTAAAGGCGCGTGTAAAGATCGGGTGTACGCTTGAATGAATGAAGAATAATCCAAGACCCAAAACCGGAATTGCGCCTAAAAATATAAGCGAAATCTTCGCGTTCACACGAAAAGACATACTAAGCGCTAAAATAATCATTAACGGTGCGCGTACCGCCTGACGAATAATCATTTGATAGGCGTTCTGCAGATTGGTGACATCGGTGGTCAAGCGGGTAACAAGGCTCGCGGTGGAGAATTTATCAATATTCGAGAATGAAAAATTCTGTACGTTGCGATACATATCATGCCGTAAATTCCCGGCAAAACCTGCCGACGCGGTCGCGGCGAAGATGCCGCTCATAATGCCAAATCCAAGTGATAGTAAGGCAGCCAAAAAGAGGACAATACTCATTTTAACAATATAATCCATGTTGCCGCCAGTGATGCCAAGGTCGATTAAATTAGCCATTAAAAATGGAATCAAAACCTCCATAGTTACTTCAAATGCCATAAATACAGGCGATAGGATTGACGCTTTTTTGTATTGCCTGATTGACTTTGCGAGTTTCTTAATCATGCGGGATGTTCCTCCTTTGTACGTAAATCATGGGAAGCTTCAGATATAACGACATTTTGTACGATAGCCTTCCCACAGTCGCCGTTATTTGATTTTGTGGGACGGCATTTTCAATAGGTTCCATTTTAGTTCTGTCCTTTTCATATAAAAAATTGCATAAAAAAAACGAGCGGCGTGAATCAACTGGTCTTACGTGATTCACACCGCTCGTTTCATTAAGAATAGCATATACCAAAGTTTCATGCAAGTGTTTTTTTCCGTATATACCTGATGCCGGCGTAAGCATTACATTTGCATTATGATACTCGTCCTATTTGCTTTATATATTGCTTTATGACATATTCTTCTCGATTGAATCAGTATAAGAAGCGATAGAGTCATCATCTATAATTTCAACATCATCGTATCTGGCTTTCATTGCATTAGCCAGATCAACTGCTTCTTCCTCCGAAAACCCCAAATCTACCCATGCCTGCACTTCTTCGTTCAACATCGTTTTTCCTCCAATACAACGTCTTAAATTATTTGTGACTCACAATCATTGCAGCGATATACCCCAATCCGAAGATCACTCCCGCAACCAGCCATGAAGCGATACACTTAATTATTGTTGCTTTCGTCATCGCTGCAGTAAGCACCCCAGCCTTAGATGCTGAAACACAAACCATAATGGGTTTAATGAACAGAGTCCAATAGCCAATATAAACAGCCAAAATTATTCCTAAGAAAAATATTCCGATGGACAAATATCCTCTCATAAATTCCGCTCCTTGTTATACCCTTGTTATATTTTATTCCCATTATACCCAAAGGTAACATTATTATAATTCAGCCGCGCTTTCACTTTTGTACTCCTTCGTAATAAAAGCATTCAACTTAACAGTCAGTCGGATATTCGCAATCTGCTTCGTCGCTTGCTCACAGCATGCTCCGGTTTACCGGGCACAAGTAAGTCCCCACCCACCACTTATGCCTTTCCGGCATTGAAGTGGTGGGTGGGGACTTACTTGATGAGGTTAAACTATTTCTTCCTTCAGCCATTTTACCCACTCAGCATAATATTTTCCTAGTACATGGGAACCGTCTGTTGTGTATGCCTGATTCAAGCTGCCTCCGTCATCGTCAAATATTTTATTAACATCAATATAATAGCAGCTGTTCTCTTCCGCTATCTTCTGTATTTCCTGATTCAGCCTATTGATTTTACTGTTACTGTAAACAGGACTTTTCTCTGATTTTTCACTGGTTATGTGGAGATTTGCTTCCAGGACCAGGATTGCTTCTGGCTGCATTTCTTTGATTTTGTCCAAAACTGCTTTATATTGTTTTATAGTCTGGGACATATCATAGCCCAGTTCGTTGATACCCAGCATCAGGTAAATCATCTGGTATTGTTTGCTTGAAAGTACTTCATCCAGAGTTAGTTTCTCACCCCCTGATGAAACGCGGGCAGTTAATACATTGAATACGCTCATGCCGGAGTTGGCAAATACCGAGGCATTCCCCAAATCTCCATACTCGGAAAGTCCCATGGTTCTGGAATCTCCAACAAAAAGTACGCCTTCGAAATTTTCCGGCGGCTTGGGCCTTTGTCCTGGCTGCAGCAATATGGCAGACGGCGCAAATTCTGCATTCCTATCATTTGCCCCGCTCGAACTTTCCGTTACATCTGCACCACTTGCTTTGCTTGCACCGTCTATTGCGCTCTCATCAGCAGTTTTGCCTGAACCTTCAGTTTCATCTGAATTGTCAGTTTCGGCTATACTATTAGTTGTATCTATATTATCAGTTATGTCTAAACTATCAGATTCGTCTAAACTATCAGTTTCATCTAAACTATCAGTTTCATCTAAACTATCAGTTATATCTATACTATCATTTGTGTCTATACTATTAGTTGTGTCTATACTGTCCTCATGCAACCATTTGCTTCCTGCCGGGTTCAACCGCAGGGCTGTTAACTGATCCATGCTTCCAGCTGATGCATGCAGAACGGCAATCAGTACCAGACTGATGGTCAAAAGAAGGGTAAACCAGTATTTTCTCATCGCTTTTTCCTCACAATCTAAAAATTGAAATACATAAACGGATCATTTGCCCCCATTTTCATACAATAGACACACAGCCAGAATATGATCAAAAGGGCGATTGCCGTACATAGGCTTTCCCGTTTTCTGTCATACAGTCTTCGCGGAAGACCTGTCATGAAAATGAGTCCAGCGCATAGGGACAGTCCGTAGCTCCTTCCGTATTTCAGGAAATCTCCGGCAAAATATGTATATTTCCCGGCAGGCGCCAGTAAGGGGAACAGCCGCTGAATGTAAATTCCCAACTGTGAAAAATCCGTTATTGCAAATAACATCCACGTAAGAGGAATTGCAAACAGCATATACACATGTCCTGCAACTCTCCAGCGTTCCAGCAGTTTTCCCAGTCCCAGCTTCTCCAATGAAATCAGCGCAAACAATACAATTCCCCATAAGAGAAAATTGGGGCTTGTTCCGTGCCACAATCCGGTAAGGAGCCATACGGCAAGCATGTTTCGAAAGGTTTTAAAGGATCCCTCACGGTTTCCGCCCAGCGGAATATAGACATAATTCCGAAACCAGCCGCCCAGAGTCATATGCCATCTGCGCCAAAAATCTGTCATGGTCAGAGCCATATAGGGATGGTTGAAGTTATGGGGAAGGGGAAATCCAAGCACTCTTCCCAGTCCCCTGGCCATCAGGGAATAACCATAGAAATCAAAATACAGCCGAAGGCTGAAAGCTGCCAACCCCATCCATGCAAGAGGCGTTGAAATACTTTCATAACCTACTGCTCCGATCTGGCTCCACAGTCCGCCGATCTGGTTTGAAAGCAGCACTTTCAATCCAAGTCCGATTGTAAATTCCCGGAGTCCTTCTTCCACTTGTTCCAGGGTGTGGACCCGCTTCTTAATCAACTTCCTGAGAGAAGCATAGGACACAATCGGTCCGGAAATGAGCTGTGGAAACATGGTCATATACAGGGCAAAGTCCAGAAATGATTTTTCTGGCGGCACCTCCCTTCGATACACATCAGCCTGATAAGAAATGGCCTGGAAGGTATAAAAGCTGATTCCCAGGGGAAGAGCCGGATGAGGAATCGAAAGGGCGGCTTTCTCCAGCCCTCCAATTTGAAGCAATAAACTGAACTGTTCCATCAGAAAGCCGGAATATTTAAACAGAATCAGCCAAAATAAGTTGTAGGCAATTCCCAGGCGAAGCCATTTCCTGCGTCTGAAACGAGATTTGTATCGTTCCATTTTCCTGCCAATGCAGTAATTGACGCAGACAGATAACAACAAAAGCATCATATAAGCTGGATGGTCTGTAACTCCAGAAAAATAAAAAAGCAAGCTTCCTGCAAGCAGGCAGATATTTTTTGCTCTATCCGGGCACACAAAATAAAAAAATAGAAACACCGGCAGAAATTTAAATATAAACTCCAGGCTGCTAAAAATCATTTGACATTTATTCCTAACATTTGTATTTATTATATTAGACGAATCAGGAGACCGAAAAGTTGCAGATTCCTGCAAAATTTTGTATGCGTATGTAAAGCAAAAATACTATTTAAGCTATAATCACTCCTACCTGCAGACAAATTACGTCCATTGTTTTAACTCCTGCAGCCATTGTACGTCCGCTTATACCGCCTATTTCCTGGACGAAATCAAATATCCTCCTATCGGTAAAAGTGATTTTCACAAAAATCTTCATCCGTGACTAACCTAGCATGCAGGCATATAAAAATAGCCTTGCAGGCGCTTTCGGAGCAAGGTAAGTACATCTGTTATTTTTCCTGTTTTCGCGGGAAATTTCTCAAATGCTGATCGGGAACGATATATCTCTAATAAAATAAGGGTGAAGCCATAAATGGCTTCACCCCATAACCCGAACAATCGCCTCTCTTACATTCGTGGCTCCAATCAGCCGCATCCCTTCCACTTTCCCCATCTTTCCCAGGGAAATTTCCGGCAGCACGCAGGTGTTAAATCCCAGCTTCTTTGCCTCATTCACTCTCTGCTGTGCCATGGACACGGCCCGCACCTCTCCTGCCAGTCCCACTTCCCCAAAAATAATGGTTTTCGGGTCCACGGCCTTGTCCTTCATGCTGGACACAATTGCCATCATAATTGCTAAATCCAATGCCGGCTCATTCATACGCAGACCGCCCGTAATATTTACATAAGCATCAAAATGGGACAGGTCATAATGGCACCGTTTCTCCAAAACAGCCATCAAAAGATTCACCCGGTTATAATCCGTACCAGCCGCAGTACGCCTGGGCATACCGAAAGCTGTTGGGGTGACCAGGGCCTGAACCTCCAATAGCATGGGTCTGGTACCTTCCATGGAACAGGCTACCACTGCACCGGAGGCATCCTCCGGCCTTCCGCTGAGCATATATTCCGAAGGATTCTTCACCTCTGAAAGTCCGCTTTCAACCATTTCAAAAACGCCGATCTCATTGGTGGAGCCAAAACGGTTCTTCACTCCCCGGATGATCCGGTAAGAAGCGCTTCTGTCTCCTTCAAAATACAAAACCGTATCAACCATATGCTCTAAGACTCTGGGACCGGCCACTACGCCTTCTTTTGTCACATGACCTACGATAAATATGGCGATTCCCGCCCCCTTGGCGATCTGCATCAGGATATTGGTGGATTCCCTTACCTGGCTGACACTTCCCGGGGCGGAAGAGATTTCTTCCCGGAACATAGTCTGTATGGAATCAATGATCACCACATCTGGCTTTTCCTCTTCTATTGCACGTTCAATCAGCTCCAGGCTGGTTTCACAAAGGAATAATAAATCCCCCTTCACTTCCCCGATTCTGTTTGCCCGCAGCTTGATCTGTTTTAGGGATTCTTCTCCTGATATGTAAAGCACCTTCCTGCTGCCGGCCGCCAGATTGCGGCAGACCTGTAAAAGCAGCGTAGATTTTCCAATGCCTGGATCACCGCCTACCAGCACGAGTGAGCCCTTGACAACTCCGCCGCCCAAAACCCGGTCCAGTTCCTCATATCCGGTCATCATCCGGTCCTGCTCGTCTAAATGAATGTCAGACAAACGGGAGGGCTTGGCATTCAGAAAATGATTTCCGGCGGTCCCGTCCCCTTTTCCGCTGATTCCCCTCTTGGCAGCCGGCTCCTTTTTCCCGGAAGGCTCCTCCACAAACGTATTCCATTCCTTACAGGCCGGACACTGTCCCAGCCACTTTGCCGATTCAAATCCGCATTCCTTGCAGAAAAATGCGGTTGTCTTTCCCTTTGCCATGGGAATTTCCTCCTATTTACCAGAGAAATATGCAGGCATATTCGTCCGGCTCATTGCTCATACAAAAAATCTGGGCCCGGCTCTTTATAAAAGAGCCGAACCCAGCTTCTTATCCTGTTATTTTCGTTTGATCTTCACTGCTACAGGTGTTCCTTCATTCAGTTCCACGCTGATGGACAGCTTTCCGCTCATATTGGTTCTCATGCCGCCCGCGGCAGCATCATCCACATATACCTCATATTCGGTATCCTCTGCCAGCTGAACGGTCAACTGAGCATCCTTGTCACCTTCTACTAAAAATCCCACCCCATCATCGGATACGGTGAAATTCATGGCGGCGGTTCCCGGTACGGATTCGTATACGAACATGCCATTTCTTTCCAGCTTGGTTATCTCGTAAAAAGTCTTTACTTTATATAAATCACCGTCGTGTTCAAAATCCTGTAATTTTGACTTTGTCTTTAATTTGTAATTACCAAAACTGATCGTCCCGTCTTGCTCTGAGCGGATTAATTCTTCAATTACCGGCATTGGTTTGCCCTCCTAGTATTTTTGTTTACTTATCCTTTTTTTAAGGCGATGAACTAATGATCTCGCTTGTAGCTATTATACACGAATTGATATCAAATGGCTAGTTATTTTACCAGCTCCCTGACAGAAAATTTTAGTCCGTCCTCACCTGCGGTCACAATTACGTCATCCCCTGTCTTTATCGTTCCATTTAAGATCTCTTCTGCCAGTTTATCCTCCAGGCAGTTCTGAATGGTACGCCTTAACGGCCTAGCACCGTATTTCTGGTCATAGCCCTTATTGATCAGGTATTCCTTGGCATCCTCTCCGATGTCCAGGGTGATACTCATCTGTTCCGATGTCCGTTTCATAATATCCTTCATCATGATCGTCACAATATCCTTCATGTGGATCTTATTTAACGTATGGAATACAATGATCTCATCGATCCTGTTAATGAATTCCGGCTTGAACAGACGTTTTACTTCTTCCATTACCCGTTCCTTCATGATCTTATAATCGGCCTTCTCATCCGCTGCTGCACCAAAGCCCAGACGTTTGGGAGATATGATGTTCTCCGCTCCTGCATTGGAGGTCATGATGATGATGGTATTCTTAAAATCAATCTTCCGTCCCTGGGCATCTGTAATATGTCCGTCGTCCAGTACCTGAAGCAGAATATTGAACACATCAGGGTGAGCCTTTTCGATCTCATCAAACAAGATGACGGAATAGGGATTTCTTCGGACCTTTTCACTGAGCTGTCCGCCTTCATCATAGCCTACATATCCTGGCGGCGAGCCGATCATCTTGGAAACGCTGTGCTTCTCCATATACTCAGACATGTCTACCCGGATCAAAGCATTGTCCGTACCGAACATGGCTTCGGAAAGGGCCTTGGACAACTCGGTTTTTCCCACACCCGTAGGTCCTAAAAACAGGAAGGAGCCAATGGGGCGCCTGGGATCTTTAAGTCCCACTCTCCCCCGTCGTATGGCCTTTGAAACAGCAGTAACCGCTTCCTCCTGGCCGATCACCCTCTCATGTAAGATGGCTTCCAGATTGCGGAGGCGTTCGCTCTCTCCCTCTTCCAGCTTTCTTACGGGGATCTTGGTCCAGCTGGATACCACATCAGCGATCTCTCCCTCATCGACTATGAGGTTCTTTGATGTTTTTTCTTTTTGCCAGCGTTCCCGGATCTTCTCTATCTTTTCCCGCTTCTTTTCCTGCTTCTTCTTAATGGCTCCTGCCTTTTCGTAAGCTTCGGCTTTAATGGCGGCTTCCTTTTGATCTTCCAGCTGCTCGATCTCAGCTTCCAGTTCCTTAATTTCAGCCGGCTCTACAAATGTGGTAAGGCGTACCTTGGAAGAAGCTTCGTCAATGACATCAATGGCCTTATCCGGAAGGAAACGGTCATTGATATACCTGGAAGACAGCTTTACAGCGGCCTTTAAGGCATCGTCTGTAATGGTTACCCTATGATGGTCCTCATACCGGCCTTTCAGTCCTCTTAATATGTCGACAGCAGCCTCTTCCGATGGCTCCTCCACCGTAACCGGCTGGAAACGACGTTCCAGGGCAGAGTCCTTTTCAATATATTTGCGGTACTCTTCAATGGTGGTGGCGCCGATCAGCTGCAATTCTCCTCTTGCCAGAGAGGGCTTTAAGATATTGGAGGCGTCAATGGCTCCCTCCGCTCCTCCTGCACCGATAATCGTATGGATCTCATCGATGAACAAAAGAACTTCCCCATCTTCGATCACCTCGGCAATTACCTTTTTAATTCTCTCTTCAAATTCTCCTCTGTATTTGGAACCGGCCACCATGCCGGATAAATCCAGGGTCAGAAGCCTCTTGCCTTCAATGGTCTCAGGCACGTCACCATCTGCTATCATCTGAGCAAGACCTTCCACAACTGCGGTTTTCCCCACTCCCGGCTCTCCGATGAGACATGGATTATTCTTGGTCCTCCGGCTCAGGATCTGGATCAGACGCTTGATCTCCGACTCTCTTCCGATGACCGGATCAAGCTTTCCCTGTACTGCAAGCTCTGTTAAATCTCTGCTGTAACTGTCAAGAGTCGGCGTACTGCCTTTTGACTTTGGTGATTTCAAAAGCTCTTCCTTATTGGCAGGAGCATCCTCTCCCATCGCTGACAGCACATCAATATAAAGCTTTTGAATGCTGATTCCTATGGTATTTAAAAGCCTGGAAGCGACGCAGTCATTGTCACGGATTATGGAAATGAGCAAATGCTCCGTACCGATAAGATTTGCCTTAAAACGCACGGCTTCCCGGTAGCTGTTCTCCAGAACCCTTCTGGCACCCGGAGTATACCCGCTGTCTTCTTTCAGCCGGACTGCCTGGTCAGGAGCGATTAGCTGGCTGATTAAGTTTAAAACCTTCTCCTCTTTAACACCATTTTCTTCCAGAACCCTGGAAGCTACTCCGCTGCCCTCTTCTAAAAGCCCGATTAATAAGTGCTCCGTTCCCACATAGCTGTGGCCGAGACGTTCCGCTGCCTGAACGGCCAGATTAATGGCTGTCCTGGCCTTTGTTGTAAATCTGTCTATCATAAATGCAATCCTCCTGTCATAGTTCCGGCAATTCTTTCCGGATAAATTCCGCCCTGGCTCCATCCAGTTCTTCCTTGCTTAATGGGCGGTCTGAAAGCTTCTGCAGATTCGCCGGCTGGATTCCAAGCATCAAGCGGTAGACGGAAAAGTCTTCCTCCGTATGGATCAGGCCGTCTGCCAGCCCTGCCATGATCTGTGATAGGAAAATCATAGCATCCCTGGAAGTCAGCCGTCTGGAGTATTTTAATACCCCGTAGGATTTGTATACTTCATCCTCTCTCTCGTCCCTGTGCCTCTGGAGAGAAAGCTTCCTCACTGAAAGCTCCTGATTGGTCAGCTGTATCGCGGCCTTTGTAACTGTATCAATAATTTCCCGCTCTGTCTGCCCCAGGGTTTTCTGGTTTGATATCTCATAAAGGGAACCGAAATTCTCGTCCCTTTCCCCATGGACGCCCCGGACAGAAGCTCCGAAGCGGCCCATATCGCTGATAAGCCCCTGGAACTTTTTTCCCTGTGACAGCATGGGAAGATGAACCACCACCGATGCCCTTAAACCGGTTCCCATATTCGTGGGAAACGAGGTGAGATAACCGTAACGATCATCAAATGCATAAGCAAACCGTTCATTAATGTAATCATCAATCTTATCTGCCCTTTCCCAAAGCTCCTCCAGATGAAGGCCCGTCTGGAGAAGCTGGATCCGGATGTGATCATCGCAGTTAAGCACGATGCCGGTGTCTTCATTCTCTGAGATAAAAATACCGGCAGGCTTTTTACTTAAAACAGCCGCGGAATTAAGGGTTCTCCGCTCTTTAAGGGCCACCCGGTCCAGCTCTTCCAAGTCTGAAAGCATGGCAAACTCAAAATTCCTGCCTTCTTCCCTGCCTAAATCCTTTAAGCCGAACTCCAGCCTGCGGACCATCTCATCGCTTTCTTTTTCATTAAGCTTTGAAGGAAACTGATAGTCCTGCCAGTTTCTTACCAGGCGGATCCGGCTGCTTATCACTCCAGGCCGACCAGTGTCCTTCTGTTCAAACCATCTAAGCATCTGTCTCATTTCCTTTCTTCAGCTCTCTTATCTTGTCGCGGCATACGGCTGCCGTTTCATAATCCTCAAATCGCAGGGCTTCCTTTAATTTGGCATCCCATTGAAAGATTTCCTCGTAATTGGCAGCGGTTTCCGGGTCTAATGGCGCCCCCGCAGAGCGGCCGTTCCCCTGGCCGGCCGGATCCATACTGTCCCGCCTCTGATAAACCGGTGTTTTTCCCGTGTGGACAAGATTTCCATGAAGCTGTTTTAAACTGTCCTCCATAAGGGGACCGAATACACTGTAGCAATCTGCACAGCCAAATCTGCTGTCTCTTACAAATTCATCGTAACCGGTCCCGCAGGTCGGACACAGGATCTGATGGAGCTTATCTGGCTCCTGATCCTTATCTTCTATTCCCAAAAGGCCGGAAAGCAGCTTTCCTAAGGGAAATTCCCCGTCAAAAATAGCTGCATACACGCCAAAATCCATCTCTTTCGCACACTGGGCACAAAAATGGTGCTCTTTTTTC
The DNA here is from genome assembly GCF_032078915.1 of Lacrimispora sp. Taxonomy (GTDB): domain Bacteria; phylum Bacillota; class Clostridia; order Lachnospirales; family Lachnospiraceae; genus Lacrimispora. Next base: position 16,835 of record NZ_DAMAUN010000023.1, on the reverse strand, counting down.
GTTCCATTTACAACTTCTGTATATTGTATATTTGCTTCGCGAATTTTACATTTCTCACATAACATAAAGAACCTCCAATCCAGTGAATCACTCTTCCCCCTGGCCCCTTAAAAACGACTGGAATATCTCATCAACCAGCTGGTGAACCTCTTCACATGATACATTCTTACAGACTCCTCTGGCAAGCACAACGCCTAAATCTTTGCGCATTTCATCAAGGACCTGGATCTTATCCACGTCCAGCGATACTACGGCCCCTTTACGGCGGTCCAGCTTGACAAACCCTTCCTGTTTCAGAACAGAGTACGCCTTATTTACCGTATGCATATTAATCCCTATGTTGTCGGCCATCTGGCGCACGGAAGGCAGGGGGTCACCTTCTCTTATACTTTCAGTGGCGATTCCTATGATTATCTGGTTCCGAAGCTGAATGTAAATCGCTTCATCACTGTTAAAATCAATTTGTAGAAACATATTTTCACCATCTTTCGTTATACCTGTTATACACATAATAGCACAATCCATCGCCTTTTTCAACACAAAATATTATCAGGTATCATTCCCCTTTTTAAACGCATCCTGTGCTCTGTCCGAAACAATCCGCAGGTTCCTTCCTTATGATCAAAACCAATAACGAAAGCACCTTCATTCAGGTGCTTTCGTCATAGTCATTCCAATTGTTTAAAGTACTTTAATCATCTAAGTCCAAAAACTCAAAGTCGTCTTCATCCTTTTCTGGATCTTCCGTTTCCGCAACGTCATCCGGCTCCTTATTGACAGGCCTTGAACCGCCTTTTTCCCTTGGTTTCCCGGAATTCTCCGCACCGGAAGATTTAAGATCCCGTTCAAAGTCTTCCAGGCTGGTTTCTTCGATGAAATCATCCTCATCCTGGACTTCCTGTTCTGAATCATCTGCATAAAGAGGCTCGTCCAAGGTTTCTTCCTGGTATTCCGGATCCATTTCGGCTTGGGAGCTTTGTCTGTCAAACTCTTCCCTGCTGTATCGTTTGATCTTGCTTGTGGGAATTTCTTCCTCCGGCTCTGCCCACAGCCGGTTATCTTCCGGTTCTTGTTCTTTTCCTTTTCCAGATCTGCCGCTGCCTGGCCGGCCCCAGCCGGATCCGTTTCCTTTTCTTGCAAGGACGATCACAGTAACAAGCAATCCAAGGGCTACAACGCTCACTCCAATGAGAAGGTAGAGCTGCCTGTAGTAATCCTTAGCCAGCTGATCATATGTGTTGGCCATTTCCACATACTTACTATTGGAAACTCCGGAAGCATAGTATCTTTGAATGGTCTTTTCAGAAATATCATAACGGTAGAAATGTTTCTCTCCGTTCCAGTTCATTGCATAGAAAAGGCAATATTGTGGCTCAGCCTCTGAGTTTTCCACCCAGCCGGTCACTCGCGCGCCGTCGATATCGGCCTGCCGTTCACGGAAGCCTTCCGGCACAACCGTATCCTTATCAAGAGGAATGATGACAATGGCCTTTGCTACGGTCTCAACCTGTACGAACTGGGCCCAGGAATCTGAACCTTCATTGTAAATGTAGAATCCGCCGTTTCCTCCGGAATCCTTTAAATAAAGCAGAAGCAGGTCTTTTTCCAGTCCTTTTCCGGCCATGACTTCTGTTCCTTTATAGGAATAGGTCTCAGACTCAAAGCCTTCCGGAAGCGTTGATTCATCAAAGGATGAAGCAATGCTGTAATCGGTTCCGTTAATGGTCACCACTGCTTCGCCGAATTCGGCCTCAGAGGTTTCTGTATTTCCGCCTGTAGTTGGGGCTGTTTGTTCTCCCTCTGTTTTATTGACCTGAATCGTATAATTCTTAACGGTCTGCCCATCCTCTGCAGTTACCTTGATAACTACCTGGTTTGCACCGGGCTTTAAGCCCTTTTCTCCCTGAAGTGCTACATGGGCGCCTGCATTGGCTGCCACCGCATTCACTACTAAATCCGCTGTGTTTGCATCAACCTCTGCCGTATAGCTTTCTACAGACGCAGAAAACGCCGGAGTCAGGGTCCCTGGGGATATCTTTAATGATTTAAGCGTTGCATCCTTTGAATATGTGGCAGGAGATGTGACCTTGACCGTTGAACTCCCCTGCTTGCTTAAAGAAAGTGTCTGGGAATCCACATCATAGATTTCCTGGGAGGTCACGTTGATCTGGGTATTTCCTGCCTGCAAAGCCTTAAACTTTAAGGTAAAGCTAAAAGTTTTCTGATTGGCAGAATCCATGGTTCCCAGGACCTTAATAGCTCCTGCGCCGCCATTTGCATTGGTTCCGCTTACAAACTCCAATATATTCGGGTCATAAGACAGCATGACTTCCGCCGTACCCAGGGCACTGTCACTGGTCACTTTCATACTTACTGTTACTTCGTTTCCCACCATGACCGATGGGTCAGAAAACGCGATCTTAGCATCTGCGGCCCAGGATACCAGCCGTCCGGCAGGACAGGATATGGCAATCACACAGGCCAGAATCAGACCGGCCGTTAGTTTTTTCAGTTTCCTATTCATATTGTCTCCTATTTCTGTTGGACTTTAAAGTCCGAGGATTTTTTTCTGCAAAAGCAGAAGATCCTGTGAATTCACCTTGCCGTCTCCATTTAAATCAGCTGCCAGCTTGCCCTTCTCCGGTATGGTTTCCAATCCCAAAAGGTATCGCTGAAGCTTCAGTACATCCAGGCTGTTTATTTTTCCATCCCCGTTGATATCTCCTATTCCATAGGCGGAGGACTGGCCGGCGGCCGGAGCCTGGGTCTGCTGGGGACTGCTTGTGGCGGCTTCCGTCACTTTGATTTCAGTTCCTGGTCCCTGGGCTATGACTCCCGTGGAAGTCTGGACGGAAATGCCTGTGGAACCATCAGGAGCTATGGACACATTGCTCCCTCCCGGTGTTCCTGCATGATCCGTACCGGAAGGATTTGATACTCCGGGACCTATGTTGCCGCCAGGTCCGGAAGAAGCATTGCCGCCGGAGCCGGAGCCTGTTCCGGTGCCAGCGCCTGAGGAATAAGTCGGGCCGTTGTTCTGGCGCACCACATGAAGGACGTATTCCCTGACACTTCCATTTTGAGCTGTAATCGTCACCTTGATATCATTATTGCCGCTTGAAAGCGCGATTGTGCCTGTCCCTTTGACAGATGCCAAAGAACTGAGGGCGGTTGCATTCACATTGATGCTTGATACTCCCGGATCCACAATCAAATCATATGCAAGAGTATCGCGGCTAAAGGTGGGAGTCATGACAAATCCTTCCACATTCAGACCGGACAGCTTATTGTTTGGATTGCCGTCGCCGGTAGGCTGGCTGCAGGCGTTATCAGGCATGTTGTTATAAATTGGTATCTTAAATTCAAGCTCTGTCTGTTTCATATCACTGTTATAGGCTTTTGAATAAACAGCACCCTCTGATGCAGCTCCCTGTACATTGGTCATATACTGGTGTTTATATAAATTAGACCCCTGCACGTTAAACTTCTTCAGATAAAATGTATCCTGCCCAACTTTTACATAGTTATTACCATAATAGAAAGCTCCGCCTAAAATTGATTTTTCAGGAGAATTCCATGGCCTTTCATAATTGCCGGACTGAGACGCCCACCATAAGCCTCTTTGCACCGCAGTCATAGTTCCTGACTGATATGCTTCAATATTAAAAAAATTATAATATCCTTCGTAACCGGATTCTGTTCCTGAAATGCTTTTGCCTGTTCCTGAAGATCCCTGCTCCTGAATGATCATAGCTGCAAGGACGTAAGGGTTCACCCCTGACTGGGCAGCCGCATTCATGATCATGTTTACATAGGCGCTGCTGCCTGAAACCGTTCCAGTGGTATTGGTATTGGTATTGGTATCGGATGAGGACGGCCCCGTAAGGCTGGCTCCCGGTCCGTATTCCATGACGATGGGAAGGTTTTTAGGCGTTATGGAAGCTTGCGGCCCTTCCAGGCTGGCTTTTCCTGAATCTGAATTGGACTCCGATCCTGCCCCCGGGCTAGCAGCAGCTCCCGGCCCAGCGGCCGCTCCCGGCCCTATGACCGTGCCGCCACCGGAAGAACTGTCCGTATTTCCTGAGTTACTGCTTCCGCCGGAAGATTCGCCGGATAGAAACGTACCCTTTACCATGGTCTTTAATCCATCTGCCGTATGCTTATTGCTGTCATATGTATGGGTCATAAACTGGAATACATTGGTCTCATCAAGGAAATTTCTTGGATCCATATAATATCTTACAATGTCTTCCGAAGCGGTGACCCAGGAGCTTCCGTCATAACCGATCCAGGTGCTGGTATCCCAGTTATATGCGCCATCTACCGTGGACTTCCAGGATGACAGGCTATTGGTGTGGACCAGAGTTTTTCCTGCCTGGCTTTCTTCCTTAATAGCCGTGTTCCAGTCCAGGTTTGTATGCTGGGCGCGGAATACCCACTTGGGATACTGGGCATGCAGCGCACGAAGCTTAATCTTATAGCTTTCCGGAAACCCTTCCGCCGTAAGCCGGGACTCAAAATCCGCATCATTGGTATAAGAGGCAGGAAACTTAAGATAGCTTTTGGAAACATATCCGGTAACCGTCTGGCCGCCGGAATTGGACACACGGATCTGATACCAGAGCGCTCCATCCGATGCGTTCTTCTCATCAATCACCGTAACCGATGCTCCATTTGTTAATTTTGTAACAACTGAATAGGTCGTGCCCGGACCGCTTCTCACGTTTAAAGTGGTGGCATTGACCGTTGCTGCCTTTTCCGTATAAGCATAAGCATTTATGTATGGCGAAACCGCTCCCATGTAAGAGTCCATCACCAGGACGCTGGCCAGAATGACGGCCATCTTACGAGCTTTTTTATACTTTTTCATCTGTTTCTCCCAATATGTCCTCTTGTATTTAATAAATTTCCAATTACATGTAAATTATACATTTATTTATTATAATGACAAATGATACCATGTGTCAACTGAATCAGGTAAAGTTCAGACAAATGGAAATATTTGTAAGAAAATCTTTATACTTATATAAAAAAAGATCCCCCTGATTTGGGAGATCTTTTTAATCCAGGCTATACCGGATAGGCCTTATTTTCTTTATCTGCCAGAGACGAATCCACGCCTGTCTGCTGCGCGGCCCGGTACTGGAAGAATTCCTTGGCAACCGTTGGGAACAGGGCATAGGAAAGTACGTCTTCATCCTGCTGTTTCCACTGCGCACAGTCCTTCTCAAACTGAGGAAGCTGGGGAGGAATCAAATCGGCCGGGCGGCAGGTGATCGGCGTCTCATCACCGATGATCTTCTTCTGGACTTCTTCATTAAATGGTTTAACCGTCTGTCCGAATTCGCCCATAAAAATTTTCTTTGTCTCTTTCGTTACCATTTTATAACGTTCACCGCTAATAACATTTAAAACGGCCTGGGTACCGACGATCTGGGAGGATGGGGTAACAAGAGGCGGTTCTCCAAAGTCTTTTCGTACCTTTGGAATCTCCTGCAGCACTTCCATGTATTTGTCTTCCTGACCGGCTTCCTTTAACTGGCTCACCAGGTTAGAAAGCATGCCGCCAGGTACCTGATACTGAAGGGTCTTAATGTCTACGCCCAATACCTTTGGATTTAAACCTCCGCTCTTTAATGCTTCCTCTCTGATCGGCTGGAAGTATGCACAGATTTCTGCCAGCAGGTTCTGATCGTAGCCCGTGTCATAGGGCGTGCCGCGGAAGGTCTCAACCATGACCTCAGTCGCCGGCTGGCTGGTTCCAAGAGCAAGGGGAGACATTGCGGTATCGATGATATCACAGCCTGCTTCAACTGCCTTTAGATAGGTCATGGAAGCAACGCCGGAAGTATAGTGGGTGTGTAAGTCAATCGGAAGCTTTGTGGATCCTTTTAATGCCCGTACCAGCTCATCCGCCTTGTAGGGTGTTAAAAGTCCTGCCATGTCCTTGATACAGATGGAATCAGCACCCATATCCTCTATCCTCTTTGCTATGTCCTTCCAGTAATCCAGGGTATAGGATTCCCCAAGGGTATAGCTTAAAGCTACCTGTGCATGGCCTTTTTCTTTATTGCACGCACTCACTGCTGTCTGTAAGTTGCGAAGATCATTGAAGCAGTCAAAAATGCGGATGATATCAATGCCGTTAGCCAGTGATTTCTGGACAAAATACTCTACCACGTCATCGGCATAATGGTTGTATCCCAGGATATTCTGTCCCCGGAACAGCATCTGCAGCTTTGTATCCTTAAATCCATCCCTTAATTTTCTAAGCCTCATCCAGGGATCTTCCTTTAAGAAACGCAGGCAAGCGTCAAAGGTTGCACCGCCCCAGCACTCTACCGCATGATAGCCAACCTGATCCATCTTCTCTATGATGGGAAGCATCTGCTCGGTTGTCATTCTTGTAGCAAACAAAGACTGATGAGCGTCACGAAGGACTGTCTCTACAATCTTAACCGGCTTTTTCTCTATTTCTGCCATTGTCTTACCTCCAGGTTTGTTCATTCTTCTGATTACCGGAAAGGCTTAACGCCTTTCCAGGGAAAAGTTACCTAACTCCGAATATTGCCATAAATGTACCAGCCGCAACCGCAGTACCGATAACGCCTGCCACGTTTGGTCCCATGGCATGCATCAGCAGGAAATTGGTAGGATCTGCCTCAGAACCAACCTTCTGGGACACACGGGCTGACATAGGAACCGCGGATACGCCTGCAGAACCGATGAGGGGATTCACCTTGCCGCCAGAAACCTTGCACATCAGCTTGCCAAACAGCACGCCGGCGGCTGTTCCTACCGCAAAGGCCACCAGGCCTAAAATGACGATCTTTATGGTGTTCATATTTAAGAATGCTTCTGCGCTGGTCGTCGCACCTACGGAAGTTCCTAACAGGATGACCACGATATACATCATGGCATTGCCTGCTGTTTCTGTTAACTGCTTTACCACGCCGGATTCTTTAAATAAGTTTCCTAACATCAGCATGCCCACCAGGGGAGCCGTTGTGGGAAGAATGAGGCATACGACCGTTGTTACGATGATCGGAAATAAGATCCTCTCAAGCCTTGATACGGGACGAAGCTGTTCCATCCGGATCTTTCTCTCTTTTTCCGTGGTCAGAAGCTTCATGATCGGCGGCTGGATAATGGGTACCAGCGCCATATAGGAATAAGCCGCAACCGCAATGGGGCCCATAAGGGAGGTCATTCCCAATTTTCCCGCAAGGAATATGGAAGTCGGTCCGTCGGCTCCACCGATGATTGAGATGGCAGCTGCTGCCTTATCGTTAAAGCCCATAAAAATAGCCAGAAAATAAGCGGTATAAATACCGAACTGAGCAGCCGCTCCTAAAAGAAAGCTCTTTGGATTGGCAATTAAAGGTCCAAAATCCGTCATGGCACCTACACCCATGAAAATCAGGGGTGGCAGGATTCCCCATTCATCCAGCTTAAAGAAATAATTCAGCAGTCCGCCTCCGGAGCCATCTGGTCCAGCCTCCTTCATAATATCCGGGTAGATATTAACTAACAGCATACCAAAGGAAATCGGTACCAGTAGCAGGGGTTCAAAACCTTTTCTGATAGCCAGATATAAAAATATAAAGGCTACAAGAATCATGATCATATTTCCTGCGGTCAGGTTAAAAAATGCGGTCTGCTGAAGAAGATTTGTAAATGTATTACTTATATAATCCATGTTAATCCCTCCATATGGAATCCGCCCTGTTTATCTTTACAGCGGATTCTTCCGTACTAGTTTAATGTAGCCAAGGTTGCTCCTGCTTCTACTGAGTCACCGATCGCTACATTAACGCTGGCAACGGTTCCATCGGAAGGCGCTACGATCTCGTTCTCCATCTTCATAGCCTCAAGAAGAACCAGCACATCTCCCCGTTTCACTGCCTGTCCCGGGTTTACCTTAACTCCAAGGATCTTGCCTGGCATGGGAGCCGCCACCTTAAGATCACCTTCTGAACCGGCGCTGGCCGCCTTCACAGGAGCTGCTGGTGCAGGCGCTGCCGGTGCTGCTGCCTTCGGTGCAGAGGGAACTGGTGCGGCTGGTGCAGAAGGCGCAGGCACAGTTGCCTTGTTAGCTGCTGCCAGCGCACCTGTGGTAAAGCCTTCTTCTACGGTTACTTCATAAACATTCCCATTCACTGTAATTGTATAGTTTTTCATGATGTTAATCCTCCTGATTGATTAAGCTTTTTTCCATTTACCAGATGGCGCCCGTCTGATCGAGCGGACCACCAGGCCGCTTGGCGAGCTCCCTTCAGATGCCGCAATTGCCGCAGTGATCACTGCTACCAGCTCTAAGTCATCCACAAGTTCTTCGTCCTCTTCTGCCGCAGGGACAGAAACTTCGGGAATAGGTTCGGGAGCAGGCTCCTGTGCCTTCCCGTTTATCTTATCTTCAAGCTTCCCGATATACCGGAAGCAGCCGATAAGCCAGCTGATGAAAATCAGCACAATAAAGACTGTTCCCATTCCCATCAGGGTATTGAACACGGCTTTTTCCATCCGTTCACCCAATGTATATTCCGGCACAAATGCCACACTGGTGATCTTCGTTAGTTTTGAATCCGTTGTAATGGAAAATTCCATATTTCTCTTTTCAAATACTGCATTAATTGTAGCACTGTACCCATGATCAATGGCCTCTACCTTCACCGTATCACCGATGGATACCAGGGAACCAAGCTCATGCTTTATATTCTCCCAGGAATCCACGCCTTCTGCCAGGGCTGCATACTCATCCTGGGACTGCATGTTCTTCTTAAATTCAGGAACCTGGCTGTCCTCAAGACCGGTATACAGCTCCAGGAAGGAACCGGGAAGCTGTTCCATCTGTGTCTGGATCCTGGCATCGACTTCTTCGGCTGCGGTATCGGCTTTGCTGCATGCAGATAATGAAAAGAGGCAGGCTGCCATAATAAGTCCCAATGCTACTCGTTTCATATTCAGTTTCATATACCTGTCACCTCATTCTAAATCGTGCCATGTTTTTTTGCCGGACGATCCTCTCTCTTTGTGAACAGCATCTCAAATGCCGCTATGACCCGTGCTCTTGTTTCGCTGGCATCTATGATATCATCAACATATCCTCTCTTAGCCGCAGAAACAGCACTGGACTGAAGCTGCCTGTAGCTTTCTGCCTGATCGCTGATCAGTGCTTTTCCATCCTCTGCCTTTGCAATCTCATCTGCATACATGATCTTTACCGCTTCAACCGGTTCCATCATGCCGATGCAGGCCGACGGCCAGGCATAAACAATATCTGCTCCAATGGACTTGCTGTTCATGGTCAGATAAGCGGTTCCCAGGGCCTGCCCAAGAATAACAGTTACCTTTGGGACTGTGGCATTGGCAAAGGCATAAGTAAGACCTGCAGCCGCCCTGGCAATCCTTTTCTCGGAGCATTTGGTTGATTCATACCCTTTTACGTTTACCAGGGTAAGTACCGGGATACTGAATGCATCACAGAAATGAATAAATCTTGCAGCCTTTTCACAGCCCTGCCCGCTTAAAAGAGCATCATATTCCCCTGTCTTAACGCCGCTTTCATTATAGGATTCCGTTCTGTTTGCAACACAGCCCACTGTCATGCCATTTAAACGGATAAAACCGGTTACCATGGAAGCTGCATATTCCTTCCTGGTCTCCATAAAGAAATGATTATCGGAAATCTGAGTCAATGCAATCGCCGTATCCCCAATATAATTCTCCAGGTCGGAGCATACACGGTTTAAATCGTCATTGCACTCATCATAAGACATGTCATCCTCACTGTTTGAAGGAAGAATGGAAATAAGAGTTCTGATATTATTTAAAATGTCAGCCGCCTCTCCCGTGAAATCCACCATACCGGTTTCGCGGCTTTGATAGTCTGCGGAAGCAGTGTTGCATTTTTCAGTATAATTTCCCTGAATGGCGTTGGGGGAATTGACAAACAATCTGCCGCCCTTGGTTTCCATAAAGGTAAAGTCAGACATTGCTGCAGAAACAGCCATGCCGCCGCCGCAAGTCCCAAATATTGCTGTTATCTGAGGGATTACTCCGGATGCCAGAGTCTGGCTCATATAAATCTCACCAAATCCATTTAGAGAGTCGGTTGCTTCCTGAAGCCTTAATCCAGCACAGTCAACCAGACCAATCACCGGCGCGCCGGTCTTCATAGCCATGGTGTAGAGCTTTGTGATCTTTCTTGCATGCATCTCCCCTACGGAGCCGCCCAGTACCGATGCATCCTGGCTGTACACATAAACAAGGCATCCCTCAATGGTACCATAGCCAGTAATAACACCGTCAGCAGGAGTTTCTTTTGCTGTCATGTTGAAGTCTGTGTTCCTTGCGGTAACATAGCCGCCAACTTCAACAAAACTGTTCTCATCAAGCAAGGTATGAATCCGGTTGCATGCTGATGTTTCTGTTGAATTACTCATATTGCAATCCTCCATTTTGTAATTTTTTACAGTCATTTGTTAAACATTTAACAAAATCCTATGCAATAACACCAATTTCTGCCAATTATAATTGTATAACTAATTTTGGTAAATTTCAAGTACCAGGCCGTGTATTTTCACATTATATTGAAACTTTCTTCTTTAAACACAGCACAATATAGGCGAACCTACCAAAAGGTTCATGATAAAACAAACTAAACAATCTTTAAGACAGTATTTTATCCAATATTAAGGTTTCTCCTCTATTATTGGCCTATATGATAAAGAGGAGGCAGATTATGATTAAAGAAATTTTAAAGCACAATGATGTTTTTGTAAACAACGGTACTTTCAAATCCTTTGCTTCGAACAAATGTCCCAGAAAAAAGCTCGCCATTCTGACCTGCATGGATACCCGGCTGGTAGAGCTTCTGCCGGCCGCACTTGGAATCCATAACGGCGATGTAAAGTTAATAAAAAATGCAGGCGGCCTGATCTTAGATCCATTTGACAGCACAATCCGCAGCCTGCTGATCGCTGTTCTGGAATTCGGTGTGGAAGAAATCATGGTTATCGGTCATACCGACTGCGGAGCAGCCGTTCTAACACCGGAAACCATCGTCACCCATCTGATCCAGAGAGGCATAGGCATGGAAACCATACTCCGGCTGAAAGAGGAGGGACTGGACTTTGAATCCTGGTTTCAGGGCTTTGAGAACACGGAAACCGCTGTTCAAAAATCCGTTTCCCTGATTAAAGGCCATCCTCTCATGCCATCCGACGTAGCGGTCCAGGGCTTTGTAATGGATATTACCTGCGGCAGGCTGGATAACGTTTCCTGATCCTTACATAGGAAAGAAAGATGCCGGAATCAAATTCCGGCGTCTTTCCTATTTAAACCTTATTTTAGGATTTTATATCAGGAATCTATTAAAAGGTCAGTACACCGAGTATAAGGCCGGCTGCCAGACATACCATACTCACTCCCCATACCCACAGGAAGCAGGTCTTAATATGATCTTTGATCTCCACACCCGCCAGGCCGATTCCCAGGAATGTGGCCGGCACAACAGGGCTTATGAAGGTTGCACAGTTTCGGCAGACCACCATGGTGATGGCAGTTTGGGCAGGATCTACGCCAAATTTGTTTCCTATACCGATCAAAACCGGAAGGAGGCCATAGAAATAGGAATCCGTACAGAACAATAAGGTCAGCGGCACGGACAGTACTCCGATGATAAGCGGCAGAAAACGGCCCATGGACTGAGGGATAAATGCAGCCATTGCGTTAGCCATGTAGTTCATAATCTCACTGTCTTCCAATACTCCAAGGAATACACCGGCTGCCAGAATGGTAGATGCCATCATAAGGCCAGGACCGGCGTGGGACTTAATGATCTTATTTTGAAGCTTCGCACCAGGATAATTGACTAAAAGTGCTGCAACACATCCAATCATAAATATAAAATAAGACGGCATCGGCATGAAAACAAGAGCTATGATAACTGCTAATGTCAGGATCACGTTGAAAACAAACAGCTTTGGTCTTGCCAGCTCTCCCAGATCGGAGGCAGAGGCGCTTTCTTCCAGGGCTTCGTAATCATCGATCACAAGAGTGCTATTGGCTCCTGCCCCTCTCTTCTTTTCAACAACGCCCCAGAAAAACGCAGTAAAAAGAGCAACTACAATGCCAACCGCCTGCATCGGCAAAAGCTTCATCCAAAGGACATTGGCTTCTACCTCCAGCACGGAAGCAGCACGCATGGTCGGGCCGCCCCATGGAAGCAGGTTCATAACACCCATAGAAGTAACGCATATTAAAAGCAGCGTTGTCGGACGCATTTTCAATTTCTTATAGACTGGCAGCATGGCCGGAATGGTAATTAAGAACGTAGAAGCTCCGCCTCCATCCAAATGGCCGATTATGGCGATAATACTGGTCATAAAAGCCACACCTACTACATTGTTCCCCACTTTTTTCATAAGCGCATCAATGATGCGGTCAAACATTCCTGCATCTGTCATGATTCCGAAAAACAATACGGAAAATATGAACAGCGCAGCGGTCGAGTGTACCCCGGATACCCCCTTGGAAATAAATTTCCCAACTTCACTGACTGTGAAGGTTCCGCTCAAAACCAGGATCAGCGCACTAACGCTTGATACACCGATAAATGCCAGCGCCGGAACAGTAACATTCCTCAGCAGCAAAACAATGATCATGATAATGGTTGCAAATCCTAATAATGCAAGCATTGTCTCATTCATGTTTTCTTCCTCCTCTTTACTTTTTATTTATAGGAACAGTATAAAAGCCTAACCTTACACTCTTCCTCCTTCTCTCTTTCATTTCTTTAAGAGAAAAATTAACAGATGTTAAGATTAGGCTTTTCTTTTATACTCTTTCCTTACAGTTCTTTACTGCTTTTAAAATAGCGGAGTCGGAAACCGGTTTATCGATGTATTCATCGATGATTTTCCTCTTCTTTGCCTCCAGGATTTCTCTCGTTACCCGGTCCGTCATAATGATCCGGATAATATCCGGATACTGTCCCTGAAGGGACATATAAAAATCCGTACCGCTTTTCCCGGCAATTTCATGCTCCGTCACAATGGCATCGGTTTCCTGTTCCTTTAGCACTCTCCTTGCCTCTTCAAAATCCATGCAGGTTGTCAAAGGCACATGGAGCCTGCTGAAGCTTTTTTCCAGAAGCCGTAATACCTTTGGATTATCGTCGATGACCAGAAGCCTTAAAGAGTCCCCGCTTTCCTCCTCAGTCTCCTGCTGCCCTTCCTGCTCTTTCTGTTCATTCACCGGAAGGAAAATATGAAAGACACTGCCTTCTCCCAGTCTGCTTTCCGCAAAAACATATCCTTTGTGGGAATGGATGATCTGCTCCACCAGAGAAAGGCCAAGGCCCGTTCCTGTCCCATTTTTCTTTGTTGTAAAAAACGGATCAAAAATCTGTTTTAACACCTCTTCGCTCATGCCTTCCCCGTCGTCAGCAATGTCAATCCGCAGGTAATAGTTCCACTCCTCTGAAACTGAGGTAAACTTGTATTGTTTTAATTCTTCCCAACTTACCCTGCTTCCGTTTATGGTTATGGTTCCTTCCCTGTGACCGATGGCATGGATTGCATTTACACAGATGTTTAATATGACCTGGTTCATCTGGGTTTCGTTTCCCAAAAAACATTCATCGGACAAGACAATTTCTTTCCTCAGATGCACATGGGCGGGGCATACGGAGCTTACCATTTTTATGGCACGGCCCAGTACCTTTGCGGCGTTTATGTTTTTATAAGCGGTCTCCATATTTTTCCGGCTTAAGGATGAAATCTGCTGGATGATTTCTTTTGCCTTTCTGGAGGCTTCATAAATCTCTGACGCACTGTCATAATTTTCCTCTCCCTCCGGAAGTCCGTACATCAGCAATTCGGCATATCCCATGATCGGAGTCAGTAAGTTGTTAAACTCATGGGCAATGCCGCCGGTCATGGTCCCCATAATCTGAAGCCGCTGCTGATGGGCGATGGTTTCTTCACTCTGATGCATTTCCTCTAAAATTTTATTCAACTCCCAGAGATAGGCGATCTCTTCCGTGTCCTTTTTCTTCTGGACCCGCAGGTCCCCGATATAAAGCACCATTCCAAGGAGTACGGAAACAATTCCCAAAAAGACAAGGCCCAGCTTGAAAAATCCGGCTGCAACCGGGATATAAATATCATTGTAGTCAATCACCGCACTGACTACCAGAAACCCGTTTCCAATGACAGCCGGTGAATAAGCGCTGACCTTTTTCACCTCCGGAACTCCCGGATCCAGCCACCAGTAGGAATAATACTCGGAAACCCCTGCCTCTCCTCTGTTCTGGTTTTTTATCATCTGCTGAAGGCTTGTTAAATCCTTGTCCGGAAACATCTCCTGCCTGCCGGAAATCACATTGATCCCCCACTGGCTTTCCTGGGGGTGAATGAGGATGATCCCTTTTGAGTCCTTGATTACCACATACCCATTGGTTCCCAGGCGGATGTTGGAAACAAGGGAATTGTAATAATTTTTTTCATTTAAGATAACGGAAAGGGATCTGCCGTCAGGAAGACTTTTCTTTAAAATCAAATACATTTCTCCATTATCCAGTTTGCACTGCCGAAAGCTCACATCCTGGCTGATCTCTGTAACGGAATAGGTTTCAGTCACCCCATATCCATTGACACTTTTTAATAAACTTCCGTCCTGATCCTCCAAAATAACATCAAAAACAAACCGGCTGTGTTTCGTCACATAGCTCTGAAGTATGCTCCATTCTTCCCTGCCTGTCTTTTTATAGTTCTCGTTTTCTATGTCGCACAGGGTGTTTAAATCCGCCTGATATCCTTCAATAAAAATCTTTAAATTTTCTCCCATGCTCTGGGTTGTCAAAAGCATTTGTTTCTTTTGATTATTTATAATCGTTTCTTTATATTCATCCCAGATGCTGAATACAAGACAACAGAAAATCAGCAGTACGGAGGCCATGGCACAAAACATGAAAACCGTCCCATATCTCTTATTTCCCTTTATTTTACTCATGAAATCATCCTCTATTTGCCTGTTCCTCATTGACTTGTCTCCGGGTTAATATTATAATAATTTTAGACTTTACATAAATTTTACTTAGGGGGAAGCTATGTCTGATAAAGTATTAATTGTGGATGACGATCCGGCGGTTTGTAAGTTATTGGAGAAGGTCATGCACAGCAACGATCTGGAAACCAGCGTTGCAGACAGCGGACTTACCGCACTGAATCAACTGAAAAACCACACTTACGATATGATCCTTATGGATGTAATGCTGGGTGATATGGAGGGCTTTGAGGTTATCAAACGTCTGCGCAGCCAGGGCATCCAGACTCCGGTTATGATTGTAAGCGGAAGAAACGAGGATTATGATTCCCTATACGGTCTTTCGGTTGGCGCCGATGATTACATAACCAAGCCATTCCGTCCCCTGGTGCTGGGGGCCAAGGTAAAGGCGTTAATCCGCCGCAACAAAAATCAGGTGCTGTACAGCTCCAATGTTCTGGAATGCGGATCTTTCACTTACAATACTTCCACCATGCGGTTTTATAAAAACGGAGAAGAGGTTGTTCTTTCTTCTAAGGAAAGCAGTCTGATGCTCCTGTTTTTAAAGCATCCCGGCCAGGTATTTACAAAAGACATGATTTACGATCATGTGTGGGGAAACAGCGTTGCCGTAGACGATAATGCCATCATGGTGTATATCAACCGCCTGCGTGGTAAAATCGAAGAAAACCGGCAAAAGCCGGTCCATATCGTAACAGTCAGAGGTCTTGGATACCGGTTTATCCCTTAGGCCTCTGGCCTTTTTTTCTTTTTAAGGTATTCCAATGTGGTTTCAGGCACCAGGTCCCTCATTCCTTCAAAATCTCCCTTTTCATACCATTTCCGGACTTCAGTTGCACTGATTGCCTCTCCTTCGGAACGCTTCCTCTCGATTTCCATAACAGAAATCCCATGCCGGGGAAGGATCTTTTTCATCTCCTCATTGTAATGGCCGGTTACCGCGCATATGGGTTCTGTTCCCACGAAACGCGTTGTTATCTTAAGAGCCGGGGCGATGCGCTTGCCGAATAGCTCTAAATCCAGCTGGCAGCCGGCCCTTTCCCCCCGGACCTTTTCCTTTATGAAATAGGTTGGAAAGGTTGCTGCGGATATGACATAATCAGCCGCCTGATGAACGATAGCCCGCGGCAGATCCCTTAGTCCCTCCCGTACCATAAAAAAGCGTTCAGCCGCCCCAAAACTGCTTCTGTTATCGGCAAGGACCAGTACATGGACATAGTCACAGCAGGTAAGGGCCTGTTCTACCAGATACCGGTGGCCGTAAGTAAATGGATTGCAGTTGGCAACGATGGAACCGATGACCATATCCGGTTTCAGAGCCTCCTTCGGAGACTCTGAGATCAGACGGTTCATAAACTCTTCAAACCCGTTTTTCCTGTTTTCCATAAAAAGGACCTCATCGGTCATAAGAACCGGATAAAATCCAAGGTCTCCAAACATCTCCCTGTTTTCCGGCTTTGTGTATATAAGAATATGGGATCTGCCCTTTTCAAATTCATACTGGGTTAAGTCTGAGATGATCGATCCGGATAAGCCAAACCCTCGTGCGCTTTTATCAACCGCAATGCATTTTAAGACATTCTGTTCTGCCGAGCCGGTGGCCTGGATCCGGTAATTCTCATCAAGCAGGCATATGCTGTATTCGATTCCCTGGTCATAATCCAGATCATTCCGTTTTAAAAAATCCTTTAACAGCTCCAGCTCTTTTCCTTTTAAGGGTCTTCCCTCCAGCTTTACGAATTCCATAGAATCCTCTCCTTCAC
>NZ_DAMAUN010000022.1:0-76240 GCF_032078915.1 Lacrimispora sp. | reverse complement strand
ATTATAGTCAAGCCCCGACTGCATAGAGAGCAAATGTCTTACCAACATCGTCTTTTTAGCCGGCACAACCTGATCTCCTGTTTTTACTTTTAAGTTTTTATATGCCGGTAAATAATCAGATACCGGTTTATCTAAATCAAGCAAATTCTTTTCCACCAACTGAAGAGCTGCTGTCATGGTTATGAGTTTTGTACAAGAAAACATCAAGTATCGTTCATTCCCCTGCATTCTTTTTGTTTTAGCACAGTCAGAAAAACCCTTGAAATGGCGATAAACCTGCTCATGATTCTTATAAATAATACAATCTACGGAAGGGATTCCCTCCGCCTCCAATGAATCCAAATATTCTGTTATCTTCTTAAAATTCATCTTAATTCCCCTTTGACGACCTCGTCGTATGTATTAAATTATGCTGGAACTTCTACTCAACCAAATGTTTCATAAAGAAGTTTCGAATCATACTATAATAGCAAAAGTAAATATCAATCTACTTTATTATAACACTACGGACACAAATACAAATTAAATACTACGAAACGAGTTCTCAGATGGAAGCTTATTTGAAGTAACTGTTTCATAATTAATTAAACGCAAATAAAAGTTTAACTTTTATCGTTTTCACTTCATAACATCCTACATAAAGTTGTAGTTGATTGCCCTGACAAAGAAGCTCTCTTTCTTCTCTTTCCAGCATATCACATTCAGATGCTTCTATTATCTCGTGAGCAAATGTCAACGTGACGATCTGCCTTTTGTTTTGAAATTCATAGAATCGAAGAATGACTTGGTCGTCGGTAATTTCCGCTTTCTTAATGGTTTCTATCATGATATTTTCTGCATCAGAAGAGACAAAAGAATAACGATTTAGTAATAGTCCAGATTCTTTTTCTTTTTTTTGAACAAATACGGGATTATTCAGCAAATAGGCCTCTTTTACAGTTTCTGACTCATTGAGACTTCCAATATGTGGAAGCAGGGAATATGTAAACTCATGCACTTGCTTATCCGCCATAGGATTGGGATAAATTGCCGATTTAAGCAAGGTAAGACCAAGTACCCCATCGTGTACATCACATCCATATTTCCCATCATTTAAGATACTGATACCGTAATTTCCTTCCGAAAAGTCCATCCATTTATGAGCACATACTTCAAATTTTGCACGATCCCACGAGGTATTAAAATTAGCTGGGCGCTTAATATTGCCAAATGCAACATCGTAGGTAGCCTCATTGGCATGAATATCCACTGGAAACAGTGCCCGTAATAAAATATTATGCTCTTTCCAGTCAATGACATTGCGTATATCGATTCTGGCTTTATTGGAATACATGGTAATATACTGCTCTATGGTGGAATCTAAATACCTTCTAGAAATTCTAATGCTGGCCGTATACCCATTATCTTCCACAACTGTGATTGATTGTATATCATCTATCTCCCACGCCTTCTCTTTATAATAGTGATTAATGTTCCATGCATCGTAACAATGGGGTCTGTCTTCGTATGTCATTAAGACATTGGCTGCTTCCCCTTTTCGAATTAAGTTCCTGGCAGTCCTCTTATCATACAGCCTGATAATTTGACCTTTCTTATTCCATTCTAACACCAGATACGGATTTTCCATGCTATTCTCTTTTATCCATACATTCTTATCCATCGGATGCAATTCTTCTTTAATCACCGCAAGATACCCTTTGGGAGGAATGTTAGTGACTTCGTAAACTTCTTTCCCCTGCACATTTTCTATTTCAATCCTGCCATCAGCTGGAAAACCATTTGGATTGAAAAACACGTAAGAGCCGGCTGGTGAATAAATATTCTGCACGATCGTTTGCAGCGCTTTTTCTTCCAAATCCTTCGTGGAACGGAACAATTCTTCATAATCCTGTAGCGTCTCTTCATATACTTCATAAATCGAGGAACCTGGAATGATATCATGAAACTGATTTTTAAGCAACAAAAGCCATGCTTCTTCGAGCTGTTTTTTCGGATATTCTATTTTATTCAAAGCATAATTCATAGTAGAAAGATATTCTACTTTCGCAAGTAAGAATTCTGCTTTTCGGTTTAATTTTTTAACAATCCCCATCGAGGTGTAAGTACCTCTATGATTTTCAAAATACAATTCCCCTGACCACTTATGTAAATACTTTTGGTTGTCTTCTACCTCTTTCCTAAGTGCAGTAAAAAACTCCATCACCCCACTCTGAATCGTTGTAGGGCATCCAGGAATTCCTTTTTGCAGACGTCTTTGATGTTCTAGCATTTCCGGTGTCGGTCCTCCGCCTCCATCTCCAAATCCATATGCCATTAAAACCTTTTCTCCCAGCTCCTTTTGTCCATATCTGTGCCAGGCACCTTTCACCTGAGAAGGATTCAGTACTCCATTATAAGTCGTAAAATATTCCGGCTCAAAGTTGCCTTCATTTGGCATCTTTTTATAGTCTTTGGTGGGAATCAGGTGCGATAGAATTTTACTTCCATCCATTCCTTCCCATATAAAGGTATCATATGGAAACTGATTCGTTTCATTCCAATTTAATTTTGTAGTCATAAAATATTCAATCCCGCATTTTTTCATAATTTGCGGTAATGCTGGCGAATAACCAAATACATCTGGAAGCCAAAGCACTTTGCTTACCTTATCAAATTCCTCTTGAAAAAACTTTTGTCCATATAAAAACTGTCGTGCCATAGATTCTCCGGAAATCAGATTACAATCTGCCTCTACATACATGCCTCCGTCCGGTTCCCATCTACCTTCCTCTATTCTTGCTTTGATCTGTCGATACAAATCAGGGGCGTATTCTTTAACATATTGATATAAAAGAGGCTGACTGGACATAAAACGATATTCCGGATATCGTTTCATCAGCTCAATAACCGTAGAAAAGCTACGAATCACCTTATCCTTTGTGATTGCAGTGGTCCATAACCAAGCGCAGTCGATATGGGTATGACCGACACAATATACGAGACCTTCTTCCTGTTTTCCACATAATTTATCGTAAAATTGGCTATTTATAAATCCTTGTGCCTTTTTTAAACTATCATAATATTCTTTTGTGCCGCTTCTTCGTAAATCCAGCAAGTTAAGGGATTCATTTAATGCCTTTAGCGTCTCCACTGCTGTCTTTTCTTTTTCATCTAGCAAGCAAACGGTTTGATAAGGTACCAGTACATCATAATAATATTGTTGTGTTCTTTTATCTAAGATACAAATCTCAGAATCCAACTGGATAAAATACTTTTCCTCACCCGTAAACGCTAGCAAAAGAAGCGTATATTCTTCTCCCGCTACAGCATTGCCAGTTAGCAGCACCTCCCTGTGATTAACATCCAGCCCCTGTTTTAAGTACCCGTTCACATATACACGAAACTGGGGATTGACAGCATCCCACTGTCCTTCCAGCCCAGTGCTCAAACGATAGATCACCGTTCTATCGTTAAAATCTTCAGGAATTATTATGGTGGTCGCAAACAAGAAATACTCCCCATTGCCTCCCCAGCCTTGCCTTATATCAAACGGTTGAAAGATTGCTGGATCAATAGTTTGGATATCTATTAATCCGCTTTCCACTCTGCATACGCTATATTCCGTTATTTTCTTCTTTTGAGGATAAATACAAATACTTATATCCTCCAATAATTTACCAATTCTTTCTTTTATCATGTTCATAAAGACAATATCCTCTCTCTGACAGGCTCTTTTACCAGATGGAAAACTCCGAACCTTTCAGTTTTAAAACTGCTTCTAGTAAGAAAAAGTCTCCATAGATGATGGTCATTTCTTTTTCGTCCGTATACCGTTCTGAGCTTTTTTGAAGGATTGCATCGGATTGGTCACTGAAATCGCAGTAATTTTCTATCATATCCTTTAATAAAGATAGTGCCGCATTATAATAGAACCGTTTTTCACTTTCGCTCACATAATTGGAAATCTCAATAAGACCGTTTGCTGCAATCACTGCCGAAGTGGTGTCCATTAATTTTTTATTTTGATCTCCGCGAAAGTCACTGGGGGGAATCCGGTTATAGTCTTCATAAGAGGCCAAATAATAATGCGCAACTTTTTTAGCTGTATGTAAATACTCAGGATTTTTTGTGTAGCGGTAACTCAAAGCAAAGCCATAGATTGCCCAACCTTGTCCCCTTGTCCATGAAGAATCTTCGTGTGCGCCCTGCCCCGCTTTATACTCTATAAATTCCCCTGTTTCCACATTGTATACCGCAATATGTGCACTAGAACCATCCGGTCGAATCAAATACTGCATCGTTTTCTGGGCATGTGCAATGGCTACGTCGCGATATCTTTGCATTCCCGTCTCTTTAAAAGCCCAGTAGAGTAGTGGTAAATTCATCATTGTATCGATGATGGACCAGCCTTCTCTTTCCTTCGAATTCCATGCTGTTATAAAACCCCCTTTGGGGTTAAACCGTGCCATGAGATAATTAGAAGCAATGATACCTCTTCTGTGTCCATCTGGATTCCCGGTGATACGGTATTCTGCTACACCTGAAAGATGCCAAAGAAACCCCACATCATGATCCAAATTTTCCATCAGACCATTTTTTAGATAGAGAGCATCATCCAACATAACCTCCATAGCCAACGCATCTTCTTTATAAGACTCCTGTCTCGTTTCCTGATACATCAACCACATGGTTCCAGCCCAAAAACCATTCGTCCACATGGCCGGTATCTCTTTGAAAATATCCTGATATCTGCCTTTGCTATCTGTTGTATAGGGAATCATCTGCTTGGTTCGCTTAGATACCCGTTCTATTTTATCTTGAATTGCCTGCCAGCTTTCTTCGATCCATTTCTTATCCTCCATAGATATATGGACTTCTTCTCTCATTTACACTTCCTCCATTCTTTCCTTCATATCCTTTAAACAACTTTTAACTTATCGTCATTATCCTTTGACTGCTCCTACAGCAATTCCCTTTACAAAAAATCTCTGTAAAAACGGATAGATGCAAAGAATCGGAATTGTAGTTATAATAATCGCTGCATATTTAATGGTCTCTGCGTAGCTATCAAATTTATCACCGCTACTAGATAGTTGGCCTCCTCCCAATGCCTCCTGATTCATGATCAACATGGACCGGAGTATATTTTGAATTGGTAACAATTTATTGTTTTCTATAAAAATAGAAGCAGAAAACCAATTATTCCAATGACCTACCGCATAGTATAAAAGCACTACCGCGATGGATGGCATGATGAGTGGTGCTATGATACGAAATAAAACGATAATGTCATTGGCGCCATCTATGTAAGCAGATTCTATTAAGCTGTCCGGTATATTCTCAATGGCTGTTTTACAAATAATGACGTTAAACATGTTAACGGCACCGGGTATGATCAAAGCTGCCAGATTGTTATATAAGCCGAGGGAACGCTGGTTTAGATACATTGGAATCAAACCGCCGCTAAAAAACATGGTAAACATCATGAAAAATGCAATTACTTTTTTAAAGAGCATGTTTTTCGAAGCAAGAAAATAAGCCCCAAATAAAGTCAAAATTATATTAATGGGTAAACCAAACAAAAGAATCAAGATACTATTTTTAAAACCACTTAAGATCAGTGGATGGCGAAAAGCCAATTGATACGCCCCCGTTGTGAAACCTTTGGGCCACAGGGTAATACCTGGATGTGCTACCAGTGCCGTATTATTACTGAAGGAAGCACACAATACATAATACATCGGATAAGCTGTTATCAAGATTAAAAATATCATAAATACCGTATTGCATATCGTAAAAATCAAATCTCCTTTGCTTTGTTTCACTTTCATAAAAACTCCTTTCTTTTTAAAAGATGCTGGTGTCATTCACTTTTTTACTCAATTGATTGGTAATCAAGAGAAAAAAGATATTCACAGCAGAATTAAACAATCCAACCGCCGTACTAAAACTATAATTGGCTTCGATGATCCCTTTTCGGTATACGTAGGTGGATATGACATCGGAAACTCCATAAGTCAAAGGCTGATACATTAGCAAGATTTTTTCGTATCCCACATTCAAAATCCCGCCCATTCTTAAGATAAACAAAACGGTTATAGTAGGCATTAAACCTGGTAATGTGATAAAAATCATTTGTTTTAATCGACCTGCTCCATCCACTTTTGCTGCTTCGTACTGCTCCTGATCGATACTAGTAAGTGCTGCCAAATAGATAATTGAATCCCATCCGACTGATTGCCATATACCTGACAAAATGTATATTGGATAGAAGTTTTCTTTGACCGAAAGTAAATTGCTACGCTCCCCACCAAAGGCAACAATTAAATCATTGAAAACTCCATCCGTTTGACAAAATGTTTTCAACAGACCGCATACTACAACAATAGAAATAAAATAAGGCATATAGGAAATGGTCTGTACGGTTCTTTTAAACCTGTTACTTCTTATTTCATTTAATAATAGAGCCAATAGTATTGGTGCTGGAAATCCGAATAAAATACTGAGGAAACTAATGGAGAGCGTATTTCTTAACAGCCGGATAAAATAAATATCACGAAAAAAAGTAATAAAGTTATCAAGACCAACCCATTTACTACCTGATATCCCCAGAAAAGGCTTATAATTTTGAAATGCAATAATGACTCCATACATTGGCTTATATGAGAAAATAATTAAATAAATAATAACCGGGAGTACGATGAGGTATTTATATTTATTTCGTTTTAAATCCTTTGCCAATACAGAGGATCTCGTCGAAGAAAAAAGTTTTGCCATGTAATTACTCCTTTTGTAATGAAAGGGTACAGCTTTTTCACCATACCCTTTGTCTCATTCTGCATGAAACTATCTCTCTAAAAATCTTTCATATGCTGCCTGCTGAATTTCCAATAGTTTGGAAAGTCCCATATCATTAAGAGATTTTACATATTTATCATAATTTTCCAGTGGTTCTTCTCCCGTCATGAACTTTAGTGACATTTCTTGAACATAGGTTTGAATGGCATTGGTGATTCCGGTAGCCTCACTGCTTTCTTCCGTTGTTCTGGTCACACCTGCGGGGAAAATATGCTTCTTTGATTCTTGGTTATTTAACCAGGAATCTACAGATTTAACAGCGGTAGGATTGTTTTTTTGTTTTACTAATTCTGTCATCTGAATTCCAATATTAGACCATTGTGCACAAGTATACTTATCCAATGCCTCATTTGTTCCATCTGGAGCTTCTAATATCTTATCTGTATAGTTAGGAACTCCATTGATCAAGGTATAGGTATCGCCCTCCGTACCGAAATTGGAATATAGAATTCCTTCTGGTGAAAATAAATAATCTAACCATTTTAAAGCAAGATCTATCTTATCCTCCGGGCAACTGGTGGTAATTGCTGCAACACAAGGACGGAAGGTATCTTCCATCTGTGTTTTCATTACGACATCACCCGGTTTAATAACAGGATAAGCGATTCCTTCCCATTTTGCACTGGAATTAGAGCTGCTTGCATCTGACAGCCAGTTTGTCAACTGCCCCATACTGGTAACTGAAATACCCACTTGATTATTGAGTGCTTTGGTCCGCATCCCCGCATCATCAATAGTCAGGGCATCGGTGTCAATGAGTCCATCCTGATACCATTTGTTTAACTGGCTCATATAATTTTTCCATCCGTCGGTTGCCATAGAAAACTGTACTTTATTATCATTATCAAGATAGAATAATTCGTCTGGCCATTTTGCAAAAGAACCGGAAGCTCCAAACGTCCCTGCAAGACCTGGATTCATTCTTGTTATGGCAAAAGAGAATTTAGCACCGTATTTCTGATTAAAAGTACGAATTACCGTATCCCAGTCTTGAATGGTCACCGGTTCCTTTAAGCCGCATTCCTCCAGCCAGTCTTTTCGAATAACCGGACCAGTATAGGCGGCATTCCACTCACTTTCACGAAAGCTTCCAAATCCATAATATTTTCCTGCATCTGATCTTACAGACTTATCATAATAGGGATTTTCCTGAAGGTATTTCCAGTAATTTGGTGCTTTAGTAGGTAACAGATCGGTGAGATCTCTAATAATGCCTTCATACACATATTGATCTGCATCATTGGCAATGTTGTAAATAATAATATCCGGTAGTTTATCACCGGCCATCATTAAATTAAAAGCCTGTGCTGGATCAGTACCAGTTGTTGGAAATGCCCATTCTACCTCAATTCCCGTTTTTTTTGCAAGTCCGGTATGGAAAGGTGATTCTGTATAACTGGTATAAGATTTTTGTGGCGCCATGATAGATGACCATACGGAAAGCTTCTGGTCGGTTTTAACAGGATATCCTTCCTGAACCTCACTTGTTGCTTTATTGGTCGATCCCTCTTCTGAGGTCTGCGCTGGATTATTATCCGTTTTTACTGACGTTGCAGACTTATCCGTCGAACACCCCACACTTCCGGCCATCATCGCGACTGATAAAGCAAGAGCAATAATGCTATTTTGTTTTGCTTTCTTCATAAATAGTTCCTCCTTTTAAATTATTAATTGCTCAGAGCTTTTTCTCTCCTTGCAGCAAGGCCCCAGACTTTATGGAAATTGCTGTGTAATGAATGGCTGCAATGAGTGTTTGTGAGCTATATCCTCACTCTAAACAAAATGATGCAACATGTAAATAACTCATTATCATAAACGCCTGCTTATTATATAAATTACAGTTGTCTAAAATGAAAATGAGTTGTTACTTTCTAAAAACCCACAAATATCAGCCTTATTTTATTGACCTTACACAACACATTTCATATAATTAATGAAAACAGTTATAGAAAAGGAGAATTGCGTAATGAAGCAATTAATGACCAATCGTTTTTTCAAACGTAAGAGTTATTTCCTGCGTTTTTTATGTTCTTATCTTATTGTACTTCTTATCCCCTTTACCGCGATCATTATTCTGTATTCCAATGCTCAAAAGATCATACATGAAGAGATTCTTACCTCCAATGCCAATCACTTGAACCAGTTTGTTAATATTCTTGATAT
Source organism: Lacrimispora sp. (assembly GCF_032078915.1). Lineage (GTDB taxonomy): Bacteria > Bacillota > Clostridia > Lachnospirales > Lachnospiraceae > Lacrimispora. The sequence continues at coordinate 67,240 of NZ_DAMAUN010000022.1, read as the reverse complement.
GAAATTAGGCAATATGGTAGAGAAGAATTCTCAAATTCTCACCAACGGTGCCATACGAAAACAAATTACCCTTTCTTCTGCTTCCCAAAAATCAACTGGCTTTGAAATTTATGAAACAAAAAAGTATTTGGAGGATTTTCCCAAGGATGACTTCTCGGACGTCTTTGTTTATTTTCGTAAATCAGACCGCATCATCTCCGCTGAAAAATCCTGCTTTACAAGCAAGGATTACTATAATACCTACTATCGCTCCAACAATGGGAATTTCACAAAATTCGAAGATAACTATGATCAATTTATAGAAGCCATTACGCCCAATACGCTTGTCCCACATTTGGTTTCCTTAGGTAAATATGAAAACACGCCCTTTCTTGGAGTAGTACTATCCATGAACTATTCCAATTTAAAAAAAGAGGGTGATGCAAGTGCAGTATTGATTTTAAAACCGGAACTCCTTAAAAATTTAATTCAAAACGTAATGAACCAAAATGAAGGTTCTATTTTGATTTATAATAATAACAATACATTATTACTATCCTCTGGGTCAGAGGATGTTGCATTAGATCTAAATCTCTATAAAGGGAACTCGAGCAATATATATCGGGATACCATTAACGGAGAAGAATATATTATTCACATATTTCCCTCAAAAGTATTAAATTGTACCTATGTTTCCTTGATCTCCAGTAAAACCTTTTGGGAAAGACTAACTGTAATGCGCACCATTAGTGCAGTCAGCATTATTTTAAGTATGGCAGTCAGTACTGTTTTAGCCTGGTTGCTGGCACAACGAAATTACTCTCCCATTGTTTCCATTCTGCATACTATCCGCAACAAATCGGATTTTTCATATGAGATTGAAAATAAAAATGAACTAGATTTTATCAAGGATACCCTTGTAAATACGTTTCTGGAAAATGATCTGCTTAGCAGTCGCATTAAAAATAATACGAATAATCTCTTCGAAGACTTTATGCTCCACGCCATACAGGGAACCCTTGTAAATAATAAGTATTTGGAGCAGGAAACTGAATTGATCAGACAACATTTCCTGTCAGAATCTTTCAATATTCTATTAGTAAATATTGATTCAGTAAATGAAGAAATCATAGGTTCCGTAGAGAGCAGTCAAGCCCAACTCATCTTATCCTTTCTGGTAGAAAATATCTTATCAGAGCTTTGTGGAAAATATCACCGGGGATTTATACTCAAACTACAACCTGACATTTTTGCTGTAGTGTTAAATTATGCTCCCAATATAACACAGGCTAAAAAACAAGAAGATACTCTGGAAATTGGACACTCCTTTCAGAATTTTATAAACAAGCACTTTCATATTCTGTCAACCCTATCAATGGGTGGTCCGGTAGAAGGAATCCGTAATCTAAACATTGCTTACAAACAGGCATTTCAAGCAATGGAATATCGTTATCTATTAGGAAAAGGCAGTTTAATTCCTTACGCAGATATTTCAAACAAACGCTTTACTTATAATAATTCCTTTAATTCAAAAAACTCCATGATCCTAATTCATTACGTAAAGGAAAATAGCGAAGCCAATATAGACGATATCCTGAAAGAAATGATTAATAATTCCATGATAGACCATACTTCTTCTCTTAATGTAATTGAATGTTTCAAATATGATTTAATTAATACAGTCAATAAAATAATTTATGAGATTGGTGCTGTTGAACTGGAAAAACAGCATAATTTTGTGCATGACTTGATTTACGCGGACACTTTTATAGAATTTCAGGAAAACTTAAAAACCACGTTAACCGAACTAAAAAAATACAACGAGGAGCACAAGGAGCAACTTACCATATGTGATGAGGCTGAGGAACTAATCCATAACTGCTATATGGATATCAACCTGAATAACAGCACCATTGCTGATAAGTTACATATCTCCCCATCCTATCTTTCCAAGCTGTTTCGTATGCAGAAGAATATCAGCCTGTTGGATTATCTCTACCATGTCAGATTATCTTATGCTAAAAACTTCCTACGAGAAACCAATCTGACCATTGAAGAAATTGCTGCAAAAACCGGATTTATCAGTGACAGTGCCCTAATTAAGTCCTTTAAAAAATATGAAGGAATTACGCCAGGAGCCTATCGCAAACTTGTTATCTCCTTGTCTGAGTAAGGATTTTACTCTATTTTTATAAATAAGCAATGGATTACCCATATGAACAACCCCCAGTTGCATAATGAGCATGTGAGTCCCAAATGCCACCATATACGGAAAGTGAACTTTTTGTTACGATGATAGTATAAAAAAAGTAACAGGAGGTAATTATGAAACCGAAAAATTTAATTTATACTTTTGTAAGTTATGCATCAAACTTCGCCACCGACTGGGGGAAAGGCACCCCAGTAGATGGTATCCAACAAACGGCTGCATTAGCCCATAAGTACAATATCCCAGTTACCTGGATTGTAAACGGCGGTTCTGTACCAATTATCAAGGACTGGATCAAAGACTGGCATGAAGCCTATGGTGATGATGTCATACTTCAGTGCCCGATGTATGGGCAAGATCCAAGAAACCGAAAAGAGGAATTTAAGAAACTCTTAACCAAAGATTGGGATATTGTAAAAGATGCTTTCCCATGGGTCAAAACAAAGGTAGCTGCCAGAGGGCAGATTTCTCCTGAAATCATACTGGCCTTGGAAGAATTGGATTTTCAGGGTGTATGGGGCTATTGCTGGGAACAGACCTGGTGGGATGGAATCTCACACCGAGGCATTCCCTGGGGCTTCTGGTATGTGGACAGCAACCGTTATAAAATTCCTCACCCTGGAAAGGGTAAAATCGTTGGCTGTGAATGGACTGCAAGAGATTTTAACGCTACCTATCATAGTGGAAGTCCCTGTATCTACTCAACAGACCCCAATGATGTACTGCGGGCAGGATTATGCACAGGAGAAAACATAGAATATTGGAAAAAGGTCTTTGATGAGTATTTAAAAAATACAGACCACAATGATTCCGTGTATTTTCTTCAGCAACAGGAATCCCATGAAATGGAGTATACTGAACGTTTTCAAGTGTTTCCTGCATCCCACGTGACGGAATGCATCGGCATGATGGATTTGTTTTTTCAATACATTACTCAGTATCCAATTACTATGACTACGCTTCCTGAGGCTATTTTAAAGTATCACGACAGCAATCCGGTCACAGCCAGCAGCTATATCCTGACGGAAGATTCACCGATCCGCCCGGATACAAATGAATATACCCTAACCCTAGGGGGAGCCCCGATAGGTCCCTGGCCAGAAACCTTCCTGTATTATGATAATTCCTGCCAAATGGCCTTTTTAAAAGGAGAGTGCACACCACACACACTTCGAAGTTATATCGGCAAGTGGAATATGAATGAAGAATTTACTGAAACCATTCCACAAGTATTCATAACTGACTATCAAAAAACAGAGGAATTAATTACCCTTACCTATGAAATCGGCTATCATAATCCCATTCCTTTTGGACTTACCTATTGGGACGATCTAACTGATTATGAACTGGATTTTTGCAGTGAGGAAGCTGAAACGAAAATTATACAAAATAAAGTAATCTTTCTTCGCTTTTCCTTGACCGGGGAAAAGAAGACAGTCCATTTACAATTGAGAAAAAGAAAATAAGCACAGTTCTCACCTTACTTTTCCTCCAGAGAACCTATATAATCTGACCATAAAAGTGCAAATTTTACTGTTTTTTTGTGGTGAAATATGGTAAAATAGACAAAGAAGGAGACTGCTTTTTTGTACATTATTGAAGATATTTCATACTTGGAGGTAAACTATGTTATTCGGAGCACTAGAAGCAGGTGGTACTAAAATGGTACTTGCCGTAGGAAATGAAAATGGAGAAATATTGGAGCAGGTTTCTATACCAACAGAGACTCCTGCCATTACCATTCCAAATATTATTGCGTATTTTAAAGATAAAAATATTGAAGCACTTGGCATTGGATCCTTTGGTCCAATTGATTTGGATAGAAACTCTTCTACTTATGGATACATCACTTCTACCCCAAAATTAGCTTGGGCTAATTTTGATTTAGTTGGTGCAATCAAAAAAGAATTACAGATCCCCATCGGCTTTGATACCGATGTCAATGCTTCTGCTTTGGGAGAAGCTACCTGGGGAAGTACGAAAGGCTTAAAATCTTGTATTTACATTACCATTGGAACTGGCGTAGGCGTTGGTGTCTACCAAAATGGTCAGTTGCTACACGGTATGCTACATCCTGAAGCCGGACACATTCTACTCAGCAAGCATCCAGAAGATTCCTTTACCGGAAGCTGTCCTTATCACCAAAATTGTTTTGAAGGTCTTGCTGCTGGACCCGCGATTGAAAAACGTTGGAGCAAAAAAGCGATTGAACTAAAGGACGAACAAAAAGTCTGGGAATTGGAAGCTTATTATATAGCACAGGCTTTGGCAAACTACATATTAACCTTATCTCCACATCGAATCGTACTAGGTGGTGGTGTGATGCATCAAGAACAGTTATTTCCGATGATTCGCACCAAAGTAAAAGAGTTTTTAAATGGTTATGTTTGCACAGAGCAAATGAACCACTTGGAGCATTATATTGTACCAGCTGCTCTGCATGATGATCAGGGTATCATGGGTTGCATCCAGCTTGCCAAATTAGAACTTCAACTAAGTAAATAATAATTCCATACAAATATCCTAAAAACTCCATGGCAAACGCCATGGAGTTTTTAGTTGCCGGACGGCTGGCCCGACTGTTCTTATGGGACCTGATTTAAGCTGATACTATCCAAAGAAAGCTTATATGCACTGGAGGAAGCATTTTTGCCCGTACAGGTAAATCGAAGGATACGATTTCCCGGCCCATTAAAGGTAATGTTTCCGACGATAACCTCCTGATAGTTGCCTGCGGTGTAATATCCATCCAGTATGGTTCCAAAATCGTCATACCCCATTTTCAACTGGTAGGTACCGCTGGCAGTACTTTTTAAAGTACGCACCTTCACTTGATAGGTCCCTGATTTGGGTACGGATATCTTATAATCAATATAATCTCCAACTGCATTTGCATTGAATAAATCATATTGTCCTCCGCTGGCAATGGAACTGGTACTTACTTTATGACTATCCGAAGTAGAGACAACAGGAAGCGTCTCTGCTTCCATCACATAAGGAAGTGTAATGGACTGAACCGGTGGAGTGCTAACCTGCCCAGTGTTTGCAAGTTTGACATGGAAAGTCCTTCCCCCTTCCCCTACCACACTGACCGATACCTTTATCGTGGGAGCAAGTTGCGTTACCACAATATTGCTGTCTGATTCCAATACCGAGGTGGCACTATGATTGATTTCAAGATCAATGGTATCCCTGCCCTCTTGGGTCGGATCAGAGACTAAAATCTCTAACGTTCCATTTTCTTCTTTCGTAATAACGGAAGACTTACTGTTGGAAGTAATATTTCCTACTGTTTTAGTTGCATTATTCCAAAAATTAACTCCTGTCATATTCAAGCGTTTTTCTTTTACGCCTTGTGCTTCTACTGAGTTTTCAAGAATGGTGATATCTGGGTTACTAGCATAACTGGCTGTTTGTGCACTATTCTTATTTGGTAAGATGACATAGGAATAGGTACCACTCGTAGGATTGCTTCCATGATCGAACCACATGGTAAGAAAGTTGTTCGTCATCTTCGTTTTTGGTGTAATTGATCTGGTATCAATCTCTGACCAAGCTGCGCTTCTTGTTTCCCTCAAAGCATGAATCTGTGGAGAATCCGGGAAATAATATCCAATATCTGCTCCTGTTACATTTCCCGATAGATTTACATAAGAAACCTGATTTAAAGTTGCTTCTTGCCCTTTGGTGGCAACCGCCGGTGTCCCATTTACCAACACTGTGTTATCTCCTGCCAGAGTAAGCTTACGATTTTCTATGATTGATTCTACATTGATTCCATCGCTACTATTTATGCCTGAACCAAGTGCAACAATCTCATCGTCGAATAGGAACCAGGACTTTTTGGCATTAAGGGTATACGATGCATCTTTTAATTCCATTCCAACAATACCAGACTCTCCGGCAGTCGCACCTCCAACAAAGCTTCTATCATTCTTGGTATTTGCTGTGGAAGCAGTATTGGATAGCACTGTCGTTCCAGGTAATCGATAAGCATTTACCGTAGGCCAAAAATCATCATTATACTGACTCAAATCAGCATTGTATAAATAGGTCATACCGTCTGAAGTATGCCAACCCTTTGCATTCTCTCCATTAATGGACTCATAATTTGCAATACGGCTTGAATTCATGCTGATTCCAAATCGATAATTTGCGGTAACCTGTAAGCTTCGATTCATCCCGACAAAAGAATGGAATGCTTTCTTTTCCCCCCATGCCGATACTGTAGTGTCATTTAGAATCAAGGTGGCATTTTGAATCATCGGTATCGATGCATTGTTTAAGAATGTATGCTTATCATCTGAAGTAAGCCAATACTTCACCATGCTCTTAAAGTTTGCTTTATCCGCTGGCTGTGCAATTTCCGCTAATTTTATTATCGAAGAGATAACTGGAATGCTAGCTAAATTATCCTGACAGTAGTATCTGGAAATTTCTCTGCCGCGAACCATATCCATTAAATTACCTTTATAGATAACTGGCTCGTAAGAATCATAGATCCATTGGAATACATTGTCGGCATCAGAATCTGATATCTGCCAACTGGAACCATTCACCAAATAAAGCATGTTCGTCATGGATTTTAACAAGTCTTTTCCATATCCTCCTGTGTAGGCATAAAAGTTATGCTGCACAAAGGATCCATCCGTATAAAATCCATCCCCACTTGTAACATAATCAAACAGTCTGCTCAATCCGTCTACCGCAGCTGTTATTTTTGTAGAATCTTTTACAATAACCCCTCTGACTCCAATTATCTCACATTCCCATGCACGATTAGCTCCTGTCATTTCTACTGTCGGCTGATAAAATTCTATTGCACTCATATATGCAGTAATCTGATCTGGAGTTAAATGATCATACATTAATATGGTAATATCATTCAATGCCAAAGGTACTCCAATCTGCCAGTCCCACCAATTTTGGTAGGAAGTTTTTCCTGAATAATACTTATTTGCATTATACCAATCTAACGCATATATAATATCACTTAGCAGGCTACTATCCTGATAGAGTGAAGAGCCGTAGGTATTATAGGCAAGTGCCATAGATTTGATGCGTTCATATGCTGTAGTAAGCTGTGCCGATACAGAACCACTGTTTAGATCACTCCAGATATAGGTCTTAGTACCTGTCTTATCCATGGTCTGTCTTACGGATTGCGCTTCTGTTGTAATCTGTTTGACTGCTCTGGCAACATACGAATCCGATAGATTGGCAGACTCCCCATCAATCAATTTCATTTTCCACTTTTCTCGCAACGTATCATACTCATCGGCTGCTTTTACTGTAACCAGATTCCCAAACGAGAACCCAAAAATTAATAACATCATAATTGCCAGTAATCTTTTTGTTTTAAAAAAACACTTCATTTGTGTACCCCCGCCTTTCCGCGAAACGCACCAATAGGGTTATGGAACACCCTCAGAGCTTCGCTTTCAACTTTTTCTTACCAAACGTCTTTTGTTCAACTGACATACTGCAAAACCCGAAGAGGTGAATGTTGAGGTTGAATATCGGCAACCTTGCAAAAACTGACTGTAAGAATGCAAATGGATTTTCAATCTCTTCATTAATTCCAGCATTTTTTCGTACCCCTTATTTCAAACTGTTATTCACCACCTCCTTTCTTCTCTTATTATTGTTTTGCGTTTATCCTATTCTTGTCTGCTCAAGGTAATGGTATCAGTTACTAGATTAAATCCCTTACTATTACTATTTTTACCAGTCGTTGTAAAACGTACTGACTTCTCACCTGGTGACGAGAAGGTAATCGTTCCAAGATTTAATGTCTGATAAGAATTTGCAGCTGCATAAGCATCCCATTGATTCGCGAAGTTTATTCCGTCAATTGCCAATTGGCATATTCCGCTATCTGGACTTTTTCGTATCACCAAACTCACATCATAAGTTCCTGCTTGCGGTACAAAAAGTTGATAAACAAGGTAATCGTTTGCGGTGTTGTTATTAAACTTATCTAGCAAGGCACCATTGGCTGTCAGATCTTGAATGACCCCTCTCGAATCACCTGGCGAAATACTCAGTAACTTTAACTTTTGCGTATCAAAATTCAATACCGCTAAAGAAACCGCTGGACCTTCCAAAACCTCTGTTTTTACCATGTCACTGCTGGTATCCGTAGTTCTAATATAATAAGAATGTGCTCCCGCCCCTAAGCGCGTCGTACAGGAATAGCGCTTTCCATCTGTGTAGGTCACATCACCAGGGTCTGTTTCTACCATCGTTTTTACAACTCCGTCAATGACCAATTGCATAGCATAAGGCTTTTGGTTATCTGCATCCTCATAGATCGCTTGGAAAGTATAGGAGGAAGCATCTGTCCCCGTACTTTTGTCTACACTTGGATCAAGGATAACAGGTGGTGTCCCTGTATATTGATTGTAAGCAGTGATTTCATCCACTAGCATTTCTCCATATCCCACTGCTGTTTGGCTTAACCATAGCTGCATATGAATCTTACTTTTATCTGTAAGTCCGGATACTTTTGCTAAATCATAGGTATAGGTTATCCAAGCAGAAGGGACATTTAAATCCCCCCCTGAGAGCTGATAGGTCTTTGCTCCATCATTTAATTCCAACTTGATCCGAGAGTTTGAATAACCTGGATTCTTCATTGTAAAGCTTAGATAACGATACCCCGTCAAATCCACCGTGTCGTGCCATGGCTCGAACTTAGCATACGAATTGGTGGCACTGGAAGTCTGCGTAAATTTGCCTGCCGTCTTTCCATCTACCAATACCTCGGCATAGCTACCTCTTCCACCATTTTGGTTATACCAGTTTACCCAGCCAAGTCCTTGTGCCCCCCAACTTCCCTCCTTATGAAATCCATCATAGAGAAGTGGATGGGATGGATCAGGTAAAGCAGGTGCTTTTGTTAAATGTGTTGTGGTATAATGTGAAGTTCCTGTTTCATCATATGCCTTGATAAATATTTTCTTACTGTCATAGTCACCTATCGTATCAGTGGAAACATAAGCCGTATAAATACCATTTTCCGCTTCCATCTCTGTATAAGCAGAAGCTGTTCTTGTATCAGAGTATGAGATTGTACTTCTGGCTTCTTTGGGCGTCGCCATTACTTTGACCTGACCTGTAACCATATCTCCGATGACAGGGGAAGTTATGACAATATCTTCTTCATTTTCGCCACCAACTGTCTTTTGATTCAAATTCGCAAGTCCAAACATAGCATAGAAGAAGCCTGCTTCTATACTGACACTATATTCATTATGACGCCATTGATTGGTATCATCGTTATAAAAGGCTCTATCTTCATACCAAGGGGACTCGCTTACTTTATTTTTAGGGTCCTTCCGATTTGCCCCCGCGACCAAAGCCCCTGGTAATACGATTCCCTGATTATTTATATTTTTGGACTCTTCATCCAGTCGGGTATGTACATAACGGACATACTTGGTTCCTACTCCTGATACCCAACTGATATTCCATGGATTGTTTCCAAGAAACCAGTACATTCCCTTTTGAGCAGCCTTTAAGACCTTAGGGTCTTGAAACAATTCATAATACCGCAGCGCATCTGCTACGTAGGAGGCCTGTACTTCGTTAACTCCAAAGTCTCCAAACTCATTGACAACTCCATAGGGTGTATCATTGGAAGAAGAAAGAAAGTAATCCATTTCAGATTTTAACAGCGTCTTTATCTTATTCTGAACAGCCACATCTGCTTCCGGATAAAATTCAGCCAGAGCCAGAGGCCGTAGATCCCAGTAATTGGTACAGCGGATATCATTGATGGTCAGTTTGTTGATTTTAGCAATTGCGGCATTCTTGTAACTATCCTCACTCGTAAGTAGATATAATTCTACTTCTGCAAGAAGCATTGGATTGTTAATTCCTCCTATCGAAGAGTAGGAGCCTTCTGTACCATTGGGATGGCTTAATGCATATTGGTAGAATGTAACGGCAGCTTGCTGGCATTTTCCTAAAAACAACTCCATCTGCGCTCTTTGATTTGAAGCAATTTTATTTTCTTCTAAAGCAAGCTTTATCGCTCTTGCACAGGCAGCCATGGAAGCTGCCGCTTTGGCGGACCCACCAGTCTGTATTTCTGATTTTCCAGTTGATTGGGACAAAATAAAAAACGGATCATCTGCAGTTCCCGGAATATTATCGGTAGCTTTTTCTGGATGCTGGAAGGAAGTATAATTTTTAATGCTATAGACTGCTCCCTGCGTTTGCTCTGCAAATTTTAAAAGGTACTCGCATCCATATTTTGCTTCATCCAGCAAATCTGGGATTCCATTCTGATCATTATCAAATTGTACGTTACTGCTGCTAAAATTTCTTAGATAAGTTATTGCAATATTGGCTTGTACCCATTGATTTCCGCCATATTTCCCATAATCTCCTGCATCGAACCATCCTCCTGTGAAATCATAGTTGATTCCTGTATCTTTATCCTTGGCATCATCCAAAAAAGACTCTGGGTGAAAAATTTTATCAGATGGTGCAATACTGCTATATCCTTGTGGATACGCTGCCCGTGTATCCGTGGTGCGTAATAGCCGATAAAACGCTGTCATCTCATCGGTATAATCATTCCAAATATTTTCTTTAATCGAAAAAGGATAAGAGGAAACTCCATTATATCGAATTGTATAGTTTTCTCCGATTGGCTTGTAGGAGGTAAAATCAATGGTATATACCTCCTTATCCCCCCAATATCTCCCTTCCTTCGTTAGTCTCCCATTTGCAACCAAGGTACTCCCACGATAAATTTGATAAGCGGTATCCGTTAGTGTCTCATCGGTAATTACGAACGCAGGTTTATAAGCGGTGCTTGAATACCCAGCTTGACTTACTACAATTTGTACATTACTGCCTGCTTGTACGGGACTTACGAAAAAGCTAAACTGAAATAATAAAATAACACTCATAAGTAGAACAATTTGTTTCTTTCTTGACTTCCATAGCATGAAATCTGATTCCTCCTTATTTGTTTTTATTCCTATTCCTATTTGCTTATGTCTTCCCTTAGATGCCAAATATCTTCATTTTTTCCTAATATTTAAAACTATTCCTATATCAAGACATCTTTGAATTTGTTTAACAGGAGTCTCTTACAATCAGCTTCCCTTCCAACCTTTTTTATGATTTTCCTTTACACCTTCCAATAGATTTATCATATGGCTGATAAGACTTGCTATTTTCTTTATTTTTCTCTGTTTTTGTAATGGTATAAGTATCCAGCAATTCTATTTCCTTGATCTGATTTCCACTTTCCAGGTCAAAAATTTTTTTTAGTGCCATCTGACCAAATAAGTTTTGTCTTTGGGTGACCAATGCATCCACGGATCCGGATTTCACTGCATTGCAATTATATTCAGTAGCGTCAAATCCAATTAACTTAACCTCGTTTATCTCTGGTAACTTACGAATCTGCTCTGCTACCTTTACAAAATGCAAATCAAGCCCTGCAATTACCTTTAAATCAGGAAATTTTTTCATGGCCGCTTCTAAATACTGCAATCGATCCTGAATGCTTCCATGGTCTATTTCTACATCTACAATTTCTATTTCCGAATGAGTTTTTATATATTCTTCTACTGACTTTATTCTTATAGAAGCAATCCTGCTGCTTCTTGCTGTACTTAATATAACAATGCCTTTTCCTTTTGCCAACTTTATAATCGCCTCCGCTACACTGACTCCTGCCTTTTCATTATCGGTACCAATATAGGCTAAACGCTTGCTTTCTGGCAGATCACCGTCGATACAAATTGTCCGGATTCCCTTTTCATATATATAATTGATAATCGGGGTAAGTACTTTTGGTTCCCATGGATGAAGAATCAGGTAATCAATATCACCCTCTTTTTCCAATAGGTCACGGATAATTTCTACTTGTTTTTCTGGCTTACTATTTAAATAATTTTCCGGATATCGTAATAGCAGTTCATAACCATATTTTTTTGCTGTCGTTCTTGCTATTTCTACCAGATTGCTCATATAGGGATCGGTTTCTGGCAAAACAGTCACAAATCCGATTCTCGTATATTTTCTATTGTCTGCTTCCACATTAAAGTATCCAATGGCTCTTTCTGCACTCTCGATTTTATTGCTTAATTTCTTCGCTATATCTGACAGTACCACCATGGAATTTTTTTGGTTCAGGCTTAATTCTACTACCTCTCCTGTCGACGCCTCTGCTTCTTCGGTTACCATAGCGATATTTTCTATTTCCCCTGTGATATGGTCTTTAATCATTTGTAATTCCTGCAGACTACTTTTAACGCAACTGTATTGGTTAGCAAATTCATCCATACAAGTCTCGATATTATGAAAGCTATCCCCTACCGCTTTGACAGATTCCAATTGCTGATTGAGCTTTTCCTGCGTTGGCAGAATAATGGCTTCGGTCGCTTCGATTTCTTGAATCATATCCTCTATTACCTGATAAATGTCTCCCGCAGATTTTTTACTTTCCTCTGCCAGCCTGTGCACATCTTGTGCAACCACTTTAAAACCTTTCCCTGCTACTCCGGCTCTAGCGGCTTCAATGGAAGCATTTAGTGCCAGCAAATTCGTATGTTTGGCAATGTCTGTAATGGCAGATATGATTTGATAGATATTTTGTGCCTTCTCCTTTAATTTCTCAATGCTGTCAAAGACTTCGGAAAAAGCTTCCCTTGCTTCTGTACTTTTTCCCAGGGTATCTAAAACACTGGATCCACCTATCAAACTAGAATCTTCTAACAATTGAAATTTACTTTCAATGACATTCATCGCCCTGTCTACTTCATCATATTTTTGAGCCAATCCTTCTACAGAGTTCATGCTGTTTTCTATCCGCCTTGCCTGCTCCTTCGCACCGGTTGCTAATTCATGATTCAGCTTTTCCATCGTAGTTGAAAGTTTCTCCGACTCACTGGTGGTTTCAATCACTGAATGACTCAAATCGGATATCTCACTTACATAAATCTTAAAATTTTTCGCGATCTTTGAAAATTCCTCCAAGATAAATTTCTGATCCGAATCTAGCCTCTCCTTTTGGCTGATGATTAGATTACCACTCCTTATTTTTCCAATTACAAGATTCTTTGTTTTGTTTCCTGAATCTTGTTTATATAAAAGAAAAATCAAAGCGGCTCCAATCATGAAGAGAAACACATCCAAAAACGAAAACCTTCTTTGCATTATGCATAGAACCGTAAACAACAAAAGCATTAGTTTAAGTATACCTTTTCTCATATTCATGCACCATTACCTTATTTCCTTTAATGAACTTTAAAAAATCATTTGATAGTTAAGATTTCTTGTTTTATCCTGCATGTTCTCCTATAAAACCTGAAGATGATAGGAAAGTATTTTTTCTTCTCCCTGCCCTAACACGATACTATGTTGCTTCTCTCTAAGCTCTTCCCCATCCTCCTCAAAGGCCGGCAGACCATGCCAGGGTTCCAGACAAAGATAAGGAGCCTGTTTTTTGCCAATCGTCCATAGAGCCAAAACAGGAAAGCCCTCGAAGGTATATCCCACTCCCTTTTTGCTTTTAGGATTTATTAGCTTTAGGGTGTGTTCCGATATCTGATTGAAAATAATTGGCCCTTCTGCAAACAAATCATAATTAAGTGTGAAATGGTCCTCTTTTTCTAGAAACGAAAGTTCTGATGTTTTCTTGACTGGATCATCGCTGGCTGGACAATAGGCCTTTAAGGAAACCGGTCGCTCAAATTGAATTTGATAATCAGCAAAGGATTCTCCCTCTCTGACTGGGCATCTGATTCCCGTATGCCCTCCCACACAAAAAGGCATCTCTTCTCTGCCTTCATTCACGATCCGGTAAGACGTAGTAAATCCTTCTGTCTGTAAAGTATGTGTCACATAAAAGGAAAAGGCAAATGGATACTTAAGTTTTGTTTCCTCTGTATCCTTTAATAAAAAGGTAACGGCTGTTTTTGTCTGCTTCACTACCTCATAAAAAGTGTTTCTGGCGAATCCATGTTTTTCCATGGAATATCTCCTGCCGTTAATCCTGGTTTCCTGATTTTTCAAAGTTCCGATTATTGGAAACAGGTGGGGAGAACGCCCCACCCAATAGGCCTCATCACCGCCCCATAAATATTCCACTTCATTTTTATCCTTCAGTGAAATCAATTCTCCTCCGTACGTATCAGCAACACCATGAAAAAATTCATTTTCTAATTGAATCAGCATGTTTGTCCCCTATATTCCCCTTTAATTGTTAATTAACTGCTCAAGTCACCGACTTCTCAAGAATTTTTTCGTAACTTCGAATCATATCAAAAAAATGTTCCTGCTTCATCTGTCCGGAATTTATCAGATATATATAATCATAGATATTTGGCAGCTCCTCTAGTTGTAACAATTCCTTTGCAAATCCATGGGCTGCAATCTCACTGCAGCGATTGATACTTCTTTCTATTTTTAAGCCAAATACCTGAAATGGAACGATTTTGGGAAGTATCGCGGATACAAACCGATCTTGTTTAAATTCCAGGTAATGAAAAAATTCATGACTCAAATGAATCCGAAGGGCATCCTGATAAGAAATCGACTTTCTGCCAGCAAATTTACTGTTTTTCGCCAGGTCATCCAATGAGCCTTCATAAATCCAGATTTTTGTCTGTTTCTGACTCATCTCTACATGGGCGCGAAACGAAACCCCGTACGTTTTCTTGCTTTCTTTTAAGAACTGGATTTCAACTCCACTCTCTTTACAGACTTCGATGATATCCATTCCTTTATAAGCCTGGGCAGCACTCTTTCCAATTTCCAGTGATTCTTCAATATAAAGGCTAACCTTATCCTTTGGTATTTTATGATACAGTAAATCATTTGTCAGTTCGCATAACCCCAATACTTCATCTCGAATCATAACTGCGCTCCTTACAAACTCCGGCATCATTTATATGCTACTGCAATGATCTCTTCCTGCTCAGATAGTGCTTCTGTCTCCAGGTCCAGTATGGAATACAGCTGTTCCGCCGTCTGCATACCCGTTAAATCCAGCATCTTTTCGCGATAAAATATATATACTTTTGGAATGGTAGCATTTGCATCGGAATAAATGGTGTGTTCATCTAAAAAACTGTTAAAGGAAGAAGATCTGTTCCCTTTTTTGTAAAGCAGGCCAAAGGCTTTTTCCTTCTTTAATCGAACCACACCTTCTCTGTCTATAACGCAGATGCTTTCCTTTTTGGCTGGAATGATTCCAAAGATTTTTTTCTTGACAGTCGCTTTGTATACATTCCACCTGCCTGTCTCCATGAGAAACTGGGTTTCTTTTTCTTCTGCTCCCAATGCTTCTGCCGAAATTTTTTGTAATTCTGCTTTTGATAACGCCTGACTGCTCAAATCCTTTTGTCTTAATTCTGTAGCTCCTGTTGCGATTGCTCTTAATATATTTTTCTGGTTGTCAATTTCTATCGAAACATCTACCGTATCTTCCTGGGCACCGGATTGCACGATTTTTTCGATTACTTCCATTCTGATTTTTTTAATATCATCTTCGGTGGGATTTACGATTGTACGTTCCATCTGCTCTCTGACCATTGCTAGTGCTACACCGATGGTAGAAATGTATGGTGCATTTTTTGCCAGTTTCCACTTAAAGCCCATATGCTCTGCCAGTGCATTGACCAATACGGTGCCGCTTCCGCCGCCTCCTACCAGTGTAATAAATTTACGATCTAGTTCATACTCCTGAATTAAATCGTTCACTACGACTACCAATTTTTTCATGGCCAGTTCCATAACCTGTTTGGCGGCGTCTTCTGCCGATATTCCCAAATAATCTCCCAATACCTTCCATGCCGCTTTGGTTGAATTTTCATTACCCTTTGCGTAATCTCCCTCTGGAATGTATCCCAAAAGATTGGCTGCACCTGCCAGCGTATAGGAATAACTGTTTCCATCTTTTGCTGAAATCAGTACGTATTCACAAGGATCATCTTTTCTGGGGCTTACAAATTTAACTTCTCCGCTGTTTAAGGATTCATCTTTTTGAAAACATTCGTATTCCACACCTGCAATGTGTGCGCTTCTCGGTCCGATATCTACGATTCTTTTATCTTTTATCCGTATCATGCTGCCGCCGGCAACTCCAAGAGTCCTTACGTCTAAAGACTGCAAATATGTTTTATGGCCGCCTACCTGGGCATACTTAATCATAACCTTGCCGTTTTTGATTACGGAAATATCAACACTGGTTCCACCTACTTCAAAAAAGATACCATCTGATATTTTCTCATACATTAAAACGCCTGCTACTCCGGCTGCCAGACCAGACAGCATAGTAAGGATGGGTCTTTTCCGGACTTCATTTATGCTCATAACTCCACCGTCACACCGCATAATCATCAAGTTGGATTGAATTTTCATATCCAAAACGGCTTGTTCTGTCATATTGGCTGTTTCCATCATTTTGGGGATCAGACTTGCATTGACTACCGCTGTTCTGGTTCTCATTTTGAGACCGTACAGCTGAGAAATTTCATGCCCCCCTGTATAATATAGTTTTCTGTCTTCCGCTTTTTTCATGACCATCAGTTCCGCTGATGGATCATCCACGCTATATGCTCCTGAAGCAACAATTACATCTGATTTTCTTTCAAGTAATGTGTCAATTGCCGTTTCAATTTTTTGATCTGACAGTTCCTTCGTATCCAGAAAAACATGCTCTGTATGCAGATATTTGCTGGGAGCCAGTTCAATTCTTTCCACATTCGTCTCACCTTTGGCACTTCTGGCATCTAAGCCGGTTCCCATTCCGATGACTCCTACTGAAGCAACATCACCTTCTAACAGTGCATTGGTTGCCTGCGTCGTACCGTGAGCTATAAATACCACATCCTCTGGCGAAATATTATTTTCATTCATTAATTCAGAAATAATTTTCACGATACCAATGGCAACTCCCTCTTTATGAGTTGTTGGTATCTTTCTTTTCGCAATCACATCATACGTTGCATTATCAATAATTACCGCATCCGTAAATGTACCTCCAACATCGATTCCTATCCTGACTTTCTTTCCCATGTAAGCACCTCTCTCAATTGTAATCCATCTGTCTGTTTTCTCTATCTATATTGAATTTTCCTTGTTTTCTAAATTAATAAACCATTATGCAAACTACATCTAATTTGAACAGAGGGCTGCGAAACTCTGTTTGATTTACGCAGCCCATACTAATTTTTTAATTATAATGAAATAAGAAAACTTGCTACGATCAGTCCTATGAAAGTAGAAACCATAATCCATAAAATATTCTTTTTTGTGAATTCATTTACATCTATTTTAGTAAAATCAGCAATCCATACATTGTGTGAGTTTGTTGGGTCACATACAGACTGTACATTGGAATCCAGCCGCAATGCTACCATTGCCGCAACAGGATTCATACCACTGGCAGCCAGTAACGCTACGATTCCGCTTCCTAATCCCCATACATTCAGTGGTCCGCGGTAAATTGCCAAAGGTGACAATAATCCAAAAATCAAAATAAATGTAATGGGATTGGTGGGAATGATTGCATTTACAAGTGGAGCTAATATATTGGAGACTTCGACTGCTGTTACTGCTTTCAATACCATACCAATACCAATCATCAGCCCTGCCGCTCCGGCAGTTTCCTGAATCCCCTCTACGAAAGAGCTGGAAACCACCTGCACTACATTTCTAGGAGTAGAGAGGATTAAAGTTACAATAATACCGATGATAATGGAAGAAATCAATGGTAAATGCCACACAAAAACCAGCACAACCGGAATGACCGGGCTTAATAAAGCGATTGCTCTTACATTTTTTTCAGCTGCCAGATCATTTGCAGAAGGCATAGCCCAGGCCTTTTTTGTCTTGCTGCTGAATTTTGTGAAGTAAAAAATCATTACCAGCCCTACAATAATCAAGGGAATTCCGCAGAGTAGAGAATATGAAGTAACCTGATCCTGTGTTAATCCTAATACATCAATATAGACTGCTAAGGTACTTACACTAAAAGTAACTCCGATTCCGTTCGCCAGCAGAAGTACCGTTCCGGCGACCAAAGGGCTTAACCCTGCACTGATCATAATTGGTATGATAATCGTACCAACTAAAATAACCATACCAAGGCCATTGGAAGCTGCAAATATCACGGAGCAGACAACCAGGAATGCCAGCGCGATGGGTAACGGCTTATCTCCTGCCATTTCTGCTGCCTTACGAATAATGGTTTTCGTTACACCTACTTTTGATAAAACTTTACCAAAGAAACCACCAAAAAACAAACCTGCAATTGCGGTGCTCATCCTCATGGAACCGGCTTCAATGACATCTTTCGTGATGCTGAATTCCCCGCCTGTAAAACGAATACCGGCAATTATGGCAATGCCAATTGCCAGAATGGGTAATGCCAGAATCGTTGGCAGCTTTCGTGTCATCATAAGAACTACCATGATAAGAAAAAGCCCCAGAATACCAATAATTTGTAACGTCATAAAAAAATCCTCCTCTGCTAAATTTCGTGTTGTTAATTATGGCATATCAGTTGCAAATAAGCGTCTTCCTTCAACAATTGTTTCTGAAGTTCTGCTGTGCTGATTTTCCTTATATCACCGCCTTCTTTCGCAGCCTGTGCTGCTGCAGCCCCACATGCATGACCGAGTGCACCTGCAGTTGGTGTTGTCCGAATCGCTGCCTGTGCTTCAAAGGTAGCGGATATACATCTTCCAGTAACCAATAAATTAGAAATCTCATTGCAGACCATGACCTCATACGGAATACTATAAAAGGTTCCTGGTTCTGAAACAAATGCGCTGTCCGTACCTTCTCCATTGGGATTATGTATATCAATTGGATAGGCAGAATGAGCAATGACCGTTGAAAATTCTTTTCGTTCCAGGATATCTTTTGCAGTTAAAGTATAAATTCCCTTTAATTGTCTGGATCCCCGTATTCCAATAGAAGGGCCTGTAAACTCTAAAATGGCATTTTGAAATCCCGGTACATATTTTCTTAAAAAGAGATCCAGATCTCTGCATTGCTTTCTTCCCAGGAATTCTGCCTCACTAAGGGATACCGCATTGGTTCCGTCCATCCCAAGAACTCTTGTAGTATTTATAATAAATTCACCCGGCGTATTGGTTTCGAAAGCAAGAACTTCCTCTCTTAAAATATCAAGCTCGCCTCGTTCTCTTGCCTGCCTGAATTCCTTTTCAAAACCCGCAAAAGAAAGTCTGGAAGTCTGAAACATGAGAGCAATGTTATTCACCATACGAGGGAACTCTTCTGCATGTGCCTCCATGTGCTTCTTTAAACTGTCCGTATCCACATTGCAATACTTCATATTCATGGTCATTGGCTGCATCGCTCCGTCGCCTTCTCTTCCTTTTGTCATAGGAGCTCCTGCCCAGGCTGCAACATCACCGTCACCGGTAGCATCTACAAATACCGTGCCTTTTACTCTGTGCAGCCCATCTTTATTGCAGACAATTATGGAGCATATTTTACCTTCCTCTACCAAGACATCACCGATGGCAGTGTGAAATAAAACATCGCAGCCTGACTGTTGAATCATTTCATCCAGCACAAGTTTTAATCCCTCTGACTGAAACGGAGTCAGATAGCTTATATACTGTGTGGTATCTTTGATATGACCTGGAGAATATCCTTTTTCCACCAAAGCCTCCACAACTTCCTGCATAATCCCTTTAATAACCTGCTGCTCTCCCGCATGAAATGTCATCATAGGACCGACACCGCAACCGGTTAACGATCCCCCGAAGTACCCGTTCTGCTCAACAACTAACGTACTGGCTCCGCTTCTGCCTGAGGCGATAGCAGCAATTGCACCGGAAACACCGCCTCCTGCGATGACCACATCATATTCTTTCTCATAAGAAAAACGTTCCATCCAAACCTCCCATTTTCATTTTTTGCAAAGAGGAAAATGATTTTATCATTTTTATGAAAATCATTTTCACTGTCTTTGATTGGTTTTTACAGCTCAGTTTGCTTTTTTTGTGTATTTCCTACAGTTATTCGTGAATATTACTTGTTTTTACGTTATTATGCTAACATACTTTTCATTACGTGTCAATAATTCTGAAGCTATTTTGAAAGTTTTTGAAGATTTTTTTCATAGATTTTGTTTAGAATTGCATTTATCGGTACAATATCGTATAATATCATTAATAAATCATAAGGAGTCCGTAAAATGGTATCTACTGTAATTTCGAAAATAGTATCCATGCAACACAATTTTACGCTGAGCGAAAACGAAATCAGTCAATATGTAATAAACCATCCAGATCTGGTTGTTTCCAGCACCATAACCACAATTGCGAAAGAAACAGGCACATCGGAGGCAAGCATAAACAGATTCTGCAAAAAAATCGGTTTTAAGGGGTTCAACGGTTTTAAAATCGCATTGGCTCAGGAGAACTTTTACAATAATATGATGAAGCAGAATACGAATTCAACAGATGGTGGGTTTATCTCTTCCGTAACTGCTGATTATCGCCAAATGCTGATTAATACATCTGCTATTATAGACGAAAATACAGTACTGAAAGCCGTGGAAGCGCTTAAGTCCGCAAAAAATATTCATATTTTTTCTCTTTCTAATTTATCGATTATAGCGAATGAATTGCGATTTCGATTCGATCAGATCGGATATCGCTCCAAAGCATATACAGATATTTTGGAAATGAGGATTCAGGCGACCAATATCACACCGGACGACCTGTCGATTATCATCGCCCCATCCATAACCATGCGTGATATTTTTCAGATCGCTGGCGCTTCCATCGAACGCGGTGCTAAAAATTTAACCATTACCAGCTACGATTCGCCAAAATTAAATGATATCTCCGATTATAAATTTGTAATATGCGATAAGATTGTAGCGACTAATTCTATTTCCTTATCCAATAACATCATGTTTTTATATGTCATTGACATACTTTTTACCGCATTGCTCAGCTCTGATAAGTCCTTGCGTCAGAAAAAGCTAAATAGTGATGCCATTTCCAGTAACTATCAGATGTCTGATTCTTATGAATTTGAATATTAAAGGATATAGTCTGATAATCGTAATTCTTCGCTTAATTAATGCCACCGATTTATCCGGTGGCATTGCTCTACTCTTAGGGGTACCTGCTTGCATCCTGAATATATTCTGGATCTGTATTATAAAAGTGGACACGATGAGTAAAAAGCGACGACTCTTTGACATCTGGGTATTTGCACTGTATTTTCTTCCATATTCTGATATCTCTCTTCGTGTTTTTGTCGGATTTTTGCAAGGCGTTGACTACAATTCAAACAAATTATAGATACCATTCATTTTCTGCATATCATTTATAACTTCCCTGACTATATGCTGTCGCTTCATACGAATGGAGAAAATTGCACATGCATTATATTTATTATTACTTTTAGACCTGGTAATTTCCAAATTCAATATTTTAATTCCATTCGTATCAAAATACTTCAATACACTTTCGAAACATTCGTTATCCTTATACTCCATGTAAATATTTATATCTGGAACATTCTCCAATATTTTATATTCAAGTTTAGATAACAGTAATTCTGCAAACAAAATTATTCCTGTTGATAAAATAGCACCTTCATAAAAACCTGATCCAGTACATAAACCAATAATAGCCGTTGTCCATAATCCCGCTGCTGTAGTCAGACCTTTTACACGCTCTCGTCTGGTTATAATTGTTCCTGCTCCAATGAAACCAATTCCCGCTATTACCTGCGCTCCCAGACGTGACATATCCGTTGGATAATGTAAATAAAAGTATATATATTGTCCAGTCAAAGTTGTCATTGCCGCACCCAGGCAAACCAAAATATGTGTTCTAAATCCTGCCGGACGTCTTTTTAACTCTCTTTCACACCCGATCAGTCCTCCGCATATGACTGCCAGACACATGCGAATACATGTTGAAAGTATAGTAACATCCCTTATCTCTCCAAATATGTACATCATAATACCATGCCCTATCTTCTTTCTATAATTCATAAACAGTTGATACTCTGTGAAGATTTGAAATCATTCTAATAATCCCTGCATGTGACATCTTTTTCTCAAGACGTATGTCAAATACTGCACAAGGACTCTTCATTTTTTTCTCTTCTCCCCGATCGATATCAACAGAATAAATTTTAATGTCCAGTGTCTTAATACAAGTAATAATAGAACTTATATCATTTAATGATTCAAATTCAATATAAAGATTCATATTTTTTGAATTCTCAATGATCCGGCTTTCAATAAATAGCGTTCCCTTAATTGATAACCAAACCAGTATGAAAGCAAAAATAATACATTCATAGAACCCGACTCCTATTGCAAGTCCCATACAAGCAGAGACCCATAGCCCTGCAGCAGTAGTTAATCCCTTTACTTCCTGTCTCCTGGTAGCAATTATGGTTCCGGCTCCGATAAAGCCAACACCATTTATTACCTGTGCACCATATCTTGATACATCCATCTTTGTTTCTGCTATGTTGACCATATTTGACCATACCGTTTGCAGCATCTGAATTTCATATTGACTTAGTAACATTGCTAGTGTTGCCCCTACGCACACAAACATATATGTCCGAAAACCAGCAGGTCTCCGTTTTCCTGTTCGCTCAATTCCTATTAATCCACCTAAAAAAACAGCAAGCATCAGCTTTACGCTCAAAGATATATAATTCATTTCTCTTAAACAATCAAACGATTGAATCATTTTGCAGCACCTCTGTTTCAAAGTTAGTCCTTTTATAATAAAAAGCAGTTGTTCACATTACATATTGTGAAAATCAACTGCTTTCTTTTTAATATGCTCTTACCAAATTAATGTCTAGGAATTCTATCCTCATTAAAATAGAACATATTATCAAAATAAGTCAAAATCGGCTGCTCTAACTTAAATGAAGGACATTCTTTTATTAACCATCGTTCTACCTTATCCCTGATTTTCTTAATTTCTGCTTTTTCGGCTTCGTCCATTTCCCATAGCTGATAGGCGATACTGATATGATATCCATATCTGTCATGATCAGGGAATTTGATTCCTAAATTTGCAGATATATCATTACGATATCTATTCAGGTTTTCCTGATCATTTTCGTTTTTCGGTATAAACCTTATGATTATAATATTATTTGTGATATCAACATAATCAAATATCATTTCTGTCTTATCCATGGTTTTTATCTGTTTAAACTTTTCCTCGAAAAAATCATCAACTTTTGTAAGTGATTCATCAAGAGGCAGATAATTACTCCACAGTTCTTCTTTTCGGTCTTCATCGCATAAACCTTGAATGATTGTCATATGGAAACTTTCATCAGGCAAAAAAGAGTATTTATTACTGAAGTTTCCCTCCTGAAATAGCTTAGAAACCTTAAGTGCAATCGGATATATATTATTATCACTCTTTATTTTACTAATAATAGTATTTCCTTGAAAGAACCGCACAGTTCCATCTGAATTGAATTTCCGTCCTATATTCTTTGTATTTATCTTGTCCATTTTATTATCCTTTCACAGCACCATCGGTTATCCCTTTTACAAAATATTTTTGCATTGCCAGGTACAAAAGAATCGGTGGTATTATTACCAATAAAGAGGCTGCCGCTCCAGCATTCAAATTTGCAGCATTTTCTGTAAAAAAAGAAGCAATTGCAAGCGTTACTGTTCTCATGTTTTTTCTCTGCAAAATATATAGTTGAAAAGAATAATCATTCCAAATATAGACACCTGTTAAGATAATTACACTGGCAGTTACAGGTTTTAGTGAAGGAAGAATTATCCGATAGAATGCTTCCAGTCTGCTGCAACCATCTATCATTGCTGCTTCATCTAATTCTTTTGGTATTGTTGAAATAAAATTACTGTATAAAAAAATAGCAATCGGCAAATCGTATGTAACTGAAATCAAAACGATACCCCAATACGAATTAATTCCCTTTAATAGTATCATTGTCTTATACAATGGTACTAACACACTCAGCGGAGGAATCATCATTACCGCTAAAATAAATGCAAGCACAAATCTATTAAAACTGCTGGCTACCCGGGCAAGAGGATATGCTGCCATTGATCCAAAGATCACAATTAATGATACTGATGCCACAGTAATGAATAGTGTATTTCCAAGCGCACGTATTAAATCGCCTTTTACCATTGCTATTATGAAATTTTCCCAATAGATATAATTAGGGAACTGCCATCTGGAGCTCAAATCCATTTGTCGTTTAAAAGATACTGAAATCAAAATATAAAAAGGTATAAAGTGAATGAGTAAAATAAACAAAGCTATGAAAATTTTAGGAGAAAACTTTTTTAATTTCATGCCAGTTCACCTGCCTTTTTATCAATCTGACCTTTAACCACAATACTGATGAACATAATAAACAGGAATGTAACCACACCTATTGCAGCAGCATAACCAGCATTCTGATTGCTGAAATACATATGATTTATTAATGTCTGTAAGGAATGAGAGGCATAGCCAGGACCCCCACCAGAAAGTGAAATAATTAATCCATATAGTTTCAGACCACCAATCAAATTTAATATTATGTTTGTGGTAAATGCCGGAATTAGCTGGGGTACTGTTACATATTGAAACTGATCCCATTTCCCGGCACCATCCAATGCAGAGGCTTCATAATAGTCTGTTGGAATCCCATTTAAACCAGCTGTGAAAATAATCATAGTTTTTCCAACATAATTAATACCATTAATCAACGTTATCAATATTACTCCTCTAACACCATCAGCCATCCAATCAACCGCTTGTAGCCCCAGTATTATCATAATATCATTGATGGCACCACGATCATACTGTACTAAAAAATACCAGATATAACCAGAAACCAAGGATGAAACCATTACTGGTATGTAAACAACCGTTCTTGTAATATTCCTCCCCCAAAAATTATTTTGTAAAAATAACGCATATAATAGTCCCAAGATCGTCTGAATGACAGCGCTTCCAAATCCGTAAATAAGAGTATTAATAAAAGCAGTATGGAACATATTATCTGTAACCAATCGTATATAATTTGTAAATCCCACATAAGTATACTGTTGTGAATACCCATTCCAATTTGTTAATGAGATTTGTAATCCTTGAATGAGAGGGTATATTACAAACGTTAAAATAAGAACTAATGCAGGCGCACTAAGAATAATTAATCCCTTTTCAGAATTTAGAAAATGCTTCATTTTGGTAACCTCACTTCATATCTTTACCTATTATTTGTTCTGCGATTTGAAATTTGTGTAGTCTGTAAAGAACATTTTAGAAGCTTCTTTGGAATTTAAATCACCAGCAATCAAAGACGTACCTACCGTTTTCATCGTACTCCACATTCCATTTGGGAAGCACTCGCGGTCAAATTTATTTAATACACGGATATCACTATATTTATCATAACTTTCCTGAATTTTACTATCCAGATTGCTTGTGGCATTCTTCATACTCACCGGCATTCCACTGCCAGCCGATACTTTTTCAATATTTTCGGGTCTAGCCATGAAGTTTAATAATGCTTTTGCCAGTTTCTGATTCTTACTGTCTTTCCAGATACCATAAGCCTCTTTTTCTCCACCTGTTAAAAATACTTTCGTATTTTCATTAGTTGTAGGAACAGGCATCATAGCAAGAGTTGAGTTTGAATTCAGCGCATAGGCATCAGCCATAGTAGAATTACTTTCCAATGCAAAAAGAACTTGTCCACTTGCTAGTTTTTCAGGAATGGATGTAGGATCCGCTGTTACATAATCTACATTAAAATATCCTTTGTCTTTCAGTTCAACAACAAAATCAAAAACAGGTACAAAGGCATCATCGGTAATCGTTCCCGCTTTTAAAGCCTCTACTTCATTATCTTCGCCTGCAGCCATAAAAGAGTTCAAAAGAATATTCAGCAAACCCGCTGTTTTCCCAGCATCTTTTCCTGCCAGATAAACTGGTGTATATCCTGCAGCTTTTGCCTTGCCGCAGCAATCAAGAAGCTGATCCAGGGTTTTAGGAATATCACAGCCAATTTTCTCAAGAATCGCTGTATTATAAATAATACCGGCTTTATCAATATTTAATGGCATAGTGTATATAGTTCCATTTTTATCACTAATTACAGGAATAATCTCATCATCCAAATTCTGGTACCAATCCTGATCGTTTAGAGTAAGTAAATATTCACTGTACCGGTTTACAGACCAACCATGTGTGGCAAAAACATCAGGAAGATCATTGGCAGCCATTTTGGCTTTCATCAGAGATTCATAGTCTGATCCCTGGCTTGATAAATCTATTTTCACGCCTGGATTCTGATTCATAAAATCTTGAACGATTCCTTCAACAGCCTCATATGTTCCACCAGTTGAATTTGTCATCATAACCAGTTTTCCAGACAGCTCTGCTGCACCTTCCACTGTGACTGATTCTTTAGCAGACTCATTTGTTGCCTCTGCTTTGTTTGCTGAACCACATCCCGTAACTGCTGCAATTGCTAACACTCCACACAACAACCCACTAAACAATTTCTTTTTCATTTGAAATACCTCCTCCTTTTTATATTCCATATCATATCATCATCTGATTTCAATAAAATATTCAATTTCTATTTGTAATAAGCATTTTTTACACTGCCCTTGCATCTGTCTTTTGTATATACTAATATAAAAGACAAAGGAGGGATTTGAATGGACACATCTAATAAGATAAAAACCCTTAAATTCTCATTTTCTCTAATACGAAATTTTTTAATTAGTATGTTTATCCCTATGGCGGCGGTCACAATCCTTATCGCTAATATATATAATAAGAACTATAATCATGATATATTTATTTTAATGAATCAATCCCTGCAAACATTAAGCAGAAATTTAAATACCTATTTAACTGAATTAGATCAGACAAGCCTGATGCCTTATTACAACAATAGTTTTATTATTGCCATCAGCAAAATAAATCAGAAACCCAATGGACCGGATACTCTTGATAAAATTGAAATAGAAAAGGCTGTCGGTAATATGTTGACATTTTCCCAGTATACCCGTAATGACATCCTGGGTACATTGATTGTCTCCAATAAACAAGCTGTTTTTAACAGTACAAGATTAATTAATTGCTCTATAGATCCTACTTATGACTTTTCAAAAGAAGCATGGTATCAGGAGGCAGTCAAAGCAAATGGTAAAGCAATATTTATTCCTCCACATCTGCTCAAATATTATATGGCAGACAATAGTAACTATGTAAGACCTAAAGTGATTTCCGTAGTTCGGTCAATTGTTAACATTAAAACCCGCAAATCTCAATGCGTAATCAAAATAGATGCCAGTATGGATTCTTTTGAAAATATATATAAAAATCTTGAATGGCATGTTCCATCTTTTTTTATCATTACCGATAATGAAAACAATCTGATCTATTCGAATACTGAAACAGACCCAAATGCAATAAGCAATCTTTCTGCTTCTGAAAAAGAAATAACCTATATGAATCAGAAATGGTTCGTTTACCATTCAAATGAGAATTCATATAATTGGAATGTTTATGTCCTCTTAAGTAAAACAGCCATTCATGCCAAAAGCCTTTATATTTATGTTATTGCTATACTCTTTTATATATTAGGTTTGATTTTTGCAACAGTGATCTATTTTATGTACTCTAAAAGAATGGTCGAGACTGTTAACACAATTAATCAGATGACTGAAGAGATAAAGCAGGGAAATATAAACCATAATTATACCTTCTCCAAAAATAACGAACTGCAATTAATGATAGATTCTATCACTTATATCACCTCTTTGCTGGAAGAAAAAATACAGCAGGAATACCAACTGAAAATAGAGCAGAAAGAATTTCAGTTCAAAGCTCTCCAGGCTCAGATCAACCCACATTTTCTTTTTAATACTTTAGGCAGTTTAATTGCACTTAACCAAATCGGTCAAAATGATAAGTTGGGAAAATCATTATTTTCACTTACAAGCATGCTTCGTTATACGTTAAGTTCCACCAATGAAAGCAGTGTGGAACAAGAACTCAGATTTATAAATGATTACTGCGCCTTACAAAAACTACGTTTTCAAAATAAATTGAATTATAACATTAATTACGAAAAAAGCACTGCTCTATATTCTATGCCAAAATTATTACTTCAACCGCTTGTTGAAAACTCTATTATTCACGGCATAGAGCCACAACGAAAAAATTGTTACCTGAATGTAGATATTATCGATTATAAAAATAATTTCATTTTAATAACAATTGAAGATGATGGCATCGGATTTGAGATAAACAGCTACCAATCACACATCGGCCTGTCGAATGTTGAAAAACGTCTGAAATTATTAAATCCACAAAATACCATGAGCATTGAAAGCGCACCTAATATGGGGACAGTTATTACACTCACTCTGGAGGTTAATAAAAATGAATTTCCTAATAGCTGATGATGAATTTTTATCTAGAATAAGCGTACAAAAAGCATTAAATGATTGTGGTATCAGCAATCAAAATATTATAACTGCCGATTGTGGTAATAAAATGATTGAACTATTACAGATACACTCGATTCAAGTCGCCTTAGTTGATATAAAAATGCCAGATATATCTGGTCTTGAGGCCATTAAAAGGTGCCAGGCCTCTGCTCCCGATACATCTTTCTATATCCTCACAGGTTTTGAAAAGTTTGAATACGCAGCAGAAGCAATTCACCTTGGCGTAAAGGACTTTCTTCTGAAACCCTTAGATGTTCAAACATTATCACAGATAATAGAAAGAGAGAAACAAAGTTTAGATAACGAAAAGCAGCATATCAATAACTTTTACTCTGCACAAATTACTAAAATACTGCTTAGTGATAATCAAATCAGCAATACAAATAGCCTGCTATGCTTGCCATATTACTTAACAAGCAACAATATTGATAACTGCGATTTAGAATGTTTAAACCAGGTAACTTTTATATATCCCAATATCCATATTATTACTGTTCCACTTGAAGATCAGATGGGAGTTGTTTTTTGTACAGATAAAGAACAACCATCCTCTGCCATAATTTCCTTCATAAAGGAAACTGTGGCGAAATCCCTGCACCAACGGGAAAACCAGGATCTCACTATATTTAATTTCGACTCTTTTATTTCATCATCTGTTTTAAAACTTACCTTTGACGAATTAAAGGTTTTTTCCTCGATCAGAATAATATATGGCATGCACCGTATATTTACTTATAGTTCAAAAATACAAACTTCTCTTACAAAAGATCTGATCCTCGCGCAAGATTTTACAGAATTATATAACTTATATATGAATGGATCCTACATTGAATTCTCTAATGCTGCACATCGTATCTTGAACGGAATGGAAAATTCAAATATTTATAACAGTAAAATAAAACTTGCAAATATTGTGGTATGGCATACACAAGTTATGCCATTACAAAATCAACCCTTGTCAACAATAAATGATTTTCCAAATTACTATAAAACCCTGGCCCAAACACTGTTGCAAAAAAAGAGCGCTGATCTATTTTCTATTAACAGAGCAATAAATTATATAAAAAGGCATTACATGGAGGACATTTCTATCATCAGCCTTTCTTCTGAACTACATGTTTCACCAAATTATTTAAGTACAAAATTCAAAAAGGAAACAGGAATAAAATTTATTGATTACATTACGAATCTTAGATTATCAAAGTCTAAGCAACTGCTGATAGAGACAGATATGCAAATCAAAGAGATCTCAGCTCAAGTCGGCTATTTGACTACCAGCCACTTCATTCGTACTTTTGTAAAGCAAGAAGGAATAACACCACTGGAATTCAGAAATAAAAATCGATAATTTTGAAATAGTCCAAATACTATTAAGTGCAATTTAACAGAAACGAGCTTAATTTTGAATCAGTCAGCTCCTTTAATGTACGCTTTACCGTAGAAACAGATATGTGAAGCTGCTTGGCCATCTTTATTAGACCAGTTATTCCGATAAATCAGTTCGGAAAACGCACGGCTTTTCAGACTGCTGACATATACCTGTTGCTTTAGTTCGACTTGCTGGTTATCATCAAAAATACTCCTCACATTGGGCATTACGCCCCGGCGATATATTTTGTCATCATCGCTTTATATGCTTTGGCATTGCTCATACCGTCCGTAGGCTCAGGATGGTACTCCAAAAGCAATACTTTATAAAAATCGCCTTGCAGAATAGCGGCATAATCACCTTTTACCTTTTTGTAGGTAAGCAAGCAAAACACAGTGGTGTCCATAGTTTCCAGCCTTTTCAGCAAAATCATGGAGCGCGGGATTTCATAATGCTTTGCGCCGCAGACCGCCAGCAGCATATTGGCGGTTTTGGCGGTTTCGTTTATATTCAGTGCATATCCAATATCATAATGATAAAATTTACGGGCGTTGTAACTATCTATACAATTGTTCTCTTTCTGCAATTATCTTTTCTTAGAATGAGGAGTTCTCTTTCACGGCGCATCACGAACTCAGTCACAGTCCAAAAAAAAGCAGAGCATTCTCTTGGCGGTATGATCTACTTTTAAGTCTAACTGTGTACTTAACCTTTTTATTAATGTACTCTCAAAAATATAATGCGATTATATCATATAAAAGACTGTTTTTCATATTCTTGAAAATTCCTTTTGCATCATTTTCAGCTGCTCTATCTTTTTAGCCTAGGGGAAATAGTCTTTAATATCCGATTATTGCGGGTTACTGTTCAAAAAATAGAGATTGCTGCTCTTGCCTCCATTATCCCGCCACCGCTGCTCCTTTCGAAGGTAGCCGCTTTTCTCCAAATCTGACAATGCCCTCTTAACGGTGCTTCTGGAAAGATTCAGTTCTCTGGCAATGGTACCAATTGCCGGATAGCATTTGCGGTTATGATCAGCCCTATCATGGAGATACATGAATACGGATTTTGCCCGGTGAGGCAACTCAGATTGATACACAGATGTAAAATAGGTCATATTTTCACCTCCTGTCCGAATACTGTTTTTGCTCCATTGGTTCTAAATTTATAGCAGGATTCGGAGTTTGTACGATTCCTCCCGAAGCTGATACCATATCTTTTCTCACTTCAGGCTCTGGTTCAAAAGCGGCATTTCGACGGATGATTTCTTCCTCCACTTTACGGCGGTCGGCATACTCCACCTTTCTTGCGGACTGCTCTGCAATTTCATATGGCTTGCCAAAGGTAATACCCCATTCTAAGAACAGCTTAAGGCAGGTACGCATGGGATAGGCTCCTGTCTTGGTTACAATGAACCTTCCCTTTGGCATGGATTTCAGCTCATCCGGTGTCATCAATGGACGCTCAATCATCTGTAAGGACTGACTAGGGTCATTCTTTCCCCTGCTGACAGAACCACTCATAACAGTCTGACTGCCGAGGGCCTTTGACAAAATCTGTGCCGATTCACTGTTAGGAGCAAAACCGCCGAACACTGTATCCTGGCAATTATCGGTTATAATAGCAGCACCTTCCTTGCCATAGTTTTTCTCCAGCTGTGCAAAGCTCTGGATTATGGCAACAATGGATACCCGCCGGGAGCGGCTGGCCGAGAACATCATCTCTGCCGATTCAATTTTAGGGATGGTTCCAATTTCATCTAAAAACATCATGACGCGGTTTGGCAGCTTACCGCCATACTCATCGGCTACAGAAAGAATTTCCCGGTAAAGCTGCTGAACAATTAGACTGATTATAAAATACTTAGTGGAATCTTCTTCCGGCATGACGAGAAAAATGGCACTTTTCTCGGTGCAAAACCGTTCAGCATCTATGGCAGTGTCAAAGCATAAAATCTGTTCCAGCTCTGAATCTAAAAAGGCATTGAGCCGTGACAGTGCTGTGGATAAAACGCTCTGCATGGCCTGCTCTGCAGAGTTGAGTGCCGCGCCTGCAAACCACTTGGTTTTATGATCGTCAGGCAAATGCGCCAGCAGAAGCTGAAACAGCGTCCTGCCTTTGACACCGCTGGGCGCCAGCAGATCCTGAATAAGCTTAAACACGGATACGATATGCCGCTCCCCTGGCTCACAAAATTCGGCAATCAGCAGAATGACTGAGGTCAGAAGCCCTTCTGCTGCATCATAGAAGAAGGCATTTTGCCCTGCGGCAGCACTGTCGAAACCTCCAGAATTAATAATGGTCTTGGCTGTAATCTTAGCGTACTTTTCCGCTCTTGCCTTGTACGTTATGCTTTCCGGGTGAGCAAGGTACAAATCCATATATCGGTTGACTAGATGGAGCAGGTTATTGCCATCCGAGCGGGTAGGATTTCGCAGGTCAATGACCGACACATGATAGCCGTAATAATCCTTGGCAATTCCTGCATAGTTTCGATAAAGGTCCCCCTTTGTGTCGGTAGTGATAAAGCTCATGCCAGAAGCACAGGCATATTCCAGAT
This sequence comes from Lacrimispora sp., assembly GCF_032078915.1. Classification (GTDB taxonomy): domain Bacteria; phylum Bacillota; class Clostridia; order Lachnospirales; family Lachnospiraceae; genus Lacrimispora. The sequence goes on along the minus strand of NZ_DAMAUN010000022.1, from coordinate 34,608 downwards.
TTGGATAGAGAAAGTTGGCTGTTTTGCCGACACCTGCCGCACCAATCATCAGACAGTGAATATCATCGTCATCTACCAGAGCATAGCCGTGATGCGTTGATTTATCAAAGAGTGATGCTTTTCTCCAGCCTACAATCAACCCTTGTGCTTTGGGCATGTTGTTTCCCTGACGCCATTTTTCCGGCTCATATCGAATCGGGGTATAGACCGTCCGAATTTCCTTTTTAGTTGCCCAACGGGCCGTACCATGTTGACCATCACCTACAGTTTTAGATTTTATACCATTTAGGCTGTAATAATGGGCAAGCAGTGATAATGAAGCAAGTATACTAAACATTGTCGTGCCTACGACAATCAAGGTTACTATTTGTGGCATCTGCATCGGTTGCCCTCCGTTTCATTGTAAAAGAAAACCGCCAAGGAAAGTTTCAACTTCTTGAAGGTTTCTGTGTCTTAGGTGATTCCTAGTCACATGCTTAATCTCATATTTGTCTCTTTCTCCTGTTTTTGTTGTAACGCTTGAAACTCCAGTTCTATGAACATTTCAGTTCTGATACAGTTTAATGCCAAACGAAGGTATACTCCACCAAGCTGTTTCTGGTCAGTCTCCGTGCGGATACCAGAAGTATCAATCATTTGGTTAAGCTCAGTCATATCGCCACGAATATCCTCCAGCCTGGAACGAAGCCCTCCCCTGTCTTTATGAACGCTATAATTCGTTTGAATTTTCTTCATAAGTTTATCCGTAGTCACCAGATGCTCCATCTGACGGCACAGTTCCTTTGTTAACAGCAGGGAACACGCCGCCATATATTCTATACATTCTCTTACGGACTCTTTATTTTCCGGCATAATCTTTCCGCTACTTACCATTGGCTTCAAAGCTTGATAAGTATTCTTTAACAGATATCTGATATTCCGGTTGAGACTGATTTTTTCGCATGACACAAGCAATTTCTCACATACTTGCGGAAAAAGTATAATCTTTGGGTGTTCCTCTGAGGGAATTGGAGGCATACCGTTTTTTGCTTTTAGATCCTCATTCCAGTCCTTGTTGATTGACTGAATTACGGTTACATCTATATAATCATTTTCGGAAAGAATCTCCTTCAATCGTGCATTTGCTTCGATCCCAGCTGCGTCATGATCCAGGCAAAGGAATACTTTTCTAAGCTGCGTGTTCTGCCGAAGCTGTTGAAGCAGTGCATGCTCTGAAACTCCATCCAGGGCAACATAGCTGTGTTCCTGCCAGTCTCTTGGATACAGGGTGATAAAAGACAGCATATCTACCGGTGCTTCAAAAACATAGATTCGGTCACTGTTTCCGCTCCAATGAAAACAGAATTTTGGATCACTTCCTTCTACATTGCCCTTATAAGAATCTCCTTTTGTATAGGTACCGCGCTTATGAGCATGACGGGGGATACTATTTTCGTCCATACCTACGAACACTGCATTATGATACTGGCTGTCCTCATAAATGAGCTTTTCGTGGGCAAAAAATGATATTATCTCCCGATCTATAAACCGCTGCTTGATGAGATATGCAAACACCCGTCGCATGTCGTAGTTTTCCTCTGGCAGTGCAAAAACCTTGCGTGGACACGGGGCGCTTTTCTCTGTTTGGTTCCACTCCACGCCGGATTCCCCGCCCAGTAGGAAACATACCGCCTCCGGAAAGCTCATATCATAGAACTGCTGTACAAAATCAATGGCACAGCCACCTTCTTTGCGGGAATGGCGGAACCATTCGTTGCCCCGGACGGTTACACTGTCATACCGTTTCCAGCGCCATTCCCGTCCTGAACGAACCAGCTGTTCTCCCTGGCGCTGGAGGAAGTCCACCAGATCCACTGTATTAGCCTGATGTTTTTGTTCATCGGTAAAATATACATATGCCATCTGAAACACCCCCTTTATCAACGTTTACGTTTTCACAGCGCATATGCCCATGCCGAGTGCAGAAAAAGGCCGCCCGCTGATGCATGGACGACCTTTGACATAATTGAACGGTTTGTATAGGCGGCAGTTTCTTTTTCTGTCTCTGTAATTGCTTCCCCATGGAATACCATACCTCCTTTTTTTTAATAAATAGTGAGCTTTTGTTCATGATCATTCGGAGCGTGCCCCTGGGCAATCTTTTTTTCTCTCAGCTTTCTGCGCAGCTTACTTTCCGTTTGAATACCTGGACTACCAGAGAGTCTTTTGACTTCCTCCTGAAATATCCGACTGATATGATGCAGTAACCTTGTTGTTGCCAAAAACATGGAGGGATTACGGATGGAGTCCAAGTTGTCCAGGAAAAACTGCGCATAAATATTACCTTGTTCTGCTGAGAGAGTGAGCCATCGCACAGCAGCTTCCCTGTCGCGGGGAACCTCCTGTCCCAGCAGATACAGTTTGCCGAGCTGGTATTGGGCGTATTGATTTTCCTGTTCAGCTGATTTTTTCAGCCATTTTACAGCAGCAGCCGTATCTTTTGAGATGCCTTCTTCCTGCAGATACAACGTTCCCAGGGCATACGCTGCATAGGAGTTATCCTGCTCTGCCGAGAGGGTAAATAAATCTACTGCCCTTTGTATATTCCTTTCCACGTAATTTCCGTCCCGATAGAACTTTCCGAGAGCATACTGTGCAAGAGCATTGCCGTTGTCAGACGCTTTTATCAGCCATCGAAGAGCTTTCTCTACGTTAAATTTTCCGCAGTGCACATCCAGATAAATTTTTCCCAGCATATATTGTGCATTGACATTCCCCAGCCGAGCGGATTTTTCCAAATAGTAAATCGCCTCGTCCAAGTTCTTTTTCGTTCCGGTTCCGGTGTAGAGCATCTGACCAAGGCGGTACTGAAGCTTATCATTACGGCTTTGTCGTTCCATCTGCTGAAAACCATGGAAAGCAGCCTTAAAATGCAGCTGCGCTTCCTCAGTATTCCGCGCTGTTCCAATTCCGTCCCGATACATCTTTGCCATCTCATAGTCTGCATAGGGCATACCCTGTTTAGCAGAACTTTGGTACAGTTGAAACGCGGTATTTAAATTATGTTCTACGCCCCTTCCCCTATAATAGAGAACTCCCAAAGAATATTGAGCGTATTTATGGTTCTTGGAGGCTGCTTCCTTAAACCAGTTTGCCGCTTCCACATAGTCCTGTTTCGTTCCAAGCCCTGCTGCATACAGTTTGCCAATGCGGTACTCTACATACCGATGTTCCTTTTTGGCTTCAATCGCCAGAAAAGCAGCAAGCGCTTTGGAGTACCAGACAAAAGCAGCATCTGTATTCATTTCCACACCTAACCCGTCAGTAAACATCCGCCCCAAATCATGCATGGCAAGGGCATTTCCGTCCTCTGCTTCTAGCAAAAATAAGGGCAGAGCCTGTTCAAAGTCCGGCTCTGCGATATCCGTACCATAAAGATAGGTAAGGGCCTGTTTATAGCGGTTGTTCCATGCAATGTGTGGCTTTTTGGGCACTGTACTTAAGGCAGATACTGGAGATATGTTATTAGAATGTTCAGTGGGTGATGATTCAGAGTTATGTCTAGCTCCGGTTTCAAGCTCAAATACTTTTATTTCCCCTTCTTCATCTGTATTAAGAAAAACAGAACTGGCTTCTTCAATTGATTCTATATGATTCATGATTGTTGCTTCCTCTATAATGCTTTCTCCCTCTGGAAGCGATTCGGCATATTCATCTCCTACAAAAACAACCTCCTGATTGCACAACCTGACCGCCTCCGAAATTATTATATTTTTTATCTGCTTGAATTCCTTCTGCTGGGAAAGCGGCACCGGCACGGGAAGGTCATCCTTGTAAGTACGTAGCACCTCGTTTCGCAGCTCCTGCCATTGGACATAAGCTGCCGATACACGTCCATCCTTCGCCAGCTCGTCAACAATCTGGTTTACCAGTTTCTTGATCGGTGCTTTTAAATAGCCATATTGCTTTTTGCCGGTGGTTTGCCGAAGCCGTTCCGCAAGCTGAGTCAACATATTTTCCAAAACAGGATTATCACAATTCCCCGTCTGCATCTGCCTCAGAAGGTCCTGGAGTGTATCCTGACTCTGTGCCGTCAGCGTTTTTCTTCGCTCCGTCTGCTCGGTATAAATCTGGAGCAGATCCTGCTGAAAGATTTCCCTTGCCAGACTGCTTCGCATGGCTTCAATGGCTGGCTTGGTTATAAAGCCCTCACGTGGATCGACCGAATACACGATCATGTGGCAGTGAGGGTGATGTCCTTCATCGTGATAGGCAGCGTACCAGCGCAAATTCTCTGGTACAATCTTTATTTGCTGGGCAAAGACATTCCTCTGCTTACGCAGCAGAGCCATCCACGCAGCAGCATTGTCGTATCCTAACCGGGCAGCATCCTCTCGCCTCAGGGAAATAATAGGTGTCCAGATGTTTCCGGTGTGCGCTGCCACCTTCTGTGCTGTCTGCGAAAGCACCAGCGGAACATCTTCATCGGAGAACAGCCCATGACTGTCCAGTTGTTCGGCACGGGGACGGGTAGCAATATAGTTAACATACACCTCTTGATGTGCCAACTGGTCAATGTTTTGATCCAATGCAGCAGAGATAAATTCTGAGGCATTTTCCATGGTAGGCTTCATTAAATAGTCCTCATACTCGAACAGCCCTGTGGAATCTGGAAACTGCTCCAGAATATCTGACATAAGAAACTTCTGCTTATCTGTGGCAGGACGATTTCGCATCCGCTCTGGAAGTCGCTCTACGCCCTCCCGCGTGGCAATGTAGGTTACCAGATTTTCTGCATGAGCTGCCGTGTTTTTTAGATAGCGGCATTTAAAGATAATTCGGGGCATGGTCAGTCACGCCTTTCTCTCTTCTGGAAGCTGGCTACATTCTCAAAGGTCACGGAACCCACTGATCGCTTTACATCCTCTACACATTTCCCCCTGAGCTTACGCAGGGTATTTTCGTCTACATCTGCAGTGGTGGAGAGGATATTCATCATCATTGACATCTCAACTGCCAGCTTGAATATCAGCCGGGACATACGGCTCTCCAGACCATCCACCATTCCGGTCATGGCTGTGGTGATAGCGGCTGGAAGAAAACGCATCCCTTCTTCTGCGGAGATGTAGCCGCAGTAAAATTTAATTGCCTTTTCGATGAACTCACTTTGACTCTGGCAATTGTCACGCTGGTACCAGTCTGCCACTAGCTGTCTGGTTTCCGGATACATCCACAGAGGGAACTTCTTTTTGTTTTTTGCTTCTTCTGACATGGTAGACCTCCGTTTCTATCAAAAAAGGGCTACAACACCGGTCACAACCCCTATAAAAAGCCTTTGTTTTACGCATTTACCGCTATTGTGGCATTCGCACAACCCCGAAGGCAACCCCAAGGGCATTTTTACGACCCCGGTAAGAAACCGTTTTTCTCCCCGCACTGCGGGGAGATGTGAGCCGGAGCGGGGCGTCCTTGACCCCGCTCCTTTAACCCGCATCATTTTCGACCCCCTGGATCACCCCAGTTTTGGCGGTTCTTACCACTGCCAGGAATTAGGTGTTAACGGTGGCAACAGGGGCTTTTACTGTCTTATGGCGCAACACTCTGCTCCTGATAGATAAAGGCGTTACAGGGGCATACAGGCGGCAACAGGGGGAATCTTTTCTCCATGTTGTTACATGCTTTACTGAGTGGGTAAAATATTATTTATAGCATTACATCTCCAGATGCATACCCTGCTGCATTTCTCCGTCAGATGCCATTGATATACTTCCTGTTTCCGCATCATACCGATAAACTTCATTAGAAAGACGTTCTTCCTCATCAACCTGGCTTTGATTAATATCACATACAATATCCTTTAAATCCTCAATTTCTCTTTCCTTTTCTTCACGAATCACAACCAGCTCATGGATCGATGAGGGAAGAATCAGATAGTTTCCGCCAAGATCCTTTGAAACTGCTTCCAATACATCCGGGCAGAACAGATAAGAAGCTCCCTGCCACTTTTTGCTATTACTCAATACAAACATAAAGCTGTTTTCCATGCTGAGTTGACTCTCTTCTATGGAACATCCCATCATATCCGCAATTACATAGTCCATGCTATGGAACTCATATGGCATAAGCTGCTTCATACTCTTTTCAGCTTGTTCATGCAGCATCTCTGAATCAATATTCCACAACTTTAAATGATCGTTATTGACTAGGACCGTACCAAAAATGCCTCCATCCTCTTCAATTAAATAGCGGTATACAACAGCCAGATCCTCTACTATCTGATGGGGGACAGAGGACAGCAGTTCCCGATTCTTATCAGCATTTATCGCACACATAAACAAACTGTCTTTCAAATTTTCGTAGTCAAACTTATGTATGCCAAACTTCGGTGCTGCTTCCACTGACTGCAGGTATTGTTCTGCAAGCTTCTTTAAGATTTCCTCCATACTGACACCCATGCTGTAAGATTGATAGGCATTATCTAAGTATATCTGCGGAGTAAGATCACTTCCTGGTATCCGTATACTCATTCCATATAACTGAATTCCATTATTTTTTAGCTGCTGACGAACCGATACCTCTTCATTTTTCCATTTCTCAGGCAGATATTCCTTGATATGCCGTTCTACTTCTTCCATAAATTCTTTATATTCCATTGTGCAAATCCTCCTGTTTTTGTAGTTTATACTTTTCACAGCTTTGACGGTTCTGACCACTTTCAAAATTTTAGAGATAAAGAGTAATTCCTATATGTTGCCTGCTGATTCAATACGTTCCTGAACCTCTGCTGGAACATTCTTTTCATAGAGCGCCTGAAGCACAGCCTCCAGTTCTGCCTTTAGTTCTGCGTCATTTCGATACTGCCGCAGAGCTTCCAGTTTCTCCAGTTCGTAATATATTGGGATTAGAGTTGTTTTCATAATTAACCTCCATTTAAGTAAGCCAAGTTGGTGCATTCATCATAAATATCTTAAACAACTGACTATGAATTTGAGCCAAGTTGGTGCAACCTTTCTTCTGAGTTAAACATCAGGATGCTATAAATCCTCAAGTGCATGTATCAGACTGCCTGGAATATCCTCCAGCTGTGCTGCCACAGCCTGCTCCTCTTGTAGAGGAGTAGCTCTCAATGAGAGCTGATTTATTTCCTCTCGAACAGCCTGCCGCACAATTTGTTCCATATGACTGTTTTGTTTAGCGGATAGAATACTGGACACCACAAATTCGGATCGGTGACGGCTGGCCTGCTGAGTGAACAGCCGCTCGGCTTCCTGGTGTCTGGGATCGTCCATATCAAAAGACAGATAGTATCGTTTTCGCATAGTCTTATCCCAGCAGGAGCTTATACCCGTCCGCATTGGCAAACCGGTTCAGCACCGCAGCAATATTAATCTCATTTCCTTGCAGCCGGGATTCCAGCAGTTCTGCTCCGCCGCCTGCAAACACAGTAGGGAGCCTTAAATCCAAGCCCCGTTCCCGAAGAGCGTTCAGCAGTTCCTTGCAGTAGGCAGACACTTCATACTCCACTGTTTCTTCAATTTTCTTACGATCAGTGTGTTGAATTTTCCCTCGGATTGCGTCAGTGATCAATGCTTCCGAAAGCAGAATGCCACTTTTCTGCAGAGCGTCCTGAATGCGGCTATAGAGGATGATAGTTCCCAAACGCAGACTAACACAGCTTGCACGCTCCAGCTTGAAACTATGGACTGTGAGAACATCCACCGTATAACCGCCGATGTCAACGAGGGTAATGCTTCTGTATTCCTGCAAACGAGGATAATACCGGCACAGTGCCGCATGTCCCTGGGCGAACACTTTACAGTCAGAAATACGACATCGGTATGCTGTACCTTCGAACTCAAAGGACACATTTTGTAGAAAATACCGCCGAAACGCATCTTTTTGTGTACCATAGCTGTCAATGGGAAGCCCCACACCCAGCATAATATCTGTATCCGTTACTCCAGCACGTTTCATAGCTTCGGCAATGGCTGGCAGGGTGAGAATAAAAGTATCCTGCTCCATTGTCTTATCCTGCTGAAAGCGCAGTCGTCGCTCTCCGATGGCGTAATAGCTGCCTTCATAGAACAGCTGAAGCTCCGGTGTTAAAAACTCCCGGTCGCTTACAGTAAAGCCGGAGGCATAAAGCATACCTTCTGAGGATTTTGTATTGTAGTTTCCATTGTCTATTCCAAGCTTTATCATGACAGAAACCTCCTTTTTCTTTTCTGCATTTATGGTTACATCCCCATTGTCATACCCGGCGTTTCCTCCTGAGAATCCTCTGATGTTGTTTCGGATGGCACGTGTTCTGTCTGTGTCTCTGCAGCTGCCTGCTCCCTCTGGCGTCGATTCTGACGAACTGGTCGTTCTCTTACAGAGGATGTATCCTGGCCTTCCTGCGGCGCAGACACCTGCTCCATGCGACTCTCCACATATTCCCGCACTTGCGCAGGAACTGCTTTTTCATAGGTTTTGTCCAGATAATCCTTTAGCTCCTGTTCAATGGTAAGTTCCTTTTTGTCCATGAAAAAACGGAGTGCTTCCAGTTTTTCCGACGGAAATGATACCTTTAGTTCTGACATGCTCATTGCTTTTCCTCCTATAATTTTTAATTTTATTTCCGGCTATCACGGTCTTTATTGTGCCGTATTTTTCGCATAAGGTCTTGCATATAGCACCTGCTTGTCAGAATCAAACAGGTCCCGGTACACAACCCGTCCTCTGGAAGATGAGGCGTCCACTACTTTGCCATTGCCGGCATAGATGCCCACATGAGTAATATTGAGATAACGACCGTTTACTTTGTGGCTCCAGAACACAAGATCACCTGGAGCAAGATCGGCTTTCGAAACGGTCAGACCATTGTTGACACAATATTTTCCCTGCTCGGCGGCTGTACCAGGAAGATTTACCCGAAGCTGACGGTATATCCACTGTACGAGATAACTACAGTCGGTATAACCTGCCTGACCGCGAAGTTCCTGTGAGTAGGGATCTCCCAGACGGGACAGCGCAAGCTGAACAGCCTGGGAACCAGTTTCTCCGGCAGTCAGATCATAGGTCGGATTGACAAACTGTTCCGGCAGCCAATCCGACCACTGATCAAATCGATCTCCTTCGCCTGCTGCGCCGGTTCCATATAAGGCCCGGTAATAAATTTCTGAGGCATTTGCCTGATTTTCGTAAGAAATCCTGCGCCCGAGTGTACTTTCTAAATTTCTATAAATTACTGGAAGGGAAGTAAGCGGCACCGCTGCGATGTAGGTCTCCTCATGCTCCACTCCGTCCTCATCCGACCATGTACGAGTGCGTTCCTCGTAGCGAACGAAGCAGTCAATAAATGACTGATAATCAATTCCTCGCAAGGATTCAGCGCCGAAATACAGAGAATAAAAAATAGCCTTAACCTGTACAGGGTCAAGACTTCCATCCTCGATCATTAATGTGATTTCAGCAATAATCACATCCAGCTCCGAAAAACTTTTACGCATATCCTCAATATATTCTTGATAATCCTCCGGTACATTACCTGAAATAACTCCGTTATGAAAGGATAGCTGAACAGCGGCGTTGTTATGGTTCGCAGTTCCGGACAAAAGACTGGAAATCATGACAATAATCAGGATAAAAGGTGTTAAAATCGCGGCAATGAGAACACCCACCGCCTTCCAGGTCCGTTTATCTGCAGCTGCCATAATTGCTGCCTTTATCGCTAGAGTAATCGTTACAGGATCAGCCATGGCTGCACCTCCTTTTCGTAAACATGCACACGGATTATCCCCAAAGTGCAGTAAAACTTATTTTTTACCACCACTTCTGTCCGAGCAGATTCCCCTGCTGCAGCTCATACTGTTCCTGACTCTGTGCTAACTGAATCGATTTTTCCACTGCCTGTTCCAGAAAGTCCGTATCAAAATTAGCTGAGTGATAACCCTCCAGAATGGTATTAAGATAATAATCAGAAGGGCCCCCAAACGGGCGCCCATCATTCATGATATACACCATGGCTTTTACTGATCTGCCGCCCAACTCCACGGGAAACAGCTCCTTTCGGTAAAAATTTGGATATCCTTCATACCGATCAAGAGCAAGCTCGTCCTGGGGACGAATTTTCCACAAGAGAACCGGAACCCTTGCACCAATAAGAGGCTCCACAGTTGCAACAGCACTACTGCGACTCCCCCGAAACAGCATCTCATAATCTTTCATTTCACTAGTGCCTATCACCTCGGCAGTAGGGCATCGATAGGCCATTTGAGTAAGGTTTAAATTACTGCCATAAGCAATATATAAGGTTTCTTTTTTCATTTAGGCATTCCTCCTTCTACATGGACATAGTAAGACCGGGGCTTTGCTCGTCTTCCCCGGCCTGATTTGTTTCGTATTCTGTAACTGACTCCGTCTGCGCCGAAACGCTCTGTTCCTCTTCTAAATTCCGTTCTTTTTTCTGCCGTAATCGTTCTTTCTGCTGCTGGGCCTGTGCCGGGTCACGCCAGGCAATACAGCCATCCAGATGTTCCAACAGATGCAGCCTTGCAGTTTTAAATTCATCTCCAATAAGACCAAGGCGCAGCAGCCAAGTCCGGAATGTATATTTTTCGTTGGTGGTTTGTGTCTTGGTTCGGCTGGCACAGCGCTGATTAAGAGCCTGTGCCGAAATCGCCATACATAACTGAATGTACGCTTTAATCTTGCCGGCATGGGTAGTGCTGTTGAATAAACGGAACTCCACCGTACCCTTCTGGAATACACTGTGCAGATTTAAACAGTGGTAGCGGCTGTCATGGTAATGCTCATGGCTGCCATCCCCGCCGTCATACCAGATGCTGCTGACCTGATCCAGCGTTTTGGGTCTTCTAGCGTTTAGTTCCTCCAGAAAGCGGCTATCTACCGGCTTACACCATCGGTGCTGTCTGTCAACAGTCACCTGCAGAGCCTTATAAATCATATCCTCCTTGGCTGCCATTATATTGGTGATATTCCTAAGCGTGTTAGCGTCAAAAGGTGATGCGTCTACATGCACATGAATGCCGCAGGAGCTGTTGGTAATTGCACCAGCCTCCCGAAGCTTGCGGATTAGCTCCTGTACCGTTTCGATGTCCTCCCAGCGACAGATAGGGCTGACCATCTCGGTTCTGTATTCACTTGGCGCGGAAACGATTTGACGTCCGGATTTTTTCTGTGCAGTAATACTGGAATCACTCATAAACTTCCATTTACGCCCCTGAGAATCCAGCGCAGAATAGGTATCATAACAAGTGCCGTCGTAATGGCTGGCAGTTCCAAAATATTCCGCCGCAACCTTTGCTGCCTGTTCACGAGTCACGCTGGTCATCTCAATTTCAATGCCAAACCGCTGTTCCTTCATGTCCATGAGTTATACTCCCTTCGCCGTATATTCCGGTCGGTCATCAGCGACCGCCTGCCTTTCCAAACAGCTTTGCCTTATGCTCTGGTGCATGAACCATCAGGTTATAGCGTTCATTTCCGCATTTATAGAGGCACACACCCTGCTGGGGATAACGTATGAGCTCAAATTCGGATTTCTCCAGCTGGAGGGTATCCATGTAGAATTTTGCATCAATGGAGCCTGCATTAAAAAGGAACTGGTGGGTCGGAATGGAGAACAGGGGCTTGGTCAGCTCTCGGATATGCTCTACATTAAAATCCTCCAGATTCTGCGAGGCAAGAATAACGGCACTTTCCTTTTTACGTACACGTTTCATGAAGTTGCGGATATATTCAATTGCGGTCAGGTTGGTCAGGAACAGATACAGTTCATCAATGCTGGCAGCGGTGTTCCCAGTGGTTAAAAGCTCATTGCTCATATAGGACAGTACGTTGAACAGTAAGGCGTTTCGCAGATTTTTACTGACATTTAACACACCCTTAACACCAAAGGTTATAAAATCATTGCTGGTAATGTTGGTATGACCGTTGAAAAACTTAGACTCCGCTCCTTTGCACATGGAATGGAGTCCAAGACATATTTCCCGCAGAGAATCTGCTGTATAGAGCTGTCGGTGACTTTCATGGAAATTCTTGTATTCTGTCTCGATATAGTCGTACAAATCAGAAAGAATGGGATAATCCGTATGCTTTAAACGGTCAAAATTACTTCGGTCGGTGATACCCCATTTTTCATAAAGCCTGCCAAGCATGATTTCGATTGTGTCAATTTCTCTGTCGGTAAAGTCCTTATAGGTACGAAAAAAATCCTTTAAAAAGCTGATGTGCTGACTGAGCTTGCTGGTCTGCCGGAATGCCTGGGGTGCCTCTGTATCTTTTGGGTCTCCGGTTTCATCCCAGCTTTTTGGCTCCAATACATTGATAATGAATTCGCCGGATATAAGGTCAATGAAGCATCCACCAAGATTGAGAGTCAGATCCTCATACTCCATTTCGGGATCTAGTCCAATGATGTGCATACCGGATTCCCGCAGGTTACATAAAATCAGCTTAAGAAGGTAGCTCTTGCCTTGACCGGAATTTCCAAGAATGAGGATATTAGCATTGGTTTTGTCATCAGCACGGCGGTTAAAATCCGCCAGAATGTTACTTCCGAATTTATCTCTACCAAGGTAGAAGCCGTTGGGATCGGTCTTGCCGGAGTAATTAAAGGGATACAAGTTTGCGACCGAGCTGGCAGGCAGCACCCGTTCAAACTGATCTCCGAACACGTTATAACCAGATGGCATGACACATTGGAAGCCCTGTTGTTGACGCAGCATCAGCCGGTCCACGTTGAGCTTGCTCCGGATGAGTTCGGTTAAAACCTCCGTCTGTAAGAGCTTCAGCTGGTCATAATCATGAGAGGTCAGTTCTATATACACAGCAACATGAAGCAGTGGTTCCCGGCTACGATGCATCTGCGCCACGATAGTCGCAACATCCTGCAGATTACTTTCCGCTGTGACCGTCTGCTGTAAATCCTGCGTACTGGTACTTTGCATACGGTTTTTATTTGCAGCATTTGAGATGATCTTCTTTTCCTCTACCGGGGTAACATGACGGGTATAGAGGTGCAGCGTCACACCGTCCTTTTCACCAAGATGACGGAGGATAGCCTGTTCATCAGTAGCGGTTGGGTACTCGCGAAGTGCCCACACACATCGGTAGGTATTGCCGCATATAAAGTGATCAGTATTAAACTTGACCACCGAGGGCGCAATCATATCAAGAAACTCCTGAATTCGGATATCTTTCTGCAATATACTTTCAGGATTGCTTTTTTTCGACATGAGCAAACTCCTTTCGTTTAATTTAAATCAAAAAAAACGCCACTAAAAAGTGACGGATTGCGGTTGCAGAATATTAAATTGGTAAAGAGAAAGACCCCCATTACTGGAAGTCTTTCAGACTGTAGACAAAATCATTTCATAAATATACTTACCTACATCTTCAATAATTTTCGTTTTTAAAAAATTATTCTGTAATAAATTACGAGGCAACACAATTAATATATAAATGTGACGCTATATAATCTACAATTTTTCTCATATTTCCAACTAATGCTGGTATTGCTAACTTCCCATAATAATTATTTCGTTTCTCGTATATAGAAATCATAGATTTACTTTAATAAAAGCTTTATGAAACAATGAGACGACTTTTGAGTTACTTTTACATTGTATCCATGTCCGAAATTTTCTAAGGCTACTATGTGAGTCTGGTCTGGTCTGTGAGCAGTATTATTACCACATACAACAGCAGTCGCATTGCTTTTAACTTTTAGCGCAGAATAATTCATAACTGAGCCATGATGAGGAACTACTAAATTATCATATCCTATAGTTCTCTTATTCCAGATGACTGTTTCAATGGCAGAATATGGAATATCACCACAAAATAAGTTTTCAACCTTTCTTTTTCTTTTTTTATTTTTAATTTCTATAACTAATCCCCCACAATTTTCTTTACTAATGGAATTTTTCTTCTTGTTTTCACCTAAATAGAATGATATTGTTGAATTAAGATAACTTATTTTAGATAATTTTCTAGCAATAGTATTTCTTTTGACTATTGTCAATTTTCCTTTTTTTGTTAAATACGCTGCCAAGCGCTTTGCATTTATTGCATGTGCTTTTACTATTTCCGGTGCAATCCAAGGACATTCAAACAACGAATCTTGTGCATATACACAGCCCATAATGTGATCATCATCCCAATGAGAAAGAAATACTGCATTGGGTATCACATTTTTTCTAAAATATCTTATAGCACTGCCATAAATAAATCTTTTATCGTTCGGGTGCTGTTTTGAATGATATCCTACATCATACAGCACATTAAATTTTTCAGATCCTTTTTTTCCAATAATATTAATCAAATTGCCATTTCCTACTTTATAAACATTTGAGGACAAGAAACGTACTTTGTTTAACAATAAATTCAATTCTTTTTGGACATTTTTATCTAAGCTTGGATTCACTATTCTATAAGTATTATTTATTTCATTAAGAGTTACAGGTGAAAGAGTTGAATCAGATATATAAATTTTGTGATCTCGATAGATAACAGCACTTGCGCTACTTTCTATCGCTCCATGATATTCTTGCCAATCATCATTGTTGTTCTTGTAACTTAAACTAGCTTTAAACCATTGGTTCCCCATTTTTTTTAATTTATTATATATATTGTTATTATTTCGGGGGCCCATATAAATTATAAAACTAAAAAAATAAGGTCTATAATCTTTGACATTATCATTTCTTGAATCACTAATAAAAGATTTATCATAATCTAACATGCTTTGACTTAAAATTGTTAATTTTGCAATTCTACTTAAGTTATTCTCTTCATAATTAATGTTAAGATCTTCTTTAAATTCATTTATACATACCCAAATCTCTTCATAATATACTTTATGAAATATATTTTTAATCTTCTTTTCATGACTTTCAGATCTTTGAATACTACTTGCTGTTTCATATGATATGGGAATTTCTTTTTCCATTGTAATCCTCCATTATGTATAAATTCAAACCAATAAATACCATTTATACAAATTAAATTTGTTACAAACCATTATACCAAATCTTAACCTTATAGACAATTAAAACTGCACCTCTTAACAGTCTACTTTTACTTCATTAAATTCGGATTTGCTTCAAAATTGCATGTTTTTGTGTTGTAAATAATAAAATGTATAATCATAAGTGATTATACATTTTGTGAATTCCTTAATATACTTTGTCTACAGTCTGAAAGCCCCCCATTACTGGAGGTCTTTCTAGTTAAAGTTGTTGTTGCTGTGTTTGTCCGTGTGTAATTGCCATTCCAAGATAGCGGTCAAGCTGCTCTTCCTCTAGGGATGCAATCATATTGGAAAATGGTTTAATATCCCGTTCAACTGCATAAGCTTCCAAAACATTAAAATATTCCAGACGGTTTTCCTTCGCGATAGATATTGGCAAAAAGCCATGAGCCATCAGCTGATAGTTCATGATTAATCTAGAGGTTCTTCCATTTCCATCGGCAAACGGATGTATTCTCACAAATTCAGCATGTGTCCAGGCTGCAAGCTCAATAACATTTTCTATTGCTGTATCCTGCAAATCCATATAAAATGCTTTTACCTGACGATACATCTCGTTAGGACTTGGCGGAGTATGGGAGGCACCAGAAATATAAACATCTACGTTCCGATATATTCCTCCAATCATAATATTCTCCATTAAAATAGCATGTAAGTCCTTAATAATATGCTCGTCCAAAGGCTTTTTTTCTGCGATACAGTCTTTTACATACTGATAGGCTTTGTTATGATTAATGACCTCATAAATTTCTCGAAGTTTTTTTCCACCTACAGACAGCCCTTCCTCCAATACCACCTTAGTTTCCAGAAGGGTAAGTGTGTTCCCTTCAATTGCTGTAGAATTATGTGTATATTGTAGTTCAAATTGCTGTGCGTAGCTTTTTACCGTTATTTCAGGGAGTGAATCTTTAATTTGTTCATAGTCATCTCTCTTTTGAAGTAATACTTTATAATCCAATCTATCCACTCCTTTCTTCTCTATTCCTAATATGATATTTTACCATGTTTTGGTTATTTATTCAATGCAAGACTAAGATATTAATCACCAAGTATAACCCAACGCTCACCGTCATAATCCTCAAATTTTTCGGTTGTAACATTCTGTTCAAAATAGACTGCCAGTAATCGCTTAATATCTTCCTTGCCAGCTCGTTGTGCAATGAATCCCTGCTCCCGCAAGATTTTCTCTATGCGATTTAAATAAGGGAAAACCTCGCTTTCCTTTTCGTTACAAAGCCGTATGATAACGAGGAATTCCCTCGCTGTTGCCATCTGCACCTGTATACGATCAAGGTGAATCAGATCCAACTCCAGCAACTTCCGCACAGCCGGTTTATCTTCCTGATCCATACGGCTTCGCAAAAATCGCTTATTATCCTCGTAGCTCTCCCGGCTATTGAGACAAAGGAACTCTAGCTCGGCAAAGCCTTTGAGAACAGTCATCAACGCATATATACGAGCTGATATACTTTCTTCTGATAAAACAGAAATATTTGTGGGCTTAATCATAAAATATACCAGACGATCGCTCCTGTAGGTTTCAAGACAATAATCCATAACCTCTCTGGTTCCAATCAGTTGACGGGTGACCTGACACTGTCTTGTACTTTTCTTTTCTTTACTCATTTTGGATACCCCCATTCGTAGGTCTGCTGTTTCGTTAAAAAGAAAGCACAGGAATATTTAATAAAGTCAAGGATGCTGATATCATCAAAACGTATTGTTAAAAAGGCATAAAGGGCGGTGATCACAATAGGTGGCAAAAGCCACAGCTGCACAAATGCAAACACAGATATTAAAAGCCCCACTCCGATGATGCCAATATCCCGCAGCTGCCACAACCAGAGTGTGGCCCTTGATTTTAAGTTATCGGGATAGATGTACATGCGTATTCCTCCTTTCTAAATCTAGTAAATAGGCGATTCCCCGGAGCACATGCTCCACACAGGAAATCGCTACAGTCCATCATATAGGCTGCCGAGAGTTAACGGCTTTATCAATATCGTATTCCGGTGGATGGCCCTTCCTCTGGCATAAATCCTTTCTTATTTTGCTATGCTCCATAATTTCCTCTTCTGATACTCTCCTAACTGGTATACCCAGCCGTTCGGCCTCTTTAAGCTCGTAAAGCATTCCGGTGATGATGTGGGAACCGCACAGCCATAATTCCTCACATGTAATGAGTATCCGAAGTCCCATTTGAATTCCAATTTTCCGTTCTTTAGGAACCATATCATCCAGCAGCTGAGGATAAATCAGATGCACCGCCACCGGGGCACAGTTCTGGGAGATGGCATAGTGGCAGGCTTCCTGTGCAAACCTTATATTTCGTTCAACCTCACCTGCATAGGGGGGACAGATATATACCAGCTTCATTTCGCCACCGCCTTTACAATGGTCTTTGTAATATTCATGGCTGTCTGCCCTGCATAGACAGCACCCATAAAGTTGGCTTTCGTACTGGTATCCAGCCCGAAAGCTCCGGCGATCCGGGGAATTTCTCCTGCTGCCAGCATCAGACCTAACCCCAGCAGAGCATTATCCTTAATCACCATCAGACCAGCAATGAGAATGGTTGCCTGTAGAAAAGCAGTCAGGCACAGACCTACAATCTGCTTACACCAGCCAGTAAAACCGTCAATGTATCCACGGGGAACAGAAAACATATATAGACTTCCCACTGCAATCTGAATGATCAGGATTCCTCCGCGCTTTAGATTTGCAAAAAACACCTTGATTACGGCATAGCCCATCATAATCAGGATAAATAGCATCATGATGGGGCTGGTGATTATGCCCAGCCCACCGAAAACACCAAGGCTGCCTGCACTTTCAAGGCTGCCTGCTGCGGAAAGCTCGCTTATAATGTTGCCTGCAAGAGTGTTTAACCCGCTTCCAGAGCCGGTTATGCCAGTTGCCAGGCTGCTCTGCAGAGAAATAGACAGCTTGTAAAGTTCTACCGGAACTGTAGAAAACAGTCCTACCGCCATAAAGCCCTTAATAGCATTAAGAGCAGTATCTCGGATACTTCCTCTTCCGGACTGATATTCAATCGCACATTCAAACATGGACACTACCAGCCCGGTACCATAGAGCGACCAAGACAGGTAAACAAAGAACAGCACAATTGACTTAACCCAGCTCATCTCAAACAGATCCGCACCCATACCCCCCATGGCAGAAAAGAAATTTCCGAGAAATCCTATAATCTGACTATAAATCCAATCAAGAATCTGACCCAGCACCGTATCGGCTACAAAGTCCCATATGAACATGGCATCACCTCCAAAAAAAGAGCCCTTTCAGGCTCCTATCAATACAAATTAAGTCAGTTTACATCTAATTAACTTCCATTTCATTAAATTAAAAAAAGCCCTCCAAGAGATTCGGAAAGCATTACTTGACATTTTATCTTTTCTGAGCTTACATGGTATTGGCGGGGTTTCCTCGACAATAAAAAACGTCATGGCAGGCTGATGTGCTCGCAACACACCACCCCTGCGCTAAGGTGATTCGACCACCCAGCACAACCGCAAAGCGGCACCACGACAAGATTATTATACTTCATCTGTCGGTGCGGCACAAGATGAAAAAACAAGCGTGTGCATGGGAAATGGGGTGTACTTACCCCCACCTTTGCATGCGCTTTTATAATACGGGAAATTCCCGACCACTTTATGAAAGGTCGGGATACTATGAATATTTTTGAACACAAATCCAGTTTTCTGGGAAGGCAGGAGGTTGATTACTCTGGAGACTCCCTCTTGTCACTGCTAAGGCTTGCCAAGCAGATCCGGCAGAGACTTGGAACACAAGGCTATTTGCTGGACTGCTACCTCTCTCTCTTTTTCGAGGGCGTCAACACAGTACTTACTTATGAGGCCGCTAGTGATGGCTTTATGGGGTGCGGTGAATTCCAGAGCCTATGCCTTCATGTACTGGACGGCACTGAGCCAGATAGGCCACACCCTCTTTACCATCGGATATTGGAAACTTATGAAGCGCAGAGAAAAAGATTATCCTTTCAGGAAAATAACACGCAATTATATATGCTTCTGGTCTTTCTTGAAGATGAGCTGCAAGCTTATGCAACTGAATGCTTTGTAAAAGAGCAAGTAGAAATTATAGAGGATGCGATTGATTTCTTCAGACTGAAGGAGTTATATAACCAAATTTCTCAGATTGTAGGTGAGCCATTTATGGAAGAACTTAACATACGACTTAAAAAGCGGTTTCTGCTTACACCGATTGCAGTTGTGTTTGCACAAGGCTTTACCGATGAATTGCTTGACAGACTTATGTGCCGTGATCCGGAAACCAGCAGACTAATATTTCAGCTTATGATTGATGTTTTGTAAAGGTGACAAGCAAATTGAGAAGGAGACGCACAGGGAAAATTGACTCTCTGTGCTTTTCTGCTAATTCATAATGAGTTGCTTGTATCCATTTCGTCTCTATGGTAAACTCTTCTTAGATTTTCTACTCAGTAAAATATTTTTGATAAGGTAGTAATCGAAGTTTACGCATAAGAAGCGAATTTATGTAACAAGAAGGTGGAAAAGATAAAAGAATCAACTATTATAGCAAATTTTTGTAGTCCAATCGAAACCGTTTGGAACATTGTTACTGACAATACAGCGTATACTTGGCGTAGTAATGTAGTAAGAATTGAAGTGTCTGATGATGGCAATAGCTTTACTGAATTTACGAAAGATGGATTTGAAACTCAGTTTACTATTACGATTAAAAATCCATATGAACGCTATGAATTTGATATGAAAAACAAAAATATGAACGGGCATTGGATTGGGCTTTTTTCAAAAGACGGATCTGGCACTAAGATTGAATTCACAGAAGAAGTTGAAGTCACAAATCCCATTATGAATTTATTTGTAAAGTCATATCTTAGAAAGCAACAAGAAACTTATGTTATAGATTTGAGAAAATCATTGGGCGAATAAAATGAGTATTGCACGGGATTTTGAAAATAGTCCAACCAAATAAATCTTACTTATCACGAAGTTGAGCCGTTGCATCAAACCAAAGATGCAACGGCTCCTGCTTTGCCTATATGCCTAAAATGCCCCAGATATATAAAGGACAAGTTAAAGTAAAAACAAGGCAAGCAAAAAGAATAGCAGGAGCAGCAAATTCAAACTGACCATGCTTACGATAATCAAAATATGCAGTCCCAAGTTTAACAAAAAAACAGACTGCCAAAATTAAGTCAATAGCCGGAAATACAACCTTGTTAACAACAGTCTTTATTTGGCTGGACGCATCATTCCATGTGCTCTCAACGGCTCCAGCAACATCACCGCTTCCAGCAGCGAGTGCAGTCATTCCAAACAGAAAAATCAACAAGAATACTATATTAAGGATTACAAGGATACGTTTTAGCTTCATTGAAATTGCACCTCTTTCATTAATTTTAAAATAGATCACCAAGTTAACAGTGCACTCTTTTTCCTTTTGCCGATCAGGGCATTACAGGAGCGATATGCCAATCGTCCCAAAGACTTCCATGAATATACACCGAGTCAGTTAGATTCATGGATAGCATACCATCAGGGGTCCAGCAGTCAAAAAGCCATGTATACGGGGTATATCTGCCGTCTGGCATCCATATGGGAGTGAAATGCGTCCGCCGTTTATAAGTTGAAAATTTATTTTTCGGAAATTCAAATTTTGCATTATATCCAGACTGAGTCTGATCAAGCAGCCTCCAATAGTTCTGGTAATTAAATTCTGGTAAATAAGTCAAGGCCGTCTGTGCATTCGTCACAGCTGATGATTGATTGGTACTAACATGAGCAGTTGTAGCTTGATTGATTCCGTATCCACTTTTCAAATCATTGTCTGAAGCAGTTGGGTCTTTTTCATCCGGAGTGATACTCATAGAGGCCGAAAGACTTGCACTATATGAATTCCAGTCAAATTCCCACCATCCCTCATCTTCCCAATACCCATCATCATCGTCATCTCCGTCATGCCACACCCAATTCTCCTGCCACCATGGGTGCCAGATTCCCCATGACGCCGAGGTCTTCTGGGTATTATTTGGTATAGATGAGGCGGTGTATGAGTCGTTACGATCATCCGCCAGTGGATTAGGAGGGTCATTTCCTAACAGGTCTACAATATTTGCGGTAATTGTCCCCTTATTTACCACACCTCCTCCTGTCGCAGATACACGTATAATCATGGGCTGCGTAGTAGAAGGTGTTGTCCACCTTACCCAAACCAACTGACTATCCCCCTCCGGATAATACACGCCACTTACTGTATAAGTCTGACTCCCAATGGTAAATTTAACTTTTACAGGATTATCCGGATCAGCCTGCCCACCACTAACAGATACTGAGGTAATGACCTCTGTGTTGATTCTATATTCGTAATCATAGTCCGCAGCTTCTGGCGGTATATCTGTCTCTTTAAATCGAACAATCCCAAAACCCAAGGCTGTTTTTATTTCCTGATTAGTTCGAATACCTGTTTTGGGTCCACTCCATGCTGGATACCCCAAATCTTCCGCCTCCAAAAACATGGAAAGAGGTAAGTTTTGAAAAGCAGACGTTGGAAGCACAGCACGTACCGCTCCGCTTGTTAATTCATCATACATGGCTGCTTCTGTTGCCGTCATCGCCATATATAATCCCTGAAATTTAACATATATAATTGGTTCCAGCAACAGCTTATACCTTCCACCAATCAATACTTCAAAATCCATTCCTGTCTGATTTGCGATGCTTCGTATGACCTGCTCATCTGTGAAATAACTTTTTATCGCCTCAATGCTGGCTGCTCCAAGACTTTGGGAACTGATAATCTTCGGAAGTGACTGATCCGGTTTCTTACACACATATACTCCTGTATTCAAACTAAGCACCGATCCACCCGAATAAGAAAGCTTACAAACCTTTCCAAACGAATAAGAAATATTGCTTAATCTCTTATTTGTAAGATCAATGGGTGTCGTGACCGGTTTTCGACTCTCATCTTCCACCACAGTTACCCGAACCCCTTCCATTCCAGGAGTCCAACTGTTTTGTGAAGTACCCTGTCCCATACTTCCCCCACCATTGTCAATGTTTCCATCGCCGATTGCATAGGCTGTTACTGGAGATAAGGTCACCATAAGAACTATAAAAAGCAGATGAAAAATACCTCTCATACAGCTCCCTTCCACAAAAAAAGCACCACCCCTAAATCTGAGGCGATGCATTTTCTGATAATTGTTACTTTTAATCCATTGAACCAATTTTATTTCCATTTTCGTACATATCCTCAATAGTCTCTTGAGATACGCCTCCGCCATTGTCTTCTACCCAGCCAAAACCTGGAACATAAATTTCCCCTTCATGATTGTTTTCTGATTCTGATGATGATTGCGTAGGTGCAGTCGTTGATTGAACCTTATTCTCTTCCGCCTGTACCGCGGTAGTTACTTTTTCTCCGCTTGGTGTTTTAGTCGGATCTTTTTTTGCTTCTTCTAAAGGTTCAGCGGGTTTTGTTACCTCTGGCTGAATACTCTGCTCGGTACTGCTTGAATCTCCGGTATCCATATTCTGTTTCTCCGCTTCTGTGGAAGTAATCGGAGTTGTCGTTTCCTCTCCCGTGACACTCAGTGTTGAAATGGTCGGAGAATCTGTAGTTGTTATCAACGCAGCGGTAGTTGCCTCTGCTTCAACAAGTGTCTCCGTCTTAAATCTGGAAACAATAGCAATTACCAGGATGATACACATAAAACCGATTCCTGTGACAATACCCCATTTCTTTTTCCTGTCAGATAGTTTCATTCAAATCTCCCCCTCTTTCAGTATAAGTTTCTCCTTTATTCAGTAACACACATTACCACAGATACTTTCGCAAGTCTATGGTACATATGTGAGAACTTAAAATAAAGGCATATATTTAGCCATAACCTTCAGATTTATTGTCATAGGAGGAAAGAAGTTTCCTCCAAAAGATACCGGAACTTCCAACCGGATTGTCGTATCAACCAAAAGACCATTGGAATTGTCAGGAATTGCAGGAGCAAACGACATGTTATCTAAACTGACAGATAGAGCTGACAATCGGAACTCGGCTGTGCTCCCGGCATATTTCACATGATATCCTTTTTCCTGTCTTAATCCAAGCACTTGATCCAAACGACTGTAAATATCACCATAATCCAAACTTTCCTCAAAATCACCCGCAAACGGCTGATATGCTCCCGAGTAACCTTCCCTCACACCGTGATATACGTCATCATAGCTGTCATTTACAGTCGAAATCACAGCGGATTGTACTGCATCACGAACACCTTGTGCAACAATCATTAATCGGAGGCCCTCCGAAATAACACACAGAAGTAGTAAAAGGACAAGTGCTGTTGCAACGGTAAGAGGAAAAGACGAACCTTTCTTACTTTTTAGTATATCACCGACTTTAACAGTTGTCACTTCCAATACACCTCACTTTTACCAGATGACTTAGCTGCCAGAGTAATAGGAAAACTACCGAAACCTCCGAAAATCCCGATATCTGTCTGCAGGGTTAAAGTTACCGTAAACTCTTCATTCAGCTGAATTTTTCCAGTCTGGGACCATGAGATATCCGGTTTAAGACCTGTCTGTTCCGTTAATATCTGTGATCTACGGGTGGTTTCCGTCCCAACACCTCCTGCTACTTCTGCTTCACGGCAAAGCTCACTTGCATAGATGTCCAGCTTATTTTTGGAGATAAATACCGGCAGAACACTGACCCCGACTGCAATCACCAGCATAGCACACAGAACCAGTACTGCCACATCCACATATCCCTCCCCACACTGAGAACGCAGGAGTTTTAGTATAGATGTACCACCTCGTCTAAGTTTTAAAACATAGCGTCCTCCATCTCTCCCACGCTCTGAACGTGATACGCCATAGCACATGCTCCCACTATCCTCTTTCTGTCTCTTTTCATCTTTAACCATAAATCCCTCCTAAAACATGCTGCCTAAAGAATCCATAATCTGTACCGCAATGATGACCAGATAGGTTAGCAGAAAGCACATCAGCATCACAAAGGAATACACACGGATCTTCGGAGGGACTTTCTGTGCCTGGCCTTTTAAACGCTGAAGTTCCAGCGCCTTGAAGTCATGAGCCAGCATTTGAAAATATACAGCACTATCGTCTCCTCTTAGGACGCCAATGAGTCCTCTGACTACATCGGATAACATGGGTGAATTAAATCTTGCCTCAAATCGAGTCAGTGCTGCCTCATAGCTGGAGGAACGCATATCGGCCGTCAATATATCCAGCTCCTGAGCAAAAGCAGAGCTGGCGTTCTTCTTGTATGTTTCCAACATCGCCAGTACATCACGACTGGCTTTTAAGGTCTGCTCTATGGTTGCCACGAACCGCGGCAGTTCCCCTTCAATCTGATCCCTTTTTACCTTCAGCTGTTCGTCCGCCTTTCGGATCTCTTTGAAATATGACAGTACCGCAAGGAACACCACAATAGGAATAAGTAACGGAATCAGGATCAGACATGGAATAATTCCTGACAGAATAGCTCCGGCCTTTGTGATGGCATATGCCTCATATACTTCCGGGGTCACAGAATAACCTGCCGCTTTTAAAACATTGCTCATACGACTGTGCTTATATTTGTCCAATCGAATGTATTTTGACACCTTTACTGCACCGGACATCAACCAGGCTTCCACGGTTCCAGAAGCTCTTTTACTGCTGCTTCCTGCTCCCCGCATAGCTTTTGACGTACTCAAAGTGGGGATCTTAAAAACATCTGCCAAAAGAAAGAATAGTCCTGCCGCAAGTAAAAATCCAACAAAAAATAGTTGTCCCATCATCTCATCACCTCCTGTACTCTACGGGCTTTGTAAGCTTAATCACAAAGGCTGTTGAAATAAAGATTGCTGCTGCACATACCGACAAAACAATCTGTCCAACTGCCGTATGCATCAAAGTATAGTACCAGTCTCTGTTTAGCAGGTACATAATGGGAATATTACCGACTACAAGGAGTGCCATCATTATAAATTCTTTTCTTGGTTCGAACACCATATACTCCAGCTCCGCGTTAACGATTCGCATATCGGATAGCTTGCTTACGATAGGAGTCAGAGTCGTTTTTAAGCTCCGGTCATACTGACACGCTGCGATAGCATCACACCACTCATGGAATACTTCATTTTCAATTTGTGAGTTCATGCCATGAAGTGCCTCTACAATATCCGGATTAACCAGTTTTACCTTAGTCAAAAATCCGGCGAACACGCTTTTTACAGGAGGATTTAAGTAAGAGACGCTTTCCTCTACCGCAGTAACAATATCTTCATTCCGAAGGTATGCTGAGGTAATAATAGATAAGGCAGTTTCTAACTCATCCGCGATGTTTTTTTTGTAATGGCTGGCGGTCAGCCTTATATACCAGAATGGCAGAAACATCATACCGACAGCCAGAACCGGAACAAGAAATACATTATTCATAAGTATAGCAAGGCTGACACCGGTGGCGAAGCCTAACAGTGAGGCGGCACAGACAAGAGAAAACCATCCGCTCCGTTCTGTAATCTTTAGAATTTCCTGTATCTCTGTAATCTCCCGCCGGAAAATAGCCATCTTTTTCCGCTTGGCTGCCTCGTTGATTTCGGAACGAATGCTCTTATTCTTTCTTGTCAGAAATCCAAACAGGCTATCTGTAAATTCCATGGGAGTTAAGCCTAATAAAAAGAAAAAGCCGGCTATTAACCCGATGCAGGAGGCTAAAAGAATTGTGGTCATGCTATGTCACCTCCCAGCCCAAAAATCTGTTTTAAGGTATCCTGCGGCATCCCATTTTCAAGAAAGCGTTTCTGCAGACTTTGAGAGATACCTTGTATTGCCTGATGGCTTCCACTTATAATAAAGTTTCCATCCTCTACACGGTTTTCCGTAATTTGAAACTGAAACAGACTCCGATAGTTTCTCGTGCCATCCGGTAGGATTTCACACTCCATGATTTCCATCATACGCCGTTTTTTATTTTCAAGCTGTTTTGCAAATACCACGATAGGAAAGGCTTCTGTAACCAGATCCATGAGGGTGTTATCCGCCATATCGTATTTCCGCTTGCAAAGGGTAACCATACGGCGCCAGGTAGCTTCACAGGAATTAGAATGAATGGTGGTCAGCACCGTATGCCCGGTCCTGGCAGACTCCTGTGCGGCATATGCTTCAGGTCCACGCATCTCGCCCACACAGATAATTTCAGGATTAAAGCGCAGAGCCATATCCAGAAGAATATCCTGATCAATGTTCTGTTTTTCATTTTCACTGAACCGGGTCAGGGTATGGATTACACTGTTTGTAACTTTGCCGTCCTTTTTACGGATCAGTGCTAGTTCACGGGAACCGTTTTCAATGGTAAAAATACGTTTATTGTCTGGGATTGTGGTAAGTAGCCAACCAGCCAGTGTAGTTTTACCGGAACTGGTAGCACCAGCAACGCATACGGAAATACCATACCGCAGACATTCCGTAAGAAAATCCAGCATAGGTTCCGTGGCTGTGCCACCCCTGATAAAATCAGCTTTTTGCATACTTTGAGGATTTACGATACGAATGGAAGCGGCTACGCCTACATCCTCATCTACCACTGGGGATTTTAAAGCCGCAATTCGAATGTTTTTACTTAAATGTCCCAAGATTGCAGGGCTTGCATTATCTAAAACCATACCAGAAACATGAAGCATGCGTCGTACCACATTGACCGCGTGTGCCGGACTTTCAAACTGTTCATCTAGTTTTTTGGTTATTCCGCTGCTGTACTGCACCTCGATATCATTCCATGCATTAACATCGATTTCCTCAATTCCTGCACCAAAAACGTATTTAGTCAGGAAAGAAAACTCTGCCATCTCAGTGTAAAGGGCATCAACCAGCTGGAATTGTGACATTTCGGCAACTGCCAGACGGTAATCCTGAACATATTTGCTGATATAGCGCTTTACCTGGGACTTGACTTCTTCGCTATCTCCGTCGGTGATTAACGTTGCATACTTGCTGGAAATATAGGATTGTACCTCTTTGAGTACCTGCCGGAACTCTCTGATCGACCCTTCCGCAGAAAAAAACAGTTCCTGATTACCGTCTGTGCTTTGATTCAATAGGATATCCGTTTGTATGGGTTCTTTTCTCATACGCCGAACACCTCCTTTGCGATTTCTGCTATCTCCTTCCGAAAGCCCCGGCTGTCCTTAAGCGAAAGATCTCCAAGGAGGTTCCCATCTAATCCCAGCTTCTCAAGTTCATCAGAATGTGGAAGTTTAAAGGTTACATTGCCAAGCACCTGCTCAATATGCTCGCTTGCCTGATTTGGTTTTATATCAGATGCAACCTTATACTGTTTATCCGCGTCCCATTTCTGATCCTTTAGGAGCGGGAGCTGGCTGGACAGATAACTGATGGATTTCAAATCGCAATTTACCAGCCGAAGAACCGAATCAGCCTTCAGAAGAGATACAGCGGAAAGAACATCATAGGCAATGTAACTGCTGCAATCGATAATAATATAAGGGGCAATCGCCCGCAGATGTTCAATTAATTCTGTTGCCAACTCCGTGGTATAGGGTGGGTAAGTATACATATTTTCCCCCTTCTTCATTCCTATGATGGTCAAATACTCCAACTTTTTGAGGGTAATACAATTTTGACGGATAAGCTCATCTGTAATATGAGTTGCTGCCAAAATACTTCCGAGGGAACGTTCACATTCCAGATCTGTCTGCGGACATATGCATGGCAGCATCGGTGCCGTCATGTCACATAAAAGCAACAACGCATTGCGTTTATGAGCAGCCAGATATTTGGCAAGTCGTACACTGACTGTGGTCTTTCCACTGCCAGGGCTTCCCCACACCGCTAACACCTGAACATCTGGATTTAAGTCCTCCTTAGATGGCTTCAGCTGATTCCTGAAAAAAAGACTTCCTTTCATAAAATTAATCATTTATTCCCCCCACTTTCCGGTTCTACAGCAGAATTGGCATATGTGTCCGTTTCAGAGCTGTCATTTGATGATGTATCATCAGAAGAACCATCTTCTGGCACTGTACTGTCTGCCTGAGAGGTACTATTCTGGCTTAGGGAAGGATACAAAGCCTCCAATAGTTTACTTTGAATATCTAAAAACTTATCTGTGTTTTCTTTGCTGCCCCGATAGACAAGAGAAAGATGGATATTTCCCTCCGATTCCAACTCTGCCAGGATTTTCGCCTGATCCGGCGAAGCCAGCAGGGTCACAGAAGCAGGTAACTTCTTTTCTTTTTCTGCCGATTGATTGGATTCGATGTTATTCTGATTTAGATCATAACCGGAGCTTGCAGTTACCCCAATGACCTTGATATAAGTCAGTTCTGGTGGAATCACAGTTGCCCCCTGTTTTTTATAATCTGATGCTATGACACTGACAATATCACCGGATGCCAGTTTGCCGGATAGCCCTTGTGCAAAGTTTTTGATACTGACTGATATAGCCTGTTTATCTCCATCGAGGTCATATAAGTAATTATTTTCCTCTGCCGGAGCAGCCGCCAGTTTTGAAGTGAGAATATAATCACCGGGTGACAAAGCCGTTACTGCGTACTTACCAATGGCAGAATCCATTTGCCGAACTACCTGCTCCGGTAGGTTATAGCTACCTACTTCTACCGACTGAACCATATTTTTAGTAATCTCCTCTCCGCTTCCAATCTCTTTTACCACCCGGACAATGGTTGTTTTTTGCGATATACTCTGGTTATAGAGAGGGGTGATTCCAAAACAGATAAGTAAGGCCAGCATAATACAAATAACACCAAGTACTGTGCGGTTCTTTAAAAAACGCATGAATGTTCCTCCTAACATAAAAAATAAGCTGCAAGGCAGCCAATTGAAAGAAAAGGGGCAAGAGGATATGATTTTTTTATATCCTTCCTGTGCCGTTTTAAAATCAGAGTATGGATCATATGGAATGTCAGCATCAGAATCAGTCCTAAAATCATACCGGTCATACTCTTTTGAAAACCCAATACCAGACCCACTGCAGCTGAAAATTTGATATCGCCCCCAGATAGACCACCCAGGAAAAGCGCGAGAAACAGAAACACTGCAGCGGTTAACAATCCAAACAATTTTTCCGGTGTAAAGTCCAAAAGCCCGATCAGAGCAATTCCAAGACAGATCATGTCTGGAATGATCTGTCTTTTGGCATCCCATATGGCAGCTGCAACCAGCAGCGCAACAAAAAAGCCGCCCTGCAGCAGACGCGGCCAATCACTTACCATAGTTGAACATATCTACAATGCGCTCTTTCAAAGTCGGGAGTACCGTTTCTCCAAATAGGGCATAGAGTCCCGACAACACCAACGCACCAATGACTACAGAAATTAGAATCTTAATAGCAGTATCCACAAAACCTTCCCCACGCTGGGAGCTAAGAAGCTTCCATGCGTTTGAAACAGTCAGAGTATTTTTTGATTTATCAAATAGGGATACCAGCTTACTTTCAATAGTTTCAGAAATACCTGACATTTTGTATCTTACCTTATTTAATAGATTTCTCATGACAATTTCCCTCCAAAATAATTATTTAATAACAGATGATAAAATGTTGAACCTCAAAGCCCTGCCATTTGTATGCCAGTATTCTGCTCTGGCATTTGATCCGAAGTAGGCATCTCGGCTATCCGCTGGTTTTGTTCATGATTTTGTGTTAGAACAAGATCATAAGCCTGGAAAACTGCCTGATTTAGTTGTTCCCGAAATTCTTTCGTAACCGGAAAGCAGATATCCTTGTATTCGCCGCTCCCTGCCTTATAACTTGGCATTGCAATGAACAGCCCCTTAGTACTGTCAACAATTTTTATATTGCGAATGGCAAAACAGTCATTCAGATTAACAGATGCATAGGCGCGAACATTACCGTCCGGGTGAATAGTGCCGATCTTCACGTCTATTTTCATAGGTGTTGTCTGTGAATCCATTTGAGTTCCTCCTAGTTCTAGAATAAAAATGCAGCCTTTCAACTGCAATGCTTGTAATTATAAATTCATTTGTGGTTCCTGACCTTGCTCCTGTTGCGGCTCCTGAAAAGAAATTTCTTTGAAACCACAGGTATCACAGTAGTAAAATGCACAGGCATTTTCATCGTACAACTCCAGCACATCGGACATAGAAAGGCTATGTCCCTGGTAGCCGGGTGGGTGGTCGATATTAAATTTCGTATAGAGTGCTTCCAAATCATTAGTCTCCACCTCGCCGTCATACACTACCTGATAGCTGGCAGAGTCCGGCTCCCCGAAGCGGCTTGTGAGCGTATTATAGCTAATGAATTTCATCATAATATCTACTTCGGGTGCAAGCTGCCACACGCGGCAGCGTTTGAGCAATGCTTTGTTGCCCTCCGGATCAATGGTTCCTGCCACCAGTCTCTCAAAGGTACCGGGCTTCCAGTCCACCTCCAGTCCGTTCTTTTCTGCGAGATAGGACTCCAGCTCATCGGTCTGAAACATGGGATCTATAACAGCTTTTTCCCCTGAGAGGTAGCCAGCTATGTTGCCGTAATAGAGAATACGGTTGCTTCTAATTTGAATGTTGCTCATGAAAATTCCTCCCTTCAGATGCATTCACCCTTACTGGAAGTAAAACTCTACGCTATATGTAATATTACTCTTGTTATACATACAATCGTGATTTGTGTAGTAGTAAAATTCCAACTGACTGTAGATGCCGGGTGAAAGTGAACGGCTGAAGGTAATGCCGTTGGTGGTTGTTCCGTAATCCAACTGGTCCCACTGTCCGGTGAGGATGTTGTAGCCTCGGACACATCCATAGTCATTGCCGGAATGCCCGGATACTGGCGGCACCGTAAAGGTATAGTTGGTGATGGTTGCGCCGGAAATACCCTGCTCTAAAATCACTGACTCCGGACCGGTCAGGGTCATACCGCCACCGCGGTTTGGGTCAGCTACAAAGAATACAATGGCTGCCCAGGAGGATTCGGCTCCGGTGGAATCTACTGCTTTTACCCGCACCACATTTTTGCCAAGCGGATACGCTGTGCTGGTCTCAGCAGGACGTCCCTCCCAAATGTAAGTAATGGCATCTCCATCCGGATCTGTGCTGTAAGCAGTAATGGTGACAGGAACACCAGGGGCTATACTATTTCCGTTTGGTGTACGGGTAATGACTGGAGTGCTGGGTGCAGAATTGGTCACAGTAAAGGTAATATTCGTCCAGTCGGAATATAGCCCCCATGCATCTTTGGCACGAACCCTAACGGTGTGGGTACCCACAGCATAGTAGCTATCAGCAGTGTTACCTGAGTATTCCAGCGTTACTGCATCGCCATCCGGGTCTGTTGCTGATGCAGTAATGTTTACCAACAGCTTACCGTTCCGAGCAGTTCTATAGACCGAGGCATATCCGACTGGTTTATTCGGCGCATTATTAGTAACCGCAAAGCTCTGGGAATAGCTGAAGGTTCGGCCCATGCTATCAGTAGTGCTGGCTGTCAGGGCATAGCTTCCTGTGGCATTGATAGAAATATTACCGCCGCTGTTAGATAGGTTTCCGGTATAGCTGGCGGTACCGCCTCCTTTTGTTAATGACCACGAAAGGATTCTACCGTCCAGTCCGGTAGCTGACGGCAGGGATACTTGAAAACCGGAACCAATGTGAACGTTAGATGGAACCGTAAACGGGAAACTGGCAATGGGCTTGATGGTTCCGGTATTGGAAGTAAAAGTGAATTTCCGACTGTTGGAATCAGTTACCTCTGCCACCAGCTTTACAGCTATTGTTTTGTCTGTAGAGATACGCAGATTTCCGCCATCCGCAGAAAAAGATCCATCAGCATGCTGGGTATAGGGATTTGCTGCCCCGCCATCCACTGAAAGGAGCCATGCTATACTCATATTATCCAGCTCGGAACCTGTGGCATCGACCGCTATAGAATCTCCGCTGTAGGTCAATGCTGGAATACTTATGTTCATATCAGGGATTGGGTATACAGTAAAGTTTTGGGTTCTTTCGTAGCTACGGGTGGCAGGGTCTGTCATTGTCAAAATCAGCCGATACTTACCCTTTGCAGGGAATGTAATTATACCGCCCATTTTGGTAAGGGTTCCGGAAGCGTAGACTCCATAAGGCTCCAAGCCTCCTTCGTCCTGAACAATCTTCCAGCTGGCAGTGAGGTTCTCCAGGTCCGTACCGCTAACGGTGATTGTTCCGGCTTCACCTGCATACCAAATGAGAGGTACATTTAGTGTAATCGTAGGAACTGGATAGACTGTAGTACTGGTACTGTAGGAAAATATCCGTCCCAATGCGTCCGTCATAGAAGCTGTCAGGGTATAAGTTCCCACTTCTTTAAAACGGATTTTCCCGCCATAGGCATTCAGGCTGCCCTCCAGCGCATTGGTAAGTTCCGCAGGATTTCTATCCTTTGTGATCGTCCATTCTATCGGCAGTGTGCTATTGTTACCGCGGGTGCGCAGGTCAATCGTTCGGTCGGTGTGAGTCGCTTCCGGAAGTTCGAAAGAAAGAGACAGTACCGGAAGTACTTCAATTTTTCCTCCAGTTTCATACAGGAATACACGCCCGGTTTCATCGGTGATTCTTGCAATGAGCTCATAAACTCCGGCGTGCTTAAAGCGGATGGTGCCGCCGCTATTTGTCAGCGTACCATCAAGATAAGTCGCAAGATTCTGGAATCCAAAGCTATTCTCTAACAGCCATTCCACAGTTAAGCCATCCAAATCCATGGTTTGGGGAATCACAGAAACGGGGGTATCCGTATGGGCTGTTTCTGGCAGCTGGTAGGTAATACCTGGAACCGGATAAACCTTAATGGGTGAGGTATAGCTGTAGCTGCGTCCGGCAGGGTCTGTAAAGGCGGCTTTTAGAACATAATCTCCCTTTTTCTTAAAGCGGACGGTACTGTTTTTATCGGTCAGCG
Organism: Lacrimispora sp.; assembly: GCF_032078915.1. Taxonomy (GTDB): domain Bacteria; phylum Bacillota; class Clostridia; order Lachnospirales; family Lachnospiraceae; genus Lacrimispora. Next base: position 1,619 of record NZ_DAMAUN010000022.1, on the reverse strand, counting down.
TTCCTTCAATATAATCAGAAAGAGTGATGTCTTCACCGTTTCGGGTCAGTGACCACTGGATTTCAGAAGTCCCAAGATTCTGAAATGTGGCTTCTACCTGAACACTCTTGTCCGTGTGCGTAATTTCTGGAAGGTAAAAACCTACAGAGCCTACCGGGTAAATAATAATAGTTTTCGTAGCATCAAAGACTCTGCCGGTTTCATCCGTTAGCGTTCCGGTAATCCGATACACGCCCTTGTCCTTAAATCGAATCTTTCCACCCGCATTGGTCAGGGAACCTTCCAGCTCATCTTTTATTTCAGCCGATTCACCGTTTTTCATTAAGCTCCAGACCATAGGTAATCCATCTGCATTCGTTCGTGCTGCAGTAACTTCCAAGGCGGTATCGGTGTGAGACGCTTCTGGAATCGTGAATGCAATCTCCGCGACGGGATAGACTCTTGTTCTTTCCGTATGGATAAAGATGCGCCCGGTTTTATCCATGATCGTGGCAGTAAGGGTGTATGTGCCCTTGCTTTTAAAGACAAAGCTTCCTCCCTCATTAGAGAGAGTACCGTCCAGAATATCGGCTGGCTGAACCGCTTCTCCGTCCTTTTCTGCCGTCCATACAATGTCATATCCATAGAGGGCTTCCAAAGAATAATCCAGCGTAACAGATTTGTCTGTATGAGTCGTTTCAGGGAGGGCAAAAGTCAGGTCAATCGTCGGATAAATGGTTACTGTTTTAGCGAGCAGAGTTTCTTTTCCTCTGACATTTTTTGCAGCTGCGGTCAGGGTGTATTTCCCTGGCTCCCTAAACTGGAGCGTTCCTCCCTCCATACCGAGAGTGCCGATACCTGCAAGCTCCATTGGCTGTTCGGAGCCATCCGCAGCAGTTTTCGTCAATGACCAGGAAAAGCTCTCCATGTATTTCCATACCGGCATGATTTTAATTTCAGTATCGGTATGAGCGGTGACGGGAAACTCAAAGCGCACCTGCGTATCTGGATAGGAATAGGAGCCACCGCTGGAATCACCGTGGTCATCCGAATCCCGTCCGGGTTTTGGTATAGGTGTAGGCTTCTCTGGGGTAGGCGTAGGCTCCACCGGCATTGGCGTTGGCTCCACCGGAACAGGCGTAGTGGGCTCTGGGGTCGGTTTGGGCATTTCAGAGGTTGGAATAGGCAGCGGCTTTGTCTTATCAATCATTTTCTCTGCTTCGCCCTTGGTAATTGGTTTATTCGGCTTCAATTTGCCGCCATCCTCATCTCCAATAATGTCATCCTCCCTGCCGATGATGACGTAGCCCTTGTCACTATTTTTGATATCCTTGTCATCGTCATATCCACTGTGGCCTTTGGTATTCTTGGCTTCCTCATCCCTTCCGCTGATACGCACCAGCATCTTGATAATCTCTGCACGGGTAATGGGTTCATCTGGTTTAAAGCCATCTGGATAATCAGCAGGATCAATGATCCCCGCATTGATGAGTGCCTCAGTATACTTCTCCGACCAGTGACCGCGGGTATCCGGGAAGCTGGCTGTATCCTTTTTTGCATCCGCCGTATCCAGCGGAATGTCCCGTACTAAAATTGCGGCAAATTCACCGCGGGTAATGATTTCATCCTTCGGTATAAAC
>NZ_DAMAUN010000021.1:30173-78708 GCF_032078915.1 Lacrimispora sp. | reverse complement strand
GCTGTCCGCATGTTTTTCAAAATTACATTACCCATGATAACCTCTGTTCTATTTTTTAATATTCTTATGCAGCTGGTTAATGCGTTTCAGGATTTTACCGGGGCATTTGTAATTACAAACGGCGGCCCGCTGAATTCGACCTATCTTTATGCTCTTAAACTTTATGACGAAGCATTCAAATACTTTAAGATGGGTTACGCCAGCGCTCTTTCATGGGTTTTATTTGTTATCATATTAATCTTTACCGCTATATTTTTCCGGTTTTCAGAAGCGGCTACCTATTATGAAGACGGGGGGGATTTTTAATGAGCGGAAAAGAGAAAAAATACATTTTGACAATCATAACCCATCTGGCCATGATATTAATTGGAATCGTGATGCTATACCCTCTGATCTGGATGTTGCTTTCCGCATTTAAAACCAACGCTGAAATATTTGGATCTACCGCTTTATTGCCGGCAGAGCCTGTTTGGGATTCATTTATAAAAGGATGGAAAGGGACAGGAAAGGTCACCTATACTCAATTTTATATCAATACCTTTAAACTTGTCATCCCTACAGTGCTTTTTACCGTATTCTCCTGTTCTTTTGTTGCCTATGGCTTTGCACGGTTCCGTTTTCGAGGGAAAAAAATCTTATTTATGCTAATGATCTCGACTTTAATGCTGCCAAATTCCGTTTTAATAATTCCGCGGTATATCCTGTACAACAAGCTGGGCTGGCTGAACAGTTACCTGCCTTTTACGATCCCTGCCCTGTTTGCATGCTATCCATTTTTTATTTACATGATGGTCCAGTTTTTCAGGGGCATTCCGATTGCATTGGATGAAGCTGCTTCCATTGATGGCTGCAATACCTTCCAGGTATATTGGACCATCTTACTCCCATTGACGAAACCGGCTTTGTTTTCAGCTGCTATCTTTCAGTTTATTTGGACGTGGAACGATTTCTTTAATTCATTGATATACATTAACAGTGTCAGGAAATTCCCCATTGTGCTGGCATTGCGGATGTCTTTGGATGCCACGGCAGCAGCAAATTGGAATCAGGTTCTGGCTATGTCAGTTCTGTCGCTCCTTCCAGGAACCATTTTGTTTTTCTCTGCACAGAAATATTTTGTGGAGGGGGTATCTGCAGGAAGTGTAAAGGGTTAAGTAAAGCATGAAGTAAAACATGATGTAGAGCACTAAAAAAGCGTAACCAGGAGTTCGGTAAAAAAGGACTCTTGGTTACGCTTTTCTAATAGGAAGAAGAGAACTACGGTCTATAGTTCAGGAGCAATCTCAATGACGCAGCCCAATTCCTTACAGCTGGAACTGAAATCATCATCAGGCGTCCGTTCGGTTAAGATATAATCAAACTGTCCGATGTCTCCGTAGGTCATGAGAGATGCCCGTCCGAATTTTGAGGAATCTGCCAGAAGATAATGCTTCTGGCTTTTTTTTAATGCTGTTTTCTTGATGGTGTACTCTTCTGTGGAAGCGTTACAGACTCCGGCCTGAAGGGAAACTCCAGTACAGGCCATAAATGCCCGGATAATATTATAATCCTCTAAGTATTCCACGCACGAGCTGCCGACTAAGGAAGCTGTATCTCTTTTTAAGGACCCGGGCAGGACGATTACGTTAATGTTAGGATAATTCATGGCTTTGTTGATGACCTGGATGCTGTTGGTAATGACCGTAACCGTGGCCAGATGGGACAGATGATCCACAATATTCATGGTAGTGGTTCCGCTGTCAATGAATATGATATCCCGCTCCCGTACATAAGAGGCGGCAAGTGCGGCAATTCTCTGCTTGCTTTGGGCATTTCTGCCTGCGCGTTCATGGAATGCAATCAGATTCGGGACAGAGGACGCATTCTCACATGCAATGACACCTCCATAGACTTTTTCCACGCTGCCTCGGGCAACAAGGATTTCTAAATCCCTGCGAAGGGTGTTTTTTGAAATTTCAAATTCTTCACACAGGGCATCGATGGAGGCTGTCTTGTGCTCCAGAATATACTGTTCCAGTTGGTCAATTCGGGAAATTCTCATAGTTGTACTCCTTGCTCAGCTGTCTCTCTGACATGCTGTTATGGTTAGATTATAACAGATGTACAAGAAAACATCAAGAAGTAGCCAATATATTACCATAAAGTTACCTAAAATAGAAAAAAATTAAAAGATTATCTTGACCGTTCCCGTGATAAGTGCTAAAATATAACCAAGATGTTACACAAACTAAATCAAAATGTACCCATAAAGTAAAAGGAGAAGAAATATGGGATTAGTAAAAATGAAGGAATTGCTGAATCAGGCCTCTGAAAATAACAGGGCGGTCGGGGCCTTCAGTGTGGGAAACCTTGAGATGGTGAAGGGAGCTGTAAAGGCAGCGGAAGATATGAATGCCTCCATTATCTTACAGATCGCGGAAGTTCGTCTTCCCCATTCCCCGCTGTCCCTGATGGGACCTATGATGGTAGAGGCGGCGAGACAATCTAAGGTTGATATCGCAGTTCATCTGGATCACGGCAAGACCATACCGGTGTTAAAACAGGCTCTGGATTATGGGTTCACCTCCGTAATGATCGATGGTTCCCATCTTCCCTTTGAGGAGAATATGGCAGAAACCCTGGAAGCGGTCAACCTCGCCAGAGTATATGGAGCAACCGTGGAAGCAGAGCTGGGTCTGGTGGGCGGCAGTGAAGATGGAAGCACGGATGGGGGAATCCGCTGCACCAATCCTGAAGATGCCAGAATTTTTTGCGAGAGGACCGGTGTGGATGCACTGGCAGTAGCGATCGGCAATGCCCACGGCAATTATCCGGTGGCTCCCAGACTGGCTTTTGATGTACTGGAAGCCATTGATCAGAAGATTGATGTACCTCTGGTTCTACACGGCGGGACCGGAATTACTCCAGAGGACTTTAGGAAGGCCATAGGCCTTGGAATCCGGAAGATCAATATTGCAACAGCCAGCTTTGACAGTCTTACAAAAGAAGCGGAAAAGTATCTGGAATCGGAAGGCAAGCATGATTATTTCGGACTGAATGAAGCGATGGTCCGGGGAGTGTATGAGAATGTAAAGCAGCATATCCGGATCTTTCAATGTGTGGAGCCGCTTACATAAATCAGTATGAAACATGAAATCAAACCGCTTAAAGCAGCCATTAAGCGAAGAGAAAGGAATGGATATAAAAATGGGAGAAGTTAAAAAATTAAAGTTTCTTGTAAATGGTCAGTGGAAGGAATCAAAGACAGAGAAGTATTCTGATGCTTACGATCCCAGTACCGGTGAAGTAATTGCTAAGGTACCATGCTGCACCAAAGCAGAAGTAGAGGAAGCCGTAGAGGCAGCCAAAGCGGCGTTTCCGTCATGGTCATCTACCCCAGTAATAAAGAGAGTTCAAGTACTTTATAAGCTCAGGGATCTGCTTATAGAGCATATGGATGAACTGACCATGCTGGTGGCAAAAGAAAACGGTAAAAGTTGGGAAGAGGCTCAGGGTGATGTACTGAAAGCCAAAGAAGGTACCGAACAGGCCATAAGTGCTCCGTCACTGATGATGGGAGACAGCCTGATGGACGCTTCCAGCGGATTTGATACGGTTCTGTACCGTATGCCTCTTGGGGTATTTGCCGGTATTATCCCTTTTAATTTCCCTGCAATGATACCGATGGGCTGGATGACCCCTATGTGTATCGCCTGCGGCAACACCATCGTACTGAAAGCCGCTTCCTTTACCCCTCAGTCCTGCATGCGTATAGCAGAACTTTATAAAGAAGCAGGGCTGCCGGACGGCGTTATTAATATAGTCACCTGCTCCAGAAACGAAGCAGAGATTCTTCTCACTCATCCCGACATCAAAGGGATCAGCTTTGTAGGTTCTACATCCGTAGGTATGCATATCTATTCAACAGCTGCAGCTACGGGAAAGAGAGTTCAGGCTCTTTGTGAAGCAAAGAACCATGCCTTGGTGTTAAATGATGCTCCGGTCAAGAGGGTAGCGGCTGGAATCATTAATTCCTCATTCGGTTGTGCAGGAGAAAGATGTATGGCTCTCCCTGTTGTGGTAGCACAGGAGGGAATCGCTGATGCCCTTGTGGCGGAAATAATCGCTCAGGCCAAGACTCTTAAAGTAGGTCCGGCGTATGATAAGAGTACAAAACTCGGCCCTGTGGTAAATCAGGCTCATAAAGATTCCATCTTGAAGTGGATTGACACAGGAATAGAAGAAGGCGCAGAGCTTGTACTGGATGGACGGGACATTGTAGTCGAAGGTTATGAAAACGGCTTTTACATAGGGCCGACCATATTCGACCATGTGGCTCCAGGCATGAGTATAGGGGAAAAAGAAATCTTTGGACCGGTGCTGTGCATCAAGAGAGTGAAGACTTTTGAAGAAGGATTAGAGATCATGAATGCCAATCCATATGCAAATGGTTCTGTTATCTTTACGCAGAATGGTCACTATGCCAGAGAGTTTGCAAGACACACCGACGGTGGTATGATCGGCATCAATGTGGGAATTCCTGTTCCGGTAGGAATGTTTCCTTTCAACGGCAAAAAACTGTCATTCATCGGAGATCTGCACTGCTTAGGCAAGGATGGATTCCGCTTCTTCACAGAAAATAAAGTTGTTACCAGCAGGTGGTTCGACGAAGAAACCGGAGAATCCACAAACGTAAATACCTGGGATGGTACAATCTAAAAAATGCCGGCCAATGATAGATAAAAACGCCCTGCAAGGCGGATTAAGACCTTGCAGTGTGTTTTTTCGTTCCATGTAATGGCTGCTGATCATGCAAAACGGGATGGGAGAGATGTAACGATGGAATATGTAAGATTTGATGAAACCAGAGAAATGGACTTAATTCTTCTTGGAAGGGTAGCAATTGATTTTAATCCGGCTTACAATGAGTATGTGAAAGAAGAATTCAAGCCTTTAAAGAAAGTGCACATGTTTGAAAAGTTCGTGGGCGGTTCTCCGGCTAACATCGCCGTAGGTGTGACCAGGCATGGCATGAAAGCAGGATTTATCGGGAAAGTTTCAGATGACCAGTTCGGTGAATTTGTAGTGGATTATTTTAACGAACAGGAGATCGATACTTCTCATATTACAAAATGCAAAAATGGAGAAAAGCTGGGACTGACTTTTACAGAAATGCTCTCTTCCAGTGAAAGTAATATTCTAATGTACCGGAACTGCATTGCTGACTTACAGCTGGACGTAGAAGATATCGATGAAGCGTATATCAAAAAGGTAAAAGCAATTTTGATATCAGGTACGGCGCTTGCACAAAGCCCGTCAAGAGAAGCAGCTCTTAAGGCAGTCATGCTGGCGAAGAGGAACGATGTCAGAATTATCTTTGATATCGATTACAGAGCCTATAACTGGAAAAATGCGGATGAAATATCCATATACTACTCTGCAGTTGCCAAAGAAGCTGACATTATTATGGGGTCAAGAGAAGAATTTGATTTAACGGAGAAACTGATCAAACCAGGCATGACAGATGAAGAAAGTGCAGTTCTATGGCAGGGATATCGTGCCAGAATCGTAGTCATCAAGCATGGAATGAAAGGATCTACGGCCTATACATATGACGGACAGTCATTTTCCATTAAACCGTTCCCAGTGGAGGCCAGAAAGGGATTTGGCGGCGGCGACGGATATGGTTCAGGGTTCCTTTATGGCCTGTATCAGGGCTGGGATATCATAGACTGCCTGGAATTTGGCTCTGCAGAGGCCTCCATGATGGTAAAAAGCAATAACTGTTCGGATTCCCTGCCGACTCCGGAGGAGGTACATGCATTTATAAAAGAAGAAAAGGAAAAGTTTGGTGAAATGATTGCCCGTGTATAAAAAAGTAAAGGAGAGCGGAACATGTCAAAAACAATCAGAATGACAACAGCACAGGCACTTGTGAAGTTCCTGGATAACCAGTATGTTTCTGTTGATGGAGTGGAAACAAAGTTTGTTGAAGGTGTTTTTACTATTTTCGGTCATGGAATCGCAGTTGGCTTAGGAGAGGCTCTGGATACGGACCCTGGACAGCTTAAGGTTCTTCAGGGAAGAAATGAGCAGGGGATGTGCCATACGGCCATTGCTTTTTCAAAGCAGAGCAACCGAAAGAAAATCATTCCGTGTGCCTCATCCGTGGGACCAGGTGCTGCCAATATGGTAACTGCCTGTGCAACCGCAACGGTAAATAACATTCCTCTGCTGGTATTTCCAGCCGATACCTTTGCCTCCAGACAGCCTGATCCGGTATTGCAGCAGCTGGAACAAAGCAGCAGCCTTGCGACCACAACCAATGATGCGTTCAAACCAGTATGCAAATACTGGGACAGAATCACCAGACCGGAGATGATCATGAGCGCTTTGATCAATGCCATGCGTGTGCTTACAGATCCGGCAGAGACCGGAGCATGCTGTATCTCCATTTGTCAGGATGTGGAAGGAGAATCCTATGATTATCCGGATTACTTTTTTAAGAAACGGGTCCACAGGATTACCAGACCTCTTGCGGTAGAAGAAGAACTGGATGAGATCGCGGACATCCTTGCAGAAGCAAAGAAGCCGTTTGTAATTGTAGGCGGAGGAGTCCGCTACTCCGAGGCGGGAGAAACCGTAGAAAAATTCTGTGAAGAATTTAACATACCCTTTGGGGAAACCCAGGGAGGGAAGAGTGCCTGCAAATCAAGCCATCCTTACTGTCTTGGCGGAATCGGAGTTACCGGTACCTATGCTTCCAATGTGATTGCAAAGGATGCGGATGTGGTGATCGCCATCGGAAGCCGGCTAAGTGATTTTACAACAAGCTCAAAGTGGCTGTTTAAAAGGGAAGACGTCCAGTTTATTACCATCAATAACAGCAGATTCCATGCGTACAAAATGGATGCGGTTAAAGCAGTGGGAGATGCGAAGGTAACCGTTCAGGCACTGGCAGAAAAGCTGAGGGAAAAACAGTATATATCTCAGTATAAAGACGAGATCGCTGATGCAAAAAGAAAATGGGCTGAAGAGATGGTACGCTTGGGCAGCATTGAATACACTGGAGAGGATTTTGAACCCAACATAAAAGCGCGGGATCCCAGAACCATTCCGGAGTTTGTTAAGTTAACCGATGGAAGGCTCACCCAAACAGCTGCACTTGCAGCAATCAGAAGAATCATCGATGAAGATGCTACTATCATAACGGCAGGGGGCTCCCTTCCTAGCTGTATGCAGCGTATGTGGACGACTGACAAGCGGGGCGGATATCATGCGGAGTACGGGTACTCTTGTATGGGATATGAAGTGGCAGCCACACTGGGTGTTAAATTCGCAGAGCCGGAAACAGAGGTTTACTGTGTTGTCGGCGATGCCAGCTTCCAGATGTTACATAGTGAAATTATGACCATCATGCAGGAAAGGCAGAAGGTCAATATTCTGATATTTGATAACTGCGGCTTTGGCTGCATCAATAATCTGGAAATGAACCATGGGATCGGAAGTCTTGCCACGGAATTCCGCTATACGGATGGGAAGAAGCCCTCGGGGGATCTAATCCCGGTTGACTATGCCAAAATCGGGGAGGGGTATGGTCTGAAAGCTTATACCTGCAGAACCACTAAAGAACTGGAGGAGGCTCTGGAAGATGCAAAAAAACAGGAAAGGGCCTGCCTGTTTGATTTAAAGGTGATCCCCAAAACCATGTCGGATGGTTATGAATCCTGGTGGAACGTAGGAATTGCCACAACCTCGGAAAAGAGCAGCGTGAGAGAGGCGTGGGAAAGGGTCTTAGAAGGAAGAAATGAAGCCAGAAAGTATTAATCTGCCGCAATGCCGGCGGAATGAAAAATTATATGACAGGGAAGGGATGCAAATATGTTAAACAAGGAGAAAGTAAAATTAGGTATTGCACCGATTGCATGGACCAATGATGATTTGCCGGATCTGGGGAAAGAAAATACCTTTGAACAGTGTGTCAGCGAAATGGCTCTGGCAGGCTTTACCGGTTCCGAGGTAGGCAACAAATATCCAAGAGATGTTGAGGTGTTAAAAAAGGCTTTGGACCTTCGTGGCGTAGAGATCTGCAACGCATGGTTTTCCACCTTCTTAATCAGCAAGCCATATGAGGAGACGGAAGAAGGCTTTGAAAAGCATGTGGCGTTTCTTGCAGCCATGGGAGCTAAGGTTGTAGGCGTTTCCGAGCAGAGCTACAGCACACAGGGGATTTTAGACCAGCCGGTGTTTGAAGGGAAGCATGAGATGGATGACAGAGAATGGGAGCTGCTTTGCGAAGGCTTAAACCGCCTTGGAAAGCTTTCCAAAGAAAAATACGGGGTAGCTTTAACCTTCCATCATCATATGGGAACCGTTGTTCAAAGTGCAGCAGAGGTAGAACGCATGATGGCGAACACGGACCCGGAATATGTAAGCCTTTTGTTTGACAGCGGCCATTTTGCATACTGCGGTGAGGACCCGGTTGCTATGGTGGAAAAATATGTGGGACGCATCAAGCATGTTCATTTAAAAGACATCCGTTCGGAGATTGTAAAAAAAGTAAGAGAAGAAAAGATGAGCTTTCTGGCAGGGGTACGGGCAGGTGCATTCACCATTCCAGGAGACGGCTGCGTGAACTTTGATCCTATTTTCAAGGTGCTGGAAGATGCTTCCTATGAGGGATACATGGTAGTGGAAGCAGAGCAGGATCCTGCAAAGGCAAATCCTCTGGAATATGCCATCCGCGCAAGAAAATTCATTGCTGAAAAAACCGGTCTTTAAGAATAAGAAAAAAGAAGGAGAAGAAAATTATGGTAACTGTAGGAATTATCGGAGCAGGAAGAATCGGAAAAGTACATACAACCAGCATCTGCAACCTTGTAAAGAACGGAAGGATCAAGACCATTGCCGATCCATTCATGAATGAGGAAACAGACAAATGGGCAAAAAGCATGGGAGTTCCTAATACCACAAAGGATTACAAGGAGATTTTAGCAGATCCTGAGATCGATGCCGTGTTGATCTGCTCTTCCACCAACACCCATTCCCCCATTTCTGTTGAGGCCATTAAAGCAGGAAAGCATGTATTCTGTGAAAAACCCATTGACCACGATATTGATAAGATCAAGGAAGTGATTGAAGCCTTAAAGGGCAGTAAGATAAAATATCAGGTAGGCTTTAACCGCCGCTTTGACCACAATTTTGAGGCAGTTAGAAATGCGGTTGCAGCCGGAAAGATCGGGGAGCCTCACATCATCAAAGTGACCTCCAGAGATCCTGAGCCGCCTAGCGCAGAGTATGCGGCAGTATCCGGCGGCATGTTCTTAGACATGACCATTCATGATTTTGATATGGTCCGTTATTTGGCAGGCTGTGATGCGGAGGAGATCTACGTTCAGTCCGCAGTGCTTGTAGACCCGGCCATCGGGGAAGCTGGGGATGTGGATACCGCAGTTATTACCTTAAAGATGGAGAATGGTGCCATCGCAGTTATTGATAATTCCAGAAAGGCCGCTTACGGCTATGACCAGAGAGCAGAGGTATTCGGCTCCAAGGGAATGGTGGCAACCTCCAATGATACCGAATCCAGCGCAGTATTAAGCACCGCCGATGGCGTCGCCGGTGAAAAGCCCCTTTACTTCTTCTTAGAACGCTATATGCAGTCCTTTGCAAAGGAAGTGAACTGCTTCATCGAAGCCATTGAGAATGATACCGATACTCCTCTTGGCGTAGTGGATGGATTAAAACCTGTATTAATGGGCATTGCTGCCAAAAAGTCCGTACAGGAGCACAGACCCGTAAGAATTTCCGAAATCATGATGTAATGAGCGCAAGAGAGCGAAGATGAGCTCGCTCATCAGCGCGAACGGCGAATGCCGCTCAGGAACCGTAAGGTTCCTGGGATAATGAGCGCAAGAGAGCGAAGATGAGCAAGCTCATCAGGGCGAAGGTCGAAAGGAGCTGCCATGAGCAAATTATTCAGTTACCCGGAATTTGATCCCAAGGGAGTAAAACTTCTCACCAAAGCTGGGGATAGGGAAAATGATATGTTAATGGACATTGCCGTTTATGAGATGAAGGCAGGAGAGGAGCGGTCCTTCTCCAGTCAGTCGGATGAGATGGCGGTCCTTCTCCTGACCGGGGAAATCCTGTTTTCCTGGGAAGACAGGAAAGAGTGGGGAAAACGGAGCAGCCTGATAGAAGAGGGACCCTATTGTCTACACGTTTCAAAGGGCATTATGGTAAGCGTGGCGGCAAAAGAGGACAGTCAGGTTTTGGTTCAGCGCACCAGAAATGACAGGGAGTTTGACAGCGTTTTCTATAGGCCGGAGGACTGTACCAATGATATTTTTGGGGAAGGGCTTTTGGATGGTAAGATGAAACGGACGGTCCGCACCGTCTTCGACTACAACAATGCTCCCTATTCTAATATGGTAAACGGAGAAGTGATCAATCATCAGGGAGGCTGGTCCAGCTACACCCCTCATGAACATCCTCAGCCTGAGGTTTACTATTACCGGTTTGAACGGCCGGAAGGTTTTGGCGCCTGCTTTATCGGAGAGGATGTCTTTAAAATCAAGGATGGAAGCTGTGCTGCCATTCCCGGCGGAAGGACCCATCCCCAGGTTACTGCCCCTGGGTTTCCCATGTACTATTGTTGGATGATCCGGCACCTTCCGGATAATCCGTGGACAACACGGGTAGATGATCCCAGATACAACTGGATCAAAGAATTAAAATAAACTGATCGGCTAGAAAGCGTGGTGTTTTATCCCGGATAAAACACCACGCTTTTGTCATTTCCTGCAGATCCGGACAAACAGATTCCCAGCAGGGCTTTTTGCAAACATGATATACTCTGGCAGCATACTTTATAAGATATTGATGGATAATTAATATCAGAAAAGAGGAGTAATCATGAGCCAGGTTTGGAAAGTGCTGGGAAGCCTTGTGGAAAGGTATGACCTTATCTACCAGACGGGTTTGTTTTTTAGAATTGTTGTTGCAGGGTTTTTAGGATATTTAATCGGATATGAGAGAACGAATCGTTATAAAGGAGCAGGGATGAGAACCCATGCCATTGTGGCCATGGGAGCTGCTTTGATGATGGTGGTTTCCAAGTACGGGTTCCGGGATGTCCCCCATTTTGATGCTTCCAGGATCGCCTCCCAGATCGTATCAGGAATTGGTTTTCTTGGAGCAGGTGTCATCTTTGTTAAGAATCATTCCGTCAGTGGTTTAACCACTGCGGCAGGCATCTGGGCAACTGCGGGAGTGGGTATGGCAATCGGCGCAGGCGAATACTTTATGGGATGCGGAGCAGGCCTTTTTCTTATTTTTACCCAGATCCTCCTTCATGATGTCCCTTTTTTGTCCAGGGAGCCATTCCAAGGCGTCTTAAAGATAACTACGAACCAATACGACACCGTTATTATGGAGCTGCTTCACTATCTAAATGAGGAAAAAGTCAAGGTTTTAAACATTAAAGTGGGTAAATCCAAGGATTATACCAAGGTGGAGCTTGATCTCCTTTATCCTGCAGGATACGGGAGAAATGACCTGATCATCAAATGGTCAAATGATAAGAGGATCAATTCCATCAGTGGGTAATTTAATTTTAATCACCTTAAAGCATATAGAAAAAGTAGGAAATAATTTAAAAACAGTTGCAAAAGTTCCGGAAATATGTTTATAATGAATCTGACTTTTCCGACTGATAACCGGTAACGGTATCAGGCATAATTATAGGAAAACTGAAAGGAGAAATGTATGAAAAGATTTATGAAGAGTGCAGCATTCCTGTTAGCATCTGTCATGGTGCTGGGAGGTCTTACTGCCTGCGGAGGAAAGGACCCGGTTGCAGAAAGCACTACAGCTGCGAATGCCAGTTCAGCAGGCGGATCAAATGACGGAGCCGGACAAACGGCTGCAGGAGGGGAAAGCACATTTACTTATGCAATTGCAGGGGATCCGGGCGCTAATGTAAATGTAATTACAACTAGCGACCGTTTCGGCCTTATGACTATTAAAATGATCTATTCCCCATTGTATATGTATAATGCTGATGGAATCAATTATTTCCTGGCAAAGAGCATAGACACCTCCGATGACAAACTGACCTATACCATGCACCTTCGGGATGATGTAAAATGGTCTGATGGAGAGAAATTCACTGCCGATGACGTTGTCTTCACCTTTGAAGCCATGGAAGATGAGAAAAACGCAGGCTGGGCATATTCTCAGCTGGTATTCCCAGAAGGATCGGTTAAGATCGAAAAGACCGACGACTATACGGTTTCCCTTACCATGCCTTTTGTTAACTCCGCTGCAGTGGAAATGTTTTCCCAGATATTCATCATGCCAAAGCATATCTATGAAAATGTGGAAAACTTTGAAAACAATGACGTAAACACCAAGCCGGTCGGTACAGGACCTTATGTAATGGCAGAATACTCCCCAGGCTCCTATGTGAAATTCACAAAGAATGAGAATTACTTCTTAGGTGCTCCTTCTATTGATAATTTTGTATACCGGATCATTGAAAATGAAAATACAGCCATGACAGCCATTCAGAGCGGGGAAGTAAACGCCTGGATCGGTACTCCTGCGCAGGTGGCACAGATGAACCTGGAAGCAGCCAATCTGACGGTTTACCCATACCAGGAAGGCCGTGTGGGATATATGATGATAAATGCAAACCGCATAAAGGATGAAAACTTCAGGAAAGCCATCTTCTATGCCCTGGATAAAAATGCCATTGCAGACGCAGCACTCCTGGATCCCCAGTATTATGACCTGCCATGGAGCTTCATGCCTCCCAACAGCCAGTATTTTACGGAGGATGTGGAGAAATACGAACAGAATCTGGATAAATCCAAAGAATTTCTTGCAGCTTCCGGTGTAACAAATCCGGAATTAACACTTGCCTATAACGCTTCCGACAGCCTCCAGTCCACCTCTGCCATCATGATACAGGAACAGCTTCAGAAGGCAGGAATCAAAGTGAACTTAACCGGCGTGGATTCGACGGCTCTCAGCCAGCAGATGAAGCAGGCTGATAATCCTTATGATATGTATTTTGGCGGATATATCATGGGCATTGACCCGGATACGTTTTCAAGCTTATTTGAATCAGGTGCAGCATACAATTATATGCATTACGACTATCCTGAGATGAATGACCTTTTTGCCCAGGGCCGGAAGGAAACAGATGATGCAAAGCGTAAAGAAATCTATACAACGATCCAGCAGAAACTGCAGGATACCGCTTGCTTCTATCCCCTGTATTCCAATAAACGCCTTCTTGTAGTATCCAAAAACGTATCAGGAATCGAAGAGTCAAAGCTGGTTCCTGTTTATACCTTTGAAGATACTTCCAAGCTACAGATGAAGTAATGATAGCAGCAGATACGTAAGCAGCAGAAATGGCGGGCTGTGGATCAGCTGTGAAGAGGAAAG
This sequence comes from Lacrimispora sp., assembly GCF_032078915.1. Taxonomy (GTDB): domain Bacteria; phylum Bacillota; class Clostridia; order Lachnospirales; family Lachnospiraceae; genus Lacrimispora. The sequence continues at coordinate 65,271 of NZ_DAMAUN010000021.1, read as the reverse complement.
GGTGTTCTGCTGCTGGAATCCTGCGGCAGACACCTCTTTCTATATATAAGGAGAAACCATATGGCGAAATATATATTAAGACGGATATTGACAGCCATACCCATGGTCCTTTTAATCACAATTCTATGTTTTGCTTTGATGCATTTTGCACCGTATAATGCCATTGATGCAATGACAACACCAAAGATGTCACCGGAAACAATTGAATTGATTAAGGCCAAATATGGGTACGACAAGCCTCTGTTCATCCAGTATTTACGCTGGCTGAACGGGATATTGAACGGGAATTTCGGATATTCCATCGTAACCAAGCAAAGCATTGCCGGGGATCTTGCAGTGAGGATTCCCAATACCATAAAACTGGTTCTTCCGGCCTATGGAACCGCTTATATCCTGGCAATCATCCTGGGACTTTTGGCAGGCTCCCACAAGAATAAGGCAGCAGACAAAGTGATTGACGGAATCTCTTCCGTAGCGATCGCCGTACCTTCCTTCTGGTTTTCCATGCTTTTGATTTTTGTCCTGGGTTATAAGCTTAAGCTTCTTCCCATTGTAGGAATGCATTCCGTAGGAAAGGAAGCTTCTATGGCGGATTTTCTAAGGCATTTTATTATGCCTTTTATCACCCTTACTTTTACATTTTTACCGGCCAATGTTAAATTTGTCCGTTCCTCCACAGTCACCCAGTTTTCTGAGGACTATGTTCTGGTCCAGCGGGCATTTGGTGCCTCCAGAGGGGAAATTATGTTTAAGCATGTCTGTAAGAACGTCCTGCTTCCCATTATTACAAGGCTGGGCATGGCTCTTCAGCTGCTTGTAACAGGGGCCATCATTACGGAAACCGTATTTGGGTGGCCGGGCGTCGGACCTTATTTTATCAAGGCAATTCAGGGCATGGATTATCCTATCGTCATGATCGTTCTGGTTCTGTCCTCTTCCCTCGTGATTCTTGGTAACCTTCTGTCGGATATCCTATACTGTATTACGGATCCGCGAATCAGGGAAATGGGGTGACAGAAGATGAAAAGAAACGAAGTGAACAAAAAGAAGAGCAGATCTGTGAGAGTGGACAGCGTATTCCTGGCATTAAAACATGATAAGGCGGCGGTCATTTCCCTGATTCTTTTGGGATTAATCATTTTATTTGCACTCATTGCGCCCCTTCTTCCTGTGGAACCGAATGCCACCAATATTGCAAACCGTCTTCAGCCTCCATCTGCCGGACACTGGTTCGGGACCGATGAAGTTGGACGTGATTATTTTGCCAGAGTTATCTACGGGGGCCGGGTTTCCCTGCTGGTTGGATTTCTGGCTATGCTTACAAGCCTTACCATCGGTGTGGCGGTGGGAACCATTTCCGGTTTCTGCGGCGGGATGGTGGATATGGTTCTTATGCGTATCGTTGATGTCCTGTATTCAATTCCGTGGATGATCCTGGTTACTGTTGTCAGTATCTTTTTAAGGCCGGGATTAAAGTCCATCATTCTGGTTATCGGCTTTTTTACCTGGATGGAGATTGCCAGGCTGGTGCGGGCCGAGACTCTATCCCTTAAGGAAAGAGAATTCATCCTTTATGCTGAGTTTTCCGGTGTGGGTATCTGGAAGATCATTATTAGTCATATCATACCTTCTGTATTTCCTACGATCATTGTATCGGCGACCACAAGCATGGCCAATGCTATTATGACAGAGTCTTCCTTAAGCTTCCTGGGAGTTGGAATCCAGCAGCCGATGTCTTCCTGGGGAAGTCTTTTGCAAAACGCCCAGGGAACCATGCAGAATACCTTTTACATGGCGCTGATCCCGGGACTTTTAATCATCATTACGATTTTTGCTTTTAATAAGCTGGGAAATCTGCTCCGGGTTTTCGTGGAACCGAAAATTATGAACGACGAAAAAGAGTAAAGCGAGGAAACAGGAATTGGAAGAGATAAAGAAAAAAGATGATAAAATCCTGTCCGTCCAAAATGTGCATACCACCTTCCACACCCACGGGAAATCGGTAAAGGCAGTTCGCGGCGTAAGCTTTTATGCAGGCCATCAGGAAATTCTGGCCGTTGTAGGGGAATCCGGCAGCGGTAAAAGTGTACTGATGAAATCCATCATGGGCCTGATGCCGGAAAATGCAGAGGTCACTGCGGACCAGATATTATTTATGGATAAGAACATACTTGAAATGACACCGGAACAGCAAAGAAAGATGAGGGGAAAAGAGATCGCCATGGTGTTCCAGGATCCTATGACGGCTTTGAATCCTTTGAGAACCATCGGCTTTCATTTGACAGAGGTGCTGAAACGTCACAGGGGAATGGATAAGCGTGCCGCTCAGAAGGAAGCGGTTGCAGTTTTGGAACAGGTGGGAATCCCGTCTCCGGAAAAGAGGCTTAATCAGTATCCTCATGAATTTTCCGGAGGTATGAGACAGAGGGTGCTCATTGCCATGGCCCTTTGCTGCCGGCCGAAGCTGCTGATTGCAGATGAGCCGACTACGGCTCTTGATGTTACCATTCAGGCCCAGATCCTGGAACTCTTAAAAAAGCTGCAGGATGAAACGGGAATGAGTATCATACTCATCACTCATGATCTGGGAGTGGTGGCAAGCTTAAGCCGCCGGATCATGGTTATGTATGGCGGACTTATGATGGAGGAAGGGCTTACCGAAGAAATCTTTTATTCGCCTAAGCATCCCTATACCAGAGCTCTTCTTCAGGCAATTCCCAAACCTCAGGCAGGGGACCGGAAGCGGTTGGAACCAATCCCGGGTATGGCTCCGTCCTTGATAGATCCCCCGGATGGCTGTCCGTTTGCTGAGCGGTGTAAATTTGCCTGTGAACAGTGTGAGAAGGGAATTCCCAAGTACCGGGTATATTCGGACACCCAGAGAGCCATGTGTATCTTTTCGGCAGAGGAACTGGATGCAAGGGAAAGGAAGGTAGACTGATATGGATAACAGGAACCAGGAAATCCTGCTGGAAGCCAGGGAGGTATGTAAATATTTTCCTGCCAAGGATTTTTTCGGCCGCAAGAAGGCAGAGGTAAAGGCAGTGGACGGTGTGAATATTACCATCCGAAAAGGGGAAACCTTTGGACTGGTAGGAGAATCCGGCTGTGGGAAATCTACCTTAGGACGGACCTTAATCCGTATGTATGATCCCACCAGCGGGTCCATCCTGTTTAAGGGACAGGATATCACCAGGGTAAAGGGCAGTAAATTACTTCCTATCCACCGGCAGATGCAGATCATTTTCCAGGATCCCTATTCAGCCCTGGATCCTCATCACAATGTGCGGGAAATCATTGGAGAGTCCATGGCGGCGGTATCTGGCATAGCGGCAAGCGAGGTAGACGGCAGAATCGAAGAGATGCTTAAAAAGGTTGGAATGAAGCCTGATGACATGTATAAGTATGCCTATGAGTTTTCGGGAGGCCAGCGTCAGAGGATCGGAATTGCCAGGGCATTGGCCGTGGAACCGGAATTTCTACTCTGTGACGAACCGATCTCTGCCCTGGATGTTTCCATTCAGGCACAGGTAGTGAACATGCTGGAGGACTTACAGGAGGAGATGGGGCTTACTTATCTGTTTGTAGCACATGATCTGTCCATGGTACGCCATATTTCCACACGGATCGGCGTCATGTATTTAGGCAGACTGGTGGAGATCGCAGACAGCGACGAACTGTATGAAAATCCTCTTCATCCTTATACAAAGGCGCTTCTTTCCGCCATCCCGGTAGCTGATCCGCAGCTTTCTGCAAAATCAAAGCGGCTGATGCTTCATGGAGAGCTTCCAAGCCCCATGCATGTGCCTTCCGGCTGCCATTTCCATACCAGATGTATGTATGCCAGGGAAGAATGCAGCAGGGCTGTTCCGGAGATGAAAGAGGTTTCACCCGGACATTTTGTGGCATGCTCTTGTCTGCCAATTAAAGGATGAAAAGAAAATAATCCTTGACTTTTCAAATAAAACTTTTTATAATAACAACAATTAAAAAAGACTAAGCAAAGACGCTTAAGACATTCAAACTCTAAGGCGTCTTTTTGCATATTTTTAGGAAGAAATACAGAACGCCTTGTGTCCAAAAGACATAAACAAGAAATAAAAGGAAAGGGGATGGAATTATGCCAGATATGGTGAAAGTTGAAAATTTAAAGAAAAACTTCGGAGATTTAGAGGTTTTAAAGGATATAAGCCTGACAGTAAAGGAGGGCGAAAAGCTGGTCATCATCGGACCCTCCGGCTCAGGTAAGTCCACCTTTATCCGCTGCATCAACTACTTAGAGGAACCCACCAGCGGAAAGATAACCGTGGCAGGCACGGAAGTGACAAAAAAGAACCATTTGGAAATGGCTAAAAAGTATTCATCCATGGTCTTTCAGCAATTCAATTTATATCCCCATCTCACTGTCTTAGAAAATCTGACTTTAGCACCCATTAAGCTGCAGCATGTTCCCAAGGAAGAGGCAAAGAAGAATGCTGTCAAATGCCTGGAACGAGTCGGTTTAAAGGAAAAAGCGGGAAATTATCCGGTCCAGCTCTCCGGCGGTCAGCAGCAGAGAGTGGCCATAGCCAGGGCTTTATGCACCAAGCAGCCCTTAATACTCTTTGATGAGCCTACCTCTGCACTGGATCCTGAGATGGTTCAGGAGGTTTTAAATGTTATGGTGGAGTTGGCTCATGAAAACATCACCATGATCTGTGTGACTCATGAAATGGGGTTTGCACGCCAGGTGGCAGACCGGGTGATCTTCATGGATGGAGGCTATATCCTGGAAGAGGGAACACCGGAACACTTTTTTGAATGTCCGGAACATGAGCGGACCAAAGCGTTTTTAAGCAAGATCCTTCATTAGGATGTTGATTAAATTATAATAATGAGGAGGGAACCAATTATGATGAAGAAAATGTTATCACTTGCCCTTGCTTTTGCGACTGTGGCATCCTTAACTGCATGCGGCGCAAAGGCTCCGGAGGCTACTACAGCTGCTCCAGCAGAGTCTACTGCAAAGGAAGGAGCGGCTGGCTCAGATGCTGCAGGCGGAAAGGCGGCAGCAGACGTACAGAAGATTATTGACCGAGGAGTTTTAAAGGTCGGCTGTAAGGCAGATATTCCAAAGTTCAGCTTACAGAATACGGCAACCGGAGAATATGAAGGCTTTGAGGATGACCTGGCTTATGAGATCGCCGGCACCATCTTCGGATGCACCGCAGATGAAGCAAAAGAAAAGAAGCTGGTAGAATTCCAGGGCGTAACCGCTAAGACAAGAGGACCTCTCTTAGAGAACGGAGAGATCGATCTGGTTATCGCTACCTTTACCATTACACCGGAAAGAAAAGAAACTTATAACTTCTCTACCCCATACTTTACCGATGCGGTAGGACTTCTGGTTAATAAGAGTTCCGGGATCGAGTCCATCGAAGATCTGGATGGCAAGATCATCGGAGTTGCCCAGTCCTCTACGACAAAGGACGGCTTTAAGAAATATGTTGATGAAAAAGGATACAAGGTAAATCCTCAGTTCCAGGAGTTTGACGGTTATCCGGCACTGGCTCAGGCGCTGGCAACCAATCAGATTGACTGCTTTTCCGTAGACCGTGCGATCCTGGCCGGCTATTTAAACGACGGCAACCAGATCTTAGAGGATCGGTTCGCGGAACAGGATTATGGTGTGGCAGCAGCAAAAGAGAATGCAGGGCTTGCAGCTCTCGTTGATGAAAAAGTGACTTCCATGCTTTCTGACGGTTCTCTTATGGATCTTCAGGACAAATGGGGCTTGCAGTAAACCCTTATGTAAAGGATAGATGATATGATAAAAGGTCTTTTTGATACAAAACGCTGGAATGCCCTGTTTCAGGCATTCCCCGAATATTATATACCGGGCTTTCTTATGACGCTTAAAATATCACTGGTGGGGCTGGCCGTTGCGCTGGTCCTGGGAGTGATATTTGGTATGTTTTCCTCGGCTAAATTTAAGCCATTAAAGATAATTTCACGAATTTATGTGGAATTCATACAGAATACGCCTCTGGCTTTGCAGGTATTGTGCTATTATTCTGTGCTGCCTATGGTATTTTCCAGCTCAGGCTTCAGGATTCCTAAGTTCGCGCTGGGAGTGATCGGGGTAGGTGTCTATCATGGCGCCTACATATCAGAGGTCATAAGGACCGGAATCGAAGCCATACCAAAAGGCCAGTCCGAGGCAGCTTCGTCTCAGGGCTTTTCCTATCTGGAAACCATGTATCATATCATTCTGCCTCAGACTATCAAGATTATTATGCCGCCTCTTGCGAATCAGGCGCTGAATTTGGTGAAGAATACCTCCATTCTGGCTATGGTGGCCGGTATGGACCTTATGTATTTTACGGATTCCTGGGGAGCTGACCGGGGATACTTTGCCCAGGCGTATTTTACAAGCGCCGTGATGTACTTTATCATCTGTTTCCCATTGGCAAGGCTGGCCCGTTATTTAGAAATCAGATCCATGCGGCTGCCCGTAGCAAAAACGCTTGATATTAAGGCAGATGAGGAGGCAGCATGTTAGAATTATTTCATCAGATATTTACACCGGCTAATGTGACTTTCATGCTGAAGGGGTTGAGGATGACAGTCATGATCGCCGTTCTTGCCACCATTATCAGTACATTTTTCGGAACGATCCTGGCTCTTATCAGGACCTATTCAACAGGAAAATGGAAGTGGGCAGGAGGGATCGTGGCTGCCTATACAGAATTTTTCCGCTGTACACCCAATCTTTTGTGGATACTATGGATCTATTTCACAGTAAAGGGGAATAAGGTAGGAGTATCAGTATTTGCGATTTCTCTTTTCACCTCAGCGGTCATGGCTGAAATATTCCGAGGGGGCTTAAACTCCATTCCTAAGGGGCAGTTCGAGGGAGCCCAGTCCCAGGGATTCAGTTTCATAGAGACTCTTATATTTATCGTGCTTCCCCAGATGTATAAGAAGGTGATTCCGGCTCTGCTCAGCCAGGTGATCACCATCATCAAGGACACTTCCTTCTTAAAGATGGTGGATGTGGCGGAGTTTATGAGAAACTGCTCCGTTGTTCTTGGAAGCATATACGATGTCAGAGGTATGCTGCTTTTATTCGGCTTTGAAGCTCTCTGCTATTTTACCATCTGCTTTGCACTTAGCTGCGCGGTGAGGGGATATCAGAAAACCATTGTGACTGGTTAGGGAGGATCATCTTGATATGAAAAAGTTTACAATCACCATTACCCGTGAATTCGGAAGCCTGGGACGTTCCATCGCCAAGGAGTTGTCCAGAGAGCTGGGAGTGGAATTCTATGACCGTGATATTGTGGAGGAGGTCGCAAAGCAGTTGAACCTTCCTGTCTCTACGGTCAGCGAGGAAGAAGAAAAGTCAAAGCAAAGCTTTTTGCCCCGCATGTTTCCTTTGGGAACTGACGAGACTTATATCCAGGACATTATTTTTGATGTTCAAAAAGGCATTATTCTGGATCTGGCCAAAAAGTCCAGCTGCATCCTGGTAGGAAGATGCTCGGATTACTTACTGGAAAAGGAAAAGAACAACATTAATATATTCGTTTATGCCCCTTATGAAAAAAGGCTGGAAAACTGTGTAAATACTCTTGGCATGACTGAGAGTGAGGCGAAACGAATGATCGCTTCCGTAGACAAGGCCAGAAATGCCTATCATAAGAAATTCGCCGGCTATCTGCCAGGTGATCCGGAGCATAAGAATTTAATGATTGACTCCTCCCTTCTTGGAGTTACAGGAACTGCAAAGCTGATCGCTGGGATTGTGCACCAGCTGTATGGCGAATAGAATAGGAAGCTTTTGTAAATACAGGCCTTTCTGGCGAAAACCGGGTGAATGCCCGTTTTTCGCTGAAAGGGCCTGTTTTGTTGAAATGGAAGAGAACCAGGGGTAAAATTGGATAAAGGAACAGGCTGGCAGGGATCCGGTGAGGAAGCGGAAAAAACACTTCATGAAATGGAGCGGATCCAGTACTTTGACAAAACCTGTAGACTAAAAAGATAGGGATTAAGGGATTTGGTAATAATTTCCTATTGAAAAGATATGGAAAAATAAAGTCATTACCCTTGACACTCAAAAAAAAATCTGCTATAGTATATCTTTGTGTGAAGCGAGAGGATGAAGGTCTGAAACGTGCCTGATACCTCTCGTTTTGTTTGCGAAAAGTGTGTGCGAGGCCGTCGGCAACATGGGAAGCCGGTTGGCCGTAAGAAAGGAACCAAGCATTTATGGAAACAATTAGATTTGATGAATTACAGTTAGATGAAAGAATTCTGCGAGCAGTAGCAGACATGGGATTTGAAGAGGCATCTCCTATCCAGGCCCAGGCCATTCCGGTCCAGGCTGAAGGAAGGGATATCGTTGGGCAGGCTCAGACAGGAACCGGAAAAACAGCAGCCTTTGGCATCCCACTGCTGCAGAAGATCGATCCCAAGGTGAAAAAGTTACAGGCGGTTGCCCTCTGTCCTACCAGAGAGCTTGCCATTCAGGTGGCAGATGAAATCCGCAGGCTTGCAAAATACATGCACGGTGTGAAAGTCATTCCGATTTACGGAGGACAGGACATTGTAAAACAGATCCGTTCTTTAAAAGACGGTACTCAGATCATTATCGGAACTCCAGGACGTGTTATGGACCATATGCGCAGGAAGACCGTGAAATTCGAGCACGTCCATACGGTAGTCATGGATGAAGCCGATGAGATGTTAAATATGGGATTCCTGGAGGATATGGAAACCATTTTAAGCCAGCTTCCGGAAGACCGGCAGACGGTTATGTTCTCCGCAACCATGCCGCCGGCTATCATGGACATCGCCAGAAAGTTCCAGCAGGAGCCGGTGACCGTTAAGGTAGTAAAGAAGGAACTGACCGTTCCCAAGGTAACCCAGTATTATTATGAAGTAAAGCCTAAGAGCAAGGTAGAAGTTATGTGCCGTCTGCTTGATATGTATGCACCGAAGCTGTCTGTTGCTTTCTGCAATACCAAAAAGCAGGTAGACGAGCTGGTACAGGCTCTTCAGGGACGTGGTTACTTTGCTGAAGGACTTCATGGAGATTTAAAGCAGATCCAGCGTGACAGGGTCATGAACAGCTTCCGTAACGGTAAGACAGAGATCCTTGTGGCAACTGATGTTGCAGCCCGTGGAATCGACGTAGACGACGTAGAAGCCGTATTTAACTATGACCTTCCCCAGGATGACGAATATTATGTTCATAGAATCGGCCGTACCGGTCGTGCAGGCCGTGAGGGCATTGCCTTCAGTTTTGTAGTGGGCAAAGAAGTTTATAAGCTTCGCGATATCCAGCGTTACTGCAAGACCAAGATCATTCCTCAGGCAATCCCTTCCTTAAATGACGTAACAGCCATTAAGGTGGATAAGGTTCTGGAAAATGTGGCTGATACCATTGGAGATACTGATTTAAGCAAGATGGTGAACATCATTGAAAAGAAGCTTTTGGAAGAGGATTATACCTCTCTTGATCTGGCAGCAGCTCTGCTGAAAATGATGATCGGCGAGGAAAATGAAGATATCATCGATACAAGAGAGCCTCGTTCTCTTGATGATCTGGAAAGCCTATATGGCGGCGGAAACCGTGGCCGCAGCAGCAGAAACGGTAATGGTAATGGAAACAGCCGTGGAGGAAGATATGATTCTCCCAGAGAAGATATGGCCCGTCTGTTCATTAACATCGGAAAGAACCAGAATGTGAAGCCAGGAGATATTCTGGGCGCCATTGCTGGAGAGTCCGGTATGCCGGGTAAGATGGTCGGAAGCATTGATATGTATGATAAGTATACATTTGTAGAGGTGCCAAGAGAAAGTGCCGACACAGTATTACAGGCTATGAAGGATGTTAAAATCAAAGGAAAAAATATTCATATGGAAAAAGCCAACGGAAAAGGCAGATAAATTTCCGGGAGCTGGGAGAGAACGGAAGGCGGAGCGTCTTACCGGATCCACCCTGCTCCTATTTTTTTGTCCACAGGGCGTAAAAGGTTTTCTTGCTTCTTGTGGAAAAAGAAGTTACAATAAGTTCAAGATGTGTATATGGTACCGGCTTCATGAGGTTTAGAGCCTGGAAATGCTTCGGGCAGTGCACGAAAGTCAGCCTGTGAGCGGGTATGTGGAAACAGGAGGTTATGATGGCAGAGTGGAAGAAGAATGATCGGATAGAGGTAGTGATTGAGGATATGAGCGAAACCGGGGAAGGCATCGGTAAGACCGATGGATTTACCTGGTTTATTAAGGATACAGTTATAGGAGATAAGGCCCAGGCAAAGGTGATGAAAACCAAGAAGTCCTATGGGTTTGCAAAGCTGGAGCGGATCACAGAGCCGTCTGTAAACCGTGTGACGCCCAAATGTCCGGTTGCAGGTCCCTGCGGCGGCTGTCAGCTTCAGGCGATGGATTATGAGGAACAGCTTCGGTATAAGGAACGGAAGATTTACAACAATATCACCAGGATCGGCGGTTTTACTGAAGTTCCCATGCTGCCTGTCATGGGGATGGACGAGCCATGGAGATATAGGAATAAGGCGCAGTTTCCATGGGGACTGGATAAGGATGGAAACATCATTGTGGGATTTTATGCGGGACGCACCCATTCGATTATAGACTGTGAGGATTGTCTCCTGGGGGCCGAGGAGAACCGGGAGGTCCTAAGGCGGGTCAAGGCACATATGGAGCGGTATCACCTCATGCCTTATGACGAAGCCACTCACAAGGGACTGATCCGTCATACCCTGATCCGTAAAGGGTTTCGGACCGGTGAACTTATGGTCTGTCAGGTTATTAATGGAAAAAGCCTTCCTCACAGTGGGGAATTGGTGAATAGTCTTTTGGAAATTCCAGGTATGACCAGTATTTCTTTTAATATCAATAAGGATAGGACCAATGTGATTTTAGGGGACCGGGTGGAAAACCTTTATGGACCAGGCTATATTACGGATTATATCGGCGATGTGAAATACCGCATTTCTCCCCTTTCCTTTTATCAGGTGAATCCGGTGCAGACGGAAAAGCTCTATGGCACAGCCCTTGAGTATGCAGAACTTACCGGCGGGGAAACGGTTTGGGATCTTTACTGCGGGATTGGAACTATCTCCCTTTTCCTGGCACAAAAGGCAAAAAAGGTGTATGGAGTGGAGATCGTTCCTCAGGCCATTGAGGATGCCAGGGAGAATGCCAGATTAAATGGGTTGGATAACGTGGAGTTCTTTGTGGGGAAGGCGGAAGAAGTCCTGCCGGAGCAGTATGAGAAGAATCATGTGTATGCGGACGTGATTGTGGTGGATCCTCCCAGGAAGGGCTGTGATGAGGCGTGCTTAAATACCATTGTGAAGATGGCGCCGAAGAAAGTGGTGTATGTGAGCTGCGATTCGGCTACATTGGCAAGAGATATGAAGTACCTGGCTGAGAGAGGGTATGAGGTGGAGAAGGTTAGAGGGTGCGATATGTTTCCTCAGTCGTTGCATGTGGAAATAATTGTCGATTTATGTCGAAAATAATGAGCTTTTTAGGTAGCAAGGTGCAGATCTATCTTATTGCACCTTGTTTTTTAGAAAATTAGTATGGGCTTTGGGGTTACTTACCAGTGTTAATATGATAAGTTTGATGTTAAGTATTTCGTTTTAATAGTATTTAAATTTTATTTTAACAACTCAAGTGAATCAATATAGTGGAGCAAATTCTTGATGGGCATAGTGCTGATATAATTTGGCTTGACAAAAATTTTGTGCTTCGAAATGATGTTGTATGTATTGAAAGCTATGGCGTCCCCAAAGGGGGAATCATATCTTTCAGGGATTATTTTCGTATCCTTCACGCATGTTGAAGCAGTGATAATGATGACGTATTGCGGTTGAGAGGGGAAAAACAGGGGTTAGACCACAATATATTGTGGCTTTTGGATTGAAAAGGACGGGATATCTCCCGTGACCGGAAGGCTTCCGTTTGTGGGATTTATATAATATTATAATTGTGAAACATCTTAAAATATGTTACAATTGAAAGAACGTATGTTTTGGTTCCTGGCATATAAAAAGTAAATTTTTTAGACTCAGGAGGATTATTTATGTGAGTAATGCAATTACAGCAAGAGAGCTGGGAGACGAGTACCAGAAATTAGTTATTTGGTTATATGTCAATAGGATGTTGAATAAACAATATGATATTGAAAAAGTAGGATATGAATATGACGAAATAAAATCAATGGATGATGTCGTAGTCTTTTATTCTAAGCCTCAGATAGATGGAAATTTACGAAATATCATAAAGGATCATATTCAAGTAAAGTTTCATATGAGACAAAACAATTTCTTTACATTTGATAATTTTATCGCATATCAAAAGAGTATTGACTCCCAGACTTTATTATAAATAATTCTGGGAGTCCGTTTTTTGAGAATAAAGTACAGGAGGTGTAACTATGTATTTGTTATCATTATAGATACCATGATTATATGAAAAATGGTAAAAAGTGATAGAAAAATGCAATTAAAAGGATGTGAATAACAGTTTAATGGTTATGAATTCATCGAACTAAAGGTAAGCGTCAAATATGTCGGTGTATATTTTTTGACTTTTAATTGTGAGATAATGTCTCTAATTCTAAAAGTCTTAAGGAACTTAAGTACCTTAAGGGATTGGAGATTTATCTATGGATTACTTAACCGTAGCAACTGATTCCCAGAAACTCAGCCTTTGGATTGAACGGATTGGGGAATGCAGGGCAAGCAATCAGAAAGTGTCTGATTGGTGCACCGCTCATGATGTCAGTATAAAGTCCTATTATTACTGGCTTCGCAAGATCAAGCGCGAAGCGTTTGATGCAATTCCTGCTGAAAGAAAACCTAAAGTTCCAACTGTTGCTTCCCAGCCCTCTATGTTTGCTGAAGTTTCGCATACAACTGCCAATTTAAGCTCATCAACCGCTGTTATTATCAGACTTGGAAATACAACTCTGGAAATCCAGAATGGTGCGGACCAGGAAACAATCGAAAATACCCTTCGTACCATCAGGCATCTATGTTAGGCGATATTTCAAAGGCAGAACATATCTATCTTGCCTGCGGTTATACGGATATGCGCAAATCCATTGATGGCCTATCCGCCATTGTACAGCAAAACTTTAGACTTGATCCTTTTTCCAACAGCCTGTTTTTGTTCTGTGGACGCAAATGTAACCGCATCAAAGCTCTCTTCTGGGAAGGGGATGGCTTTGTCTTACTTTATAAGAGGCTTGAGAATGGAACGTTCCAGTGGCCAAGAACACAGGCTGAAGTACGGCTGATTTCAGGACAGGAGTTTCGGTGGCTCATGGAAGGCCTGTCCATTAACCAGCCCAAAGCAGTGAAGAAATCTCAGCCAGAAAGGATCATATAAAAGTCCTCAAATGCCGTATTTACTGGATTTTACCGTATCTTTATGGTATAATTATGACAGTTAATAAGCAAAGGAACTGTCATTAAATGGAGCATAACAATCAGCTTGAAAATCTCGAAAACCGCATCGTTGAGTTAGAAAAAGAGAACCTTCTTCTTCATGAAAAGGTTGCTTTTCTGACCAGAAAACTTTATGGCAGGACTACGGAGCAGACATCATCTCTCGGACTCGAGGGACAGATGTCTCTTTTTGATGAAGCGGAGACCTCTGTAGATCCGAAGGCTGCAGAACCAGATTTAAAAGACGTTGCCTCCTTATCGCCGTTGGAAACATAAAGGGCAAAAGGAAGAACCGCTAAAGGATCTCCTTCATGAAAAGAAACTCTGTACGCTTGCGGAAGAGGACCGTTTCTGTGAGACCTGTGGCACTCCCATTGTATCTGTTGGGGAAGAATTCGTCCGCACAGAGATTGAATTCATTCCTGCCAGCGTGCGTGTCATTGATTATTACCGTGAGACCTTTGAATGCAGAAAGTGCCGTAAAGAAGAAAAAGAATATATGGAGAAATCCCCAATGCCTTATCCGGTCATCCAGCACTCTTATGCTTCCTCCGGAGCGGTTGCATGGGTTATTCATCAAAAGTATGAGCTGGCTGTTCCTTTATACCGTCAGGAAAAGGAATGGGGAAACCTGGGAGTAGCCTTAAGCCGTGCAACAATGTCAAACTGGATCCTTATCAGTTACCGGGACTGGCTTTCCCCGGTGGTTGGGCTTCTTCATAAAAAACTGTTAAAGCAGCAATACCTTCACATCGATGAAACGCCGGTACAGGTCATGAATGAACCGGACCGGAAGAATACAACGGATTCTTATATGTGGGTATACTGCTCCATCAAAAACTCCGGGCAGCCAGTCCGCCAGTTCGTTTATCAGCCAAGGCGGAGCGGAACATATCCCCAGAAATATTTAAAGGGATACCATGGATTCATTCATACCGATGCTTACAAAGGTTATGAAAAAGTATCCGGTATTACCCTGTGCATCTGCTGGACTCATCTGAGGAGATACTTTGTTGAAGCACTTCCCAAGGATGTCGACAGCCCGGAGGCAACCATTCCAGCCCAGGCAGTCAGATATATCAATCAGCTTTTTGAGATTGAGAAAAAACTGGAAGTTCTATCCCCAGCAGGACGGAAGGAACAGCGTCTAGTACAGGAAAAGCCTGTACTGGATGCCTTTTGGTCGTGGGTAAAAGAGACCTCACCGAAAGTTATCGCGAGTTCCAGACTGGGCAAAGCCTTTCAGTATGCGAATAACCAAAAAGAAGGACTGATGAATTATCTTCTTGATGGCAACTGCAGCATATCAAACAATCTGGCAGAGAATAGCATCCGTCCATTTACAATTGGCCGGAAGAACTGGCTGTTCTCAGGAAGTCCCAAAGGGGCAGAAGCAAGTGCGGGTATCTATACATTAATTGAAACAGCCAAAGCCAATGGATTAAATCCATGGAAGTACATAAAGTTCATTCTCAGCGATATTCCCGGAATTTCATTTCTTGAATATCCAGAATATCTGGAAGAATACATGCCATGGGATCCGATTATTCAAAAACTTTGCCGTTAACAGACAGCCTTCAATTATAAACAGAGGCTGTCTGTTTTTCTATACACCAACTTATTTGACACTTACAACTAAAGAATGCAAAGTTAATGTTAACTTTTTTCGATATATTATTAGAACGTCATAATATTAAGATTAGAGTAGAACATCATTGGGTTGATTTCAGAAAATTGTTCCATTAAGATGTTTAGAGGTGAGCAGACTGCAGTTTATGTATTTGTAATAATAGTAATGCTTAATTAGATTAAATTTTAGTTACCGAAGAATTAAGAATATAAAAGTTGTTAATTAAGAAAAAGAAGAAAAATTATGTCAGACTAAAAGGGTTAATTTTAGATGTAAGATTAAGAATAAAAAACATTTTCCTATCTTTTTTTATATGCTTATGGTACAATAATCTAAAAATTTGTAGGATCTAAGAACATTATATAGGGAATATGTATCTATGTTTCTTAATAGAAATTGTTGATTAGAAGAGTAGAGATATTAAAAAAATAAGAGCCTTTACATCTAGTAGGCACTTCTAAAGCAGAAAACTATTATATAAAGTTTTTAGAATATGGAAATTAAGCTATAGGTAAAATGAAATAAGGGGAACATTACATTATATAAATAATGAGAAATTAATATATAGTTTAAAGAGAGGGTTAATATGAAAAAAGAAAGAAAGAATAAAAGTTCAAATATAACAATCTTATGTATAATATTTGTTGTATATTTTTTTATTACAATTTTACTAACTGTGCTATATGAAATGTTGCCTCTTCAGAACTTTTTTGGAATTTGGGGCAAGGATTCTTTTTATGAGGCTATTGTGACTGGAATGTATAGCAGTCTTTTAGACTTCTTAGTTTTTAGTGTTCTATTAACATTACTTTTAAGCCGTTGGGAAACAAAGAATACAATAAAAAAATACTTGGATGAAATTGAAGCATGTCGCTTTTGGTTTAGTGAGCAGGCGGCATTCAAGTTACGCTCATTAATACGATTATTGCAAGAAGAAAACGTGTTTTCACTCAATCTAACTAAATGTTATTTGTTTAATATTAAATTAAAGGAAACGAAGTTTATTGAATGTCAGATGATGGGATCTATACTTAGTAATTCAAATTTTGAGCATTCTATGTTTATTGAAAGCGATTTGCAAGGTGCACTTTGTGAAAATACTACTTTTAAATCTTGTACAATACAAAGATGCAAACTAAGATTACTAAAATGCAAAGATGCTAATATGTCGAGTATCAAAATGTATGATTGTAATCTTGAAATGACAGACTTTACAAATGTAGACTTGAAGTATTCTATATTAAAAAATTGCGACCTAAAAAAAGTGAATTTTTCAGATTGCAATTTAGAAAGAGCAAATTTAATTGGCTGTAAAAATATTCATGTTCCCGATCTAGTTAAGTGTAAATCTTTGAAGTATGCAAAACTAGATGAAGAAATTATTGACTTAGTAAAGCGGTTACGTCCAAGTTTACTAAAATAGTTCAAGGTAAATTTATTTTCCTCTGAACCAAATAAACAAACATTTTAACACTTGTTTACTTGGTTCAGGGGGGAATCGAACCCACCATACGATATAATAAATATATCATGCCTGCCAAGGCACCGAACTAACTTTATTGTATCATAGCATTATATAAATAGCAATTATTTATTGTGTGCTTTGGGTTACAGTCTTGCTAAATTGTAAATGATAATTTGTTGTCAAATTTCATTATTGGCAAGAATAGATAGGATGAAGGTATTTAATAAAAAGGTAAGTAATGTTCTGAGACTTGAAGATTAAGAAGAAAGAGGATTAATTAGAGTAACAGTGAGACTAAAACCAAGTATATAATATCAATTCATAAAAATTGCACTGAAGTAGACTAATGTCTTTTCAAGATATGCTGTTATAAAGAACAAAAAAATGTTCAGAGGATAAATATGAACTTTTTTTGTTCTTTATGCCAAGAGGGTATCAGTCCCAATTGGCATTTGAATTACAGTAACAAGACATTGTGAGATAATTATAGAATTATGTCGAAAATAAGGGAAGGCGGTTGGATTTAAATAATAGCTATGATAAAAATATGTTTCCGGTTCGCGTCAGGTTAATCGTGAAGTTATCCATTATAATTTGTAGATGATTATCTCTGTTGGGTTTAAGGTAAGTAGTGACCATGCGGTTCTCTTTCCCAAAATGGTCAGGTTAAATTGTCAAAGATTATACTATTCAAGGCTGGACGATGGATAAAGAACGTCTTAAAAAGGTCATATGTTCACAGATAAATATTTTGAACGACAGCTACAAAATATCCGTGAAATACGTCTTTCTGAGCGTAAGCTCTATCAAAAAATTACTGATTTGTATGCTACAGCTTTTGATTACGATAAAGATGCGAAAACCACCAAACGTTTTTTAAAGCCGTACAGAATAAGATGCACCTATAAATAGCGATAAATGAAAATATAGTAACTAATTTCTCAAAATAAACATGTTTATTTTTAACGATCGTGAGGCGGTATTATGTATAATTGGTCGGTACTGAATGATTCTGTTCAAAGCTTTTTGAAACTATCTATTCCGCAGCATGAAGTATTGCACTATATTAGATGGGAAAGTATGAAAATTATAATCAGTAATATATTACGACAACTGGAAGATGTACGAGAACCAAAAGACTTATATAACCTCGCAGCTTTTCATCAAAAGTGGCATAGTGCTATGATAAATCGAATATTCTTTTCCTTGCTGAATAATTTCCGTAGTCAGTTTGGTGACTTTTATATCGACATGCTGATGGAAGTATTCGCAGAAGCGGCTTATGTTGCACAAGATGATCAGCAGCATAAGGAGGCGGATTATGTCCGAATGATAGAGGAGGGTTTTCCAGATATTTTTCCGGAACTGACCTTGGTAAAACGTGAAGCCGTGTTTGAAGGCTTCCGTCTTGACCTCTTGGCGAAAGAGCCACGCTCTGGCAGAGATGTTTTATTTGAAGTAAAGCTGGGTGCCGCCGATCCGACACCGCAGCTGCAAGAATATGCCGCATTTTTTTCGCAGCCTATTCTAATTGGTGTTACGGAAAAAAGGTTGCCAGAGCGGAGAAAACACGCTGATATTTTTTATTTTTCTTATCTTGAACTTAATAAAAGGGCGGTGGCAAATCTTCGGGATCGGTTTGGAAAGCCCGACAAAGCATTTTCTTACTTTCAATCAAGATTTGACAAGGATTTTAAGCTTGAATGAGATGGCCTTGGTACAAATTTGAATTTTCCATTTGCCATAAAGGATAACACCATGAGAGATAGGAATAAAATAATTGTTATTCTAAATTTAATAACGGCTATTTGCTTTTTCTCGCTGCATTGATTGGCAAAAACTATGTGTATGTTCTAAGTGGTTGCTGTTTTATTGCTCTTGCTATCGCTAATGGTAAACAGAATCAAAAAAATAATAGCAAGAACAGTGACGAGGGCCATGAGTAAAGTTTTCCCCTTTATACAATTCCAATATGATGTTTTATTTAAACTTGCAGTATTACAATAAAAGGAAATTTGTTTATGGTTACATTTATATTTATGTTATGCAGAATTGGGAAGTTGTACCGAATAAAGCTTTCAAGCTGGCAATCCATAGACAAGGATTTGAAAGTTTTATTGTTTACAATGTTAACATTAGTGTCAAGCAAAAGGATTAGCTGACACCAAGGGGATATTGGGTTCAATGATCATCTTTTTTATCTCCTCACGGCACTCTGAAATAATTGTCGAAATGTGTCGACAAAAAACTTGGTACAAGTGATATACCTTATTCTTGTAATATGGTAAAATAAAAATAACTTGTTTAAAAAGCAAACTTATTATTATATGTCTTATTTTTGGGGTAGAATATACAGAATTAGAATGATAAAAATGGAGAATTGAGCTTAATGAAAGATAAATCATTAAAATTAAATAGATATATTACATATCAATAAGAATAGGACTCCCAGGATTATATTATAAATAATTCTGGGAGTTTGATTGTATGGCAGTCTTTTAATCAACCACCTGCTATGCAGGTGTGACCACAGTCAGCTTTAGCGTCAAGTAAAAAACCTCCAGTGATATAATAAGTGTGGGTTCACAACCGCACAAATTAATCAAAGGAGGTTATCCAAATGGATATGTATAGATTATCACATTCAAAATGGGAATGTAAGTACCATATTGGTACGACCTGAAAGTCGTTTTACAAAATCGCATAAATGCTAATGAATGCGATTTTTGATCCTGGCTAATAATTTACGAATAAGGGGTGGTTTATTTGTTTAATGTATTTTCAACAAGAGAGACTTCAATAGGTATATGGCTTATCATCTTTATTGCATGGATGTTATTATATAAACCTACGCGGAAATGCATGATTGATCTTTTGAAAACTGCTCGTTCAATACAATTGTCTTTACCTTTCTTTTTTATGATGGCCTATTCTTTAGGCATAACATATCTATTTTACAGAACCTCACTTTGGAAAAGCATATTTATTAAAGATATTGTACTTTGGGTAATATTTGTTGGAACTCCCTTGTTTTTTGGTTCAATTAATAAAAGCTTCGAGGAACACTATTTTAGAAAAGCAGTAGTAAGCAATTTTAAGTTGACAGTACTTACGGAGTTTTTTGTGAGTTCCTTTACTTTTCCATTAATTTGGGAAATTATTATGGTACCCGTACTTGTTTTTATTTTTATGCTTGATGCAATAGCTGCCACAAATAGTGAGTATAGACCTGCCAAAAAACTAATTTCTGTCATAATTATTATAATAAATATAATTTTTTTATATGAAACTGTATCAATTGCAACGTGCAGACTGGGTACTCTTAATGTATTAGACACCTTGATTACTTTGTTAATACCTATTGTATTTTCAGTTTTATATATTCCCATTTCATATATGTTCACTGTTTTCGGTAAATATCAAATTGTATTTGTACGTATGGGATTTAAAGAGTCTAAAGATAATGCTAAAATAAAAATACTACATAGATTTAAAATAATATGGATATGTAAATTTTCGTTGTCAAACCTCTGTAAATTTGGAAAATCATATATTCAACATATGTATGTAGGTATGAGCGGAGTTGAGTTTGATAAATTAATGAAACGATTTAAGTTAAATAGCATTAATCAGTCATTAGATAAGCAGTATACAAAAGAAGAAAAGAAGCTAATAAATGAATTGAAAGAAAGCAATTTTTTTAAAAAAATTGAATATATAAATGATCATGTTGGGATTTTTACTTTTATGTTCACTCTTGCTATTGGTTTAACATCTATTCTATTAAAAGGTTTTTTTTACGTATTTATATGTGGTAAGCTTGATTATTGGGGGATTAGTCATACATATATTAATATCTCCAATGAAAATATGTTGTATATAATATTATTATTTGCTGCAGGTTCTATAATATATATTGCTCTTAATTACATTCCGTTTGCTATTCTAACTTCAAAAAAAACTTGGTACAAAAAGTTGTTTAAACTAATCATACTATTAACTTTCACGTCAGGCGGTTTGTTTGTGTTTTTTCTTTTAAACGAAGTGACTGTTAATCATAATTTTATATTAAACTCACAAACAGTTATTCAATTAGCCATAGATTCCCTAATACTAACAGTACTGGGATATATACTAGGATTATTGATGCCAATTTCGTTTAGAAATCAAAAAGATAAAAGCAAAAATGGAGAGGTTATTTTATTGCACAAACTTATGAGCTTTTCTACATTGTTTATCTTGATATTTGGTATCTCACTATATGTTTTTATGGCTTATGCTTACGGAAGAGACATGGCTGCTCATCAGAAATCTTATAAAATAATTGATAATAATTATGCTGTTATTTATGAGGACGTAGAGTATGTTATTGTATCGGACTATGATGTTATAAACGACAACATACTAGTAATAGATTCTACGGCACAAACACTTATTAAAAAAGAAAATATAAAGACAGATACGAAGATTTTTAATAAAGTCGAGAGGAAAGATAACAAGTAAAAGGTTAGGTTTATGGTTGGATTATAGTAGCATAACCAAAGTAAAATTGAATAGATAATGTTTGAATTCTATAATGGAAGAAGAAATTCTCCGAAAATTCCGAGATATTTATGCGGATTTTTCTAGTTCCGCACTTCTGTGGCAGGTGCAGATGCCAGTGCAGTCATGTACAGTATGATAGAAACATCCAATTATGAAAAATGCCAGACGCTGTCTGGCAAATGGAGTTGGTCTCATTATTGCTTTAAGGTTAGCAACTGTTTAAGCCGGTAAACTTGGAGTTATAGGGGGAGTTGAATGGGAAAAATATTAAGATCATGGAGTGGAATGCGAAAATATCTTGAGCAGGAAATGCTTGCAGACAGTTTGCACGGACGAATTCGGTATAACTGTACTACTTATGTTGGCATGGATGGGTGTCATATTTTCGAAGTTCACATTGATAACAAACTGGTGAAGCAGTTTTCTTGGGAAACAGTGAATACTTATTTTATTGAAAAAGGATATAAAAAGAATTCAAATCACTTTGGTATAGGCGAATACTGGGATGAGTTTTGGA
Organism: Lacrimispora sp.; assembly: GCF_032078915.1. Lineage (GTDB taxonomy): Bacteria > Bacillota > Clostridia > Lachnospirales > Lachnospiraceae > Lacrimispora. The sequence continues at coordinate 43,648 of NZ_DAMAUN010000021.1, read as the reverse complement.
CACTCATGGATTCTGTTCCAATGCAAGCTAGACAAGAATATACGGATAATGAATTCTGTAAGTCGTTGGAGAATTACCGAAATCAAAGTATTCAGGACAGCATACAATCTGTAAATCCATTGGAAAGAATGTTTGCTGTTTTAGATAGACGAGTTGGTAAAAGAAGCCTCGGAAAGCTGAAAGAAACGATGGAAGAGCAAAGTGAATGGCTTCAACGGTTCTATAGGTTAAGATTAAATGTGGAGAATTATGAGGAATAGGAAGGAGACTGCACGGTGGCTGCTGTAGGTAATAATAAATATGACCAGTGTGATTATAGCGCCTAGCGTAGCATCCAACTACCTGGCGATTGGTTTTCAATATTATTCAATCAACTGTTACTGAAATATGGGTTTTAGCCAAGGTCCAACCAGCTTCAAACGGCATAAGTAAATGTAAGTTGACAAACTCAAGGCTTCAACGGGTATCTTTCTTCTATAAGCTTTAGTCAATTTAATGTCTACGCCAAGGACAAAGTATGCTTTTCAGGAATCTGTATTACAGCATCAACACATTGTGAAGTTTGTGTCGAATTGTGCTGGAAATAGTAATCAACTGAATGAGAACTGTATGAAAAAATAAAGTGGAAATAGATATAAGAAATCTAAATCTTAAAATATTATAGACAAAGGATGAGAGCATGGAACAAAAAGAACATGAAAAAATCAACAAAGAAAAAATAGTAAAAATGTGTGGGCACTGCTTTAACGAAACAGTACAGGAATTAGTTTATGAGTCAGTTGGACAAAAACTTTATGAAGAAATGGATGATGGAAAGTATTATGAGCCCTATAAATTTGCTGTATTGAAATGTACTACATGTGATTGTGTTTCTCTATATGGAGATTTTATATGGAGTGGTGATATATTGTCCTCTAATTTAACATTATTATATCCTTCATTTGGGGAACTCGAAAACGGGATTCCTAAAAATATACGTGAAATTTATAGAGAAATAAGACCCATTAGAGAAAAAGCTCCAAATGCTTTTGCAAATCAGATTAGGGCCTCTTTAGAACTGTTATGTGATGATAAACAAGCAAAAGGAAGCAATTTGTACGCGAAACTAGAGGATTTATCAAGTAAAGGGGTTTTTCCCGGACAGCTTCTCAAAGAAATGATAAATATGATACGTAAAGTGGGGAATCTTGGTTCACATGCTTCTGGGATTCGGTTGGATATATGGGATGTACAGCTTCTGGATGATATTTATCGTATGATTCTCGACTATGCTTATGTATATCCAGAAAAGTTAGCAGATTTAAAAAGGAGAATGGATTATAACGAACGAAAAAAATGACTATCAAGGTGCAGTAATGCCGCTTTGTAATCTTTTTCATATACTCAAATACTTGGGAGCTGTAATGCAGGGACTTACCTTTTTCCAAAAAGAATGCGGTTGAGATGTCCGGGTGAATCCCCCGGCATTGGACCGCTGGTGGTAACGCCAAATAGATACGGGTTGCCGTCAATGGAGATTTTTCGGACAAACTCTTCCACGATACCCGGCAAACCCATAAAAAGGTGGGGAACACGAGTAATGGGCAAAAGCTCTGCCCCGATTTGAAGGGATATCGCTTTCGCAGCTGTATAGCTATTGCCTGTAGCTGTATAACAATTAGTAATTGGGGTTTCCATTTATTTGCGTTCACCTTCCCGCTTCATTAAGTTTTCTCTCATACGCATGAGAAGCCCTCGATATATTATTATTTCTTCTTCAGAAAAACCTTCAAACAATTGGCTGTTGTATGCCGCTGCAAGTGGAGCCAGTCTTTGATACAGAAGCGTACCTTTCTGTGTTATAAAAATACTTCGGCTGCGAGCATCCTTACCTTTTTTCCGTTCAATCAGCTCTTTATTTTCCATGACATTCAATATCCTGGTTATATTGGAATCTGATTTGCAGCACTGTTCACTTAATGCTTTTTGCACAATACCGTTATTTATCAATAACACTGACAAGATGACGAATTGATCCATCGAGGCATCTATACCGTTTCGCAAGAAAATACTGTTTAGATTCTGTTTAGCCTGAAAGGCCGTATTAATGGTTAAAAAACCGAGTGTATCAAATAGCTTAAACTGCTGCATTAAAAATCCCTCTCCTTTTCCAATGGTCAAGAACCCCGGAATATCTTGTTTTTTCTTTGAGAACAAAGGGTTTTATGCCAACATGAAAAACAGTATGATGAATGATGCGGTGTATGATATTTCCTTTCGCTCTCTTTGTCATATTCCAATAAAGCCTTTCCGCCTGCTTCCGCACGTTGTCTTTTTTTGATCGGCTATTGAGAGGTTCCTGATTAAAAACCGTTTTGATGCAAATGCTGCCGCTTAGCACTGCCCCGGAATAAAGGAATAGTTTATTTAAAGATTTGACAACGGATATCCCGTCTGCGTTTTCATAGGTGGCAACTGAAAGAGTATATTTCCCATGGTTCAGCTGTTCCATAACAAAGTGTCCACGGTCAATCAATGTTTTCATCTGTCCGGGGATACTGCTTGCATAAGTGGGTGCTCCTACAACCACTGCATCTGCTTCTGCAATTAGATTTGATATGTGTTCCGCATCATCCTGTAAGTAGCATTCTCCTGTTTGAAAACATTGAGAACAACCCTTACAATAATCTAATTTGAAATCTGATAAATGAAGAATACTCGCATCAATATCATCATGTGTCTTTAGAACTTTAAGTATTTCATTCAGAATTTTCGCTGTGGCGCCATTTTTTCTAAAGCTACTGTTAATCAGTAGTATTCTCATAGCTCATCCTATCATATAATTACTTGATTCATCAAGTATAATTGTTCTCACTGGTTCTTGTCAATGAGAATATTTGATGAATCAAGTATATGTCAAGTAGTTGGTTATCAGGCATAAAATAAAGCAAGGCAGATTTAAATTATCTGCCTTGCTTTGCGTTTCAGGAAGACTAAATGCTCTGCCACTGAAAAAGACCGTGGCATTTTTGCTGGGAGGAATGCGATGATTAACATATTTACCAAGGTCTTTGACAACGTCTCCAACTTGGCCCGAAGTGCGGTGTTATGGCGGCGCAAAGCCTCAATGCGTGGGTTGATGCGGCACCGGCGGAAATCATGGAAAAGTACCGCCCCGGTGAGCATGACAAGAATACTTATTTGCTGAATGCAGCCCATATACGCGAGCATGAATATTTCTGTCAACGGCCACATGAAGATATGGTATAATTGAAAAGCAGGAATGAAGTGATTATCAAAAAAAGAGTTTATGATCCGGCTCAGCATGAACGATAACGATTCCGGCAAGTCCAAATTACGCCTTGTGTGAATCCGAATCACAGCATCTACACACTGTGAGGTTTGCGTCAAATCATGTCGGAAATAGATGAATCGCAGTACGTAATTGTTTTGTAATGAAGCATTGAACGATTTTGAAAATATGTAATCGAGATTGATTTGCCACAGAATAAGAGTATTTCTTTAGAGGATATTCGCCTGAATACTAAATTGCGACTGTCTACAAGACTATATTTTTAGACATAAGCTGCTTTTTTATATTTAGGACAAAAGTATCTCTACCAATCCCATTTCAAATACGATATAATCAGAGCATAAAGCGGATAGAACTTTTGAACCAGGATTTGTGAATCAACTAATTATGTATCAGAATGTCGTTGATGATTTGCTAAGGCATCCAGATGATAAACGAACGATTGGTCTGCTATTAGTAAAAAATAAAAATAAGATTGTGGCAGAGTATTCCTTATCTGGTTATAAGAATCCAATTGGTGTAGCAGAATGGGAGCAACCGCTTACAAGAGAATTGTCGGAAGATATGAAACCAAGTTTGCCTACATATAGAAGAGATTGAAAATGCGATTAATAATTAATTGTGCAAGAACCATTGCACAATTTAAAATTCTATACTCTGACACCAATGTTTTGGCAAATGGTTAGAGCTTTGTCGAATTGATAACTAAAAAGTGCATTAAGAGAGAAAATTGAATGGTGGTAGCATTATGTATAGAGTGAAATTGGTAGTACCGTCTAAAGAATATGAAAACCAGGTAATGGAATATAAAGCAGAAATGCTGAAAAATAATGATAGTTTTGACGGTTGCGCTGGTTTGGAAGATGTTGATAAATATGATGACTGGCTAAATTTTGAAGGACGATTATCAAAGAAATATGGAGATGCATATGTTCCTTCTGAAGTTTATTTAGCAGTAAGACTTTCCGATAATAAGCTGATTGGAATCATAGATTATCGGCATCCCTTATCAGAGTTTTTGCTGAAATATGGTGGTAATATCGGATATAGTGTAAGACCATTAGAAAGAAAAAACGGATATGCCAAGGAAATCCTGAGATTAATATTATGCAGATGTAAAGAATTAAATGAAGCGAGAGTTTTGTTGACTTGCGATAAAGGAAACATTGCTTCTTCAAAGGTCATTATAGACAATGGTGGAATACTGGAAAGTGAAGTAGAGGATACGGTGGGCATAAGTGAATCTGGTATCATACAGAGATATTGGATTGTTCTGTGATCTGCTATGATATAATTGGAAAAATGGAACTTGTAATATAAAGGATTTAATAGTAGAGTAGCAGTGGAGGTGACTGTTTGTTAACGTATGCTGAATGAGGGGGAAGAAGTAAATGAAGATTTATGTGGATGCAGATGCCTGTCCGGTAGTTAAAATAGTGGAAAAGATAGCAAAAGAGAATAAGATAGAAGTCTGTCTCCTATGCGATACCAATCATGTGTTACAGTCCAATTATAGCGTGATAAAGGTTATCGGAGCAGGAGCAGATGCAGTGGATTTTGCATTGGTTAACCTGTGTAAATCCGGTGATATTGTGGTAACCCAGGATTATGGTGTGGCAGCAATGGTATTGGGAAAAGCTGCTTATGCGATTCATCAATCTGGAAGATGGTATACCAATGACAACATAGATCAACTTCTTATGGAGCGGCATATGGCAAAAGCTGCGAGGAGAGCAAAATCTAAAAATCATCTGAGTGGACCAAGAAAAAGAACTCAGGAAGATGACAAGCAGTTTGAAGAATCGTTTCGAAAATTAATCGCCCATGCTGGTGAAAGATAACGATCAGATTTTTGAATAAAATTTGCATTTATTAATCCAGGGTAAGGAGGTTAATGTTATGGATAATAGAATTTTGCCAAGTGAATTTCCAATTTTATCCACAAGTCAGTTCATACTTAGAGAATTAGTTGAAGACGATGCGTTAAGGATGTATTCTGTTCTCTCATCTGAGAAAGTTACGCAATATTTTGGAATGTTTCCCTTAATAGATGTAGAAACAGCGAAAGGTATTATCATTCGTTATAAAAATTCGTTTAACGAAGACTTCGCAATACGTTGGGGGATTGAACTAAAAGAATCAAATATAATAATTGGTACTTGCGGATTTCATAATTGGAATCATAGACATAAAAGAGCTGAAATCGGATATGAATTACATGAAGATTATTGGGGGAAAGGTTATGCAAAAGAAGCAATAAAAACAATTATAGAATATGGTTTTAGTAATATGCAATTGTCAAGAATTGAAGCGATGGTATATCCTGAAAATAAGAATTCAGAAAAACTGTTAAGGAAGATAGGGTTTGATTACGAAGGCTTATTAAAGGGATATGCTTTTTTTAGAAATAAACAACAGGATTTAAAAATGTTCTCACTATTAAATAATGATTTATTGAAGTGATTCATGTAAGGATAACAGTGGATGTTGATATGTAAACCTCAGGTTATCAGGATTCTATCTCACAACCGAGGCGGGGAAAATGGAGAAACCAGTGAATACAGTACAAAAAATAAAAACTCTGCGGAAGCACCCATTAATTGAATTATTAAAAAATAACAAAGGGAATCCAAGAACTCTGATTTTGATGGAACCACTCTGGGGTATTCCGTATAACTTGATCGCACCTTTTGCTACATTATATATGTACACGCAGGGAATAACGGACGTTCAAATCGGACTGATTCTATCGGTTGCCATGTTTGTCCAGGTGTTTTTTTCCTTCTTCGGTGGTATCATCACCGATAAGTTTGGCCGCAAATTTACCACCATGATGGGTGATTTCTTTGGTTGGTGTGTCGCTTGTCTGATATGGTCTGTTTCGGGTAACTTTTGGCTCTTTTTAATTGCAGTTTTATTTAACAGTTTTGAACAGATTAACCAGACTGCATGGTATTGTTTATTGATTGAAGATGCAGATTCCAAGGATTTATTAGGAATCTATACCTGGGTGAATATAGGCGGTTTAGTTGCAATCTTTTTTGCACCAATTTCGGGATTGTTGATAAATTCCTTTACCGTGGTACCGGTTGTCCGTGTTTTATATTTTGTTTTCGCTGTGAATATGCTGATTAAGGTAATAGTTACTTTTCGGTATTGTGATGAAACCCGGCAAGGAAAGATTCGTATGACCGAAACGAAAGATACCACTGTTTTACAGATGTTATATGAATACAAGGATCTGATACCCAAAGTGCTAATGGACAAAGAGATTATGAAGGTGCTTATTGTCTCTGTGATATTACATATAACGAATCTTGTCAGTACTAACTTCTTTAGCCTGTATGTAACACAAAGGTTAGGTATAGCGGATCGCTATCTGGCATTCTTTCCTATTTTGAATGCGGCTGTAATGTTGATTTTCATGATTGGAGTGCAGCACCGCTTGGAATCTGTAAAATTCCGGATTCCTATGTGGATCGGTCTGGTATTGTATGCTGCGTGCTCCATTCTTCTGATACTGACTCCGATCGGTGGTATGCCGTTTATTATCATTTATGTCTTTGTTGCAGCAGTAGCCAGTGCCCTTGTAATTCCTCGTAAAGATGCCTTGCTCCAGCTAAATATTAATCCGAAGGAGCGTGCTCGTATTAATGCTTTGATTATGTCCTTTACCATTGCTTTTGCCTCACCATTTGGCTACTTTGCTGGCTGGTTATCAAGTATTGACCGCCGCTTGCCATTTGTGTTTACATTTACTATTTACATCGTAGCAATTATTATCGTTGGCCGTATCCGTGATCCTGAATTCGGTAAAGCGCATAGGGAAGTTGATAATCCTGTGGCTCATGGTTAACTCTTTCATCGGTAGCATTAGGATTTTTAATCCAGAGTTGATAAATAACAGAGGCGTATAATGAACTGCTCCCTGTCATAAAGTAAGGGAGCGGTTCTTTTTTTTGGGCCAATTTGAAGCCTGATTTCCTGGCACCTTGTAACCCTGTGAACGATATAGTTATATGTGCTACAGCACGAATTTCAATCAGCTGGTCAGGGAACGCCATACCTGACACACCGAGAGGGTATGGCCCTCTCCAATAAAATGCCCTGCATATCATGGGAGAATTGACCCGAAATATATAGAGTGCCGTTAACGCAGCAGCCTTGTGCGGTACCGTGTTTGTCTTCCTATGGAAGATCGTGTTTGTAGGTTTTAGTATTCGTCATTATTATCTTTCCTTTACTTTAAAGTAAGCTTAGTATATACTAAGCTAATATAAAAGAATAGCAAGCACTATACTGATAGGTACTATTCGAAAGGATAGTGTATGTAAATATGGGTTTGGCTGATTGTATGGTAAAGTTAAAAATATTCAGGATACACCTTTTGGCTATACAATGTCAGTGATTGGTGGTAAATGGAATCCCTCCTAAAGTTGAGTACTTCTGACAGATAAAGCAGAAACTCTATTACCCGTTTTGGAAGAGTTGTGAGAGTGGGGAGGTAAAAAACGAAATAATTAAAAGTTAGACGATCATTCCGTTCTGAATGGACTGGCTTGGTCAAGCGTCAGATAAGAGATAAATTAATACAATACAGAATAAAAGGGAGAATTTATGCAATTTAAAGAATTAAATATTATGCCTGATATTATTAAGGCTTTGAAAAATGAAAATTATGATGTTCCTACGCCGATACAGGAAGAGGCAATACCAGTTATATTAAGCGGCAGGGATTTACTTGGTTGTGCCCAGACAGGTACCGGAAAAACAGCTGCATTTGCAATACCAACGATTCAGCTGCTCAGCGAAGAGAAAGTGCCTCATCGGGCAAAACAAAATATAAGGGCTTTAATCGTAACACCGACCAGAGAGTTAGCTCTGCAAATTTATGAAAGTTTTAATACTTATGGAAAATTCACCAATTTAAAAAGTTGTGTAGTCTTTGGGGGCGTATCTCAAAAGCCTCAGGAGGAAAAATTAAAGCAAGGGGTAGATATACTGGTGGCAACACCAGGAAGACTACTAGCCTTAATCGATCAAAATATTATAAATATAGAACATATTAAAATATTTATATTGGACGAAGCGGACCGCATGCTGGATATGGGATTTATTCATGATGTTAAAAGGATCATTGCCAAAACACCATTAAAAAAGCAAACATTACTTTTCTCGGCTACGATGCCGCCAGACATCGCCAGGCTGGCCAGTACGATATTAAAGAGTCCTGCGAAAATAGAAATCACTCCGGTATCATCAACAGTGGATACCATTGAGCAGTATCTGTATTTTGTTGATAAATGTAATAAGAAGGATTTGCTTTTGCACATTCTAAAAGATAAAAATATAGATTCAGCGCTGGTATTTACACGTACCAAGCACGGGGCGGATCGTCTTATGAAGCAATTATCAAGGGATGGCGTGATTGCGCGGGCGATTCATGGTGATAAATCACAAGGAGCACGTCAGAGTGCATTAAACAACTTTAAAAACAAAACATTGCGAATATTGCTTGCAACTGATATTGCGGCAAGAGGAATAGATATAGATGAGTTAACCCATGTTATTAATTATGACCTGCCAGATATACCAGAGACTTATGTGCATCGTATTGGGCGAACAGGCAGGGCAGGACTTGGTGGAACAGCAATATCTTTTTGCGATTTTGATGAAAAAGGACAACTTAACGATATTGAAAAATTGATTGGAAAGAAAATAACAGAAATAAAAGATCATCCCTACCCATTAGTGAACAATTTTCCGGCGATAAAGGTTGTGCAGCCAAGAAGAGATGGAGCAAAAACAGCGAAAACGGGTGCTTCGCCAAAGAGAGGATCATTGCATACAGCTTCCATAGATCGTGTTTCATCATCAAAGAAAAAGTATCGTATGACAGCAGATGGAACATTAAAAGAAAAAAGGAGTTTTAATAACTTTTCAAAGAATGACAAAAAGCGGTAGATATGCTCTTCCGTTGTACCATAGATTTTGATGAAGTAAGGAAATATAGAAAAAGGAATGCCGGTGTTTAACTTACGCCGGCATTCCTTTTTTCCATAAAGATAAGATTTGAATGATGAAATTAAAATTACCCATTATTTTGCTTATTTCGATTGCTTTGTTTTAGATGCTCTAATCCCCATCGATTCATTTCCTCCATAATCGGACTTAAAGATTTTCCAAGTTCCGTAAGAGAATATTCGACCTTTGGGGGTACCTCCGGATAAACCTTTCTATCAATTATCCCATCGGCCTCCAGCTGGCGAAGCTGTTGAGTCAGCATCTTCTGACTTATTCCGTTGATTCCTTTACTGAGTTCAATAAATCTTTGTGTACCGTTATTGAATAGGTTTCTCAGAATAAGTACCTTCCATTTGTGCCCGATCAGATTGACGGTATGCTCAATAGGGCATAATTTATCACACGGCATTATGATCACTCCTATCAACTGTTGTATTTACTTACTATTTGGTTAGTATAGCACAAAATAGTGCCTTCTTGCAAAAAGTATGTAACGATATTATAGTGATTATACAGCAGTACCATTAAACCGGTTGGTTCCGATTTAAATGGATAATGATTGCTGAATACTATTTCAAATAGATAGGAGTTAAAAATGAAAAAAATTAATATTGACGATATACTAGATTTTGCAGCGGATAAAAGTGCGCGTAAGGCAATTTTCAAAGAAGGCCAGTTGGATACAGGACTTTTATTATATACCCCAGGACAAACAACACCTGATCATAAGCATTCAGATATCGATGAAGTCTTTTATGTAATTTCTGGTGAAGGTACCATTACTATAAACAATGAAGAAATGCATGTGAAGGAAAAGGATATAATTTTCTCCCCAAATGGTGAGACGCACGGATTCAATAATACCAGTTCTGACAATTGGGTCGTTCTGCAGATTAAAATTGAAACTTCCAAAAAGAATTAAATCATATTTAAAAGATCAAGATTGAGCGGAGGAGGTATTGTTTCATGTTTACACGAATAGATCATGTAGCATTTTCAGTAAAAGACAGACAAAAGTCGATGGACTTCTATGAAAAAAACTTTGGATTTAAAAAATATTACGAACACGATGTTCCCGGGGTTCCGAACCTTGAAAAGGTTGTTTACCTTCAGTTGGGCGATACCGTGTTAGAGTTTGAACACTGGACAAATGAAAAGGAGAATAAGGGATATCATTTCTGTCTCATTAGCGATGATTTTGATTCCGATTATCAAAGGCTTAAGAATGCAGGGATCCCGGTTGTAACTGAGCCACATAACCCTGAGCCCAGAACTCCTCAGGAAAAGGGCTGGAAAAGAGTTGTTTTTCAAGGCCCTGACGGCGAATTCATTGAGTTTCGAGGGTAACATGTAATTTGTTATAAAGGACATGAGAGTGATGAAGTATCCCCTGGCTATTGTATTCTGCCATGAGACCCAGGATTCTTTATTCATTGACATATATTTGATGTGCGGAAGGAAAGCCTGCTATTAAAACAGATGAGGCAACAGATAAATAGAGTTTTCAAATAAAGATAGAAAGCTAGATGAGATAATGATATAATAGGAATTGTTTCATATACTCATGATCATGTTTATCAACAAAGTCTAATAGAACTGCCATCGGAGGTAATAATGAATAAAAAGATGCTGTTAACAATTATCACAATCTCTCTCCTAATTGCAGGCTGTGGGAAAAATGCTTCAACCAATAATCCGCAGCAAAATGAGAAGCCATCCCTGGAGACTTCTGCAGAAAATAGTGTAACGACAGAATCTCAAGAAGAGAGTATCCCCATAACAACAACTACCGCAGCTACAACGGCTGCATCAACAAGTAACACCACTGACTATAAGCAATATCTTAAAAAAACATGGGTCAGAAATACTGATACTGGTTTTCCTGATAACGGCGGCGTATGTATTACAATTTCAAAAATTGCAGATGGTAAAATCCAGGGGGAGATCACTGTAGTGGGCAATGCCCCGGCATACAATATGGATAGCGCGGAACTTGAAGGAACTATTATAAATGATACAGCAGAGTGCCAGCTTGTAAATGATTCGAGGGGAAATAAGGGAACTGTTGAACTTTTATTGAAACCTGATAATACCATTGAGGCCACGATTACAATAACCGAGAGATCCGAAGATACAATTATGTGCCTTCCGGAAGGTACGTTTGAATTTTCTCCAGATAATCTTAAAAATATAAATGGTTTTGAACTTACCAAAGATCAAACTTTTATGGTGGATTTAGATTCATGGGGTAATGTTAAATTTGTATCAGGTAAATTAACAGGTGGAAACCATATACCTGTAGTATTTTATTTAACCAATGAAGAAGGAGATATTCTTAATTATATCTATGCAGGTCTCCCTTACAGCGTAGATGTTAAAGCAGTTTCATTTCAGGATGTAAATAAGGATGGATTAAAGGATATAATTATTATTGCGGAAGACAACTATGATGGTGCGTCTGGAGAACCAATAGCCACCGTTTTGCTGCAAGAGGATGACGGGGCGTTTACAAGAGACGATAAGCTGAGCCAGGAAATAAATGATTCCGGAAACAATAAAGATATAAGTACAATAGTCAATTACCTTTCAAGTAAATTCTAAAGAAAGAAGCGTTTAAGGGTTTCATAAATATCAATTGATATAATCAAAATTAAAACTAAGAGAACTGTAAAAAGGTTCTCTTTTTTATGCCCAAATTTAAAGAGGATAAAACGTGAAGTTTGAGTTACGGGAGTAAGTATAAAAGGATTAGGCTGTCACCAATAAAAGTTTGGAAGAATATTATAGTATTACAGAATTCATATAAAGGAGTGATAATATGGCAACAGTATCAGGTCAAATTATATTTGATAGAAATAGAAGTGCTGCTATTGATGCTGGTGATTCTGGAATAGCAAATGTACCTGTTGTATTACAGAATATAACAACAGGTGTCAGGCTGGTAGTTCTTACGGATGCTGCAGGAAATTATGCATTTATTAATGTTCCAAATGGCAGCTATAGAATTGTAGAAGCGTATGGTACTGCGGGGGGAGTACCAACACCAGGTGATTTTACCCTGGCAATGGCAGGACCAGTTCCTACAGCGGCAACACCCCCTATTAATTTTGTTGTAAATCCCCCCGCAGGGTCAACAAACCTGGATTGTTTAACGCCTAACACAATATTAATAACAGTAACAGGAGCGGATGTAACCAATCAAAATATACTAAATGGCCCAGTGATTTATACACCAATTGCAACGATATTAGACCCATGTACAACGGTATCCAATACGAATCTTATTACAGATGCAGATAACGGAACATTTGGATTCTTCCCGTCAGGGACACCAGCCAATACAGGACCAGCGGTCGAACCATATCCCAATGTTACACCAGATTTTACGTATGTAGTACCGGATCCAACTAAGTTTACACCAATTGATGGAGAATATACGGTACAAAATATTATGACAGATGCAATGAGCAATGTTATAGGGGCTTGGTGGCGTATCGCTGACCATACGACAGGAAATGAAACCGGAAGAATGATGGTAGTAAATGGATTTAACCCAGGAGCCGTATTTTTTAGGTCTGCAGTACCGGTTACACCGAATACGAATTATTTATTCAGCACCTGGATTCTTAATCTTTTTAAAGTAACAGGCTTTCCGCCAGCACAGTTAGGTGTCAGAATCCTTGATCAAAACGGCAATGTACTGTTTCAGCAAGCATTAGGAGTTGAAATTCCAGTTAATATAAATGCACCAGAGTGGAAACAAATAGGAACTGTCATTAATTCTATGAATAACACTCAAATTACAGTGGAATTCTTCAGTGAAGGAGAAGCTGTTGTAGGGAATGATTATGCGATTGATGATGTTGCTTTACAGGAAATCTTAGTACCAACATTTACTCCAGTTAAATCAAGCAGCACGTTTACTGCAAAAGTAGGCGATATCGTAACGTATACGGTTGAATTAACAAATACGTGTACCAGTCCTCTGACAGATGTATTTTTTAAGGATAGCATCCCTATTGGTCTATTATTCATATCTGGAAGTGCAATGGTTAATGGAGTTCCTGAGCCAGGAGCCGATCCTAATACAGGCTTTCCGCTGCCGGATATTCCAGGTGGAACTACTACAGAAGTGACGTTTCAGGCGAGAGTTGAAGGG